>NZ_NEKA01000010.1:0-248424 GCF_002113205.1 Pseudomonas sp. B16(2017)
TCTAGCCAGAACCCAAGCCTTGGTCATCCTCGCCCGCAAGCTTTGCCGGGTGGCATTCGCCCTCATGAAAAACCAGAGCGAATACCAACCGAATTTAAGGTTGCAGGGTTCCCCTGCAACATAGAATCTCCCACATGGGGTTTTGCGTGTATCCAGCGAGTTAGCGGCTGAGCAACTCCAGGCGCTCACGCACCGCCGCTTCGATCCCCACTTCATCCAGCCCGCATTCGGCCAGCATCTGCGCCGGTTTGGCGTGCTCGACATAAACGTCCGGCAAGCCCAGGTGCAGCACCGACTTGAGGATGTTCTCGCGGGCGAGGAATTCACTGACCGCGCCACCGGCGCCGCCCATGATCGCGTTTTCTTCGATGGTCACCAGCAGATCGTGGCTGTTGGCGATCTCGCGTACCAGCGCTTCGTCCATCGGCTTGACGAAACGCATGTCGACCACGGTCGCGTCCAGCGTCTCGGCCACTTTCAGGGCTTCGGCCATTTGCACGCCGAACACCAGCAAGGCGACCTTGCTGCCTTGGCGACGCACCACACCCTTGCCGATCTCGATCGGTTCGAGGTCTTTTTCGATGGTCGCGTTCGGGCCGGTGCCGCGCGGGTAACGCACCGCCGCCGGGCCGTTGTACAGGTGGCCGGTGGTAAGCATCTTGCGCAGTTCGTTTTCATCGCTCGGGGTCATGATGACCATGCCCGGGATGCAGCGCAGGAATGACAGGTCGAAGCTGCCGGCGTGGGTCGGGCCGTCTTCGCCCACCAGACCGGCGCGGTCGATGGCGAACAGCACATCGAGGTTCTGCACCGCGACGTCATGCACCAACTGGTCGTAACCGCGTTGCAGGAACGTCGAGTAGATCGCCACTACCGGTTTCGCGCCTTCGCAAGCCATGCCGGCGGCGAGGGTCACGGCGTGTTGCTCGGCGATCGCCACGTCGAAGTAGCGCAGCGGGAAACGCTCGCTGAACGCCACCAGATCCGAGCCTTCCTTCATCGCCGGGGTGATGCCCACCAAGCGCGGGTCGGCAGCGGCCATGTCGCACAGCCATTCACCGAACACGCCGGAATACTTCGGCCCGCCGGCCTTTTTCGGCGCAGCGGCCGGGGCGTCCAGCGGTTCGAGTTTGGTGATGGCGTGGTAACCGATCGGGTCGACTTCCGCCGGGGCGAAGCCTTTGCCTTTCTTGGTGACGATGTGCAGGAACTGCGGGCCTTTCAGATCGCGCATGTTGCGCAGGGTGGCGATCAGGGTCGGCAGGTCGTGGCCATCGATCGGGCCGATGTAGTTCCAGCCCAGTTCTTCGAACAGGGTGCCGGGGACCAGCATGCCTTTTGCGTATTCTTCGGTGCGGCGGGCGATTTCCCAGGCGCCGGGCAGGCGCGACAGCACTTTCTTGCTGCCCTCACGCATGCTCGCGTAAGTGCGGCTGGAAAGGATCTTCGCCAGATAGTTCGACAGCCCGCCGACGTTGCGCGAGATCGACATGTCGTTGTCGTTGAGGATCACCAGCATGTTGGCGTCGACTTCCGGCGCATGGTTCAGCGCCTCGAACGCCATGCCGGCGGTCAGTGCACCGTCGCCGATCACCGCGATGGCCTTGCGATCACTGTTCTGCAGGCGGGCGGCGATGGCCATGCCCAGCGCGGCACTGATCGAGGTGCTGGAGTGGCCGACACCAAAGGTGTCGTACTCGCTCTCGGAGCGGCGCGGGAAGGCGGCGATGCCGTCCTTCTGGCGCAAAGACTCCATGCGCTCGCGACGACCGGTGAGGATCTTGTGCGGATAGGCCTGATGACCGACGTCCCACACCAGCCGGTCGTCCGGGGTGTCGAAGACGTAATGCAACGCGATGGTCAGCTCGATGACGCCCAGGCCGGCACCGAAATGCCCACCGGTCTGGCCGACCGTGTAGAGCAATTCCAGGCGCAACTCATCAGCCAGGGTTTCCAGCTCGGCTTCGCCTAACCGGCGCAGGCCGTCCGGCGTGTTCGCGCGGTCGAGCAGGGGCGTGGTCGGGCGCTTGCGGGGAATCTCATGAAACGTCGTGGGCATCAGGCGAATCGTTATAGGTATAAAAGATGCGGCAGTTTACCTGATGCATCGCCCCCTGCCCACGCGTTGGTCTTTTTTGGCAGATAAGCCTTCAGTTGCGCCGGTCGACGATATACCGGGCCAGATCGCGCAACGGCTCGGCAGCCGCGTCAAACGGTCGCAGCGCGTGCAGGGCCTGATCGCGCAGTTCCAGCGCGTAAGCCTTGGCGGCGTCGAGGCCGAGCAGGGCCGGGTAAGTTGGCTTGTCACGGGCAATGTCGGCGCCCTGGCGTTTGCCGAGGGTTTCGGTATCGCTTTCGACGTCGAGAATGTCGTCCTGCACCTGGAATGCCAGACCGATGGCCTGTGCATAAGTCTGCAGGGACTTCAGTTCATCCTTCTCGGCACGGCCGCTGGCCAGGGCGCCGAGTTTGACGCTGACTTCGATCAGCGCGCCGGTCTTGTGCCGGTGCATCTGTTCCAGGGCTTTCTGATCAAGCTTGAGGCCGACCGAACCGAGGTCGATGGCCTGACCGCCGACCATGCCGGCCGGGCCTGCCGCGTGCGCCAGCGCTGTGACCTGTTGCAGGCGGATGTCCGCGCTCAGGTCGCTCAGGCGCGGGTCGAGCAGGGCGCTGAACGCCAGGCTCTGCAAGCCGTCGCCGGCCAGGATCGCGCAAGCTTCGTCAAATTTCTTGTGAGTGGTCGGCTGGCCGCGACGCAGATCGTCGTCGTCCATCGCCGGCAAATCGTCGTGTACCAGCGAATACGCGTGGATCAGCTCAACCGCACACGCCGCGCCGTTGGCCTGTTCGGCCTTGCCGCCGAGGGCTTCGCACGCCGCGTACGCCAGCAGCGGACGCACGCGTTTGCCGCCGTTCATCACGCTATAGCGCATGGCTTCATAAAGGCGCGCCAGTTCTGGCAGCGGGGCGTTGAACAGGGTTTCCAGTGACGCGTTAACCCGCGCCTGGCTGGTGGCCGAATACGCTGCAATCATTCTGGCTGATCCGCGTCGAAGGGTTCCTCGGCGAGTTCGCCATCGCGCTCCAGCAACACCTGGACCTTCTGCTCGGCCTGGGCCAGCGCCGCCTGGCAGTCACGGGTCAGGCCGATGCCTTGCTCGAAAGCGGTCAGCGAGTCTTCCAGCGACAATTCACCGTTCTCCAGACGCTCCACCAGCGTTTGCAGGTCGGCGAGGGACTGTTCGAAATCCAGTGCAGCTTTTTTGCGGGCCATGGCGGCTAATTCCGGTTGACGTTAAACCGGCGCGACACTAGCAGATAGGGGGGGTATGGGCAAATGAGCGGGGTGTTGTGGCCGTTTCATCATGGTGTCGATATCGGTCTTGTCTGGCCCGAAAGTTATTCGGCTCATTTTGTGAGCCGAATAAGTCCGCTATTCGGCTCACGCCCCGTCAATGTGCGTGATTCCCACCGCAAATCCACATGTATCCGATTGTTAAAAAACTGCCGAATCGCTAACCTTCGCGCCTTCTACGACCCGACAGTCACGGGTCTTTCAGACGAAACGCAGTTTTCACCGCTGTGAAGTACCGAGGATCGGGTGCAAGGTTTCGTCAGGCATGGCAGGAGGCATCACATGCATTCACTTCTTTTGCTGCTGATCGGGTTCGCCTGCGCGCCCGCGCTGCTGGCAGCGCCGAGTGCGGAGCTGTCAGAGCCTGTTGGCGGCTGGCGCTATCACGGGCTGCTTGATCGCACGGAAAACCCGCAAGTCGCCTATCCCACGCCGCCTATCGATCGCGGCATCCAGCGCAATCGCACAATGATCCAGGGCCAGCTCAAGGCGATCGGGCATCTGCGTCCGCCCCACAGCCTGGCAGTGAATGGCAATCCACTGAATCTGTACACCGACGACGATGGGCGTTTCGCCCGGCCGTATGCGTTCGGCGCCGGCTCCAACAGCGTCGAAGTGATCAGCGCCGACGGCCAGCCGCTCAAGCGCGTTCAATTCTACGAAGCCAACAATTTGCGCACGCCGGCGCGGATCCGCGTGGTGCTCGGTTGGGACGACCCTAAAGCCGAACTCGACCTGCACGTCATTACGCCTGACGGCCAGCACGCCTTCTGGGCGCGTCCGGCGATGAGCAACGGCGGCGGCCTCGATCCGGACGGTGTCGACGGCCCCGGCCCGGAAATGTTCACCATGACCGCGCCGCTGCACGGCACCTATCTGGTTTACGTCAACTATTGGGGCAACTTCGGTAACGGCGGCTATAACTTCGAGGAGACCAGCAACCAGAACGAGGTGATCACCTCGCAGATCACGCTGGTGCTCAACGAAAACACCGTCGACGAAAAACGCGAAACGTTCATCGTGCCCCTGCGGGCCATCGGTGATCTGCTGCTGGTCAAGACTTTCAACTATTAAGCATCCCGCCACGGATGAACTCGGGTTCTGGAAAGATGAGCGATAACACTGCTGCACCGGCCGCCGTAACACCTGCCGGCAAACCTTCCCGGCGCTGGCCGTTACTGGCGGTCGGGCTGTGCCTTGTCGCCGGCGTGGCGGGCGGGCTCGGCTGGCTGATG
The DNA here is from genome assembly GCF_002113205.1 of Pseudomonas sp. B16(2017). Lineage (NCBI taxonomy): Bacteria > Pseudomonadati > Pseudomonadota > Gammaproteobacteria > Pseudomonadales > Pseudomonadaceae > Pseudomonas > Pseudomonas sp. B16(2017). The sequence goes on from NZ_NEKA01000010.1 coordinate 4,594, forward strand.
CACAAACCCAAGGCGCCACCGGCGGAACTGGCCAGCGACAAGCTCGGCCTGAGCCGCCCGGACGCGCTGCTGGAAACCCGCTCCCTGAGCCAGTTGCCCAAGGACCTGCTGACGGTGCCGTTCCTCAAGGCCACGCTCACCGAGGATTTCGTCTTCTATTACGAAACCCACGCCGACCGCCTCGGGCTGATCGGCAGTCTGCGGCGGATCATCTACGAGCATGACCTGAAGCTGCAGGACAGCTTGATCGAGCAGCTCTTCGATCAACCGGCAGACGTGGCGTTGTGGCGCGGCGCCGATGGTCGCTTGAAGGATTTCCTGCTGGTGATGGATCGCGGCGGGCTGGCCAAAGTGCTGGAGCCGCTGGCGAAAGTCGCGCTGGATGATTCGCAACTGAGCGTGCTCAGCACCCTGAAAGTCGGCGGCGACGAAGTGCCGCTGTATCAGCTGACCTACAACGCCGGCAAATCCCTGCTGTTCGCCTCCCGTGGCGACAAACTGGTGGTGCTGTCCAACCCGGCCAAATTCTACGACCCGGAAAGTGGTGCTTCGGAGGAATCCGGCCACGTCTCGCCGCAAGCGCTGGCGGCGCTGCTCAACGGCGAAAAACTGTTCCCCGAAGCATTCGGGCTCACGGCCAAAACACCTGAAACCAAACAGCGCCTGTCGGTCAATTCCAGCGTCCTGGCCATGGGTTACCAGCGCTTCATCCCGAATTTCGCCGGCCTGCGTTTCGACATGGACGACAAGGGCTGGCACAGCTTTCTGGCCATGGATGAGCTGGAAAACCAGCCGGACTTCGATTTCAAACCGGTCTGGCAAGCCATGCCGCTGGGCGCCAGCGCCTGCGTGACCTTGCCGGTGGCGGCCGAGCCGCAAAAACCGTTGCTGGTGAAACTCGGCGCCGAAGAAGCGGTGGCGCAGAAACTCACCGAGCACGTGGCTGGCGCGGCGGGCCTGTGCTGGTACGCCGATTCGCGGCTGTACACGCCCTTGCTAGTGGCCAGCCTGAACGACGAAGACAATGGCAAACTCGACGCGGATATCGGCACGCTGTTCGATTCGATGGTCGGCGCCTACGAAGGCAAGGTCGACGAGCACGCGTTCCCGGTGGTCGAGAAACAGGAAGGCCAGAGCCATCGCTGGCAACGTCAGGTCAGCTCTAACTTCGGCTCGTACGCGGCCAAGGAAGCCGAGAATCCGGACGCGATCACCGGCCGTGCGTTCATGAAAGTCAGCCTGGCGCGCCATGGTTCGACGCTGCTGTTTTCCCTCGACGACAAACTGGTCGACAAGGCCCTCGGCACCCTCGACAAACGCTTCCCGCCGATGGCTGACGTACTGCCGAAAGACGTGCTGATGCCGATCTACTTCGGCCCGGATTCGATGGCGCAACTGATCCGGCAGGAAACCCTCGACAGCCTGCCGCAGGACATGGAGCCGGTGTTCTACAACGCCGCGCAAACCTACCTGATCCCGAAACTGCGCACCCTCGGCGGCATGGGCAAATACGCCCTGACTTTGCCGGAAGGCAGCGAGCCTGACGGACACTGGCAATGGCTGCCGCTGGAGTGGAAAGCGCTGTGACCAGACTGATTCGCAGCCTCGGCTTGCTGGCGCTGTTGCTCAGCGCCGGCGCCCGAGCCGTTGAGGCTCCGGCCCTCGATCCGCAGCAGTCTCAGGTGTTTCGCGCCTGGTTCGTGCGCATCGCCCAGGAACAATTGAGCAAAGGCCCGAGCCCGCGCTGGTATCAGCAGGATTGCGCCGGCCTGGTGCGGTTTGCCGCCAACGAAGCGCTGAAAGTCCACGACGACAAATGGCTGCGCAGCAATGGCGTGTCCAATCGCTACCTGCCGCCGGAGCTGGACCTGAGCGCCGACCAGCGCAAGCTCGCCCAGCAATGGCAACAGGGCGGCGGCAAGGTCGGGCCCTACGTCAACGCGATCAAACTGATTCAGTTCAACAGCCATCTGATCGGCCGCGACGTGTCCCAGGCGCGCCCCGGCGATCTGATGTTTTTCGATCAGGGCGACGACCAGCACCTGATGATCTGGATGGGCCGCTACATCGCCTATCACACCGGTACGACCACCCCAACCGACAACGGCATGCGTTCGGCAAGCCTGCAGCAACTCATGACATGGAAGGACACCCGATGGATACCCGACGCAGCCAACCCCAACTTCATCGGCGTCTATCGACTGAATTTTCTCTCCCAATGACCGGTGCCCGCATGCTGCGTTTACTGCCTTTTCTGTTGCTGTTGACCCTGCCGTTTTCGGCCGTGAATGCCGAAGACACCGTGGAGCCAAGCGGCTACACGCCGGTGTCCGGTGAAAGCTTTTTCCTGCTGGCCGACAGCAGTTTCGCCGCCGACGAACAGGCAGTGGTGCGCCTCGAAGCGCCGGGTCGTGACTACCGTCGATTCCGCATGGAACCGTACGGCGGCGCCGACATCCGCGTGTACAAAATCGACAAGCCGCTGGACTTCCTCAAACGCCAGAAGAACCTGCACCGCGTGGTCAGCGACGGCCAGTTCAAGGGCGAAGGCCTGTCGAACACCCTGGCGTACCTGTGGGACAACTGGTACCGCAAATCCCGTCGGGTGATGCAGCGTGCCTTCTCTTACGAGTCGCGCCAGCAAGTCACCGAGGAAGTGCCGGAGCTGAAGATGGGCAATGCCATCGCCGCGCCGACGCCGTACGACGCGCAACCGCAGTTCGCCCTGATTCCGGGCCTGCCGGTGGTCAGCCAGTTCCGCTATCCGCTGTGGCAGGCCAAACCGATCCAGCCGCCGACCGGCGTCAATCTGGCCGGGTCTTCCAGCGAGTTCGTCAGCGTCGCGCCGGGTAACGTCTACATCCCGTTGGGCAATCTGAAACCGGGTCTGTATCTGGTCGAAGCGCTGATCGGCAAGTACCGCGCGACCACCATGGTGTTCGTTTCCAACACCGTGGCGGTGAGCAAGATTGCCGGTGATGAATTGCTGGTGTGGGCCGCACGCAAACACGAAGGCAGCTCGGTGCCGAAGGTCAACGTGCTGTGGACCGACGGCCTCGGCGTGATGAGCAGCGGCGCCACCGACACCGATGGTCTGCTGCGCCTGAAACACGTCAGCCCCGAGCGTTCGTTCGTGATCGGCGAGGACGAAGAGGGCGGCGTATTCGTCTCGGAAAACTTCTATTACGACAGCGAAATCTACGACACCAAACTCTACGCTTTCACCGACCGGCCGCTGTATCGCCCGGGTGATTGGGTGTCGCTGAAAATCGTTGGCCGCGAATTCAAGAATGCGCGGGACTCGGTGCTGCCGGGTGCAGCGGACGTCAATGTCAGCGTGCTCGATGCGACCGGCACCGAGCTGCAGCGCCTCGATCTCAAACTCGATTCCAAGGCCGGTACTCAGGGCCGTTTCCAGTTGCCGGACAACGCGGTGGCCGGTGGTTACGAGCTGCGTTTCAACTACAAGGATCAGGCCTACAGCAGCGCGTTCCGGGTGGCGGAGTACATCAAGCCGCACTTCGAAATCTCGCTGAATCTGGCCAAGCAGGATTACCGCACCGGCGAACCGGTGAAGGGCAGCCTGGTGCTGCTGTACCCGGACGGCAAACCGGTGGCCAGCGCCAGACTGACCCTGAGCCTGCGCGCCCAGCAACTGTCGATGGTCGACAACGAGCTGCAATACCTCGGGCAATTCCCGGTGGAACTGACCAGCACCGAACTGACCACCGACAGCAAGGGCAATGCGAGCCTCGACCTGCCAGCCGCCGACAAACCGAGCCGCTACATGCTCACCGTGTTCGCCAGCGATGGCGCGGCGTATCGGGTCAAGACCACTAAGGAAATCCTCATCGACCGGGGCGCCGCCAGCTTCCGCCTGAGCGCGCCGCAGCGCTTCAGCGCGGTCGGTGACAAGGTCGCGTTCAGCTTCGCCAACGAGGGCGGCAGCCAACAGGCGCAGGCCGTTGTGCCGAGCAGCTACAGCTGGGTTCGCCTCGAAGACCAGACCACCGGCGAAGGCAAACTGGCGGCGAAAGACAAAGGCTTCAGCGTGGCTTTTGATCGCCCGGGCACCTACAACCTGTCGCTGAAAGATCAGCACGGCCGAGTGCTTGGCGCGACCGGTCATTCGGTCACCGGCGACGGCGTCAAGGCTGTGCCGGGCACCGTGGAAATCGTCCTCGACAAACCCGAGTACAAGGCCGGCGACGAAGCGCTGGCGCTGATCACGTTCCCCGAACCAGTCAGCGATGCACTGCTGTCGCTGGAGCGCGACAAGGTCGAAGCCACCGCGCTGTTGGCCAAGGGCGGCGACTGGCTGAAACTGGAAAAACTCAGCGACACCCAATACCGCGCACGCATTCCGGTGAAGGACAATTTCGCGCCGAACCTGACGTTCTCCGTGCTCTACACCAAGGGCGGTCAGTACAGCTTCCAGAACGCCGGGATCAAGGTTGTTGCGCCGCAGATCGACGTGGCGATCAAGACTGACAAAGAGACCTATCAGCCGGGCGATACCGTGACGGTCGACCTGACCACGCAGTTCGCCGGCAAGGCTGTGCCGGCGCACCTGACGGTCAGCGTGGTTGATGAAATGGTCTATGCGTTGCAACCGGAAGTCGCGCCGACCATCGACCAGTTCTTCTACCACCCGCGCCGCAACAACGTGCGCACCAGCGCCAGCCTGTCGTTCATCAGCTACGACGTGGCGTTGCCGGGCAGCCCTGGCGCACCGGGCAAGGCCAACCGCAGCGAGCGCGGGGTGAAAGTGCTGGAGCGGCCGCGTCGCGAAGACGTCGACACCGCTGCGTGGCAGCCGGAATTGCTGACCGACGCCGACGGCAAGACCCGCTTCACCTTCAAGATGCCGGACTCGCTGACCCGCTGGCGCATCACCGCGCGAGCGATTGCCGATGACGGTCAGGTCGGGCAGAAGAAGCAGTTCGTCCGTTCGGAAAAACCGCTGTACCTGAAGTGGAGCGGGCCGAGCAAATTCCGCAAGGGCGATCAGCCGCAACTCGGTGTGTTCGTCTTCAGCCAAGCCGAGAAACCGGTCAAGGCTGAACTGGTGACGCACTACGCCGGCGCCGAACAACGTCTGCCGGTGACCCTCAACAACGGCATCAACTACCTGCCGCTGCCGGCCTTCGCACTGGCCACCGGCGAATGGACCGCCGAACTGGTGCAGGACGGCAAAACCGCCGACGCCCTCGCGGTGCGCCTGACCGCGACCGGCGAAGGCTGGCAAGTGACGCAGACCCAGAGCCTCGACGTGGCCAGCGGTGACACGCCGCTGAGCCTGCCGGCGGACGCCACCGACATTCGCCTGCGTCTGGATGACAGCCCGCAAGCGCTGTTCCGTTCGGCCCTCGACGATCTGCTCAGTTATCCGTACGGCGGCGTCGAACAGACCGCCAGCCGCTTGCTGCCGCTGAGCATCGCCTATCCGTCGCTGGCGTCGAGCCCGCAGATCCGCGACCGCTTGCGCCTGATCATGCAGAACAGCCGTCTGCGCCTGGTGCAAATGGCCGGGCCGTCGGCGAGCTTCACCTGGTGGGGTTTCGACGGTGAACCGGATGCGTTCCTCACCGCTTACGCCTATTACGCTGACTGGAACGCCAGCCAGGTGCTGGACCTGAGCCTACCGCCGGAGCACTGGCAGCGGGTGCTGGAGGTTTACGCCAAGCAGGCGCCGAATACACCGTTGCTGCAACGGGCGTTGATTCTGTCCTTCGCCAAGCAGATGCATCTGCCGGTCAACACGCTGCTCAGCGGTTTGATGGAGGATCTGGCCAAGGCCGGGGAAGGCAATGCCGAAACGCTGATGGACGACGGCGAAGACAGTCTGGTGATGGGCGATCCGGATTCGGCGCTCGGTCTGGCGGCGGCGCGGGTCTTGACCGCATCGTTGGCCACGCAGTCGAAAGTCGCTTTGCCGGATGCGTTCAATCGTCAGTTGGGCGCTGCGCAACAGCGCTTGTCGGTCAGTTCGCAGCCGTTTGCCGAAGCGCTGAACCTGTCGCTGCAACCGTTCGATCAGGCTCGTGCGACGGCGTTGTTGCAACGGCTGTTGCCGCAGCAATCGACCCTTGAACGTGCGCTGGCGCTGACCTGGCTGCAACGCAGCATCGCCCAGGCCTCGCCGACCATCGCGCTGACCCCGGGCGAAGGCTGGAAGAAAAACTACGGCACGACCGGCGAGATGTACTGGACGTGGCAGGGTGTTGCGCCGGTGCCGAGCGTGTTGTCGGTATCGGGCACTCAGGAGCGTCCATTGCGTGCCGCGCTGAGTTACCAGACCCAGCAACCGGCGGTCGATCCGATGGCGGTGACCATCACTCGTCGCCTGTCGCGTCTGGTGCCGGGTGACGAAGCCTTCACCTTCAAACTGGAGCCGGTCGGCACTAAACCGCTGTCCAGCGACAGCCTGTATCTGGACGAGGTGATCCTCACCAGCAAAGCACCAAAACCGTTGCGCTACGGCATGCTCGAAGTGCCGCTGCCGCCGGGTGCGGATGTTGAGCGCACCACGTGGGGCATCAAGTTGCAGGGCAAGGACGGCACCGAACCGACCGCGCTGGAGAAGGCGCGTTTCGAGCCGGGCCAACTGGCCTACGCGGTGCCGGTGGATGCGTTGAGCGGTGAATTGCGCCTGCGGCATCTGGTGCGGTTCTCGCAGAAGGGCCAGTTCAACCTGCCGCCGGTGCGCTTCACTCAGGTCTACGCGCCGCAGCATCAGGCCCGCGAAGCGAAAGCGGCCCTTGGTCAGGTCACGGTCAACTGACATGACCCGGCCGCTGGTCTGGCTGCTGATGTGTGTGATTCCTGCGCTGGCGACGGCGCAGGATGAGCCGTTGCGCGTGGCCTACAAGGGTGAGTTGCTGTCGCTGAATACCACTCAACTGACCGCTCGCGAGCCGTTGCCTTCTTCGCTGGAGACACCGCTGGGCAGTCTGTGGAAGGTGTTCGTTTATGCGTGGCTGGTGGATACCGGTGCGCGGGAACCGGCTTATGAATGTCGTGGGCAGTCGAAGGAAGAGGTTTATTGCTGCACGGCGGGCGGGAAGATCGAGCGTGATCAGGCGCTGGTGAAATCCTGCGGGCTGTATTTCGAGCCGGCGCGGTTGGGCATAACCGCTGGCGATTGGAGAACCTATTGGCAAGCCCGACAGGCGCCGTCGTGGTTGTTGGATTTGCCATCGGTGCAACCGGCTACTCGGGTTTCCGTGGCTGACTTGCTGAAGGTTCTGGTTTTGCTGCCGGCTCAGGAGCAGATGCGCCGTGTGCTGCTCGACGTGGTGCTGAACGCGGCGGACGGCAATGTCGTCGGCGAACTCGGTGGGCGCTTGCGGGTGAAAACCTGGAGCTGGCTCGGCGATCAGGATCCGCAATCACGTCAGGGCGGGTTCGCTGGGTGGACGGCGGATGGCTCGCCGATCTGGGCCGGTGGCAGGGGCACCAGTCAGATGGTTTTGCGGCATTATGGTTCGGCGTTAGCGACGGTGTTGCCCGCATCATGGCCGGCGGAAGCGGGGCGTTGTGTTGAGGTCGGGCTGTTCTCGCGTTATCCGGTTTCGCGGGTTCTGGCCGGTGATCGAGTGGTGAGCTCCGGCCCGTTGCAGGGCGATTACCGCGTCGAATTCGCCAATGGTAATGCGCTGGATATCCACAGCGACGGCGAGCTGTTTCTGCTCAACGACAAGCTTGTGGCTCGGCTGGATCGCGAAGAGTACGTCGCCCGTGTGCTGGAGCGTGAAGCCAAACCTGAACCGGCCGAAGCCGCGAAAGCGTTAGCCGTGGCGATCCGCACGTATCTGCTGCAAAACGCCACGCGCAATGGCGAATGTTTGAGCATCGACGACAGCAGCATTCGCCAGCGTGTTGCACCGCGTCCGGCCTCCGCCGAATCTCGCAACATCGCCGCTTGGACGGCGGACCTGGTATTGGCCGGCAGCACCGTCACCTATCACTCCGATCAACCCGGCCCCGACAAACTCGCCTGGCAGCAAGCCGTCGAGCAAACCAATGCCGGCCAGCGTTACGACGCTATTTTGCTGCACGCCTATCCGCGCGCGAGCCTCAGTCGCTGGGACAACCCGGTGGCGTCCTGTGAAGCGCTGCCCGCCGCACAAGACTGGCTGCAAAAGCAACGTCGCGGCTGGCGTCCGACGCTTGAAAGCGAAACCGGTTACAACGAAGTCAGCACGTTCGCCGTCTGCAAACTCGCCTTCGGCCGCCCCTTCGTCGACCGCGAACGCCAGCGCATCTACGTGCGCGGCGTGCTGTCCTTGCAGGATCGGCTCGACCTGACTCACGAATACCTGCACCTGGCCTTTGAAGCACACCCCAACGGCCAGGATGAAACCTATATCGAAGGGCTCGCCCGTCACCTTTTGCTGGAATAGACCATGACATTCCGTTATCCACAGGTCTTGCTGTTGCTCTGCGCGCTCAATGCATTGCCGATGGCGATGTCCGCCGACAGCGTCAAACTCGACACCCCGGTCGGCGGCTGGCGCAGTGGCGCCCCCGAAGGCGAGGGCGAAAGTTTCCGCCAGACCGTCAACTACCCGGCCTCCTCGGTGAATACCCCGATCGGCCAGGCCAACACCGCCCGCATCAGCGGCGAAATCAAAGCCACACCGAAAAACAAAGAGCCCGGCCGCCTGATCGTCAACGGCGTCAGCATGCCGCTGAAAATCGACGACAGCGGCCGCTTCGACCGCCCGTTCTCCTTCCCCAACGGCAGCAACAGCGTCGAAGTCCTCAGCCCCGACGGCCAGCAACGGCATCGCACGCAGTTCCTCAACACCAGCGGCGGCGCTACTCCGGCGAAACTGCGGGTGTTGTTGGCGTGGGACAGTGACGGCACCGACCTCGATTTGCACCTGATCACACCCGACGGCGCGCATATCTGGTACGGCGACCGCGTCGCGCCCAACGGCGCGGCTTTGGACGTTGACGTGACCACCGGTTACGGCCCGGAAATTTTCGCCATGCCGGCGCCGATCAAGGGGCAGTATCTGGTGTATGTGAACTATTTTGGCGGTGGGTATCGCGGGGGTGACGAGGGTGGGGAAGAGGCGGTGCAGCCATTGACGACCGCGCAGGTAACGGTGATTACAGAAGAGGGGACGCCTAGCGAGAAGATGGAGACGTTCCTGGTGCCGATGCGGGCGGTGGGGGAGTTGACGCTGGTGAAGTCGTTCAGTTATCCGTGACGGTAATTGGGGCAGCAGGTTGCTGCCCCAATTTCAGAATCGATCCTGATGATTAACTGGCTCAGGGTTGGGACGACAATCGATCCTGTGCAGCGTCATAAGCCGCCTCTCGCTCTCTCTTTCCGATAGCGACTACGAACACCACAATTTCGAGATCAATCACCTGATAAATCAGGCGATATCCAGCGCTTTTCAGCTTCACCTTGTAGCAATCTGGCAGCTCGCGAAGCCTGTTGGCTTCTATGCGAGGATTTTCGAGAACTTCGGAGAGTTTCTTTTTGAACTGCTCGCGAATTGTATCGCCCAGCTTGTTCCATTCCTTCAATGCACGACGATCAAACTCAAGGTTATAGGTCATCCAGACTTACCTTGACTCGCTGAGGAGCGGCAAGACGTTCAGTGACCACGGCGATAAGCGCTTCATCCTCTTCACTGAGCAATGCCGCTTTGAACGGCAATTTGCCCCGGTCCGCGACGTATTGAAGCGTTTGGCGCAGAAGCTCTGAGGGCGAAAGCCCGAGCTTTTCCAGCTCTGCGAAGGCGCGTTTTTTCAGTTCGTCGTCGATACGAATGTTGATGGATGCCATGATGGATTACCTGTAATGACGTTTGTCTTTACGGTACAAGCGCGTTTGGTATCCGGCAAGCGGCGATTCTGAATTCGGACGGTAGGCATTGGCTTTTGGCAGGCATTAAAAAGCCGGCTTGTGGCCGGCTTCTCGGGGACTGGCTTGGTTTATTTTTGGTAAACCGCGCCAGCCTTCAAAACGTACATCCGGATCTTGCGTCCGGCTGTGGGACTTGGTCAGACAGTGGTCTGCCGCGTCAGGCGTCATCTGGGCCGCTTGGCGGGTCGATGCGCGAATGTGGGGCGCAGGATACTGAGTTTTGTTGGGGATTCCCAGTGCGAAGTGCGGGATAGAGCGTTCTATCCATGAAAAATCCCGTATTTGTACCGACTATCCGGGCCGGTTGCCCCTCACGACAGAAGCAGGATCAGAGAAACGGCACCACCGGCCGCCGCTTGCCCAGCGTCGACCACCAGAACACCCATCCCAACACATGAATCCTCTGCTCTTCGATCTGTGAGGCCCGGAAGATCTCGTCCGGGTATTCGGCGCTGTTGTGGCTGCGCAGGCGCAGGGCGTTGCCGGGCATGCGGTGCAGGTATTTGATGCGCAGCATGCCGTCGTGTTCGATGGCGTAGATTTCGCCGTCCACCACCTGGGTGAGGCCGCGGTCGATGGCGAGGGTTGAGCCGTCTTCGATTTTCTCGGCCATGCTGTTGCCGATCATGTGGGTGCAGATGGCATCGGTGTGACGAATTTCCAGGGCTTCGAGGTGGCTGCGGGGAAGGCGTATGGTTTGGTCCGGGTCCTTGATGACGTGGGTCTTGTCGGAACCAGGGGCAGTCGGGGCTTCCTTGTAGAGCGGCAGTTCGATGTCGTTGGTTTCGAGCACCGTGTAGACGCCTCGAATGGCATGGGCATCGAGGATGTCGCCCGAGTCCGTATGCAGGTGCGGGGCGTCTTTCGGGCCTTCGCCGGTCTTCAGCCATTGGCTGTTGACGGACAGCAGGCGCGCAACTTCTTCCATGCGGTACGCGGGTACGCCCCGGGTGTACCAGTTATGAACGTTTTGGGCTTCCGTGCCCCAGAACTTTGCGAATCCCGTGGTGGTGATGTTCGCAGCTTCCAGGAGTGCCTTGAATCTTGGACCGCTAGTGTTCTTTCTCATAAACACGAGTCTACGACCGGCCTAGAGCGGTTTGAATAAACCTTGCGTTCAAAATCAGGGCAAATTTTGCGACGGGATGTAAGACGCCCTTGTGGGAAATTACACACACTAAAACTTTTCTGTAGGCCGCTATAAACAAGTCGTTTAAGCACTTATCAGGCAGGCACAAAAAACCCCGGATCAACCGGGGTTTTCTTCAAGCGTTCGCAGGTCGCGAGGCTTAGCCTTTGTAGGCAGCAACCGACTTGGTGATCGCGGCGCGGGCAGCGTCAGCGCCGTCCCAGCCTTCGATTTTCACCCATTTGCCTTTTTCGAGATCCTTGTAGTTCGCGAAGAAGTGCTCGATCTGCTGGATCAGCAGGGCTGGCAGGTCGGTGTATTCCTTCACGTCCACGTACAGCTGGGACAGCTTGTCGTGTGGAACGGCGATGACTTTGGCATCGCCGCCGCCGTCGTCGGTCATGTTCAGGATGCCGACTGGACGCGCGCGGATCACCGAACCTGGAGCAACCGGGTAAGGGGTCACGACCAGCACATCGAGGGGATCACCGTCGTCAGCCAGGGTGTTCGGGATGTAACCGTAGTTGGCCGGGTAGAACATCGGGGTGGCCATGAAACGGTCAACGAACAGGCAATCGCTGTCTTTGTCGATTTCGTATTTGATCGGCGCGTGGTTGGCCGGGATCTCGATCGCGACGTAGATGTCGTTCGGCAGGTCTTTGCCAGCCGGAATCTTGCTGTAGCTCATTGGGCTTTGCCCCCGTTAGTTGACCAAAAACACTTGGCCGGATTGACCAAAAAGTGGCGGCGATTATAGGCATATTCTGCCGTGGACGCCATGTACCGGAAGTCGTGCAGACCTTTACTCGTGAGCCTGATAGACCGGGTCGCTGGCCTGAAGTTGCTTCAGGCGGGTCAACGGATCCTGGCGATAGAAAAGCCGCAGCTGCGCATACACCTGTGGGTAAGCCTCGTGCAACAAGTCCGGAGCGCTGAAGAAGTACTCACTGGTGACGGCGAAGAACTCGGCCGGGTTCTCGGCGGCATAGGGGTCGATGGCGGTTTCGGCGTCGGGATGGCGGTCGAGCTGGCGATTGAGGTCGTCGTACGCTGCCTGCATCACTTCGGCCCAGTCTTTCACTCGCATGTCGGCATGCAGCGGGGGCAGGCCGTTGGCGTCACCGTTGAGCATGTCGAGCTTGTGCGCCAGTTCGTGAATCACCAGGTTGTAGCCTTCCCAGCCACCGCTGGCCATCACGCCGGGCCAGGCGAGGATGATCGGCCCTTGTTGCCACGCTTCGCCGCTGTGTTCGCCGTCCCACTCATGCTCGACGCCGCTGGCATCTCGATGGCGCTGGGGGCTGAGGAAGTCGTCGGGGTAGAGGACGATTTCGTGGAAACCCTGATACCAGTTCAGATCGCCGAGATGCAAAAGCGGCAATTGCGCCTGGGCGGCGAGCAGCAGACGCTGTTCCTGGTGCAGCTCGACGCCGGGCAGGGCGGTCAGGTGTTTGTCTTCGAGGAACAGCACGCTGGCTTCACGCAGCCACTGGTCTTCAGCGGGCGTGATGCCATCGAGAAAACTCAGGTGATGGCGCACCCGCTGCCACAGTTCGTCGGCAATCGGGTGCCTGGCCAGAATGCGCCGGCGGCGCCAGGCGCTCAGCGACCACATCGGCTTAGTGCGATTGGGCTTTGGTGCCGCCGAAACGGCTGCGAACCACGCCGATGATCATCGGAATCAGCGACAGCAGGATGATGCCGACCACCAGCAGCGACAGGTTCTTCTTGATGAACGGCACGTTGCCGAAGAAGTAGCCCAGCGTCACCAGACCGCCAACCCACAGAACGGTGCCGAACACGCTGAAGCCGAAGAAACGCGGGTAAGGCATCTTCGCGACACCGGCGACGAACGGTGCAAAGGTGCGGATGATTGGCAGGAAGCGCGCCAGGGTCACGGTTTTGCCGCCGTGCTTGTCGTAGAAATCGTGGGTCTGTTGCAGGTAGTCGCGGCGGAAGATTTTCGAGTTCGGATTGCTGAACAGCTTTTCACCCGCCGTTCGCCCGATCACGTAGTTGGTACTGTCGCCGAGAATCGCCGCGAGCATCAGCAAGCCCGCCAGCAATACCGGGTCCATACCGCCGCCCGCAGCCACTGCGCCGGCGATGAACAGCAGGGAATCACCCGGCAGGAATGGCATCACCACCAGACCGGTCTCGCAGAAGATCACCAGAAACAGGATGGCGTAGATCCATGGCCCGTAATTATTCACCAGCAGGTCGAGGTAAACATCGAGATGCAGGATAAGGTCGAGCGGGTTGAAATCCATGGAGGCACCTGTGGTGACGGTCTGACTCGGCAGACCTGTGCGGATGACTTCGTGTAAGCCTACAAGCGGGTGTAGTTTTTCTTACAAGCCGGAAAGATCGGGATTATACGGGCTGAGGGGTGAAAAGCGCCTTGGTTTTGTAGCGGGGGATGTCGGTGTGAATAAATGTCGGGTTGGCATTCATTTTGGGGAGGGAGTCGGCTCCCTCCCCGCAGGACACTCGGCGATCAGAGCTCGTCGCTGATCGGCAGCACGTAGTTCTTGAACTCGGTGTCTTCCTTGAACCCGATGGATTCATAGGTTTTCTGCGCCACTTCGTTGTCGGCGCTGGTGGAGACGCGCATGCGCACGGCCTGGGTTTCCTTGGCCATTTTCTTGGCGGTGCGGATCAGGTTGTCGGCTACCAACTGGCGGCGGGCGTCTTCGGCGACGTAGATGTCGTTGAGGATCCACACGCGCTTGAGCGACAGGGAGGAAAAGCTCGGGTAGAGCTGGCAGAAGCCCATGAGCTTCCTGTCGTCGTCATCGGCCAGGGCCAGGTAGATCACCGATTCCTTGCGTCGCAGGCGCTTTTCGAGAAAGGCCCGGGACGAGTCCGGATAGGGCAGGGAGCCGTAGAACTCGCGGTACTTAACGAACAACGGGGTCAGCAAATCCAGGTGTTCGAGGGTCGCTTGGATAATCCGCATGGTAGGTCTCGTCCTTCAAGTGGCTGTCTTCACGTGCTCTGACGGCGATGGGAAACCCGGGCGGCCGTGCATCGATCCTGCCTGAAACCGGCGCAGAAAGGCAATGCGGAAACGGTTCAGGCTGGGGGCAGATCGAGTAGGAAATTACTCTTCATGTCTGCACCGGCTTCCGATTCCAGCGTCTGAACCTGCGCCTCGTCCTTCAGATTGACGCCCGACAGCTGGCGCCGACAGGCTTCGCGCATCAGATACAGCAAGCGATGCGCCGCCATGCCATAGCTGAGCCCTTCCAGCCGCACATTGGAGATGCAATTGCGGTAAGCATCCGTGAGGCCGACCTTTGGATTGTAGGTGAAATATAAACCCAGGCTGTCCGGCGAACTGAGGCCCGGACGCTCTCCAATCAGCATCACAACCATTCTGGCGCCCAGCAACTGGCCGATTTCATCGCCAATCGCCACGCGTCCCTGTTCCACCAGCACCACCGGCGCAGTCGACCATTGGTCGGCGCTCATCTGTTCTTCCAGGCGGGTGAGAAACGGCAGGGTATGCCGATGCACCGCCAGTGCCGAGAGGCCGTCCGCCACCACCATCACCAGATCCACGCCGCCCGGATGCGCCTCGGCGTATTCGCGCAGGGCTCGCGCCGATTGATCGCTCAGCTTGCGCCCCAGATCCGGGCGTTGCAGGTAGCTGTTGCGATCCACCGCCGCGCTGTGCAGCAGCAGACTGTCGCGTTGGCGCTCGGTCAGTTGGGCGCTGAGCGCGGCGTGATCGAACGGCAAATGCACGGCGTCCCGCGCCTGGGCGTGGGCGTACTGGAAATCCAGCTGTGCACTGGTTGGCAGACTGGTGCCAGTACGACCGAGGGCAATGCGCGCCGGGGTCAGACGACGCAGCTCCAGACATGGGTTTTGTGGATCGACGGGTGGTTTTTCCATCTGACTCATCCCAGTTGCGCCAAGGCCTGACGAAAGGCCGGCGGCAGGTTGTTGCCGAAGCGGACCTTGCCATCCGCCTGAGTGAAAATGCCCATGTTCGCCAGCCACTGCTCGAACTCCGGCGCCGGTTTCAGGCCCAGGGTCTGGCGCGCGTAGAGCGCGTCGTGGAACGAAGTGGTCTGGTAGTTGAGCATGATGTCGTCGGAACCGGGGATGCCCATGATGAAGTTGATCCCGGCCACGCCGAGCAGGGTCAGCAGGGTGTCCATGTCGTCCTGGTCGGCTTCGGCGTGGTTGGTGTAGCAGATATCGCAGCCCATCGGCACGCCGAGCAACTTGCCGCAGAAGTGGTCTTCGAGGCCGGCGCGGATAATCTGTTTGCCGTTGTAGAGGTATTCCGGGCCGATGAATCCTACGACGGTGTTCACCAGAAACGGCTTGAAATGGCGCGCCACGGCGTAGGCCCTTGTCTCGCAGGTCTGTTGATCGACGCCGTGGTGGGCGTTGGCCGACAGCGCGCTGCCCTGACCGGTTTCGAAATACATCAGGTTCCGCCCGAGTGTGCCGCGATTGAGGCTCAGGCCCGCTTCATAACCTTCCTGCAAGATGTTCAGGTTGATACCGAAACTGGCGTTGGCCGCTTCGGTGCCGGCAATCGACTGGAACACCAGATCCAGTGGCACCCCACGGTTGATCGCTTCTATAGAGGTGGTGACGTGTGTGAGCACGCAGGCCTGGGTCGGAATGTCGTAGCGCTGGATGATCGCGTCGAGCATTTCCAGCATCGCGCAGATCGAGGCGATGCTGTCGGTGGCCGGGTTGATGCCGATCATCGCGTCGCCATTGCCGTACAGCAGACCGTCGAGAATGCTCGCGGCGATGCCGGACGGCTCGTCAGTCGGATGATTGGGTTGCAGCCTTGTGGATAACCGCCCACGCATGCCGAGGGTGCCGCGAAACTTCGTGACCACGCGGATCTTCTGCGCCACCAGCACCAGATCCTGCACGCGCATGATCTTCGACACGGCAGCGACCATTTCCGGCGTCAGGCCGGGGGCGAGGGCGCGCAGGCTGGTTTCATCGGCGGCGTCACTGAGCAGCCAGTCGCGAAAACCGCCGACGGTGAGATGGCTGACCACGGCGAAAGCCTGTTTATCGTGGGTGTCGATGATCAGTCGGGTGACTTCATCGGTTTCGTAGGGAATCAGCGCTTCCTGCAGGAAATGCGTGAGCGGGATGTCGGCCAGTGCCATTTGCGCGGCTACCCGCTCGCCATCGTTGAGCGCGGCGACGCCGGCCAGGAAATCCCCGGAGCGTGCCGGGCTGGCCTTGGCCATCACGTCCTTGAGGCTGTCGAAACGATAGGTCTGGGCGCCGACGGTATGAGCAAATGCGGCCATTGGGCGCGTTCCTCCTGATTCTGTGGATAACTCGATCCCCTGTGGGAGCGGGCTTGCTCGCGAAGGCGTCGTGTCAGGCGACATCATTGTTGAATGACGCACCGCATTCGCGAGCAAGCCCGCTCCCACATTGGATCTTTATGCACTTCTATATAGCGGGCACCGGGCGAAAGGCGCGGTGCCGGTGCAACTCATATACCTTCGAGCATAGCGTCTGCCGGTGCTTCGGAGCGTTGCTTGGCGGTCAGCTGGAAGTACAGGTAGCCAGCGGCCATGAACCCGAGGAACACACAACCGATCAGCGTGTTGAACCAGGCCATCGCCACCAGGCACACCAGCGCCAGAAACAGCGCGATGGCCGGCACCACCGGGTAACCGGGCGCGCGGAAGGTGCGTTCCAGATTCGGCTCGGTTTTGCGCAGTTTGAACAGGCTGAGCATGCTGATGATGTACATCACGATGGCGCCGAACACCGACATGGTGATCATTGCCGCCGTCAGGGTCATGCCTTGCAGATTGACCAGACCGTCGCTGTAGATTGCCGCGATGCCGACCACGCCGCCCGCCAGGATCGCCCGGTGCGGCGTCTGGAAGCGCGAGAGTTTGGCCAGACCTTTGGGCAGATAACCGGCCCTGGCCAGGGCAAAGAACTGTCGCGAGTAGCCGAGGATGATCCCGTGGAAACTCGCCACCAGCCCGAACAGGCCGATCCACACCAGCATGTGCATCCAGGTCGAATTGTTGCCGACTACCGCTTTCATTGCCTGCGGCAGCGGATCGTTGATGTTCGACAGTTGACGCCAGTCGCCGACGCCGCCAGCCATCACCATCACGCCAATGGCCAGGAACACCAGGGTCAGGATGCCGCTGACGTAGGCCCGTGGAATCGTGCGTTTCGGGTCCTTGGCTTCCTCGGCCGCCATGGCCGCGCCTTCGATGGCGAGGAAGAACCAGATCGCGAAGGGAATAGCGGCGAAAATGCCAGGAATCGCGCCCATCGTAAACTCATTGGCGCCTGACCAGCCGTTCAGCACAAAGTTGCTGAAGCTGAAGCCCGGTGCGACCACGCCCATGAACACCAGCAATTCGGCGACGGCGAGCACGGTCACCACCAGCTCGAAGGTCGCGGCGATGCTGACGCCAAGGATGTTCAGGGTCATGAACACGAAATACGCGCCGACCGCCGCAAGTTTGGGATCGAGCCCCGGATATTGCACATTCAGATAGGCGCCGATGGCCATGGCAATGGCCGGCGGGGCGAACACGAATTCGATCAGGGTGGCGATCCCGGCGATCAATCCGCCTTTTTCGCCGAACGCCCGACGGCTGTAGGCAAACGGCCCGCCCGCGTGAGGAATCGCGGTGGTCAGTTCGGTGAAACTGAAGATGAAGCAGGTGTACATGGTCGCGACCATCAGGGCCGTGACCAGGAAACCCAGGGTTCCCGCCGTGCCCCAGCCATAACTCCAGCCGAAGTATTCGCCGGAAATCACCAGGCCGACGGCAATGCCCCAGAGGTGCAGGGTGCCGAGTGTGGGTTTGAGCTGTGTGGTGGAAGTCATAAGTCCTCTCTGTCTTTTTTATTGTTCGATCTGTTGGACTTTCAGGAGTAGCGGTTGGGTGGGTGGAGGCTGTTCACGCAGCGGCAGTGTTTAGGCAAATCCTGAATGACGGGTACGCAAGGCCCGTGCCAGAGCGGCCAGGCTTTGTGTTGTGTCACTAAGGACGCCTTCGCGAGCAAGCCCGCTCCCACATTGGATTTGTGCAGAATCCAATAATGTGGGCCGACGCAAGTCCCCTGTGGGAGCGGGCTTGCTCGCGAAGGCGATTGAACAGGCAACACAGAATCATCTGTGTTGCCCCGAGGTTTAGAAGAAGCCCAGCGGATTGATGTCGTAGCTCACCAGCAGGTTTTTGGTCTGCTGGTAGTGGTCGAGCATCATCTTGTGGGTTTCCCGGCCGACGCCGGACTTCTTGTACCCGCCGAACGCGGCGTGCGCCGGGTACAGGTGGTAGCAGTTGGTCCATACACGACCGGCCTTGATGGCGCGGCCCATGCGATAGGCGCGGTTGATGTCGCGGGTCCAGAGGCCGGCGCCGAGGCCGAACTCGGTGTCGTTGGCAATCGCCAGGGCTTCGGCTTCGTCCTTGAAGGTGGTGATACTCACCACCGGGCCGAATATTTCTTCCTGGAACACACGCATCTTGTTGGTGCCCTTGAGCAGCGTCGGCTGGATGTAATACCCGGTCGCCAGGCTGCCCTCGAGTTTTTCCACCTTGCCGCCGGTCAGCAGTTCGGCACCTTCGCCCTTGGCGATTTCCAGGTACGACAGGATCTTGTCGAATTGCTGCTCGGACGCCTGGGCGCCGACCATGGTGTCGGTGTCGAGTGGGTCGCCACGTTTGATCTGGCTGACTTTCTTCATCACCGCTTCCATGAACTGCGGATAGATCGATTCCTGAACCAGTGCACGGGAAGGGCAGGTGCAGACTTCGCCCTGATTGAAAAACGCCAGCACCAGGCCTTCGGCAGCTTTTTCGATGAAGCTTGGCTCGGCCTGCATGATGTCTTCGAAGAAGATGTTCGGCGACTTGCCGCCCAGCTCTACGGTGGACGGAATGATGTTTTCGGCAGCGCATTTCATGATGTGCGAGCCGACCGGGGTCGAGCCGGTGAAGGCGATCTTGGCGATGCGTTTGCTGGTGGCCAGGGCTTCGCCGGCTTCTTTGCCGAACCCTTGCACCACGTTGAGCACGCCCGGCGGCAGCAGGTCACCGATCAGTTCCAGCAGCACGCTGATGCCCAGCGGGGTTTGCTCGGCAGGCTTGAGCACCACGCAGTTGCCGGCGGCCAGGGCCGGGGCGAGTTTCCATGCGGCCATCAGGATCGGGAAGTTCCACGGGATGATCTGGCCGACCACACCCAGTGGTTCATGGATGTGATAGGCCACGGTGTTGCCATCGATCTCGGCGGCGCTGCCTTCCTGGGCGCGCAGGCACCCGGCGAAGTAGCGGAAATGGTCGGCAGCCAGCGGGATGTCGGCGTTGAGGGTTTCGCGGATGGCTTTGCCGTTGTCCCAGGTTTCGGTGATCGCCAGGGTTTCGAGGTTCTGTTCGATGCGGTCGGCGATTTTCAGCAGGATCAGCGAGCGGGCCTGGGCGGAAGTCGAGCCCCAGGCATCGGCAGCGGCGTGGGCGGCGTCCAGGGCCTTGTCGATGTCTTCGGCCGTGGAGCGCGGGAATTCGGCAATCGGCTGGCCATTAACCGGCGAGGTATTGGTGAAGTACTGACCTTTGACAGGCGCGACGAACTCGCCGCCGATGTAGTTACCGTACTTGCTCTTGAACGAGACTTTGGCGCCTTCAGTACCGGGGTGAGCGTAACGCATGATGATGTTCTCCTTGGCTTTGTACTTATTAGAGAAACGCGCATGAGCGCTTGCTATAAGCGTAGAGCAAAGGCCGGGCCACTGCCGTGCAGGTCAGGCAAATCAAGGCCTTGCGTGATTTCTGTCGGACAAGTGGCGAACGTCTGTGACGGTATCGGTACAGCCTGGGTGACAGTTTGTACCGCTTCTGGCACAACCCGTGACCGGGCGGTCTTGCCAGCATTGCAAAGACCGGTGGGCTGGAGGATGCTGGGCACCACTTCACGCATGGGCCGATGAGCCTCGGGGAGAATAATAAGAAATGCACGACAACCATTTGAGTCGCCATGCCCGGCAGGTTCTCACCGTCACCCAGGGCAAGCCGCACCTGCACGGCCCCGGTGCCGACCCGTCGATTGCCCGTTCGTGGCTGCGTTGTCTTGAGGACTATCACCTCGACCCGGCCCTGACCATGGCGCCGACCGTGCTCGAACACGGTCGAATCCTCGAAAGCCGCGAACGGCTGCAACAGGTGTTGCAGATTGCCGGCAATGAAATGAGCAGCCTGCATCAACAACTCTCCGGCGCCGGCCACGCGGTGCTGCTGACCGACGCGCGCGGGGTGATCCTCAACTGCGTCACCGCTCCCGCTGAACGCAAGATTTTCGAACGCGCCGGCCTGTGGCTGGGTTCCGACTGGAGCGAGGCCTGCGAGGGCACCAACGGCATCGGCACCTGCCTGGTGGAGCGTCAGGCTCTGACCATCCATCAGGACGAACACTTCCGCGGCCGCCACACCGGCCTGACTTGCTCGGCGAGCCCGGTGTTTGACCCGCACGGCGAACTGCTGGCGGTGCTCGACGTTTCCTCGGCTCGGCATGACGTATCGCGCCAGAGCCAGTTCCACACCATGGCGCTGGTCAATCTGTCGGCGAAGATGATCGAGAGCTGCTATTTCCTGCGTTGTTTCGATAACCAATGGTTGCTGCGTTTTCATCTCCAGGCCGAGTCCGTCGGGCTGTTCAGCGAAGGGTTGCTGGCGTTTGACGGGGAAGGGCGGATCAGCGCGGTCAATCAGAGTGCCTTGAACCTGCTCGGGCACATTCGTGGCGGCTTGCTCGGTAAGCCGGTTGAGGCGTTTTTCGATTGTTCGCTGGATGAGTTGCTCGGGCGCGCCAGCGCCAATGCCAGCGCCAGTTGGCCGTTGCGCACTCGTGACGGGCGGCATCTGTTTGCGGTGCTGCGCGGCGAAACCCGTCGGCCGCTGCCGGTCGCGCCGGTTCCCACGCCGGTCGAAGTACCGCGTCTTGCAGGCATTTGCCTCGGTGATGCGGCGTTGCAGGCGGATTTTCGCAAGTCGCTGCGGGTATTCGAGCGTGACGTGCCGCTGCTGATCAACGGCGAAACCGGCTCCGGCAAGGAGGCATTCGCCAAGGCTGTGCACAACGCCAGTCAGCGCGCCGGCAAAGCCTTCGTTGCCCTCAACTGCGCGGCGATTCCCGAAAGCCTGATCGAGAGCGAACTGTTCGGCTATCGCGGCGGCAGTTTCACCGGCGCGCGCAAGGACGGCATGCGCGGAAAGCTGCAGCAGGCCGATGGCGGCACGCTGTTCCTCGATGAAATCGGCGACATGCCGCTGGCTCTGCAAACCCGTTTGCTGCGAGTGCTGGAAGACCGGCAAGTGGTGCCGATCGGTGGCGAGCCGGAAGCGGTCAACGTGCGGATCATCAGCGCCACCCACCGCAATCTGCTGGAGCGGGTTGGCGACGGCAGTTTCCGGGAAGACTTGTACTACCGGCTCAACGGGCTGGAAGTGGCGCTTCCACCGTTGCGCGAGCGCAGTGACAAGTCGCAGCTGCTGGATTTTCTGCTGGCCGAAGAGGCGGGCGGGGAAACGATCCTGATCGAAGAGCCGGCGCGCCAGGCGTTGCTGGGCTTCAACTGGCCGGGCAATGTGCGGCAGATGCGCAATGTGCTGCGTACGCTGGCGGCGTTGTGCGATGAAGGGCGGATCGGACTGGAGGATCTGCCGGCGATGTTTCGGCAGGTGCAGCCACTGTTGGTCAAAACCGATGAAGCGGCGTCCGGACAGCCGCTGGAAGATGCCGAGCGGCTGGCGTTGCTCAGTGCGCTGGAACACACGCGCTGGCACATGACCCACACGGCGCAGCAACTGGGCGTCAGTCGCAATACGCTCTACAGAAAGCTGCGCAAGCACGGGATCGCCCGAACTGCTTGAATCCCCCTCCCGACAAGGTCGGGTGATCAGCTAAAGAGTGCGATTTCCCCCTCCCTGCGCTAACCTGCGGCCATGTTTTACGAGGTCGACTATGCACATTCATATTCTGGGTATCTGCGGGACTTTCATGGGCTCGATGGCGGTTCTGGCCAAAGAGCTGGGCCATCACGTGACCGGCTCCGATGCCAACGTCTATCCGCCGATGAGCACCCAGCTCGAAGCTCAGGGTATTCAGCTGACCCAGGGTTACGACCCGGCGCAGCTTGATCCGGCGCCGGATCTGGTGGTGATCGGCAACGCCATGTCCCGCGGCAACCCGGCGGTGGAATATGTGCTGAACAAAGGCTTGCCATACGTTTCCGGCCCGCAGTGGCTGGCCGACCATGTGCTGCAAGGTCGCTGGGTGCTGGCGGTTGCCGGTACGCACGGCAAGACCACCACCAGCAGCATGCTCGCCTGGGTGCTGGAGCATGCCGGCATGAGCCCGGGTTTCCTGATCGGCGGCGTGCCGCAGAATTTCTCGGTGTCGGCGCGTCTGGGCGGCACGCCGTTCTTCGTGATCGAAGCCGACGAGTACGACAGCGCGTTCTTCGACAAGCGTTCGAAGTTCGTCCACTACCGTCCACGTACGGCGATCCTCAATAACCTTGAGTTCGATCACGCTGACATCTTCCCCGATCTGCCAGCCATCGAGCGGCAGTTCCACCACTTGGTGCGCACCATTCCGAGCGAAGGGCTGGTGATTCACCCGACCACCGAACCGGCCTTGCAGCGTGTGATCGAGATGGGTTGCTGGACCCCGGTGCAAACCACCGGTGCCGGCGGTCAGTGGCAGGTCAAGTTGCTGAAAGACGACGGCTCGGCGTTCGAAGTGATGTTCGAAGGCGTGTCCCAAGGCGTGGTCGAGTGGGAGTTGACCGGTCAGCACAACGTCGCCAACGCCTTGGCCACTCTGGCCGCCGCGCGTCACGTCGGCGTTGTGCCGTCGATGGGCATCGCCGGGTTGAGCGCGTTCAAGAGCGTCAAGCGCCGGATGGAGAAAGTCGCGGAGGTGCGCGGCATCACCATCTACGACGACTTCGCCCACCACCCGACCGCGATTGCCACCACCCTCGACGGCCTGCGCAAGCGCATTGGCGATGCGCCGCTGATCGCGATCATCGAGCCGCGCTCCAACTCGATGAAGCTTGGCGCGCACCGTGACGGTCTGCCGGACAGCGTGGTCGATGCCGATCAGGTGATCTGGTACGCCCCGGCCAACCTCGGCTGGGATCTGGCAGGCACCGCCGCGTTGTGCACCGTGCCGTCGATCGTCAGCGATTCGCTGGAAGGCATCATCGAACGCGTGAAGAGCCAGGCCCAGCCCGGCACCCACGTGGTGATCATGAGCAACGGCGGCTTCGGCGGCCTGCACGGCAAACTCGCCGAGGCGCTGAAATGAACACTCGTTTCGAGAGCAACGGCCCCGAACGCATCACGCTGGCGATGACCGGCGCGTCCGGCGCCCAGTACGGTTTGCGCCTGCTGGATTGCCTGGTGCGCGAGGATCGCGAGGTGCACTTTCTGATCTCCAAGGCCGCGCAACTGGTGATGGCCACCGAGACCGACGTGTCGTTGCCGGCCAAGCCGCAAATGATGCAGGCGTTCCTCACCGAATACACCGGCGCGGCCGCCGGGCAGATCCGCGTGTACGGCAAGGAAGACTGGATGTCGCCAGTGGCCTCGGGCTCCGGCGCTCCGGCGGCCATGGTGGTGGTGCCGTGTTCGACGGGCACCTTGTCGGCCATCGCCACCGGCGCCTGCAACAACCTGATCGAGCGGGCGGCGGACGTGACGTTGAAGGAGCGGCGCCAGTTGATTCTGGTGCCGCGCGAAGCGCCGTATTCGAGCATTCACCTGGAACACATGCTCAAGCTCTCGAACATGGGCGTGACCATCCTGCCAGCGTCGCCGGGTTTCTATCACCAGCCGCAGACCATCGATGACCTGATCGATTTCGTGGTGGCGCGGATTCTCAATCTGCTGGGCATTCCGCAGGACATGCTGCCTCGCTGGGGTGAACATCACCTGAGCAGCGATGAATAAGCTGCTGGCGCTCCTGCTGGCGCTGCAACTGACCGGCTGCGCCACGGCGCGCACGCTCGATGCGGCCAAGCCCGGCGCGCCGGTGGTGTACTCCGGCACGCGGCTGGACTTATACGCCCTGAACGGCGGCTGTTGCGCAAAGGATCGCTTCGGCGCCGAGGCTCCGGGCTATCCCGGAGTCGACCTGCCGGCCAGTGCGTTGCTCGATACCCTGCTTTTACCGTTGTCTTTGCTGACGGTGATCGGCGTAGGCTTTCAGGCGACCGGAGGTTTATGAAAATCATCGGCTCGATTTGGCAAGAGCGAGCCGATTAAGCCTCCTACAGAGTGATTATTTCGGGAGGAAACTCGATGTCGTTGGAGAATATTGCGTTTCCCGTCGGCAACTCGAGGATGCGTTTGCCGGCGTTCGCGACTTCATCGATCAATGCGTCATATTCATTCCGGTTGAGAGCCCCGGCTTTCGTGCGGGCCTGGATGGCGTCGGCGCGGGTCTGATTCGAGCCGGTGGCGTGTGCAAGTGCCTGCAAATGTACATCCTCCACGGTAGCTGCACGGGTCATGGCTGAGTTGACCAGCCAGACCCGTCGCGACGTGAAACCGATGGGTGACGTCGAAACATGGCCCTCCATCCGCATGCTCGGAAACCACGTGCTGTCGCCCGGGGAGCTTTGTTCGAGCCGCGCTGAGTTGTAGGCGCGATTTTCCTGTCCTGGAACGACCTCGATATTGCGGGTATCGAGCAGGTAGCAAAACAGGATGCGCTGAGCGTGGGGCGTCGAAGCGCCGCTACTGGTCTGGTGCGATTCGTTGCCGGTCAGCGGATCCTTGGGTTGCGTGTAGTTCGAGCCTGTTACGTCTTTAACCTCGTTCGCGAAATCCATTGCAGCCTTGAGGCTGAACATTGCGCTTACAGGCGTCTCGGTCGTGACGACTCGGGCCGATACCTTCTGCGGAACCATGACCGCAGGCCTGGCGATGTCGAAGGGTGTCCGCTCATCCGCCTTGAATACCGCCGGGATGTCGGTTCTGTACAGATAATCCTGTCCGTTGCGCTGATAGCCACAGAGTCGCAGTAACTCCTGAAAAAACGGTTTTGTCAGAGTGGCCTTCAGGATACTGGTGCCTTCCCCCCGGTTTCTAAGACTGATGATTTCGGCGTTCATTTCCGGCAGAAACGGATCGAAAAGTTTTGAATTGGTGACAAGCCGCGTGCGAGCCTGATGCGCCGTCACCCATGCAGGCACGTCATCATTGATGAGGTGTTTGAACTGCCCTGTTGGCGAAATTTCCTTGCTCAGTCGAGCGAATTGCAGAGTTGACAGATTGTAGGGCTGGAAGCGGGCAAGGACCTGTTCCTTTGATTTGAGCGGAGAATCAGGATTGGTCCATAGCCGCAGGTAGTCGATCAACTGTTCACGCCGGGAAGGATAGTCCCGTTGTATGGCCCACTCTGGTTCTTTCATGTGGAGCGCAACATCCCGACGAAAGCGCAGGATGTCTTCCCCTTCGATCCTGTACAGGTTCCAGATATCGACGTCTCGCCAGAAGGGCCGCAGAGCAGTCTCTTTATGCAGTGGATACCCGGTCGGCTTGACGATAGTCAGCGCAATGCCGTCACGGAACGCCACTTGAACGAGCGGGCCGTGACTGTCATCCAGACCGGGCTTGCGCTGCATCTCGACGTAACCATGAAAGTTTGTCTTGCCGAGGTCCCAGGTGTAGTAACTCTGGTCCCCGTACGCTGGCGTGGTGTCTGTTGTCTCGGGCATTGCGGGAGGCGGCAGGCGTGGTGACGGCGTTTGCGTGGTTGGTGTGTCGTGGTGCTCCGGCGTTTCGGGTCTCGGCAGGCCCGGCAATGGCGTTTGTGTGTCTGGAGTACTGCGGTGCAGCGTGACGGATTCGAGGTGCTCTGCCCACTTGGCGGGCGTGAGCCTTTGGTGCTCCAGAAGGCGGTTGAACATATCTCGGTCCATCTCAGGGCCTAGCCAGCGGCGAAGCTCGTCATACAGGTACGCATTCTCCAGCCTTTGTTCCCGTACCTTGGCCCACTGTGGTTTTCTGCCCGTGCGATCTGCTTCGGTGCGAAAGCGAGTGATCTCTGCGCCCTGCAGACCGTAGAGATCCCAGATGTCGCGGTCTGTCCAGGCAGGCAGCAATTCGGCGGGCTGATCGATACGTGGGGCAGAAGGCTCGACGCTGATGAACGACCCGTTATCGTCCATGAAGGCATGGTGCATCAGAGGGCCGACGGAGTCGTCCAGCCGCATTTTTCGGTGCATGACCACGTAGCCATGGTGATTGGTGGCGGTGTTGTCCCAAATGTAGTGCCGGGTGTCGATGTGAGCTGTCACAGTGTTCGATTGCGTTCGGGAGGAACTGTCCGCAAGTGACGCAGGGATCTGCGCCGGGGTGTCATCTGTGTTGTCTGCCGGCCGATGTATCTGCTGTTCTATGGTTTGAGGAGTCTTTTGCGGCTCGCCAACCCGCCAGGTATTGCTGGCGGGGTCGAAGTGCAGGGCAGGGCCAGAGGGTTGCGCTTCCTGTGGAAACATGGCCCGGTAGGTTCCGAGGCTCTCGTCCCAGGCCACCATGACCGTTCCGGTTGTGGTGTACTGCACTTCGGCATAAATACGCCCCCTGTGGACGCGCAATCCTTCGGTGATGACGTCGGGCAAGAGCGTTCGCGTCTGGGGCGGCAACTCGTAGTGGCGAATCGATTCAGTCGAGCGCGGGTCGCTGGATGGGCCTCTTCCACTTTCCCTGACCGAAGGGGACAAGTCATGGATATGTACTGTGGGCAACTGATTGTCCGGCGGCGGCAGTGTCGCCAGTTGTCGGTCGGAGAGGTAGATATCCGGTCCTCCGGGGCGAATCACCACTGGAGGCTCAGAACGCGGAATCGGCAGAGGATGCGGTGTCTCGGGGTGACGGTGAGGTGTGCCGGGTAATTTCGGTGTCGGGTTTTTGGGTCGCATCAAGGAATCCGTTCATTGATTATCTGGCGTTCAGGCTGCCATCCGATAACAGGATGGCAGACGCAGGCATGCCGGGGAGGGCACGTTATCCATGAAAGGAAAGGGGCGAGTGGTAGATAGTTACGACACGATGGTTGATTCGAGTCGGTTCATTTCAGTTGTCGGGTGGTTCAACGCAATATCCTCGGACATTCATTGCAAATGTTTGTGCGGATCTGCGTTGAACCGCTGTGAGCTTATTTGCCGAGTTTTCTCAATTCATCCGACTCGACAATTCGCACGCCATCCTGCTCTTCAAGTGCCAGACGCCACATGGCCCGGGCCAGTTGGCAGGCCTCGATGCCACGGTATTTGCCGGGAATCAGTTTTGAGAGTGGTGCGGCCAGCTGTTCGCCCAGGCGGGGCTCGCTGCGTTCGCCGAGCAACAGCGACGGCCGGCAAATGGTGAGTTGCGGCCAGTTTTGCGCACGCAAGGCGTATTCCATCTCGCCTTTGACCCGGTTGTAGAAAATCGAGGATCGGCGATCGGCGCCCAGGGCACTGATCACAATCAGGTGCCGTGCGCCCATTTCCCGGGCGCGCTTGGCGAAGGCTACGACCATGTCCAGATCCACGGCGCGGAACGCTTCTTCGGAGCCGGCCTGCTTGATGGTGGTACCCAGGCAGCAATAGGCGATGTCGACGCGACCCGCCAACTGCGGCAGGAAGGTCTGTGGGTCGCCGACCGGGTTTTCCAGATGCGGATGTTCGGCCAGTGGCCGGCGTGAGGGGGCCAGGACACGGCTGATCGTCGGCTCGTTGAGCAGACGGTCGAGCAGATGTTCACCGGTCAGACCGGTGGCTCCGGCAAGCAGGACATGCTGAGGCGTCAAGTACATAGTGTCTCTCCCTTGATACTGTTCAGCTTAGTTGCTCTTTGTCGCTCCGTCGTTCAACGCAGCACTTTGCAATGCTTTTCTCGCTTGTTGTTTACGCAGTAGTTGCCAGTGCGCCAGCACGGTTTTCGGCGCCCAGATCTGCGGTTCAGAGGCTTCGAAATTGTCCGCCAGTTCGCGCTCGGCAACGGTAGCCTTGGCCAGTTTGAAGGCTTGCTCCAGGTCGTCGGTCTGGTTCAGTGCCTGGGCAAACAGGGCATCGCCGAAGTAGGTGAAGTTGGCCTCCTCGGAGCAACCGAACGACACGCGGTCGGCGCGTGAGGCGGTCATGATCAGCGTGCGTTCGTCCTTCAGCGCCGGTATGAAACCGCCGGAATAGCACGAGGAGATGACGATGATCTTGTCGCGGTTCTTCAGCGGTGCGAGCACGGCGGCGAGTTCGTCGGCGGGCAGGTCGGCCAGTTCCATTCGCGGCTGATCGAGCACCAGCTCGTGCTCGGCGGTGCCATGGCTGGTCAGATAGATGAAGACCAGATCTTCCGGGCCGCTGCGTTCGGCCAGGGTTTGAGCGGCGCGCCGCAGATTTTCGCGGGTGGCCATCGGCCGGTCGCCGAGGTGGTCGCGGTGGTTGACCAGGCGAATCTGGCCAAAGGCACCGAAACGGCTGGTGAGCATGTTCGCGACGTAATCGGATTCGCGCAGGAACACGCTCTGTTTGCCGTCGCCGCCGAGGGTCAGGGTGTACAGCTCAACGGCCGGGGTTGAGGCCGGTACGTTGGCCAGCGCCTCGTCGAGCAGACGACCCTGGGCCAACAGGCCGAGTTCGAGGGTGTCCGGCAGCAATTTGCCGTCGGCATCGCGCACCCGCTGGCCGTTGATCCAGGTGCCGCTGAGCACGCTGCCATCGGTGAGCACCAGGGTGCCGCGTCCGGAATAACTGTCGCTGTCGAATCCGCCGACGTAGAAACTGCCATCGGACAGGTTCAGGCGGCCCTGACCGCTGAAGCGCCAGTCATTGAAATAACCGATGTAATGGCTGCCGTCGGCGCCGATCAATTCACCCTTGCCGGTCAGCGCGCCTTCCTTGAACTGCCCGAGCCAGACGTCGCCATCGGCGTTCTCGTAGCGGCCCTTGCCGTGCAGTTGATTGTTCTTGAAACCACCGACGTAGATATCGCCATCTGCGCTGTTGAAGGTGCCGTTGCCTTCGAGCTGGCCGTTGACGAAATGGCCGGTGAACTGATTGCCGCTGGCATCGCCGCGCTGGCCTTCGCCATTGGGTTTGCCGTGGGCGAACTGGCCCTGATAGGAGCTGCCGTCGTCCAGCTCCAGGCGACCGAGCCCGGAGTACTGGTCGGCCTTGAATTCGCCGCGATAGGTCATCGCGTTTTCCTTGAGGGTGCCTTCGCCGTCGCGTCGGCCCAGCTTGAAACCGCCTGTGTAGCTGCCGGCGGCGGTGGTCAACGTGCCCTGGCCGTCGAACAGCCCTTGCTGGAAGTTGCCGCGATAGACTTCGCCATTGCTGCCGTGCCATTCGCCCTGACCATGCCATTGCCCCTTGTCGAACGCCCCGGCGTACCAGCTGCCGTTGGGGTAGTCGACCCGGCCCTGGCCTTGCAGCAAGCCATCGACCAGTTCACCGCGATAGCGGCCGCCGTCGGGCAGGCGCGCATCCGGCGGCAACAACGATTCGCCGTCGCCACACGCGGCCAGCAACAGGGTCAAGGCAAGGGGAGCAAGAGGGGCGAATGAGCGCATAGCGGGATCCGGGCAATTAGGCGACCGAGTATGCCGCAGCTATGTGACCTTATACAGCCGGCAGGGAGGAGCGGATGCGAAACAGCGTGAGCCGCTTCGCATCCAGGCGCTTAAACGAAGCAGAGCGACAGTGGTTCGGCGATGTAGGCCGGTTTGTCCGAGCCTTCGATCTCCAGGGTGGCGGTGGCCTTGAGCAGCCACTGGCCAGGTTTTTTCTCGGTCACTTCACCCAGATCGACCTTGAGCCGGACTTTGGAGTCGACCTTGACCGGCTGGATGAAGCGCACGCTGTCCAGGCCGTAGTTGACCACCATCTTCACGCCTTGCGGCAGAACCAGAATGTCTTCCATCAGTTTGGGGATCAGCGACAGCGACAGGAATCCGTGGGCGATGGTGCTGCCAAATGGCGTTTGCGCGGCTTTGACCGGATCGACGTGGATGAACTGATAATCCCCGGTGGCTTCGGCGAACAGGTTGATGCGCTCCTGATCGATGGTGAGCCATTCGGAACGTCCGAGTTCCTTGCCGACATAATCTTTGAGCTCTGCAACTGGAACATAGGGCATTGAGACTCTCCTTGGGTTCATCGGTTTTATAGTTTTTCAGGTGGGGGATTTGACCGCCCTGCGAACCACTGTAGATCATCATGGCGATTTGCTCAGGTCAACCGACCATGCTTTTGGCGAATGCCGATCCATAGCGCAGGCGTGCTTATAATGCCGACGACTTGCGGGTTGGAAAGTAAGACGGAGATGTCCGATGTTGCTACGTGGCCTGACCATGCTGGTGCTGTTTCAATTGCTCGGCACGGCCCTCAATCATTTGCTGTTGCCGGTGCTGCCGGGGCCGATCATCGGCCTTTTGCTGTTACTGGTATTTCTGATCGTGCGCGGTGAAGTCGGCGAACCGCTGAACCTCGCCGCCGGCAGCCTTTTGCGTTATCTGCCATTGCTGCTGGTGCCGCCGGCGGTGGGTGTGATGGTCTACGCCACGGCGATTGCCGCGGATTTCTGGGCCATCGTCGGTGCGCTGGTGGTCTCGCTGATTCTGTCGATGGCCTTCGCCGGCGTGCTGATGCAACGGCTGGTCAAGCGTCACGCGCCGCCTTCGGAGGAATCCTGATGCTGTTCGACTGGCAAGGTGCCTGGGCTTCGGTGATTCACCACCCACTCTTTGGCATCGGGATCACCCTGGGGGCTTATCAACTGGTGCTGGCGGCGTTCGAGAAAACCCGCTGGATCTTCCTGCAACCGGTGCTGGTCTCGATGCTGTTGGTGATCGGCGTGCTGGTCGGCTGCGGCCTGACTTACGCCGAGTACCGCAAGAGCACCGAGATCCTCAGTATTCTGCTGGGTCCGGCGACCGTTGCGCTGGCCGTGCCGCTGTATTTGAATCTGCGGCGCATCCGCCAATTGTTCTGGCCGATTTTTACTACGCTGGTGATAGGCGGCGTGGTCGCCACGGGGATGGGCGTGGCACTGGGCTGGTGGTTCGGGGCCGATCACATGATTCTGATGACCATGGCGCCCAAGTCGGTGACCTCGCCGATTGCCATGCTGGTGGCCGAGCAGATCGGCGGTGTCGCGGCACTGGCGGCGGTATTCGTGTTGATCACCGGAGTCATCGGCGCGATCTTCGGCCCGGCGCTGCTGACCCGCCTCGGCGTGCACAGCCCCGAGGCGCGTGGCATGGCGCTGGGCATGACGGCGCATGCGGTCGGCACGTCGGTGGCGTTGCAGGAAAGCGATGAGTGCGGCGCCTTCGCGGCGCTGGCGATGAGTCTGATGGGCGTGGCCACGGCGGTGTTCCTGCCGTTGGCGGTGTCGATGGTGGTGTAAGGAAATGTCTATGAGTCTGCCGCTTTTTCCGCTGAACACGGTGCTGTTTCCCGGCTGCAATCTGGATCTGCAGATCTTCGAGGCGCGCTATCTGGACATGATCGGCCGCTGCATGAAACAGGGCGGCGGCTTTGGCGTGGTATGCATCCTCGAAGGCCACGAAGTCGGAGTGGCGCCCGAAGGATTTGCGATGGTCGGGTGCGAAGCGCGGATCACCGATTTCCAGCAACAGGACAACGGCCTGCTGGGGATTCGTGTGCAGGGCGGGCGGCGCTTTCATGTTCTGCGCACCGAGGTGCAGCGCGATCAGCTGATCGTCGCGGAGGTCGAGTGGCTGGATGAAGAGCCCGAGCAGCCTCTGCAGGACGAAGACGCTGATCTGGTGGCGCTGCTCAAGGCCCTGGCCGAGCATCCGATGGTCGAAGCGCTGAACATGGGCATCGAAGCGGCGGGGCAGCAGGCGCTGGCGAACCAGTTGGCCTACCTGCTGCCGTTTGCCGAGGAAGACAAGATCGACCTGTTGCAACTCGACGATCCGCAGCAACGCCTGGATGCGATCCAGGCGTTGCTCGACGAGTTGCAGGGTGAACTGTTCGCCTAGGACCGCCTCGGTCACTCAGGCCAGACGATATCGTTGGCGAACCACTTCTTGCCCTTGTCCAGATACACAATGGGGTTGCCTGCTGCCGCCGCATCGTCGATCAACGTGTCATAGACAGACTGGTTGCGGTCGCCGTTGTGCGTTGCGTCCTCTATACGGCTTCGATCGTAATAGGGCGTCAGCTCGGCGATATCGTCGACCTTTGCCGCACGGGTGCGAGTGGAGTCGAGCAACCAGATGCGTTCCGAGGGAATGCCCCTTCTTGAGGCGGAAATCAAGGCTTCGTTTTCGTCTTCCGGGAACCACGCGCCGCGATCTCTGGCGCTCCCATTCAACAAGATGTTCTCTTCACGCAAAACCACTTCCATGTTCCGAGTATCGATGATGTATTCGAAGATGAAGCTTTGGTCGTGTCGGATCGTTTCGTAGTTTCGCTCGGAGTCCAGCTCGACATCGGAGGTCTCGGACCATTCGTTGTCGGACTTTCCGGAGTCATTGTCGGACTCACCGGGTTTTTTCCCGGGGTATTGGTTCTTCTGATTGTTGTAACGCAGGTATTCCGGATCCGGCTCGGCCCTGCCGTGGCCCGCGTACTCGTGAACCAGTTCCAGGCCGACCGTAGCGCTGATCGGCTTTTCGCTCGTTGCGCCCCGTTTGTGGTGCATGCGTGGCAGCATCCGGCGATCGTTGTACAGCTCGAACGGTGTGCGCTCATCGGCCCTGAACAGGCCGGGGATGTCGGTCCGGTACAGGCAGCCGCTGCCATTACGCAGGTACCCCAGCTTTGCGAGGAATCCGTCGAGGAATTCGCGGCTGACGCTTTCGCTGAAATCTTCATGATCGCCCAGATGACTGAGCAGTAACTTGCCGTTTCTCAGTGGCAGGAGCAGGGGCTCTATTTCCTGATGCAGTGCGTCGTAGCGTGCAGGGTCGTCCGCGTTCAGTGACCGGCTCTTGTGCTGTGCGACCCATTCCGGAAGCGCTGACGGATGGGCGATGAGGTCGTCGCGCAGTCGGACGTGCTGGAGAGGCGACAGGTTGTACGAGCGCAATTCCATGACCCGTTCGCCGTGATTCATCTGCGGATGCAGCAGTGCGAAATGTGTATCCAGCAATTCGGACGTTGCCGCCTTCAATTGTGCGGGCATCGACGTGATTCGAGGCTGTCTGGTGGGCACCGCCGCTTCTGCGGCACGGTTATCTGCATTCGGCCGTTTGAGTGGATTGCCTATATCGGTCTGGCGAGCAGGGCTCCAGGTTGATTCGTCGATGTTTCTGTAGAGCACAGGTCCCGGTGCGAGCTTTTTGTACAGATCCATCGCCCGATAGGCATTCAGGTTCGGATCGAACTCCACATACACAGTGCCGCTGTCTTTCACATCAACGAACTTGCGTCCGACGACATAACGCAAGCCTTCTTCATTGGCCGGCTGCATGTTGCGCAGCAAGGCGGGGCTCAACAGGTAGTGGCTCAATACGGGTGTCGATTCCCGGGGCAGCTCAGGCAAATCCGAGACTTCGATTCTCGAAGGGCCGGGTATCGCTGCGGGTGGCAGGTGATGGCCCGGGTTTTGATTGCCTGATATGACCGGATCGGAAATTGAATCATGTGAGTGTGGGGCCTGACCCTGTGGCCGAAGCCGGGGAGGTTGTATCGATGGGTTGGCAGACGTGTCGATCCTGGACGGTGTCGGCGTTGAGGGGGCTTTGGGGCGCATGGCGTCATTCCTTGACGATGGACAGTTGTTCGATCGATATCACCCGGGACGGCTCGCTCTCGAGTCTCCAGATGTTGGTGGCGACGTTGTAAAAAATCCTGCCGGGAGCGGCATCGTGCAAGCGCAGGTTCAGGACCTGCAAGTCACTGCGTTCAAGCTCGTCGCGATGCTGGTGATCCTTTGCGTCCTGAACAAGTGCATCAATTGTCGAGTAGGCCCGAGCATCGGCAGCGCAGAGGCCGATCACCTCGAACAGGGCATTGATCCGGTAACGGTTCCCCGATGAGATCGCCACCTCGATGGTTTCCAGTGGCAGTAGTGGATCATTGCTGTCCGGCAGGTGGACGTGAACGCTGCCGATCCTGATCAGGTCGTTCTTGATGCTGAGGTCGCGCCGGGTGATTTTTTCGGGCAGAAGATGCGTATGAATGAGCCACGTGGAGGAGCCGGAAAGTCTGGCCTCAGCGTCGGCGGTGGACAGGCGGATTGAGAGATTGCTGGCAGGAAAAAGCTCATAGCTTGCCGATCTTCCTTCCAGCCAGTAGGTTGCGTTGTGCTCGGTGGCCAGAAAATCGACCCGTTGCGGCGTGTTCTTCAGGGTGCGCTTGCTGACAGACGGTCTGACGAACAGGTATCGACCTGCCCGCTCGCGTAATGAGGCACGACTTTCAATGACCCGGTAGCCCGGGTTCCTTGCATCCTCCAGATAGGTGTTCCGAGGGCAGTCCAGATGGTAAGAAACGCCATCTCGCATCACCAGGGTCAAGGGATGATTCATTGCCCATCCGGCGGCCATGTTGCCGGCGCCCATGTCGCTCTTTCGGTCCCGGCTCCCGATCACGTTTCCATGTAGCGAGAGCCGGGCTCCCGGAGCGAAGGTCAGGGTGAAATAGACATTGTCGTAATCGAGGAATGTGAACGCCTCAGTCTCCGTGATGCTCACGACATAAGTGGCATTGACGCTGGAAATTTCCTGGCTGTCGAAATCGACGTACACGGTGCTGTGCGAAGGAAGGCCATCTTTCGGGGCGAACAGGGCGGCGCGACGGATCTGGCGGGAAACGAAATAGTGGGAGTGTGCTTGAGCCGAAAGTACGTGCGGATGATCGTTGATCTGCACCGGAGACGCCTTGGGTACGCCTGATGTGGGGATTGTGACGCTGACGGGCAGATCGCCGGACTCCGGAATCTCGGTGGGCCAATCCGGCTGCAAGTGAAAACCGTCCTGGGTAATGAACGCCCATTTGTCGTGATGCAGGATGCGCTTGCCATCGATGGTCTGGTAAGCGTTCTCCAGTATCAGTTCGCGCCTGGGCGACCGGAGGTCATCGTCTCGAAGTGACTCGATCACCAGCGCGTTCTCCCGGACGAACCAGCGCTGGATGGCTTCAAGCGATACGCCCAGATAGACCTTGCTCGGCTCCAGACCGTCTTCGGTGATGGAGATCTTGTGGCACATCGGGTCGAGATAATAGGTATCACTGCCGCGACCGCCATCGACTGTGGCATTCAGACCACGTACGGATATCTGATCGTCCCCGGCACCGGCATCGACGTGATCGTTGCCATTGGCCGCAATGATGTCCGCCTGATCGGAGCCGGTGACCCGATTGGTTGCGCCGGCAAGTGTTTCGACCTTTTCGATGGACTTGAGCGTCGAATGCAGTACCGGTTCAAGTCCCGGGCTCGCGGGGCGCAACGCCAGCCTTCCACGTTTCAGATCGATGTCATAACCGAGGTGGCGGGGTGGGTCTGGAACATGGTCGAGGTGTTTGTGCGTGCCTTGAAGCCACAACAGATCGATTCCGTCGCCCCCCGACAGCTCGCTGACCCTGATCGGATCGTAGGAGAGTGCTTCTGACGCTGTCTGAAACACAAAGGAGTCGTTTCTGTCGCCACCGCTCAGGGTTTTGCGGCCTGTGGTGTAGCTGAAGAAGTTTGGCTTGTCCTTGGCACCCTGCACCGTGTCATGGCCACCGCCCAGATTCCAGAAAACCCCTTTGGCAGGGTCGCTTTTCGTTATGGAGACGACGGAATCCGAATCCGGTAAACCGTCTCGCGTGTCATACGAGTCGTCCGTGTCTTTGGTGAGGGGCAGGTTTTCGATGGTGTAAGGCGTTTCGCCCTTGTCTTCGTCCCATTGGTAACGATAGAGGCGGGTGGGTTGCAGTGTCACCTCGAATCGACCGTTGACAATGACGTCGACGGTTTCCCTGAATTCATTGGCCAGCCAGTGAAGGCTGCGGGTTTTCAGGGCTTTGGTGTAGTCGGCGGTGGTCTTGGCGATCAGGTAGCGATCCATGAGCGCCTTGTCCTGATCCTGTCCGGTGAACGCAAACCAGCCGGCCCGCCAGCGCTCGTTCACCGTCAGCTCGATGTAATCGTCGATGTCGTCGACGGCTCGCACGGCACCATAGATTCTTGCCCCGACAATCATTATCGCGGCGGCGGCAATGCCCAGCGGACCCGCTGCCTGGAACCCTGTCAATGCCGCGCAGCCAAGTGCCAGGGACAATGCGCCGCTGAACACGCTCAGTCCACCCGTCACGTACAGATCCTGAGCTTCCTTGCCCTGAACCTTGGCGGCATCGTTGAAGGACTTGATCGCGATATAGATATCGAAAGGTAGTGTCAGCACGCTGGCGATCAACCCGGCCCCGCGGCATAGCCACTTGCCCATGGAAGTCCTGCCGAATTGTTCGAAGGCCATGGATCCCTGGCGGATCATTTGTTCCCCGCTCTTGCTCAGGGCGTACTCGACGCCCAGAGAGGTGATTTCCGCGACGCCTCCACCAACATTGATCAGCGCTTCACCTGTGTCGCCCTTCTTGAGGGCATCGATAGCACCGATGTAAGCGCTGTAGAGTCCATACGCCTGCATGCCGACACCCATGCTGGTCATTCCGCGGCTTTTGGCCTTGTCGACCCAGTTCGGCAGGTGCTCGGGCAGCGGGTCTCGACGAATGTCGAGGCGTTGGGTGGCGTTCAGTAAATGGTTGATCTTGTTCATGGCATCAGCGAACTCGCCGGTGGGCATCTCGCGCATGAGCGGTGCCGCATCGGGGGAGCGTTGGGTGACGATTTCGTACAGCAGGGGAGGGATCTGCAGGTTTTCGGGCGAGGGTACGGCTCTCATCCGTTGTTCCATTTGAACGGTGTCGAATTCCAGCGCATCGATGAATGCCTGGTCAGGGTCGGCAAAGTAGGTATTGGCCGCCGATAGGGTTTGCCCATCGATTCGGACGCCCAAGGCCTGAAGCGTCTGGCGACTGACACTGAATTCACCGATACGCAACGGGCCGAACAGGTCGTCCAGGTCTGCGAGCCCCGGCTTTTGGCCCGAGGGCGGGGGGCTGTACTGGATGGGGTGATCCGGTTGGGTGGTCAGGTCGGATATTTTGATTGGCGCTGACGGTCGGTCAGCCCGGGGAGGGTGGATCGGTTGATTCATCAAAGTCATTGCTCTTTTCACAAGTCCGTTTGTGGTGCCGCTGCCGGAATGTGGCATGAGGCACGGACTTGTTCATGAGCTTTTGCTTTGCCAAATGTTTGCCGGCGCTCACCGCCCGGGCATGCGCCGGTAGGCGTTGAGCGCGGGCCTAGTAGGCATATCGCAACAAGGTGTGTGGCAAGTGTCGCAATACGAAGAAGCCAAACAGAGCGACCAGGGCCGGCAATACCAGCCACCAGACTTTCTGCTGCATTGCACCCAGAGGTGCATGGCGTTGACTGAGCCACAGGCCCGCTGCGCAGACACAGGCGGCGAGCATGGCGCCGGCCAGGACATCCGTTGGCCAGTGCGCGCCCAGATACACCCGTGACAGGGCAATGGCCAGCGCCGGTATGCAGCCGAGCAACAGCCAGGTGAGGCGTAGCCGTGGCGGCTGCCCGCGTCCGGCCAGCACGGCGAGCGCCAGGAACAGCGCGAACGACCCCGAAGCGTGACCACTGGGCATGCTGTAGCTGGTAAGCGGATCAGTCAGTACTTCCGGGCGCACCCGGGCGAAGAACATTTTGGTGCCGGTGTTGGCCAGGGCCGTGACGAGCAGGGTGCCGCCCACGAATATCGCGTGGCGCCACTGTCGGCACAGCAACAGCAACGCAGTCAGCAGGGCGCTGAACAGCAGCATGTTGCGGAATTCACCGATCAGGGTGAAAACCACCGCGACTTCATCCAGCGCCGGGCGGCGGTGTTCCTGCACCAGGGTCATGACGCCCTGATCGAGGGCGGTCAGGTACGGGTAGCCGATGAACAGGCCGATCAGGATCAACAGGCTCATGCTGCTGATCCAGAGCGTCGCCCGGCGATGACGACGCAAGCTGCTGTTGGCACTCAGGCCGACCATCACCGCGATGCTGCCGGCAACGATCCCGGCCTGCAGCCAGAAGCCTTCCGGCAGTGGCAGCCGAATCGCCGCTCCGGTGGCCCAGCCCGGCAGCAGGTACGCGAGGCTCCAGCCGGCGGCGGCCAACAGACTTACGGCCGCAAAGCGCGGGAAGGGCATGTCGCACATCCCGGCGACCATCGGCAACATCGGCCGCAACGGCCCGATGAAGCGTCCGACCAGCAGGCTGGCAATGCCATAGCGCTGGAAATAGGTTTCCGCGCCGGCCATCCATTCCGGGTGATGGCGCAGGCCTGGCAGACGCCGGATGTTCTGGTGGAAGTGGCGGCCGAGGAAATACGAAATCACATCACCGAGGATCCCGCCAAGGAAACCCAGCAACAGGGTTTCACTCAACGACAGCGCTCCGCTGCCGGCCAGCACCGCCACCGCAAACAGCAATACCGTGCCGGGCACGATCAACCCGGCAATCGCCAGGCATTCCACGCAGGCCACGATGAACACAGCGGCGGCCAGCCACTGCGGATTGGCGGCCAGCCACCCGGTCACGCTATCGAGCCATGGGCCCATACAAACCACTCCATTTCATTGATGTCCCTGAACGGCGAGCCGCAGGGTGTGCATTCACAGCAGAAAATAATCGCGACCTTCGACCTGACCCCGGCGCAGCGGGTTCCGCGTGCACCACTGGGCATAGGCGGCATCGACGAAGCGATACATCAGGTGTTCGTCGCGGCCATGGGGAATGCCCAGGCGGGTGGTCTGAATCACATGAATTGGCGCAGGGCCGGTGTCTTCCACCAGCAGAATTTCGTGGTCGAAGCGCTTGGCATCCCACACCGGCACTTTCAGTCCCAGCGCCTTGCACAACAAGGTCTGGCCGGCGCAGAGCTTCTGCGTGGGACGCGGGCGGCCCTTAGCATCGGGGTTGTTCAGCAGCATCTGCGCCAGGCTGGCCGGGCCGCTGATCTCGTCGACCCACGGATAGGCCGATTTGATCAGCACCGCATTGCCAGGGCCCTGCGCGCTGAAGTTCAGCGAATCGCCGCCCCGGGCGTAATACATATAGATGTGGCCGCCATCCAGAAACAAAGCCTTACGCTTTTCTGTGTAGCCGAGGGACGCGTGGCTGCCTTTTTCTTCGCAGTAATACGCTTCGGTTTCGATGATCCGGGCGCTGAGCCATAAATCGCCGACCCGATGGCGAATGACTTTGCCGAGCAGATCCTTGGCCAGCGTCTGGGCGTCACGGTCGAAAAAAGCGTCCGCGAGGCCGACGGGCTGGCGCGCGGAGGGGGCGCGAACGGTCAGGTTGGACATGGCAAACACTGGTTATCCAGGCGAAGGAGGTCGTGATGATAACAATTCGCGGCTTAATCCCGGCTGAACGTCGGCAAATCGCCGTCCATTTCGACCATCCGCCCGTCACCGCTGTTAGTCCCGGGACGCGGCAGCTATAATCTGCCGCTTTCCTCTTTGCCAAGACCCCAGCAGACCATGACTGAGTCCGTTCTTGACTACATGACCCGATTGGGTCGCGCCGCCCGCGAAGCCTCCCGCGTCATCGGCCGTGCCAGCACCGCGCAGAAAAACCGCGCCCTGCTGGCCGCCGCCAATGCTCTGGACGCCGCCCGCGCCGAGCTTGCGGCAGCCAATGAACAGGATCTGGCCGCCGGTCGCGCCAACGGTCTGGAGCCGGCACTGCTGGAACGTCTGGAACTGACCCCGGCACGCATCGACGGCATGATCGTCGGCCTGCGTCAGGTCGCAGCGCTGCCGGATCCGGTCGGTGCAATCCGCGACATGAGCTTCCGTCCGTCGGGCATTCAGGTCGGCAAGATGCGTGTCCCGCTGGGCGTGATCGGGATCATCTACGAATCCCGTCCCAACGTGACCATCGATGCCGCGAGCCTGTGCCTGAAGTCCGGCAACGCGACGATCCTGCGCGGCGGTTCCGAAGCGATTCATTCCAACCGCGCGATTGCCGCCTGCATCCAGCGCGGTCTGGCCGAAGCCGAACTGCCGGCCGCCGTGGTGCAAGTGGTGGAAACCACCGACCGCGCCGCCGTTGGCGCGCTGATCACCATGCCCGAATACGTCGACGTGATCGTACCGCGCGGTGGCCGTGGCCTGATCGAGCGCATCAGCCGTGACGCCCGAGTGCCGGTGATCAAGCACCTGGACGGCATATGCCACGTCTATGTCAGCGAACACGCCGACCTGCCGAAAGCCCAGCGCATCGCCTTCAACGCCAAGACCTATCGCTATGGCATCTGCGGTGCGATGGAAACGTTGTTGGTCGATCAAAGTGTTGCGAAGGATTTCCTGCCGTCGATGGCGAAGCAGTTCCGCGAAAAAGGCGTCGAACTGCGCGGTTGCGAACGCACCCGGGCGATCATCGAGGCCGTAGCGGCAACCGAGGAAGACTGGAGCACCGAGTACCTGGCGCCGATTCTGTCGATCCGCGTGGTGGATGGCCTGGATCAGGCCATCGAGCACATCAACCGTTTCGGCTCCCATCACACCGACGCGATCGTCAGCGAAAACCTCGCCGACACCCGCCAGTTCGTGGCTCAGGTCGACTCGGCGTCGGTGATGATCAACACCCCGACCTGCTTCGCCGACGGATTCGAATACGGATTGGGTGCCGAGATCGGCATTTCTACTGATAAGCTGCACGCCCGTGGCCCGGTGGGCCTGGAAGGACTGACCTGCGAGAAGTACATCGTGGTCGGTGATGGCCAGTTGCGCGGCCAGGCGACGGTCTGACTTGTCCGACCTCGACCTGAAAGCGCCGAAACCCGGCAAGAAGTCCCGTCCCCGGCGCATCGGCGTACTGGGCGGGACGTTCGACCCGGTGCATGTCGGCCATTTGCGCGGTGCGCTGGAAGTTGCCGAAGCGCTGGGGCTCGATGAGCTGCGCATGATGCCCAGCGCCCGGCCGCCGCACCGTGATACGCCGCAGGTGTCGGCGCAGGACCGGCTGGCGATGGTTGAATGTGCGGTGGCCGGTGTGCCGCCGCTGGTGGTGGACGCCCGTGAGTTGCAGCGGGACAAACCGTCCTGGACCATCGATACCCTGGAGTCGCTGCGTGCCGAAATGGCCGCCGAGACCCAGGTTTTTCTGCTTCTGGGCTGGGACGCATTTTGCGGCCTGCCCACTTGGCACCGCTGGGATGAGTTGCTCCAGCATTGCCACATCCTGGTGCTACAGCGCCCGGACGCCGACAGCGAACCGCCGGATGCCTTGCGCAACCTGCTGGCAGCGCGTTCGGTGAGCGACCCGTTGGCCCTCAAAGGGCCGAGCGGACAGATTGCATTCGTCTGGCAGACACCGCTCGCGGTTTCCGCCACCCAGATCCGTCAACTGCTGGCCAGCGGTAAGTCGGTACGTTTCCTGGTGCCCGACGCGGTCCTGGCCTACATCGATGCGCACGGTCTGTATCGTGCGTCGAACTGAACAAGGCGTGCTTCACTGATACGAATCCACGTGTCGCCAAGCCGCCGAAAATATGAGCAAAACGAGTTTTATATGACTGACAAAGACCAAACCAAAGTAAAGCGCAAAGGCACATTCAAGAGCGCCCCGCTGCCAGAACCGGTCAACACCAACGAACCGCTGAAGGGCGACGAGCTGGTCAAGGTGGCCGTGGCAGCCCTGGAAGACGTCAAGGCCCAGGACATCCAGATCATTGATGTGCGCGACAAGCAGAGCATCACCGACTACATGATCATCGCCACCGGTACCTCCAACCGCCAGATCAACGCGATGCTGGACAAGGTTCGCGAAGAAGTGAAAAAGCAGGGCGCCAGGCCGCTGGGCGAAGAAGGCAAGGGCGACAGCGACTGGGTGCTGCTGGACCTGGACCTGGTGATCGTGCACATGATGACTGCCTCGGCACGTCAGTTCTACGACCTGGAACGCCTGTGGGCCGGTGCCGAGCAGAGCCGTGCGGCGGACGCCAAGCACCACAGCCCGGAAAACACCCACGAGCATTTCACCAAGCTCAACAAAGACCAGCTGTAAGGGATTGCTGTGCGACTGCGACTGATCGCCGTCGGTTCACGCATGCCCAAGTGGGTGGAAGAAGGCTGGCATGAGTATGCCAAGCGTCTTCCGTCCGAGCTGGCGCTGGAACTGGTGGAAATTCCGCTCAATACCCGTGGCAAGAACGCCGACGTGGCCCGCTTTATCCGTCAGGAAGGCGAAGCCATGCTGGCCAAGGTCGGGCAGAACGAGCGGATCGTCACCCTCGAGGTTCATGGCAAGCCGTGGAGCACCGAGCAACTGGCGGTCGAACTCGATCGCTGGCGCCTGGACTCGCGCACGGTCAACTTCATGGTCGGTGGCCCGGAAGGGTTGGCGCCGGAAGTCTGTGCCCGCGCGGATCAGCGCTGGTCGTTGTCGCCGCTGACGCTGCCGCACCCGCTGGTGCGCATCCTCATCGGCGAGCAGTTGTATCGTGCCTGGACCGTGCTGTCCGGCCACCCTTACCACAAGTAACCCGCCCTCATGTCTCAGCCGATCCGCATCAAGGACCACGAAAAAGACGCCCGTCTGGTGCGTGGTCGCGTCGTGTTCGGCGCGATTGCGGTGGTGGCACTGATTTGCGTGCTGATCGCGCGCCTGTATTACCTGCAGGTGATTCAGTACGAATATCACTCGACCCTGTCGGAAAACAATCGGGTTCACGTTCAGCCGATCCCGCCGACCCGTGGCCTGATTTTCGACCGCAACGGCGTGGTGGTGGCGGACAACCGTCCGAGCTTCAGCCTGAGCATGACCCGCGAGCGCTCCGGCGACTGGCAGCAGGTGCTCGACGTGATCGTCGAGGTGCTGGAGCTGACGCCGGAAGACCGGGTGATCTTCGAGAAACGCATGCGCCAGGGCCGCCGGCCGTTCGAGCCGGTGCCGATCCTGTTCGAACTGACCGAAGAGCAGATCGCCCGGATCGCGGTGAACCAGTTCCGTCTGCCGGGTGTCGAGGTGGTCGCGCAGTTGGTGCGTCATTACCCGCAGGGCGCGCATTTCGCGCACTCGGTGGGTTACATGGGGCGAATCAACGAGAAAGAGCTGAAGACCCTCGATCCGGTCAACTACAGCGGCACCCACCACATCGGCAAGACCGGCATCGAGCGCTTTTACGAAGCCGAGCTGCACGGTCAGGTGGGTTACGAAGAGGTCGAGACCAACGCCCGTGGCCGCGTCCTGCGCGTGCTCAAGCGGACCGATCCGGTGCCGGGCAAGGACATTGTCCTGAGC
Source organism: Pseudomonas sp. B16(2017) (assembly GCF_002113205.1). NCBI lineage: Bacteria > Pseudomonadati > Pseudomonadota > Gammaproteobacteria > Pseudomonadales > Pseudomonadaceae > Pseudomonas > Pseudomonas sp. B16(2017). The sequence goes on from NZ_NEKA01000010.1 coordinate 47,981, forward strand.
CTCGACATCAAATTGCAGGAAGCCGCCGAGGCTGCGCTGGGCGGCCGGCGTGGCGCGGTGGTGGCGCTCGATCCGAAAACCGGCGAAGTGCTGGCGATGGTCAGTCAGCCGAGCTTCGACCCGAACCTGTTCGTCACCGGCATCAGCTTCAAGGCTTACGCCGAGCTGCGCGATTCGATCGACCGGCCGCTGTTCAACCGCGTGCTGCGCGGTCTGTACCCGCCGGGCTCGACGATCAAGCCGGCGGTGGCGATTGCCGGTCTCGATGCGGGTGTGGTGACGGCGTCGAGCCGGGTGTTCGACCCCGGTTACTACATGCTGCCCAACTACGATCACAAGTACCGCAACTGGAACCGCACCGGGGACGGCTTCGTCGACCTCGACACGGCGATCATGCGGTCCAACGACACCTACTTCTATGATCTGGCGCACAAGCTGGGCATCGATCGGTTGTCGGCCTATATGAACAAGTTCGGCATCGGGCAGAAAGTCTCGCTGGACATGTTCGAAGAGTCCCCCGGCCTGATGCCGTCCCGCGAGTGGAAACGCGCGACCCGGCGTCAGGCGTGGTTCCCCGGCGAAACCCTGATTCTCGGGATCGGCCAGGGCTACATGCAATCGACCCCGCTGCAACTGGCCCAGGCCACGGCGCTGGTGGCCAACAAGGGCGTGTGGAATCGCCCGCACCTGGCCAGGACTATCGAAGGCGAGAAGCCCAAGGATGAAAATCCGATGCCGGACATCATCCTTCGCGATCCTTCGGACTGGAACAAGGTCAACCACGGCATGCAGCAGGTGATGCACGGTGCCCGTGGCACCGCGCGCAAGGCCTCGATCGGCGCGCAATACCGGATCGCCGGCAAGTCGGGTACGGCACAGGTCGTGGCGATCAAGCAAGGCGAGAAGTACGACCGCTCCAAGGTTCAGGAGCGCCACCGTGACCACGCCCTGTTCGTCGGTTTCGCGCCGGCGGATGACCCGAAAATCGTGGTGTCGGTGATGGTCGAGAACGGTGAGTCCGGTTCCGGCGTCGCGGCACCGGTGGTGCGCCAGGTCATGGATGCCTGGCTGCTGGATCAGGACGGACGGTTGAAGGCCGAATACGCCAGCCCTATCAGTGCGGAGGCTACGGCCCGTGATGAATAATTTCGATCGCATGCTCTCCAGCGAGGATGTGATGCGTCGCCGGGCGACGCTGCTGCAACGTTTGCATATCGACGGCCCGTTGCTGGTGCTGTTGTTGATCCTGGCCGCCGGCAGCCTGTTCGTGCTGTATTCGGCCAGCGGCAAGAGCTGGGACCTGCTGGCCAAACAGGCCACGTCGTTCGGCATCGGTCTGGTGTCGATGATTGTCATCGCCCAGTTCGAGCCAAGGTTCATGGCGCGCTGGGTGCCGCTCGGCTACGTGATCGGGGTGGTATTGCTGATGGTGGTGGACATCATGGGCCACAACGCCATGGGCGCGACCCGCTGGATCAACATTCCCGGGGTGATCCGCTTCCAGCCCTCGGAATTCATGAAGATCCTGATGCCGGCGACCATCGCCTGGTACCTGTCCAAGCGCACGCTGCCGCCGCAGCTCAAGCACGTGGGCATCAGTCTGCTGCTGATCGGCGTGCCGTTTGCCCTGATCGTGCGTCAGCCGGATCTGGGCACTTCGCTGCTGATTCTGGCCGGTGGTGCCTTCGTACTGTTCATGGGCGGTTTGCGCTGGCGTTGGATTCTCAGCGTGCTGGCGGCGGCGATTCCGGTGTCGGTGGCGATGTGGTTCTTCATCATGCACGACTACCAGAAGCAACGGATTCTGACGTTCCTCGACCCGGAGAGCGATCCGCTGGGCACCGGCTGGAACATCATTCAGTCGAAAGCCGCCATCGGTTCCGGCGGCGTATTCGGCAAGGGCTGGCTGCTGGGCACCCAGTCGCACCTGGACTTCCTGCCGGAAAGCCACACCGACTTCATCATCGCGGTGCTCGGCGAAGAGTTCGGGCTGGTGGGCATCTGCGCACTGTTGCTGATCTATCTGCTGCTGATCGGCCGCGGCCTGGTGATTACCGCTCAGGCGCAGACGCTGTTCGGCAAATTGCTCGCCGGTGCTCTGACCATGACGTTTTTTGTTTACGTTTTCGTCAACATCGGTATGGTCAGTGGCCTGTTGCCGGTGGTGGGGGTGCCGTTGCCGTTCATTAGCTATGGCGGAACTTCGCTGGTGACGCTGCTGTCAGCGTTTGGGGTTTTGATGTCGATCCATACCCATCGCAAGTGGATCGCACAGGTTTGAATAAGGTGAAGAGTTCAATGCAAGTAATGCGTGACTGGGCGACACGATACGCACCGTGGCTCGGCCTGGTAGGCATCCTTGGCAGCGCGCAGGAAGCGTTGGCCGGCGATTACGAAGGCTCGCCCCAGGTGGCCGAATTCGTCGGTGAAATGACCCGCGACTACGGTTTTGCCGGCGAACAGCTGATGGCCGTGTTCCGCGAAGCCCAGCGCAAGCAGGCGATTCTCGACGCCATTTCCAAACCCGCCGAACGGGTCAAGCAGTGGAAAGAATACCGGCCGATGTTCATCACCGACGCGCGCATCGCCCGCGGTGTGGACTTCTGGCGCCAGCACGAGGCCACCCTGGCCCGCGCCGAGCAGGAATACGGTGTTCCAGCCCAGGTGATCGTGTCGATCATCGGCGTTGAGACCTTTTTCGGACGTAATACCGGCAATTACCGGGTGATCGATGCCTTGTCCACGCTGGGTTTCGACTATCCTCCCCGTGCCGAATTTTTCCGCAAGGAGCTGCGTGAGTTCCTGCTGCTGGCGCGGGAAGAGCAGGTCGACCCGCTGACCCTCAAGGGTTCCTATGCCGGGGCGATGGGGCTGCCGCAGTTCATGCCGAGCAGTTTCCGCGCCTACGCGGTGGATTTCGATGGCGACGGCCACATCAATATCTGGAACAACCCGGATGATGCGATCGGCAGCGTCGCCAGCTATTTCAAGCGTCACGGATGGGTCGCCGGCGAGCCGGTGGTGAGCCGCGCGGATGTCCGTGGCGAGCAGGTGGATGAAGGCCTTACCACCGGCATCGAGCCGACGAAAACCGTCGGGGAGTTGCGAGCGCTGGGCTGGTCGAGTCATGATGCGCTGCGCGATGACATGCCGGTCACCGCATTCCGCCTGGAAGGCGACAACGGCCCGGAATACTGGATGGGCCTGAAGAATTTCTACGCGATCACGCGTTATAACCGCAGCGTGATGTACGCCATGGCCGTACATCAACTGTCTGAACAGCTGGTACAAGCACGGGGCGTCAAGTAATGCGGGCATTGCCTATCAATAAACCCCTGAAGCTGGTGGCCTTTGCTGCATTGGCGGTACTGGTCGCCAGTTGTTCGACCAGTCGTTCGCCGACCCAGAAGCCGACCACCGCCGTACGTTCGCAGCCGGGCCTGGACATCAACCGGGCCCACAAGGACGGCGCGCCGTGGTGGGACGTCGACGTATCGCGCATCCCGGACGCCACGCCGACCCTGCACACCGGCCCGTACAAGGCCAACCCGTACACCGTGCTGGGCAAGACCTACTTCCCGTTGCAGGAATCCAAGACTTACGTGGCCTCCGGCACTGCGTCCTGGTACGGCACCAAGTTCCACGGTCAGAACACCGCCAACGGGGAGGTCTACGACCTGTACGGCATGAGTGCCGCCCACAAGACATTACCGCTGCCGAGTTACGTTCGGGTGACCAACCTGGACAACAACAAGAGCGTGATTCTGCGGGTCAATGACCGCGGGCCGTTCTACTCGGACCGGATCATCGACCTGTCCTACGCCGCCGCGAAAAAACTCGGTTATGCCGAAATCGGCACCGCGCGGGTCAAGGTCGAAGGCATCGACCCGCAGCAATGGTGGGCCGCCAAGGGCCGTCCGGCGCCTTTGATGCTCAACGAGCCGCAAGTCGCGCAGAATAGCGCCCCGGTGATCACGGCCTCGGCCGGCACCGTCGAGCAATGGACTCCGCCGCCGCAGCAGCACGCCGCGGCCGTCGTGCCAGTCCAGCTCGATGCAAAAAAAAACGCTTCTGCACCAGCGTCTGGCCAGTATCTGCAGGTGGGCGCGTTCGCCAACCCGGACGCTGCAGAACTCCTGAGGTCGAAGCTCAGCGGGATGGTGAGCGCTCCGGTGTTCATCAGCTCGATCGTGCGCAATCAGCAGACCCTGCACCGGGTTCGCCTGGGGCCGATCGGTTCGCCGGGTGAAATTGCCCAGGTACAGAACAGCGTGCGCCTGGCCAACCTCGGTTCGCCAAGTGTGGTCACCGAGTAAACGTAGGACTTGATTGACGGTTCACCAGCGATTGGGGGGTGAACCAGGTTGTTGGCTCGTCGAAGAACAAAAGCCCGGCAAGGGTGACTGGAGTGAGCAACTGAACACGCGATGCTCGTAGGGTTTGCTCGAAAGCTCGCCGAGCGGCGATCAGGCAAGGCAAAAACAGGTGAGGAAGCGGAGTGTAGGGGACCTACATGAGCATTCCGAATCTGTTTTTAACGCAGCATGATCGTCGCGCAGGCAGGTTTCGGGCAAAGCCTGAAAGACATCTGATTAAATTTTGTCCGCCAGGACAGTTTCCATTAGCGATTTCGAGAGACGGATGAACATCACCACCTTTGCCAAACGCCTGTGTCTGCTAGTCCCGCTGCTCCTCTCGCCTGCCGCGTTCGCGGCCGAGATGATGCCGTCGCCACCACAACTGGCCGCCAAATCCTACGTGCTCATGGATGCCAACAGCGGCAACGTGCTGGTGGAGAACAACGGTGACCAGCGTCTGCCGCCGGCCAGCTTGACCAAACTGATGACCGCGTACATCGCCACGCTGGAAATCCGTCGCGGCCAGATCGGTGAAAACGACCCGGTGACCGTCAGCGAAAACGCCTGGCGCACCGGCGGTTCGCGGATGTTCATCAAGGTCGGCTCGCAGGTCACTGTCAGCGACCTGCTGCACGGCATCATCATCCAGTCCGGCAACGACGCCAGCGTCGCGGTGGCTGAACACATCGCGGGTAGCGAAGACGCCTTCGCCGACTTGATGAACAAGACCGTCGCCGATCTGGGCATGACCAATACCCACTTCATGAACCCGACCGGTCTGCCGAACCCCGAGCACTACTCGTCGGCTCACGACATGGCGATCCTGGCGCGCGCGATCATCCACGAAGATCCGGCTCACTACGCGATCTACTCGCAGAAAGAGTTCTTCTGGAACGGCATCAAACAGCCTAACCGCAACCTGCTGCTGTGGCGCGACAAGACCGTTGACGGTCTGAAAACCGGCCACACCGACGAAGCCGGCTACTGCATGGTGTCCTCGGCCGTACGTGATGGCATGCGCCTGATCGCCGTGGTGTTCGGCACCAACAGCGAAGTGGCTCGCGCCGCCGAGACCCAGAAGCTGCTGACCTACGGTTTCCGCTTCTTCGAAACCCAGACCTTCTACCAGAAGGGCACCGAACTGGCTCAGGCCCCGGTGTGGAAAGGCACTACCAGCCAGGTCAAGGCCGGCCTGGCACAAGACCTGACCATGACCCTGCCGAAAGGCCAGCTGAAGAAGCTCGCTGCCAGCATGACCATGAACCCGCAACTGACCGCGCCAATCGCCAAGGGCGACGTGATCGGTAAAGTCGAAGTGAAACTGGACGACAAGGTGGTGCACAGCGCCGACCTGATCGCCCTGGACGCTGTCGAGGAGGGTGGTATCTTCCGCCGCATGTGGGATAGCATCCGTCTATTCTTCTACGGCTTGTTCAACTGATTTGAGTTGACCTGCATGGCCCCGTTCCGATCCGGAGCGGGGCCTTGTTCGTTACCGGGCTTACGCTTACGAGGCCGTTACGCCATGACCGATACCGAAGTAAAGGCGCCAAAGATCGAATTTCCCCAGGTTGATTATCCGGTTAAGGTGATCAGCGATACGGGGGTTGGCCACAAAGACAAGATCATCGAAATCGTGAAGAAATTCGCGAAGATCAACGATGAGCGTGTCGACGAGCGTTCGAGCAGCAACGGCAAATACACCACCATTCAGTTGCACATCGTCGCGACCGATCAGGATCAGCTGTACAACATCAACAGCGAACTGCGGGCTACCGGTTTCGTGCACATGGTGCTGTGATGCCGGGCACGCTGGGCTTTCGCGAGCTTGGCCAGATGGCTTACGAGCCGGTCTGGCAGGCCATGCAACGTTTTACCAACGAGCGTGGCACCACGGCCCCGGACGAAATCTGGCTGGTGGAACACCCGCCGGTGTTCACCCAGGGCCAGGCCGGCAAGGCCGAGCACCTGTTGCTGCCGGGGGATATTCCGGTGGTGCAGGTCGACCGCGGCGGTCAGGTGACCTACCATGGCCCAGGCCAGTTGGTGGCCTATCTGCTGCTGGATGTGCGCCGACTCGGTTTCGGCGTGCGCGATCTGGTCAGCCGCATGGAGCGCTGCCTGATCGAACTGCTGGCCAGCTACGGCGTGACCGCCGTGGCCAAGCCGGATGCTCCCGGCGTCTACGTCGACGGAGCGAAGATCGCTTCTCTGGGTTTGCGGATTCGCCACGGTTGCTCCTTTCATGGCCTGGCCCTGAACGTGGACATGAACCTGGAACCGTTTCGACGGATTAATCCCTGCGGCTATGCCGGGCTGGCGATGACCCAGCTGAGCGAGCACGCAGGATCGATTGAATTTGCCGAGGTAAGTGCCCGGCTGCGCGCGCAGCTCGTCAAACACCTCGACTATGCTGAGCAGACGACCCTGACGGGCGGAATCGACTGATATGACTACTGATGCAGTGCAAACCATGATCCCGACGCTCGACGTGACCGAGCGCCCGGCCCCGCGTCCCAAGGTTGAAGCCGGCGTCAAGCTGCGCGGCGCCGAGAAGGTTGCACGCATCCCGGTGAAGATCATTCCGACCACCGAACTGCCGAAGAAACCCGACTGGATCCGCGTGCGCATCCCGGTTTCGCCGGAAGTCGACCGCATCAAGAGCCTGCTGCGCAAGCACAAGCTGCACAGCGTCTGCGAAGAAGCATCCTGCCCGAACCTGGGCGAGTGCTTCTCCGGCGGCACCGCGACCTTCATGATCATGGGTGACATCTGCACCCGTCGCTGCCCGTTCTGCGACGTTGGCCACGGTCGTCCGAAACCACTGGACGTCAACGAGCCGGAAAGCCTGGCCATCGCCATCGCCGACCTGAAACTCAAGTACGTGGTGATCACCTCGGTTGACCGCGACGACCTGCGTGACGGCGGTGCCCAGCACTTTGCCGACTGCATCCGCGAAATCCGCAAACTGTCGCCGAACGTGCAGCTCGAGACACTGGTCCCGGACTACCGTGGCCGCATGGACATTGCCCTGGAAATCACCGCGGCCGAGCCGCCGGATGTGTTCAACCACAACCTGGAAACCGTACCGCGCCTGTACAAGGCTGCGCGTCCGGGTTCGGACTACCAGTGGTCGCTGACCCTGCTGCAACGCTTCAAGCAGATGATGCCGCACATCCCGACCAAATCCGGCCTGATGCTCGGCTTGGGCGAGACCGACGACGAAGTCATCGAAGTCATGAAGCGCATGCGCGAACACGACATCGACATGCTGACCCTGGGCCAGTATCTGCAACCGTCCCGCAGCCACTTGCCGGTGCAGCGTTTCGTGCACCCGGACACCTTCGCCTGGTTCGCCGAGGAAGGTTACAAGATGGGCTTCAAGAACGTCGCGTCCGGCCCGTTGGTGCGTTCTTCGTACCACGCCGACGAGCAAGCGAAACTGGTCAAGGCCGAGCTGCTCGGCTCCTGATTCAGCGCTGAATGAAAGAATGCCCGCCGGGGTTTATCGCCCGGCGGGCATTTTTTTGCCCGGCCTACACTCGTTACTGACTTCTCCTGCAATCTGCGGCGCAGCTGAGACTCTTCTGTTTGTCGCCGTTCCTGACTACTGTGTGAGCATGACTTCACACAGGGAGATCCATGGATGACCGTTCGACCGACCCACACCCTTTTTCCGCACAAGCCTGTGCCCGCACTGCCGTCGGAAGGGCTGATCGGCGTCATTGCGCCCGCCGGCCCCGGCACGCTGGATACCGAAAAGGCCGTTCAGTGGATGCGCGCCCGGGGTTACGGTTTACGGGTGTTCCCGGGCGTCTATGAAAAGGACGGTTATCTGGCCGGCAGCGACGAGGTGCGGCTCAACGATCTGCACGCGGCGTTCGCTGACGAAGAGGTCGATGCGATCATTTGCCTGCGCGGTGGTTACGGCACGCCAAGGTTGCTGGATCGGATCGATTACGACCTGCTGAGCCGCCATGCCAAGCCCTTCGTCGGTTACAGCGACATCACCGCACTGCATCTGGCCATCAGTCGCTACGCCGGGTTCGTGACCTTTCACGGGCCGTTGTTGAATGCCGATCTGCTGGGTGACAAGGAGCCGCCGACGGTGACGTCGTTCTTCGCCATGCTGCGCGGTCAGTTGAAGGCCGGCAGTGTGCTGAGTCATCCGGCGGCTTATCCATTGACCACCGTGGAGCCCGGCATTGCCCACGGACGTTTGCAGGGTGGCAATCTGGCGATGATCGCAGCGACCCTGGGCACGCCCTACGAAATCGACGTTGAAGGGGTGATTCTGCTGATCGAGGACATCAACGAGCCGCTGTACCGGATCGACCGCTTGCTGACCCAGATGCGTCTGGCGGGCAAATTGGCCCGATTGCGTGGGGTGCTGGTCGGGGACGTGGCGGGCGTGGATGTCGAGGCCTTGAACCGCTTGCTCAAACAGACCTTTGAACCCCTGCGGATTCCGGTGCTGTCCGGCTGGCGCAGCGGGCACTGCGATCCGAACCTGACGTTGCCGCTGGGGGCGTTGGTTCGACTGGATGCGGGCAAGAAGGAGTTGATGCTGGAACAGGATGTGGTGATCAAGGCGTAGAGACTGATCGCCTGATAGTCAGTCATCGCGGGCAAGCCCGCGATGCTTTTTACTGGTTACGCAGGCTTTCCAGCAGCTTGTGCGTCGGATAACCATCCGCCGGCCAGCCAAATGACTGCTGCGCAGCGCGAATCGCCTTGCGCGTATTGGCACCGATGATCCCGTCGGCGGTGCCTGCGTCGTAGTTGCGCGCGGTCAGCAGGTTTTGCAGTTCGATCCGCTCGGTGCGGCTCAACGGCAGGTCGTCTTTTGGCCAGGTGCCATTGATCAGGCCGGCGCCGTTGAAGCGCTCGGACAACAGGCTGACGGCCAGTGCGTAGGACGACGAATTGTTGTACTTGAGGATCGCCCGGAAGTTATCGAGGATCAGGAACGCCGGGCCACGATAGCCGGCCGGCAGCAGCAGGGCAGCCGACAATTGCTCGGAACCGGCCGGTGCCTGGCCGCCGTTGGGCAGGATCACGCCCAGTTGCCGCCATTCAGCGACGCTTTTACGAATCGCGCCGTCGGCCAGGGTGTAGTTGAAACCGCTCGGCAGTTGCACTTCGAAGCCCCACGGCTGGCCACGCTGCCAGCCGGAGCTTTGCAGGTAATGCGCGGTGGAGGCCAGGGCGTCAGCCGGGCTGCCCCAGATGTCGCGGCGGCCATCGCCGTCAAAGTCCACAGCATGGGTGTTGTAGGTGGTCGGAATGAACTGGGTCTGCCCCATGGCGCCGGCCCACGAGCCAAGCATCTTCTCCGGCGTGATGTCGCCCTGTTGCAGGATCTGCAGCGCCGCAATCAGCTGCGCATGGGCAAAGCCCGGACGGCGACCTTCATAGGCTAGGGTCGCCAGCGAGTTGATCACCGACTTGCTGCCTTGGAACTGGCCGAAGTTGCTTTCCATGCCCCACACCGAGACCAACGCCTGACGGTCAACGCCATAACGCTGCTCGATGCTCTGCAGAATGTCGGCGTACTGGCTGATCAGTGCCTGGCCTTTGCGCACGCGCAACGGCGACAGTGCTCCATCCAGGTATTCCCAGACCGGCCGGGCGAATTCCGGCTGGCTGCGGTCGGCGCGTATCACGCTGGCATCGAAGCTGACATTGGCGAAGGCACGGTCGAACAGGTCGGCACGAATGCCGGCGGCCAGGGCTTCCTTGCGGAAACCTGCCTGCCATTCGGCAAAGGTCTGGGTCGGTTGCAGGTCGAGGTTGTCACCGGACGGCACTACCGGCGGGATGACCGCTGGGGCTGTGGCAACGGGGACGGTCTGAAGCGGTTGAGCGTCAGCGGCGGTGGGTTTTTCCGCGCAGGCGACGAGCAATACGAAGCTGGAGGCAGCGATCAGTTGGCGAAAGGGCCAACGACGGGAAAGACTGAGGGGCATGCACGGGTCCAGGGAATACGAATCAGGTGCAGACCTTAACATGAGGAAGGGGTGCTGCGCTTCAAGCGGCCAGAAAGTAAGAAGCCTCCCAGCTGTCAGACTGGAAGGCTTCGCGGCGGTAGCTGCCTTTACCCTTGGTTGGTCGTTCCTGACGGCTGCGGAACAGGGGTTGGGCGACGATGGATTTGGCCTTGTTGTGGCCATGTTTCGATGGCTTTTTGCTCATGATGATTCTCTCGATTGAGTGAGGTTTTGCGCGGCAGATAATCTGCCGATCTAGAGCGTCTGTCTATAGGACCGACGGCGGGATGTTCTGTAGGAAATGGACTCGGTAAAAAAAACGGGATCGCAGCGCGCGATCCCGGAATTCATTCGGCAGGCAATGTCAGACGCTGACCGGCCATCAGCAGCGCCAACCGGCTCAGGCTCATCCACGGCGAGCCGGCCGCCTGGCCCTTGATTTGTGCATCGATGCGCTGGGCTTCGAGCAGCAACTGTGCCCAGCGTTGCGCCGAGTAGCGTTGCAGGGCCTTGCTCATCAGCGGTTTGCGCTTGTCCCAGACCGGCGGTTTGGCCTGACTGAAGCATTTGTCCAGCGGTGTGCCCTGGCTGTATTGCAACGAGATGTTGGCCAGCAGCCGTAACTCTCGAGCCAGGGCCCAGAGGATCACCGGCGGCTCGACCCCTTCACCGCGCAGCCCTTCGAGCATGCGCAGGGCGTGGGCCGGTTCGCCGTTGAGCACTGCATCGGTCAGGCCGAACACGTCGAAACGCGCACTGTCGGCCACGGCCGCCTGTACGGTTTCGATGGTGATCTGTCCGCCCTCGGCCATCAACTTGAGCTTTTCGATCTCTTGCGCAGCGGCCAGCAGGTTGCCTTCGACCCGCGCGGCAATCAGTTCGACCGCGTCCTGACTGGCCGACAAGCCGGCCTGGGACAGGCGCTGACGAATCCAGCTAGGCAACTGGTTGGCATCCACCGGCCAGATCTGCACGAACTGGGTCTGCTGACCCTCGACCAGCGCCTTGCCCCATTTGGTCTTCTGCGCGCTGCCGTCGAGCTTCGGCAGGCTGATCAGCAGCACCGTGTCTTCAGCCGGGCGCGAGCAATATTCGATCAGTGCGGCGGCGCCCTTGTCACCGGGCTTGCCCGAAGGCAGGCGCAGTTCCAGCAGGCGTTTTTCAGCGAACAGCGACATGCTGGCGCCGGCCTGCAGCAACGTACCCCAATCGAAATTGGCGTCGGCGGCAAACACCTGACGTTCGTCGAACCCTTGCTGGCGGGCAGCGGAGCGAATGGCGTCGGCGGCTTCCTGACACAGCAGCGGGTCATCGCCGCTGATGATGTAGACCGGCGCAAGAGCGCCTTGCAGGTGTTTGCCGAGTTGGGCGGGAGCGAGCTTCATAAGAGAGGGCGAACGGGGCGCCTGAGCGCCCCGAACGTCTTACTGCTGCGGCAGTTCGAGCGGCGACTGGCGCGGGGTTTCCGCTTCAGCCTTCTGTGCCGCTTCGAGGGCGTCGGCTTCTGCCTTGGCCCGTGCGTTGGCGGTTTGCTGCAGAGCGTCAAGCTGTGCCGGTGTCAGCTGTTGCAGACGCAGCATCATGCGCTGTACCAGCTCGCGTTGTGTTTCACGTCGGGCATCGTTGGCTTCCTGGTCGGAACCCACGAGGTTGTTGCCGTCGTGGATGAACACTTTCTGCACTTCAAGCTTGTCGCTCTTGAGCAACAGGTCCTTTTCGCCGCGGATATCGTAGGTCAGCACGGTGCTCACCTGATATTCGCCAGTACGACCGGCGCCCGCGTAGCTGAGGATGCGCTGGCTTTCCTGCTCATCGGACAGGTAAAGCTTGTACGGCGCACCGGAAACGACCTTGACGCCGCTGGCCTCCAGCACCTGACGCAGTTGCGTCACGGTTTCGCCGTAGGCGTTGCGGGCGCTCAGATCGAGCTCCTTGATCGAAAGTTCGTTGGTGCCGGTACCACGCAGCTGGAAACCGCAGGCGCTCAACAGGACGGCGAGGCCCATCACCAGCAGATTGCGTTTGATCATTGTGTTGCTCCCCTTGAAACCATGTGGGCCGACTCTGTGGCCCGAAAGGTTTTACTGGGCGTCAGGCACACCTGACGCCCGATCCAATTAGCTGGCGACGATATTGACCAGTTTCCCGGGCACTACGATCACTTTGCGAATCGTCAGGCCGTCAACGAAACGCAGTACGTTCTCGTTGGCACGGGCTGCCGCTTCGACTTCTTCACGGGTAGCGGCGGCCGGCATTTCGATCTGGCCACGCAGCTTGCCGTTGACCTGGATCACCAGGGTCAGGCTGTCCTGAACGAGTGCGCTTTCATCCACCACTGGCCAGCCGGCGTCGATCACAGGGTCGGCGTGGCCCAGTTGATTCCACAGTTCGTGGCAAATGTGCGGGGTGATCGGAGCCAGCAACAGCGTAACGGCTTCCAGACCTTCCTGAACCAGTGCGCGATCCTGTTCGGTGGATTGTGCTGCTTTTTCCAGTACGTTCATCAGCGTCATCACCTGGGCGATGGCGGTGTTGAATTTGTGATTTTGGCCGACGTCATGGCTGGCCTGCTTGATCGCCTGGTGGATCGCGCGACGAACGGCTTTCTGCTCGTCGTTCAGGCCGGCGATGTCCAGTTTGCCCGGCAGGCCCTGAGTGACGTGGGCCTGAGCCAGACGCCAGACGCGCTTGAGGAAGCGGTGCGAACCTTCAACGCCGGAGTCGGACCACGCGGCGCTCATGTCGGGCGGCGAGGCGAACATCATGAACAGGCGGCAGGTGTCCGCGCCGAACTGGTCGATCATCGATTGAGGGTCGACGCCGTTGTTCTTCGACTTGGCCATTTTCTCGGTGCCGCCGATTTCCACCGGCAGACCGTCGGTTTTCAGTCTGGCGCTGGTGACGTTGCCCTTGCCGTCGCGTTCGAGATCGACGTCCGCCGGGTTGAACCAGGTGTAGGCGCCGTTGGCTTCGCGGCGATAGTAAGTCTCGGCAATCACCATGCCTTGAGTCAGCAGGTTCTTGAACGGCTCGTTGGAGCTCACCAGGCCTTCGTCGCGCATCAGCTTGTGGAAGAAACGCGCGTACAGCAGGTGAAGAATGGCGTGTTCAATGCCGCCGATGTACTGATCCACCGGCAGCCAGTGGTCGGCCGCGGATTTTTCCACCAGACCGCCTTCGAAGTGCGGCGAGGCGTAACGGGCGTAGTACCAGGACGACTCGACGAAGGTGTCCATGGTGTCGGTTTCACGCTTGGCAGGCTGACCGCATTTCGGGCAGGTGCACTCGTAGAACTCGGGCATGCGTGCCAGCGGCGAACCGGCGCCGTCCGGCACCACGTCTTCCGGCAGGACGACCGGCAGTTGATCTTCCGGCACCGGCACGTCGCCGCAGGCATCGCAGTGGATGATCGGGATCGGGCAGCCCCAGTAGCGCTGACGGCTGATGCCCCAGTCGCGCAGGCGGAACTGGGTGCGCGAGGCGCCGAGGTTTTTCTTGATCAGGGCGACTTCCATGGCGTCGAACGCGCCAGCGAAGTCCAGACCGTCGAATTCGCCGGAGTTGATCAGCGTGCCGTGCTCGCCGTAGGCGTCTTGCCATGGCGCCGGGTTGGTTTCACCGGAGCTGGTGCGCACCACGGATTTGACCGGCAGGTTGTACTTGTGGGCGAATTCGAAATCGCGCTCGTCGTGCGCCGGCACAGCCATGACCGCGCCGTCGCCGTAGTGCATCAGTACATAGTTGGCGACCCACACCGGCAGTTTTTCGCCGGTCAGCGGGTGCTCGACGAACAGGCCGGTCGGCAGGCCTTTCTTCTCTTGAGTGGCGACGTCGGCTTCGGCGACGCTGCCGCCCTTGCATTCGGCGATGAACGCTTGCAGCTCAGGGTTGTTCTTCGCGGCGAGAGCGGCCAGGTGGTGCTCGGCGGCCACGGCAACATAAGTTGCGCCCATCAGGGTGTCCGGACGGGTGGTGAAGACTTTCAGGGTGCCGGTTTCGCCGATCGAGTCGACGTTGTACGGGAACTGCACTTCCATCCCGCGCGACTTGCCGATCCAGTTGCGCTGCATGGTCTTGACCTGCTCAGGCCAGCCGGTCAGTTCGTCGAGGCTCTCCAGCAGCTCATCCGCGTAGGCGGTGATCTTGAAGTAGTACATCGGGATTTCGCGCTTTTCGATCAGCGCGCCGGAACGCCAGCCGCGACCGTCGATCACCTGTTCGTTGGCCAGAACGGTCTGGTCGATCGGGTCCCAGTTCACGGTGCCATTCTTGCGGTAGATCACGCCTTTTTCGAACAGGCGAGTGAACAGCCATTGTTCCCAGCGGTAGTAATCCGGCTTGCAGGTGGTGACTTCCCGCGACCAGTCGACCGCCAGGCCCAGGCTGCGCAGCTGGGATTTCATGTAGGCGATGTTTTCGTAGGTCCACTTGGCCGGGGCCACGTTGTTCTTCATCGCGGCGTTTTCCGCCGGCATGCCGAAGGCGTCCCAACCCATCGGTTGCAGAACGTTCTTGCCGAGCATGCGCTGGTAGCGGGAGATCACGTCGCCGATGGTGTAGTTGCGCACGTGCCCCATGTGTAGCTTGCCGCTGGGGTAAGGGAACATCGACAGGCAGTAGTAGGTTTCCTTGCCTGGCTGTTCACTGACTTCAAAGGACTTTTGCTCGTCCCAGAACGATTGGGCGGCGGCTTCGATTTCACGGGGCTGATATTGTTCGTGCATGGCTACTTTTGTACTGGATAGGGGTGGCCTAATCCTCTTCAATGCGACGTCCCGGGCATGTCGGACGAGCTGGAAGTGGAGTTACAGGAAGCGCCGTAGCATACATGACCGCGCTTGGCCTAGGGAAACCCTGATTGCAGCCGTTTGACCGGCCGAAATCGCGGCGAGGGCCGTTGGTCGCGGCACGCAGCCGGTTTGTGCAGCGAAGCTAAGCTCTAACTGGGGAGTGAGTCTTATCTTCAATGAGGTGAGGGATGGTGGAGTCACAGCAAAAAAACGTTACCAAACCCGAGTTGTACGAGCGGTTGATCGATCGTCTGGGGATGGCCCTGGACGCGGCAAAAACCGCTGGAAGGCTGCGCGACGAGCGCCCCCTGGAGCTGGAATTGCGTGGCTTGAGTCCCGCCGAGTTCAAACTGGTCAAGGCCTATCTGGATCGCAGTGAGCGTGAAACCCACGGATACCTGTCACAAGCAGTGAAACAGCTCGATGCTGCCCATTCGGCCAAGGTCATCTGGCTCAAGGACAAGGCACCCGGCAGAGACGCCGTCAAAGTGCGGACTCTGCAGGCCAAGTAAACGCATGGCAGGTCAAAAAGCGGATCTTTTTCAACGGGATCCGACCCTACTGGTTGTCGCGCTGTATCAACCCACTTAGGCTTCGGGCATCTCTGGAGATGCTCGATGCCTTTTCGTTATTTCATTAAACAACTTCTATTGCCGCCAGGCCTTCTCTTGTTGCTGCTACTCGTCGCCTGGTGGTTGCGACGTTCGCGGCCGCGACTGGCCGGGCTGTGTTTCGCCCTGGGTTTTGGCGGCTTTTTGCTGATGAGTCTGCCGGTGGTCGTGCAATGGGGCGCCAAAGCTCTGGAGCGCGAGCCGCCGCTGGCCCGGGAAGCATGGAAAAGCC
Source organism: Pseudomonas sp. B16(2017) (assembly GCF_002113205.1). NCBI lineage: Bacteria > Pseudomonadati > Pseudomonadota > Gammaproteobacteria > Pseudomonadales > Pseudomonadaceae > Pseudomonas > Pseudomonas sp. B16(2017). The sequence continues at coordinate 63,962 of NZ_NEKA01000010.1, forward strand.
TGGCGCAGCGCGCCGATGCGATTGTGGTGCTGGGCTCCGGCCGCGAGCGCGGCGATCTGGCCTGGGGTGAAGATCAACCGACCGGTGTCGGGCTGGAGCGCCAACGTTATGCGGCGCGACTGGCCAAGGCGTCCGGGCTGCCGATTCTGACCAGCGGCGGCCTGCATTACGGTACGCCGCCGACCGAGGCGAAGCTGATGGCGGATTCGCTGCGCGATGACTTCGGCGTGACCGTGCGCTGGCAGGAGGGAGAGAGCCGCACTACGTGGGAGAACGCCGAATTCAGCGCCAAAATGCTGTTGCCGGAAGGCGTCAAACGCATCGTGCTGGTCACCCAGGCCTGGCACATGCCGCGAGCGGTGTGGAGTTATCAACAGGCCGGGTTCGAGGTCGTGCCGGCGCCGGTCGGTTTCCTCGGCACGGACAATGCGCGACCGTTCGGCGGCTGGCTGCCGGAGTTCAAGTCGATCTGGCAGAGCGGGCAGTTGATGAACGAGGCGGTGGGGCAGATCGGCTATTCGCTGTTCTACCGAGGGAATGGCAGAGCCGAGTGATCACTCCCGCGCAGGACGCGGGAGTGAGCGGGTTTTCAGAGTGTCTTGGACATCCGGTTGGTCATCAGCGCCCAGCCGAACAGCACCACACACAGGATGATCAGCGGCCACGAGCGCCATTGCAAATACGGCGTCAGGTTGTGCATCGGCACCACTTCGCCGTAGAGCACGCCCTGCTCGAACTGCGGAATTCGCTCGGTGATCTGGCCGAACGGGTTGATCAGCCCGGTCACGCCGTTGTTGGTCGCGCGAATCATCCAGCGTCCTGCTTCAAGCGCGCGCATCTGCGCCATTTGCAGGTGTTGCAGCGGGCCGATTGACGTACCGAACCAGGTGTCGTTGCTGATCGTCAGCAGCAGATCGCTGCGTGCCGCCAGGCCTGCGGCGAATTCCGGATACACCACTTCGTAGCAGATGAACGGCGCGATCTGGTAGCCCTTCGCTTGCAACAGCGCCTGATCGGCAGGGCCGCGGGCGAAGTCGGACATCGGCAGGTCGAAGAACGCGATCAGCCCGCGCAGGATGTCCTGCAACGGTACGTATTCGCCGAACGGCACCAGTTTCTGCTTCAGATAAGTGCCGTCGCCTTCGCCGACTACGGTGATGCCGTTGAAGAAGCGTTTTTCGTGACGGACCATTTCGCGGATCGGCACGCCGGTGATCAGCGCCGATTTACGCTCGGCGGCGAAGTTGCCCATCATGGTCAGGTAGCCCTCGGCGGACTCCTTGAGCACCGGGACAGCGGTTTCAGGCCAGATCAACAGGTCGGCCGGTTTGGAGCGGAAGCTAAGGTCGCGGTACAGCGCCAGTTGCGCATTGAGCTCGGCCGGGTCCCATTTCATGCTTTGTGCGACGTTGCCCTGAATCGCAGCAACGGTCAGCGGCGCGCCGGCCGGGCTGGTCCAGGCATGACCCTTGAGTGCAATGCCCGCTGCCCATGGTCCTATCAGCAATACCAGCCCAGCAGCGATGAACGCTTTGCGGCGGGTTTGCAGCAGGCGCGGTGCGTTGTAGATCAGTGCAGCGGTCAGTGCGAGGACGAACGACACCAGCCACATGCCGCCCACCGGCGCGAGTCCGGCCAACGGGCCATCGAGCTGGCTGTAACCGGAATACAGCCACGGAAAACCGGTGAGGAACCAGCCGCGGAAAGCTTCCTGGCCTACCCATAGCGCCGCAAATGCAAGGGCGTCGGCCACCGGCGCTTCGTTACGCCGCAACCAGCGCGCCCAGAGCCAGGCGGGCAGGGCGAAGAACCAGGCAATGGCCGCCGTGAAGATCAGCATCAGGAAACCGGCCAGCAGCACCGAAGCTCCGCCGAAGTGGTGGATGCTGTAATAGATCCAGCTGGTGCCGGCGCCGAACAGGCCGAAACCGAAGCACCAGCCACGACCCAGTGCCTGACGCGGGCTCAGCTCGCGCAGGCCGGCGTAGAACAGGCCGACCGCCAGCAGGGCCAGCGGCCAGAGATCGAACGGTGCCAGAGCGAAGGTGGTGATTGCACCGGCCGCCACGGCCAGCAGGTTACCGGGCCAGCCGGGGCGGGTTGTCCAGCGCATTTCAGTCCTTAAATTTACCGGGCGATTGGCGTGAGTCGCAGCAAGTGAATCCGACGGCTGTCGGCGTTCAGGATGCGGAAGCGATAGGCGCCGATTTCAGTGATTTCGTTGCGTTTTGGCAAGTGCCCGAACGCGCTCATCACCAGCCCGCCGACGGTGTCGAACTCGTCGTCGGAGAATTCGCTGTCGAAGAACTCGTTGAAGTTTTCGATCGGCGTCAGGGCCTTGATCAGGAAATCACCGCTGGGCAGCGGCTTGATGTAGCTGTCTTCTTCGACGTCGTGTTCGTCTTCGATGTCGCCGACGATCTGCTCGAGCACGTCTTCGATGGTCACCAGACCGGCCACACCACCGTATTCGTCGATCACGATGGCCATGTGGTTGTGGTTGGCGCGGAATTCGCGCAGCAACACGTTCAGGCGCTTGGACTCCGGCACGAACGTGGCCGGGCGCAGCAGGTCCTTGATATTGAAGCTGTCGCCGTTCTCCTTGAGGATCAGCGGCAGCAGATCCTTGGCCAGCAGCACGCCCATCACGTCGTCATGGCTTTCGCCAATGACCGGGTAGCGCGAGTGGGCCGAGTCGACCACGGCGGGGAGGAATTCGCGGGGTGTCTGGGTCGCCTTGATGCTGATCATCTGCGAGCGCGGCACCATGATGTCGCGAACCTGCAGGTCAGCCACCTGGATGGCGCCTTCGACGATGGCCAGCGCTTCGCTGTCCAGCAGTTTGTTCTGATGTGCATCGCGCAGCAGCTCCAGCAGCTCCTGGCGGTTCTTCGGCTCGTGGGCAAAAGCCTGGGTCAGTTTACCCAGCCATGACTTTTGCCCGTTGCTCGATCGATCTTCGCTCATAGCGATTACTCTGAATCCTTTGTTGTAACGGTAGGGGATGTTTCGGTTTCGTCGTCCGCGTACGGATCGGGATAACCCAATTCGGCAAGCAACTCGCGTTCCAGTGCTTCCATTTCCTCGGCTTCCTCGTCATCTATATGGTCGTAACCAAGCAGATGCAAGCAGCCGTGAATGACCAGATGTGCCCAATGGGCCTTTAATTCCTTGCCCTGTACGGCAGCTTCGCGCTCGACCACGGCCACGCAGATCACCAGATCGCCCAGCAATGGAATGTCGAGAAACTCGTCGGGCACTTCGGCGGGAAAGGACAGGACGTTGGTCGCGTAATCCTTGTGCCGCCAGGTGTGGTTCAGTTCGCGGCCTTCTTCCTCGTCGACCAGACGAATGGTCATTTCCGAGTCGGCGGTGCGCTGACGCAAGGCCAGTTCGCACCATTGGCGGAATTCGGCTTCGGTCGGCGCAGACGCTTCGGTCGCGATTTGCAGGTCAAGCTCAAGCATCGTGGCGAGTGTCCTTTGGCGCTTCTTCAGCGATACGCGTCTCGAAGCGCTCGTAGGCTTCGACGATGCGTTGCACCAACGGGTGGCGCACCACGTCTTTGGGCTGGAAATGGGTGAAGCTGATGCCCGGCACATCTTTCAGGACTTCGATGACGTGATGAAGTCCGGATTTGGTGCCACGCGGCAGGTCGACCTGGGTGATGTCGCCGGTGATCACAGCTGTGGAGCCGAAACCGATCCGGGTCAGGAACATCTTCATCTGCTCGACGGTGGTGTTCTGGCTTTCATCGAGAATGATGAAGCTGTTGTTCAGCGTGCGACCGCGCATGTAGGCCAGCGGCGCAACTTCGATCACCTGACGCTCGATCAGCTTGGCCACGTATTCGAAGCCGAGCATCTCGTACAGCGCGTCGTAGAGCGGGCGCAGGTACGGGTCGATCTTCTGCGACAGGTCGCCGGGCAGGAAGCCGAGTTTTTCACCCGCTTCGACCGCCGGACGCACCAGCAGGATGCGCCGGATCTGCTCGCGCTCCAGGGCATCGACGGCGCAGGCCACGGCCAGATAGGTCTTGCCGGTACCGGCGGGGCCGATGCCGAAGTTGATGTCGTTGCCGAGGATTTCCTTCACGTAGCGCAGCTGATTCAAGCCGCGTGGGCGAATCATGCCTTTCTTGGTGCGCAGGGCGACGGAGGCTTCGGCGGGGGCGTGGTTGTCCAGTTGCTCGACGGCCGATTCCTGGAGGAACAGGTGAACCGTATCCGGCGACAGCTCAGAACCCTTGGTTTCCCGGTACAGGCGGCGAATCAGGTTTTCCGCGGAAGTGGTGTGCTTGGGTTCGCCGATCAGCTCGAACTGATTGCCGCGGTTGCGGATCTCGATGGCCAGGCGCTGTTCGATCAGGCGCAGGTGCTCGTCGAACTGCCCGCACAGATTGGCGAAGCGGCGAGCCTCAAAGGGCTCGAGGATAAAACGATGTGGTTCGATGGGTGCGTTCAAGGTCGTATTTAGCCGCCCTGGGGCAATTGGGATGAATTGAAGGATAACGCCAGTGGCGTGGGTGCGAAAGCTCTTAAATAGCGCAAGATCAATCACAGTTCCTGTGGGAGCGGGCTTGCTCGCGAAAGCGGTGTGTCAGCACAGTCAATAGTGGCTGATACGACGTCTTCGCGAGCAAGCCCGCTCCCACAAGGGAAATATGCGGTGTTACTGGATCAGCGAGCCGCGCAGCGAGTGCGGTTGCGCCGCGTCGATGTGCACGTCGGCGAACTGGCCGATCAGGGTCGGATTGTCGCAGCGGAAGTTGACGATACGGTTATTCTCGGTTCGCCCTTGCAGCTCGCCCGGGTCTTTCTTCGAATAATCGGTCACCAGAATCCGCTGGATCGAACCGACCATTTGTCGGCTGATCTCGAACCCTTGCTGATTCAAACGGTGCTGCAAGGCGTTCAGGCGTTCTTTCTTCAGTTCTTCCGGGGTGTCGTCGGCCAGATCGGCGGCCGGGGTGCCCGGGCGCTGGCTGTAGACGAACGAGTAGGAAAAGTCGAAACCGACGTCGGCAATCAGCTTCATGGTCTGTTCGAAGTCTTTCTCGGTTTCCCCCGGGAAGCCGACGATGAAGTCCGAACTGATGCAGATGCCCGGTACGGCGGCGCGCAGTTTGCGCAGCTTGGATTTGTACTCCAGTGCCGTGTGGTTGCGCTTCATCGCGGCCAGGATCCGGTCCGAACCCGATTGCACCGGCAAGTGCAGGTGCTTCACCAGTTCCGGCACTTCGGCATGGGCCTGGATCAGGCTGTCGGAGAACTCCAGCGGGTGCGAGGTGGTGTAGCGAATGCGGTCGATGCCGTCGACCGCCGCGACCACGCGGATCAGTTCCGCCAGATCCGCCAGGCGACCGTCGTGGGTCAACCCGCGATAACCGTTGACGTTCTGCCCCAGCAGGGTCACTTCACGCACACCGTTTTCGGCCAGGTGGATGATCTCGGCGATCACGTCGTCGAACGGGCGGCTGACTTCTTCGCCGCGGGTGTAAGGCACCACGCAGAACGTGCAGTACTTGCTGCAGCCTTCCATCACCGACACGTAGGCGCTGGGGCCGTCGATGCGCGGCTCGGGCAGGTGGTCGAATTTTTCGATTTCCGGGAACGAGACGTCGACTTGCGGCAGCTTGCTGATGCGCGCGGCGTCGATCATTTCCGGCAGGCGGTGCAGGGTCTGCGGGCCGAACACCACGTCGACATACGGCGCGCGATCACGGATCGCCGCGCCTTCCTGGCTGGCCACGCAACCGCCGACGGCGATCACCATGTCCGGGTTCGCCAGTTTCAGTTCGCGCCAGCGGCCGAGCTGGGAGTACACCCGGTCCTGGGCGCGTTCGCGAATCGAGCAGGTGTTGAGCAGAATCACGTCGGCATCTTCGGCGCGCGCCGTGACTTCCAGGGCCTGGTGTTCGCCCAGCAGATCGACCATGCGCGAGCTGTCGTACTCGTTCATCTGGCAACCGTGGGTTTCGATGTAAAGCTTCTTGGCCATGGAATAGGGTCGTCACGTGGTTCAAAGAACCGCGCATTATAGGGAACATGTCCCCAGGTTCCTACAGCTGTGCGTCCGGTGGCTATGCTATAGTTCGCGCCCTCATTTTTTACCCCGATGTCGTCCGCCCGCCATGACCAAACGCGAAGCTCCAATCTACAAGGTGATTTTCCTCAACCAGGGCCAGGTGTTCGAAATGTACGCCAAACAGATCTATCAAAGTGATCTGTGGGGCTTCCTGGAAGTGGAAGAGTTCGTCTTTGGCGAGCGCACGCAAGTCGTCGTCGACCCGAGCGAAGAAAAGCTCAAGGCGCAGTTCGAAGGTGTGGTGCGCAGCTTTGTGCCGATGCACTCGATCGTGCGCATCGACGAGGTCGAGCGTCTGGGAACGCCGAAGATCAGCGAAGCCCGTGGCGGCGTTGGTAACGTGATGCCGTTTCCGATGCCGATGCCTGAGAAGTAAACCGTAAGACCGAGTCGCCTCATTCGCGAGCAAGCCCGCTCCCACAGGGGAATGCAATCCAATGTGGGAGCGGGCTTGCTCGCGAAGAAGCCAGAAAAATCTATAGAGAAATCAGGGAAGGGGCGAGAACGGCGTACGCCCGTCGGCGCTTTGCAGTTCCATCAGGTATTTACGGAAAATTTGCCCGAGCACCTGGGTCGCGGTTTCGAGATCCTCGCGGGACATCTTTTCAGAAACTTCGTCGGCGGTGTCGAGCGCGTCTTCGGCGCCGTTGACCGCCGCCATCTTCAGCACGATGTAGGCCTGAATGTTGTTGGCCTGCACGCCTTCCCCGTGGAAGAACATGGTGCCGAGCTTGAACTGCGCCTGGGCGTGACCCTGCAGCGAGGCCTTTTCGAAATAGCTCAGGGCTTGATTGAGGTCGCGCGGCGTATTCTTGCCGTCGTAGTAGAACTCACCCAACTCGTATTGCGCTTGCGCATCCCCTTCATCCGCTGCCTTTTGGCAGGCGGCGAGGGCCTGCGTGACATCTTGCGGCTGAGTATTGAGGGTGCAGCGACCCATCGCCGGGATCAACAACGAGTTGCCGCCTGCTTGTGCATGTGCGAGCAGCGGCTGAAGGAGCAACAGGCAGCCCAAGGCAAGGGTGCGGCCGGTGCGGTTCATGGGAATCGACTTACCTCTGAAGGGCGCGCGGACCCGTCGAGGGATCCAATAAGCGCGCATTATGAAATAAGCAGGGCCATCCTTACAAAGTCTTTACTCGATTTTCTGCTGCGCGGGAAATATATCGCCCACTTTATGGGAGATTTTTGGCAGGCGTGTCGGAAAAGGCGTGCAGATGTAGGAGAACGCTGACGCTGGCAATGGCCAACGTCAGCGGCGGGGCGTTTTACTTCAACTTGGCGAAGGCGCGTTCGGCAGCGTCGAGGGTCAGTTTCAGCTCGGCTTCGCCATGGGCGATCGAGGTGAAACCGGCTTCGAAGGCGCTCGGTGCCAGATATACGCCACCTTCCAGCATCAGGTGGAAGAAGCGGCCGAACAGCGCTGCATCACTGGCCATCACGTCTTCAAACGTAACAATGTCGTCGGCACCGCTGAAGTACAGACCGAACATGCCGCCCGCCTGGGTGGTCACGAACGGAATGCCGGCGGCATCGGCGCGCTGTTGCAGGCCGTCGAGCAGACGCGTGGTGTAATCGGTCAGCTCGGCGTGGAAACCCGGACGGCTGATCAGGCGCAAGGTGGTCAGGCCGGCGGCCATCGCCAGCGGGTTACCCGACAGGGTGCCTGCCTGATAGACCGGGCCCAGCGGCGCGATGCGTTCCATGATCGAGCGTTTGCCGCCGAAACAGCCGACCGGCATGCCGCCACCGATGATTTTGCCGAAGGTGGTCAGGTCCGGGGTTACGCCGTAGTAGGCCTGGGCACCGCCGAGGGCGACGCGGAAACCGGTCATCACTTCGTCGAAAATCAGCACCACGCCGTGCTTATCGCACAGGCTGCGCAGGCCTTCGAGGAAACCCGGCGCCGGCGGTACGCAGTTCATGTTGCCGGCCACTGGCTCGACGATGATGCACGCCACGTCCTGACCGACTTCGGCGAGCATTTTTTCAACCGCGTCGATGTCGTTGAACGGCAGGGTCAGGGTGTGTTTGGCGAACGCTGCCGGTACGCCGGCCGAGCTTGGTACGCCTTGGGTCAGTGCGCCGGAGCCGGCCTTGACCAGCAGGCTGTCGGAGTGACCGTGGTAGCAGCCTTCGAACTTGATGATGCTGTCGCGGCCGGTGAAACCACGGGCCAGACGGATCGCGCTCATGGTCGCTTCGGTGCCGGAGCTGACCATGCGCACCATCTCCATCGACGGCACCAGCGAGCAGACCAGGTCGGCCATCTCGGTTTCCATCGCGGTCGGCGCGCCGTAGGACAGGCCGTGCTGCAACTGGTTACGCACTGCGTCCAGCACGTCCGGGTGGCTGTGGCCGAGGATCATCGGGCCCCAGGAGCCGACGTAATCCACATAACGCTTGTCGTCTTCGTCAGTGACGTAGGCGCCTTCGGCGTGCTTGAAGAACAGCGGCGTGCCGCCAACGCTCTTGAACGCGCGCACCGGCGAGTTCACGCCACCGGGAATGTGTTTCTGGGCGTTGGCAAACAGGGTTTCGGAACGAGACATGATCGGGCTCTCAGACTTTTAATAATTCATTGAAGGCGCGGGCGCGGCGGGTCACTTCGGCGCTGCTGTCGGCGCCGAACAGGCCATGGACCACGGCCAGCAGATCGACACCGTGGGCCACCAATGGCGCAGCGTTGTCGAGGGTGATGCCGCCGATCGCGCAGATCGGCAGGTGCAGGGTGCGCTTGGCTTCGTCGAGCAGATCGAGGCTGCAACTCGGTGCACCGGGTTTGGTGTTGGAATTGAAGAACCGACCGAAGGCGACGTAACTCGCGCCTTCCCTGGCGGCCTGTTCGGCCAGTTCCAGCTGCGCGTGGCAGGTCGAACCGATGATCGCCTTGGAGCCGAGCAGGGCGCGGGTCGGCGACAGCGGGCCGTCGGTCTGGCCCAGGTGCACGCCGACGTTCAGGCGCGCGGCCAGTTCGGCGTCATCGTTGATGATCAGTTGCGTCTTGTAGCGCTCGCACAGATCGCGCAGGGCTTCGGCCTCACGCAGACGGCGGGCCTCGTCGCTGCTCTTGTCGCGGTATTGCAGCAGGGTGACGCCGCCTTCCAGCGCCGCCTCCACGTAGGACAGAAACTTGCCGGCCAGCAACTGGCTGTCGGTGATGGCATACAGGCCACGTAGTTTCATCGCGCAGACCTCAGGCTCGGAACATCAGGAACAGAAATCCAGCGGCAGACGACGCGGCACGAACTGGCCTTTGCCCAGCTGTTCGGCATCGCGCAGGGTGCGCCAGGTGTAATCCAGCGCAGTACGCACCGCGCTGGCGAGGTTTTCGCCCAGTGCCAGGCGGCCGGCGAGGGTGCTGGCCAGGGTGCAGCCGGAACCGTGATAGCTGCCGGGCAGGCGCTGGCACTTGAAGGTTTCGCGCAGACCGTCGCGGCTGTACAGGCGGTTGTGGATTTCGGTTTCGTCGCCGTGACCGCCGGTGATCAGCAGGTTCTTGATGAACGGCAGGAGTTTTTCAGCGCACTCGTCCGCGGTGCCTTCCGGCAGTTCGGCAAGGATCCGGGCTTCGGGAAGGTTGGGGGTGGCGATGATCGACAGCGGCAGCAGGCGTTCGCGCATGGCGTAGCCGACTTCGTCCTTGCCCAGGCGTCCGCCGCCGCCGGCACGCAGCACCGGGTCGCAGACCACTGGCAAGTGCGGGTGCGCCTGAAGCAGTTCGACGACGGTGTCGACCATTTCCAGGGAACCGAGCATGCCCAGTTTCACCGCCGCGACTTCGGAGTCGTTGAGCACGGCATTGGCCTGGGCCAGTACCCACTCACGGTCGAGGACGCGAAAGTCAGTGACGTTGACGGTGTCTTGCACGGTCAGGGCGGTGACGGCCGGAGCCGCATGGCAACCCTGAGCGAGCAGGGCTTCGATATCTGCCTGCAGGCCGGCGCCACCACTGGGGTCGTGGCCGGAGAGACAGAGGACAACGGGGCGTGAGCTGTAGATATTCATGGTGCGCGAGCTTACCACCAAACCTGTTTTCCGGGTGTTGTGGCGCAGTGCGCGGCCGATAACCCGGGTAGCGAGATCCACAGCGCTTGTCACAATCTGACCGAGCCAACAGCTCTAGCCCGGTGTTTTGCTCTGGAACGCCCGTTCTAGAGCCTTTGTGGGAAAAATTTCCATGGTGCTCAATGGCCATCAACGGCTATGCTAGAGTGGATCCAAACCAATAACAGGTAATACCGGTTTTACGTCATCTCAAAGGGAATGGGGGGCTTCCTGACACAACCGGCCAAGCCACGCTGGGGCTTCAATGCGCTATTTGTTGATGTTGCTGTTCTGCTTGCCCCTCCTGGCAAGCGCCGTCGAGTTCGACGAGTTCACCCAGAGCCTCCCGCTGGGTCGATCCCTGCAAGTGTTCGAAGACCCGAGCGGTCAGGCGAGCATTGCCGACGTCCGCGCGCAAGCCGCCGCCGGAAACTTCAAACCCCATGACAAAGCCACGCTCAATGCCGGTTATTCGCGCTCGGCGTTCTGGCTGAAGATCGACCTGCATTACCGCCCGACCCACCCGTCGGCGCAGCGCAGCTGGCTGCTGGAACTGGCGTATCCGCCGCTCGATCATCTCGACCTGTATCTGCCCGATGCGGCCGGTGACTACCGTCTGGTGCGACAGACAGGGGACGCCTTGCCGTTCGCCAGTCGCGAGATCCGCCAGAACAATTACCTGTTCGACCTGGCGTTCAAGCCGGATCAGCAACGAACCGTTTACCTGCGGTTGTCCAGCGAAGGCTCGATCCAGGCGCCGGTGACGTTGTGGTCGAGCACCGCGTACCTTGAAGACCAGCCGGTGCGCCTGTACGTGCTGGGGATCATTTATGGTGTGCTGCTGGGGATGCTGGTCTACAACCTGTTCATCTATCTCAGCGTGCGCGACACCAGTTACCTCTATTACATCTTCTATATCGCTTCGTTCGGCCTTTATCAGCTCTCGGTCAACGGCGCGGCGGTCGAGTATTTCTGGCCGGACAACCCGTGGTGGGCCAACGCCGCCACGCCGTTCTTCATCGGTTGTGCGGGGCTGTTCGGCAGCCAGTTCGCCCGCAGCTTCCTGCAGACCAGGAACCACAGCCGCTGGCTCGATCGCCTGCTGATTGCCCTGATAGCGTTCGGCGCCGTGGTGATCGGCCTGTCGTTGATGACCAGTTATGGCCTGGCCCTGCGCCTGGCGACGACCCTGGCCCTGACCTTTACCGTGGTGATTTTCGCCGCCGGGATCCTGGCCTGGTGGCGCGGCCTGCGGGTGGCGCGTTATTTCATCATTGCCTGGTCGGCGTTCCTGATCGGCGGCATCGTCAACACGATGATGGTGCTGGGCCTGCTGCCGAATGTGTTCCTGACCATGTACGCCAGTCAGATCGGTTCGGCCATTGAAGTGGCGCTGCTGTCCCTGGCCCTGGCTGACCGCATCAACGCCATGCGCGAACAACAGGCGCAGACCCTGTTCGACGCCGGCCAGAAACTTGAAGTGCTGAACCAGCAATTGGCCCACAGCAACAAGCTCAAGGACGAATTCCTCGCGACCCTGACCCACGAACTACGCACGCCGATGAACGGGGTGATCGGTTCGCTGGAGCTGATGCAGACCGTCGAACTCGATCCGGAACTGGAGCAATACCAGCAGACCGCCGCCGGTTCGGCGCGAGACATGATGCGCATGGTCAACGGCATCCTGACCCTGACCGAATTGCAGGCCGGCAAGCTCAAAGCCACGCCGGGCAGTTTCAGCCTGCGCGGGGTGGTCGAGGCGTTGCGGATTCAGTTCGATGGCAATGCTTCGAGCAAGTCGCTGGACTTCAAGGTCGACGTGCTGCCGACCCTGCCGGATCGCCTGCACGGCGACAGCGCCAAACTCGCGCAATGCCTGGAATGCCTGCTGGACAACGCGATCAAGTTCACCCGCGTCGGCGGCCTCGCCTTGCGGGTCACCGGCAAACCGTCGACGGACAATCGCCTGGCGCTGTCCTTTGCGGTGATCGACACCGGCATCGGTTTTACCGATCTGGGCGAGGCGACGATGTATCAGCGGTTCTTCCAGCTCGACGGTTCGATGACCCGCGAGTACGGCGGGCTGGGCGTCGGTCTTGCGATCTGCCGTCAATTGGTGGAATTGCTCGGTGGCAAGCTGACACACCGCTCCGAACCGGGCAGTGGCAGCCGCTTTCAACTGGATGTCGAGTTTGATTTGCCGGAAGTTGAAGCCGTGCCGGTGTTCAGCCGCGACACCGTGCGCGCGCCGCAGGATTGCACCGTGCTGCTGGTGGACGACAACAGCGTCAACCAACTGGTGATGCGAGGCATGTTGCTCAAGCTCGGTTTCCGGGTGCGCACCGCCGACCACGGCGCGGCGGCGCTCGACTGCTTGCAGCGCGAGCGTTTCGATGCCGTGCTGATCGATTGCCAGTTGCCGCCGCTGGATGGAGCATCGCTGTGTTGCCAGATTCGTGACCTGCCGGGATGCGCTTATCTACCGGTGTTCATGATCGCGCTGGGGGCGGATCGAGAGCATTGCGCGTCGGGTGGCTCGATCGACTACCTGAGCAAGCCAGTGAAATTCGAGGATCTGCAGGTGGCGATGCAGCGGCGGCTATTGAGCTGCTGACAGGGTGAAAGCGCCGGTATTTAGGCCGATATGACACTTTGATCGGTTCGGGGGCGGTGCTTAACTGAAGCTCTGGCCGATCAAGGAGCCCCGTCATGAACCTGCATCAGTTCGCCGAAACCCACGAAGTCACCAACCAGCCACCGTCGCTGGACGGCACCAACCTCTACCGCATCGACCTGCCATTGCAGGAGTGGTCGCGGCGGTTCGGCGCCGGTTGGGCCGAGTCGCGGATCGACGCTTACGGCGCCTTGGCCGGCGGCCCGTTGATGGAGGCCGGGTTCCTCGCCAATCAAAACAAACCGGTGTTCGCCAGCCATGACCGCTACGGTCATCGCATCGACCTGGTGGAGTTTCATCCGGCGTATCACGAGCTGATGCGCACCGCCATCGAACATGGCTTGACGTCGTTGCCCTGGGCTCATCCACAGGACGGCGCTCATGTTGCCCGTGCCTCCATGACCTATTTGCACAGCCAGGCAGAAGCCGGCAGTGGCTGCCCGCTGACCATGACCTTCGCCAGTGTGCCGGCGATGCGTTTGCAGCCGAATCTGGCCGAGCAGTGGCTGCCGAAAATCCTCGCCACCGAATACGACCCGCGCAATGTCGGCATGGCCCACAAGGCTGGCGTAACCATCGGCATGGCGATGACCGAGAAGCAGGGTGGCACCGACGTGCGCGCCAACACCACCAAGGCTTATCCGGTCGGCGCCAGTGGCCCGGGCCAGGCTTATGAACTGGTGGGGCACAAGTGGTTCTGTTCGGCGCCGATGTGTGATGCGTTCCTGACGCTGGCGCAGACCGACAAGGGCCTGAGCTGTTTCCTGCTGCCGCGCCATCGTCCGGACGACACGCGCAACCAGTTCTACATCCAGCGCCTGAAAAACAAACTCGGCAACCAGTCCAACGCCTCCAGCGAAGTGGAGTTCCGTGGTGCGCTGGCGTGGATGGTCGGCGAGGAAGGACGCGGGGTGCCGACCATCATCGAGATGGTGGCGATGACCCGTTTCGACTGCATGGTCGGCTCCAGTTCGCTGATGCGTCAGGCGCTGACCCAGGCCAGTCATCACTGCGCCCATCGCAAGGTCGGCGGCAAACTGCTCAGCGAACAACCGCTGATGCAGAACGTGCTGGCCGATCTGGCGCTGGAAAGCGAAGCCGCGCTGGGTCTGAGCCTGCGCATGGGCAAGGCGCTGGATCATCTGGACGACGGCCATGAAGCGCAGTTCGCCCGGTTGGTGACAGCGGTGGGCAAATACTGGATCTGCAAACGTGCGCCGGGGATGATCAACGAAGCCGCCGAGTGTATGGGCGGCGCCGGGTATGTCGAAGACAGCATTCTGCCGCGTCTGTACCGCGAGGCACCGGTGAACTCGACGTGGGAAGGCTCCGGCAACGTGCAATGCCTCGACGTGCTGCGCGCCTTGTCGAAAGAGCCGGGCGTGCTCGATGTGCTGTTCAGCGAGTTGGGCGACGGCCATGGAGACAAGCGTCTGGCCGCGCACATTCAGCAATTGCAGGCGCAGTTCAAGGACACCAGTGACATTCAGTACCGCGCTCGGCAATTGACCGAAGACATCGCTTTGGGACTGCAAGCTAAGCTGCTGCTGGAGGCCGGGAATTCGGCGGTCAGCGATGCTTTTATCGCCAGTCGCCTGAGCGGTGGCGGCCGGGTCTACGGCGCGTTGCCGCGTGGGCTGGATGTCGAGGCCATCGTCGCTCGCTCGACACCGCAAGGTTTCTGAAGCAAATCTCCCACACACTGCAATACCCTGTGGGAGCTGGCTTGCCAGCGATGACGGCCTGTCAGTCAACATCGATGTTGAATGTGATGGCCTCATCGCGGGCAAGCCCGCTCCCACAGGTATCTTCATTGTTTGAAAGATTAGGGTGAACCCACAACGCCACTGTTTCCGTGACGCCACGATGCAGGCAAGATGAAGCCCTGCAAGTCAGAACACAGGAAGCTGATCGTGACCGAAGCGTTTATTGTCGTTCAAACCGCCGAACAGGCCGTGGATCGTCTGGCCGAGCTGCATGAGCAGGCCACCACGGCGCTGAACTCGGCGCTCAAGCGTTACCTCAAGGACCGCGTCGAGCCCGACGCCGAGCAACGTGCCCTGTTCCGTTATCCCGAACTGCGTCTGACCTACCACTGCCAGGGTGAAGTCCCGCAGACCACCCGCGCCTACGCCAAGGTGCAGCTGCCGGGCACCTACAGCGTGACCGTTACCCATCCGAAGGCGTTTCGCAAATACCTGCTCGAGCAGCTCACGCCGCTGATGCACGACTTCACCGTGACCGTCGAAGTCGGGGTCAGCGGGCAGAACATTCCGTACCCGTACGTGGTCGAGCAGGGCGATGAACTGGCCGGCTCCGGCGTCACGGCTGCCGTGCTGGCGCGAGTGTTCCCGAGTACCGACCTGTCCGCCGCCACCGATGGCATCGCCGATGGCCTCTACGACTGGGAAAACACCGATCCGCTGCCGCTGGCGCTGTTCGATGCGGCGCGCGTCGACTTCTCGCTTCGTCGTCTGGTGCACTACACCGGCAGCGACTGGCGCCATGTGCAACCGTGGATCCTGCTGACCAACTACCATCGTTATGTCGACCAGTTCATCGTTCATGGCCTGGAGCAACTTCGCCGCGACCCGCGCTTCGTGCGCATGGTGCTGCCGGGCAACGTGATCATCGAAAAGGGTATGGATCACGGTGAAGCGTCGGCGATTGCCGCCGGCGTGGTCTGGCACCGCTACCAGATGCCGGCCTATCA
Source organism: Pseudomonas sp. B16(2017) (assembly GCF_002113205.1). Classification (NCBI taxonomy): domain Bacteria; kingdom Pseudomonadati; phylum Pseudomonadota; class Gammaproteobacteria; order Pseudomonadales; family Pseudomonadaceae; genus Pseudomonas; species Pseudomonas sp. B16(2017). The sequence continues at coordinate 79,483 of NZ_NEKA01000010.1, forward strand.
CCTGATCGCCAGCGATGGCCACGGCGTGACCTTGGTCAACATCGGCGTCGGCCCGTCCAATGCCAAGAACATCACCGACCACCTGGCCGTGCTGCGTCCGCATTGCTGGCTGATGATCGGTCACTGCGGCGGCCTGCGTCAGTCGCAGACCATCGGCGACTACGTGCTGGCTCACGCTTACATGCGTCGCGACGGGATTCTCGACCGGGTGGTGCCGCCGAACATTCCGATTCCGGCCCTGGCCGAAGTGCAACTGGCGCTGCAACAAGCGGCGGCCAACATCACCGGCGAAAAAGGCGAAGAACTGAAGAAACGCCTGCGCACCGGCACCGTGCTGACCTACGACGACCGTAACTGGGAACTGCGTTGGGCCCAGGAGCGACCGCTGATCAACCTGTCCCGCGCCGTGGCGGTGGACATGGAAAGCGGCACCATCGCCGCCCAGGGTTATCGCCTGCGAGTGCCGTACGGCACGTTGCTGTGCGTTTCGGACAAGCCGCTGCACAGTGAAATCAAGCTGCCGGGTTCGGCCAACGCGTTTTACGAACGTGCGGTCAGTCAGCACTTGAAGATCGGCATTGAAGCGGTGGATCTGCTGCGCACCGAGCTCAACTCGCTGCACTCGCGCAAACTGCGCAGCTTCGACGAACCGCCGTTCCGCTAACGGTTTGTCATGGTCATTTGGCGGTCGGGGCACTAGCATTGTCAGCCCTGATCGCCAAATGCCTGTGCACTTATGTCCCGTCCCCAACGTCCACCTTCCCGCCGTCCCGGCGCGAAGCCAGCTTCTTCAGCCCCGCGCCGTGTCGCCAAGGCACCGCCCGCTGAGCCGAAGCTGATCCTGTTCAACAAACCGTTCGATGTGCTGACGCAGTTCAGCGACGGTGAAGGGCGGGCGACGCTCAAGGATTACATCGACATTCCGGGCATCTACCCGGCCGGGCGGCTGGACCGCGACAGCGAAGGTTTACTGCTGCTGACCAACGACGGCCAGTTGCAGGCGCGGATCGCCGACCCGAAGCACAAGCTGGCGAAAACCTATTGGGTGCAGGTCGAAGGCGTGCCGACAGCCGAGCAGTTGCAGCGCCTGCGTGACGGCGTCGAGCTGAATGACGGCATGACCTTGCCCGCGCAAGCGCGGCAACTGGATGAGCCCGAGCTGTGGCCGCGCAATCCGCCGGTACGCTTTCGCGCAACGATTCCGACAACCTGGCTGGAGCTGGTGATTCGCGAAGGGCGCAACCGCCAGGTGCGGCGGATGACGGCGGCGGTGGGGCTGCCGACGTTGCGGCTGGTGCGGGTCAGGATTGGTGACTGGACGATCGAAGGGCTCGATCAGGGCCAGTGGAAAGAAGTGCCGGCGCGCTTATAAGGCGCCGGACTCGATCAGGCCGATCACCACACTCTTGATGATGAACGCGGCCACGCCCAGGCCCAGCACGAAGAACAGAATGAACGAGCCGAAGCGCCCGGCCTTGGATTTCTTCGCCAGATCCCAGACGATGAAACCCATGAAAATGATCAGGATGCTGACAAGGCCAGTCATCATCCACTCTTCAAATACTGCTGGATCCATCGGGCATCTCCGGCGCTGCGCGGCTGAAAGGGCGGCCGGGAGTATACGCCAGCGGTGAACGACGCAGCATTGACCTGCGTCGGTGTGCCGCAGTCATTCGTCGATTTCAGTTGCGCAGGTGAGTCAGCGGCAGTTCGGTGCTGTTGAGCACCTGATTCAGCACAAAGCTCGAGCGCACGCTGGTCACGCCTTCGATCCGTGTCAGATGCCCCAGCAGCAGCTTCTGATAGTGATCCATGTCCGGCACCACCACTTTCAGCTGATAGTCGGCATCCACCCCGGTCACCAGGCTGCATTCCAGCACTTGCGGCAAAGTGCGGATTGCGGCTTCGAAGTTCTCGAAACGCTCCGGCGTGTGCCGGTCCATGCCGATCAGCACGTAGGCGGTCAGGCTCAGGCCGAGCATCTTGCGATCGAGCAGGGCGACCTGACGGGAGATGTAGCCGTCATCCTCCAGTTGCTTGACCCGGCGCGAGCACGGGGAGGGCGACAGACCGATGCGCTCGGCCAGTTCCTGGTTGGAGATGCGGGCGTCGCGCTGCAATTCCGCCAAAATACTCAGGTCGTAACGGTCGAGTTTGCTCATCAAACGGTCCTTTGTCTTAACTATTGCGGCGGATTATCTATCCAGGGTTAAAAATTGCGCAAGTGATGTTTATTTGAGCAATCTTCGCAATCATCTGTCGCAGCTCCGGGCCTATTCTTATCACCAGAATCACTGCTCGGTAACACAGTCCACTGCGGCCCGCCCAATCCGGCCCGCCGCGGCCGCCACCCCCACCGGGGTTGTGCCGGCCCCCGAGCTGCACACTGTCCAGAAGACGGCGTGAGGTGAGCCGACGTCAAAAGCGTCGAGCCAGGACGAAGTTCTCTAAAAGGGAGGCCGACGGGTCTCCCTTTTTTCTTGCCCGCGATTTGGCCCATCTCGCTCAATAAATAAATGGCGTGACTGATAACCTGTAGCAGAACCCGGTGTGTCCATTCCCGGTCTTAGCTACAAGCCCTCTTAATTTCAGGCGCTAGTCCGCAGTGAGGAATTTCATGAAGTCGCGCATCTGGCGTCTGGCCAGTGTTGGTTTTCTGTGTGTGAGTATCGGTGCGCAAGCGCTGGCGGATGAGCCGCAGAATCGCGGCCCCGACGGCGGCGGACGCGGGCCGGAGCATCAGGGTAACAATCCGGGGCATGGCGGCGGCAATCAGCAGCGCGGCCAAGACAATCCGCAGCGGCAGAACAACGACATCATCCGTGGCGACAATAGCCGCCAGTTCGAGCACAACGGCCAGCAGAACCGCGGCCAACCGAACAATGGCCAGTGGCAGAACCAGAACCAGCCACGTCCGGCCTACAACCCCAACCCGGTGCGCCAGCCGCCACCGCCGCCGCAACTGCCGGCCAATGACCTGCCGATCCAGCCGCGCCCCGACACCGTGCGCCAGACCCAGGAACCGCGTCAGGGTTACTACCGCGACGAGCGTCCGCAGAATGGTTATCACCAGAACTGGCAGACCGGCAACCGCCCCAACGACAACCGCTGGCCGGGTCGCCCCGACGGGCATGGCAACGGCTGGGGCCCCGGTCCGCAATACCGGCCGGGTCATGTAATCGATCGTTTCCCGGATCGCGACTACCGCGTGCCGTATCGCGGCCAGGACTATTTCTACTCCGGCGGCTACTGGTATCGCCCGCAAGGCCCGCGCTACATCGTGGTCCAACCGCCGCGCGGAATTCGCATCCAGTACCTGCCGGATTACGCTCGTGAGGTGTGGATCGGCGGTTCGCTGCTGTTCCTCGCCGCCGGCTCGTACTACGCCTATCAGGAAGCGACGCAGGATTACGTGGTGGTCGAACCGCCGGTGCAGCAACCACCGCAGCCGACCGGCAATGGCTACGACGTGGAGGCCTATCCGGCCAACGGTCAGTCACCGGAGCAGGTTCAGCGCGACGGGTACGAGTGTTATCAGTACGCGGTGCAGCAGAGCGGCTTCAATCCGCGCACCGCGACTTACCAACCGGCGCCCGAAGTGGTGCAGGCCTACCGCCAGGCCCAGGGCAATTGCCTGAGCAGTCGCGGTTATCAGGTCAACTACTGAGCCCGAGCGGCTTTGACCACTTCCTGCGGGTCGGCGTGCACCAGCACTTCGGCCCGTGGGTAGGCTTTGTGAATGGCATCCGCCGCCTGATCGCTGATGCCGTGAGCCACTGACAGCGTCAGTTCCCCCGGCAGTTCCAGGTGCAACTGCACGAACCAGTGATTGCCGGAAATCCGCGTGCGCAAATCATGCGCGCCCAACACGCCCGGTACGCTGCAGGCCAGTTCGAGCATGTGCTGACTGACATCCGCCGGCAGCTCTTCATCCATCAGCACCGAAAAACTTTCCCGGGCGATCTGGATCGCGCTCCATAGGATGTACGCCGCGATCCCCAGACCGAACCACGCATCCAGCTGCTCGAACCCCACCCCGGCCAGCACCAGCGCAATCAGAATGCTGCCGTTAAGCAACAGGTCCGAACGGTAATGCAGCGAGTCCGCCCGCACGGCGTTGGAGCCGGTCTGCTTGATGACCCGATGCTGCAGCATCAACAGTGCGACAGTCAGCAGCAGGGAAAATACGATCACACCAATGCTCAGCCACGGCGCGCCGAGTGGCTCGGGATGTTTCAGGCGCTCATAAGCCTGAAACGCGATCAGCACCGCACTGCCGCCAATGAACAGCGCCTGCGCCATGCCCGCCAGGGATTCGGCCTTGCCGTGCCCATAACGATGATCGTCATCCGCCGGGCGCAGCGCGTAATGCACCGCCAGCAGATTGAGCAGCGAGGTGACGCCATCGAGGGCCGAGTCGGTGAGGCCGGCGAGCATGCTCACCGAACCGCTCAGCCACCAGGCGATGGCTTTGGCGATGATCAGCGTACAGGCCACCGCCACCGAGGCGCGGGTCGCCAGCCGCAGCAGGCGGGCGTGTTCGGTGCTTGTGGTCATGGGTGCGTCAATTCCTTATGCGGCAGGTTGCAGGCCGAACATCGCCAGTTGCTGGGTGCTGCCCTTGTGCTGGATCAGGCGCGGGTCGTCCAGCGGCAGATTGCGGCCCAGCTCGGTTTCGAGAATAGCCTGCAACTTCAGGTTATCGACCTGGCCGTCCGGGCCGATGGCTTGCTTGAGCTTGGCCGGATCGACTTGCGCCGTGTGGCCCGGTTCGAAGTAGATCGCGCCGGTGGCGAAGTCCACGGCAAACGCGATTACGCCAGGAAGGATATAGAACAGTAGGCCCACGGCATCGAGCACGGCGATCGCCGGGTCGATCTTGCCGTCGATCTGGCCGCGCCGGTCGGGATAGAAAATCGAACCGCACGCGGTGATCTGAGTGAGCAGGGTGGCAACCAGTACACCGCCGATCAGGCGAAAAGGTAAGCGCATGGGAATCTCCTGAGTCATCTGTTAACGAAGCGTCATCGTGTGAAGTTAAGACCCTGACGAACGCCTGGCAGTTCGCCGTTATACTCGGCCCTCTGTTTTGGAGCCAGCATGAATTCGTTGCCGATCGATGACGTTTTACCCGCCCTGCGTGAAGCCCTCGCGACACGCCACGAAGCCGTGCTCGAAGCACCGCCCGGCGCCGGTAAAACCACCCGCGTGCCCTTGGCCCTGCTCAATGAAGCGTGGCTGAACGGGCAGACCATTCTCATGCTCGAACCGCGTCGGCTGGCCGCCCGCGCAGCCGCGGAACGGCTGGCCAGCGAGCTGGGCGAGAAGGTCGGTGAAACCGTCGGTTATCGCATCCGCCTCGATAGCAAGGTCGGCCCCAACACCCGCATCGAGGTGGTCACCGAAGGCATCCTCACCCGGCGCTTGCAGGACGACCCGGCGCTGGAAGGCGTGGGTCTGCTGATCTTCGACGAATTTCACGAACGCAGCCTCGACGCCGATCTGGCGCTGGCGCTCAGTCTGAACGGTCGCGAGCTGTTTCGAGCTGAACAACCGCTGAAGATTCTGCTGATGTCCGCCACCCTTGAAGGTGAACGTCTGGCCGGGCTGCTCGACGACGCACCGATCCTGCGCAGCGAAGGCCGGATGTTCCCGGTGACGATGCGCTGGGGCCGGCCGTTCCAGCCCGGCGAATACATCGATCAACGCGTCACGCAAACGGTGCTCGAAGCGCTGCACGATGAAACCGGCAGCCTGTTGGTGTTTCTGCCGGGGCAGGCGGAAATCCGCCGGGTTCATCAGCAGTTGGCGGACGCCATCGGTGAGCGCAGCGATGTGTTGCTCTGCCCGTTGCACGGCGAACTCGACCTGAACGCGCAACGTGCCGCCATCGACCCGGCCCCGCCGGGCCAGCGCAAAGTGGTGCTGGCCACCAACATCGCCGAGACCAGCCTGACCATTAACGGTGTGCGCGTGGTGATCGACGCCGGGCTGGCGCGGGTGCCGCGTTTCGATCCGGGCAGCGGCATGACCCGCCTCGACACTCAGCGCATCTCGAAGGCCAGTGCCACCCAGCGTGCCGGCCGGGCCGGGCGTCTGGAACCGGGCGTGTGTTATCGCCTGTGGTCGCAGGACCAGCATGAGCAACTGGCGGCTTATGGCAGCGCGGAAATCCTCTCGGCAGATCTTGCGGGCCTGGCCTTGCAACTCGGGCGCTGGGGTGTGGCGCCGAGTGATCTGATCTGGCTGGACGTGCCGCCGGCCGCCGCTTATGCACAGGCTCAAGACCTGTTGCAGCGCCTCGGTGCGCTGGACGGCGAAAGCCTCAACCGCCACGGTCAAGCCATGGCTGAATTGCCGGCACATCCGCGCATCGCCCATTTGCTGTTGCGCGGTCAGGCACTGGGATTGGCAAACATGGCGTGCGACGTCGCCGCGTTGCTCGGCGAGCGCGACATTTTGCGTGGCGCCGGGGCCGATCTGCACAGTCGTCTGGCGCTGCTGTCCGGCGAAGAGCGCGCGGCTCGTGGTGCCCAGGGCGGTGTGCAGCGCGCCCGGCAATTGGCGCGGCAATATCGCGGCTACTTGCGTGGGCAACCGAGCGAGCCGGTCGCCGACCCGGATCATCCGCGCTGGCTCGGTGCCTTGCTGGCGTTGGCCTACCCGGATCGCGTTGCACAGCAGCGGCGTCCTGGTGGCGCCGAATATCGTCTGGCCAACGGTCGTGCGGCGCTGTTCGCCGAAGCCGACAGCCTGATGAAGCAACCGTGGATCGTGATCGCCGACCTCGGCAGCCGCCAAGGCCAGCGTGAAGAACGGATCTATCTGGCGGCGGATTTTGATCCGGCGCTGTTCGATTCGGTGCTCGCCGAACAGGTGCACAACGTCGATCAACTGGACTGGGACGAACGCGAAGGCGTGTTGCGCGCCGAGCGTCAGCGCAAGGTGGGCGAACTGATCCTCAGCCGCGAACCGCTGACCGGTCTCGACGAAAATGCCCGCAGTCAGGCGCTGGTCAATCTGGTGCGGCGCAAAGGTCTGGAGCTGCTGCCGTGGACCCCGGAGCTGCGCCAGTGGCAGGCGCGAGTCGCGTTGCTGCGCCAGCTCGACCTGGACGCCAAGGGCGACAGCCAATGGCCGGATGTCAGCGACGCGACGCTGCTGAAAACCCTCGAGGACTGGCTGATGCCTTATCTGGGCAAGGTTTCGCGCCTCAGCCATTTCGCCAACCTCGACCTGTCGAGCATCGTGCGCAATCTGCTGCCTTGGCCACTGCCGCAACAACTCGACGAGCAGGCACCGCATCACCTGAGCGTGCCGTCGGGCTCGTCGATTCGCCTCGACTACAGCGAGCAACCGCCGATTCTCGCGGTGCGCTTACAGGAGCTGTTCGGCCTCGCCGAAACACCGTGCATCGCCGGCGGCCGGCAAGTGGTCAAGCTGCACCTGCTGTCGCCCGCACGGCGCCCGGTGCAGGTTACGCAGGATCTGGCCAACTTCTGGCGCAGCACTTATGCCGAGGTGAAGAAGGATCTGAAGGGACGGTATCCAAAGCATTACTGGCCGGATGATCCGCTGGTGGCTGAAGCCACTGCTCGGGCAAAACCGCGCGGTACCTGATTTTTAGCGATTTGATTGGTAACCCGCCTGGTTATGCAAGGCGGGTTGCCTTGCCTCTCACCGTGGGTAGAAGCCGCTCCACCTAATAGCAAGCACGTCCACAAAAGGTGAGTGCCTCGACCTCCCCTTTTTTACTGCCGGACAGACGCCAACTGGTGAATTTTCCCGCTGGCAAATCTGTACGCTTGACGACTTCCATGTGGAGAGTACGAGCGTGAGGGTCATTGGTTTCCAGCATGATTTCATCTCCCTTCACTGAGAAATGATCATGTAGCAGGAGAACTCCAAAACGATTGATGTTCCCATGCCGTTCCAGCAATGCATGAAGCTCGCTAATGAAGGCTGTATCCTCCGGGCCAAGTGGTTTCGCCTCTGCGAAGGAAGGGGTGCTGGATTGAGTATCGTCATTCATGACATTTGACTCCCTAAAGTAATCAATGTGAGGACCGGTCAAATACATGGTCATAGGCTTACGCCGGCCATTGCAGTCCGGTTACATCAAGCTCCTTTCAGGTTGTCGCGTCTACTGTCAGAAATAACAGGTAGGTCGATTTAGCGATCAGCGGTCGCTGATAGCGATCTTTTGATTTTGAGCTTTCAAGCATTCGCCTTCGCGGTCAGTTGCTCTCGGCAATAATCGGCAAACAACTGCGCCGGTTTGGTCAGTTGCCCGCGCTTGAGCCACGCCGCCACCAGACCCGAGCCGGTGACGTCTTCGACGATGTCGACGCACACGACTTTCTTGCCGTCGTAGGTGCATTCCGAGTGCGGGCGGGTCACCAGGATCGAGAAGCCGAAACCCTGGCCGACCATGCCGCGTACCATTTCGATCGAAGGTGAGCTGAACTCGATGCGCGGCGACAGTCCGAGTTCTTCGAACAGGCTGACGAAGTAGGTGCGGCTCGGTTGCACGTCGAGCAGGATCATCGGTTCCAGGCACAGGTCTCGCAGCGAAACCTGTTTGAGCTGGGCGAAGCGGTGATCCGCCGGCAGCAAGGCGTAAGGCCGCTGGGCCGGCATCAGCGGTTCGGTTTCGATGGTGGCGTCGAGGTCGTGCTTGTACAGGATTGCCAGATCGAAGGTGCCCGAGGTCAGGCCTTGCACCAGTTCCTGTTGTTCGCCGTCGCGGATGCGAATCTTCACCCCCGGATACAGCGCCGAGAACCCGGCAATCAGTTGCGGCAGGTACAGCGGCGCTACCGTTTCGAAACAGCCGATATCGATCTGTCCGGCCACCACGTCGTTGTCGGCGAGGGCGTTCTGTTCGAACTCCTTGGCCATGCGCAGCAGTTCCTGGGCCTTGCGGAAGAACCGCGCGCCGCTGGGTGTCAGGGACACGCCCTGGGCGTGATGGCGGATCAGCAGTTGCACGCCGAAGCTGTCTTCCAGCCCCTTGATCGCCGTGGAAATCGCCGGTTGCGCGATGTACAGCTTGCGCGACGCTTCGGCGACGCTGCCGCATTCGACGGTGGTGATGAAGTATTTCAACTGACGCAGATTGTAAGCGGCCACGGTGAACCTCAAAGCGAACGGATATCACATCCAAGCAATTTGTAAGCCGCCGGCCTCCGTTCTGTCGGCGGTTTTTTTGTCCCTGAACAATAGCCCCATACGCGCGCGAAGGGGCCATCGGCTGGTTACCTTTTTTATTGTCTGCGAAGACATTTTTACTGGTTTTAGCGCGCACGGGCCTGAGCGACTATCGACCCCGCACTGTTCGCAAAAGAATAAAAGTCCAAGGAGCAACCACCGTGTTCGAGCTTGCAGACTGGCAGCGCAAGGCCGCTGAATTGAGCTATCCGTACCAGGCCGTGATCGACGGCAAATTGCGTGCGGCGCAGTCGGGGCAGACCTTTGCCGCGATCAACCCGGCCACCGGCCAGCTGCTGGCAAACATCGCCGCTTGCGGTGAAGAGGATGTCGATGCGGCAGTGAAAAATGCGCGGCAGGTGTTCGAGGCCGGCACCTGGGCCGGGCGTTCACCGACCGAGCGCAAGCAAGTGCTGCTGCGGCTGGCGGATCTGATTCTGGCCAATCGCGAAGAACTGGCGCTGCTCGATTCGCTGAACATGGGCAAACCGGTGATGGACGCTTACAACATCGACGTGCCGGGCGCCGCCGGGGTGTTCCGCTGGTACGCCGAAAGTCTCGACAAGCTCTACGATCAGGTCGCGCCAAGCGCATCGAACGTACTGGCGACCATCACCCGCGAAGCGCTGGGCGTGGTCGCCGCCGTGGTGCCTTGGAATTTCCCGTTGGACATGGCCGCGTGGAAACTCGCGCCGGCGCTGGCGGCGGGCAACTCGGTGATTCTCAAACCCGCCGAACAATCGCCGTTTTCCGCGTTGCGTTTGGCCGAGCTGGCGCTGGAAGCCGGGCTGCCGGCCGGTGTGCTGAACGTGCTGCCGGGGCTCGGCGAACAGGCCGGCAAAGCCTTGGGCTTGCACCCGGATGTCGATTGCCTGGTGTTCACCGGCTCGACCCAGGTCGGCAAATATTTCATGCAGTACTCCGCGCAGTCGAACCTCAAACAGGTGTGGCTGGAGTGCGGCGGCAAGAGCGCCAATCTGGTGTTTGCCGACTGCAAGGATCTGGATCTGGCGGCGCAGAAAGCCGCGTTCGGGATCTTCTTCAATCAGGGCGAAGTCTGTTCGGCCAACTCGCGGTTGCTGGTGGAGCGCTCGATTCATGATGAGTTCGTCGAGCGGCTGAAGGCTCAGGCCGAGCGCTGGCAGCCGGGCGATCCGCTGGATCCGGCGAGTGCGGCCGGGGCAATCGTCGATACTCGTCAGACCGAAAGCATTTTGCGCTTCATCAACCAGGCCGAACGCGAAGGCGCGACCCGCGTCTGCGGCGGGCGGCAGCTGAGTTTCAACGGTTCGGACAACTTCGTGCAGCCAACGATTTTCACCGGCGTGCAGCCGCACATGACCCTGTTTCGTGAAGAAGTGTTCGGCCCGGTGCTGGCGGTGATTCCGTTCGATGACGAGGCCCATGCCGTGCAACTGGCCAACGACAGCGTCTACGGTCTGGCGGCGTCGCTGTGGACCGATGATCTGCACCGCGCGCACCGGGTGGCGCGGCAATTGCGAGCCGGTACGGTGTCGGTCAACAGCGTCGATGCGCTGGACGTGACCGTACCGTTCGGCGGCGGCAGGCAATCGGGTTTCGGCCGCGATCTGTCGCTGCACTCGTTCGACAAATACACCCAGTTGAAAACCACTTGGTTTCAACTGCGCTCATGACAGCCGCTCACAACAAGAAAGGAGATCCGGCGATGACCACCTCACGTGAAACCCGCGACTACCAGGCCGCCGATGCAGCGCACCACATTCATGCGTTCGTCGACCAGAAGGCCCTCAACGACGAAGGCCCACGGGTGATGGTGCGCGGTGAGCGTCTGCATCTGTGGGACAACGACGGTCGGCGCTACCTCGACGGCATGTCCGGGCTGTGGTGCACCAACCTCGGTTACGGGCGCAGGGATCTGAACGCCGCGGCGAGCCGGCAACTGGAGCAGTTGCCGTACTACAACATGTTTTTCCACACCACCCACCCGCAAGTGATCGAGCTCTCCGAGCTGCTGTTCAGCCTGCTGCCGGGGCACTACAGCCACGCGATCTACACCAACTCCGGCTCCGAGGCCAACGAGGTGCTGATCCGTACCGTCCGCCGTTACTGGCAGGTGCTGGGCAAGCCCGAGAAGAAAATCATGATCGGCCGCTGGAACGGCTATCACGGTTCGACCCTGGCGGCGACGGCGCTCGGCGGCATGAAGTTCATGCACGAAATGGGCGGGATGATTCCCGACATTGCGCACATCGACGAGCCGTACTTCTTCGCCCACGAAGGCAGTCTGACCCCGGCAGAATTCGGCCTGCGGGCGGCGCAGCAACTGGAAGCGAAGATCCTCGAACTGGGCGCGGACAAGGTCGCCGGGTTCATCGCCGAACCGTTCCAGGGTGCGGGCGGGATGATCTTTCCGCCGGAAAGCTACTGGCCGGAAATCCAGCGCATCTGCCGCCAATACGACGTGCTGCTGTGCGCCGATGAAGTGATCGGTGGCTTCGGTCGCACTGGCGAATGGTTCGCCCACGAATACTTCGGTTTCGAGCCGGACACCCTGTCCATCGCCAAGGGCTTGACCTCCGGTTACATCCCCATGGGCGGGCTGATCCTGTCGAAGAAAATGGCCGACGTGCTGGTGGAGCAGGGCGGTGTGTTCGCCCACGGTTTGACCTATTCCGGGCACCCGGTGGCGGCGGCGGTGGCGATTGCCAACCTCAAGGCATTGCGCGATGAAGGCGTGGTGATGCGGGTCAAGGATGACATCGGCCCGTACCTGCAACAGTGCCTGCGCGAGGTGTTCGGCAATCACCCGCTGGTGGGCGATATCCAGGGCACCGGCATGGTCGCGGCGCTGCAACTGGCCGAAGACAAGGCCACGCGCAAGCGCTTTGCCAATGAGAACGACATCGCCTGGCGCTGCCGCACGATTGGTTTTGAAGAGGGGGTGATCATTCGCTCGACGCTGGGGCGGATGATCATGGCGCCGGCGTTGATTGCCAGTCGTGAAGAGATTGACGAACTGGTGGGCAAGACGTTGAAAGCGGTTGATCGTACGGCGCAGGAATACGGTCGCCTCTAGGTATTCGTAGGGCTCAAGGCCCCCTTCGCGGGCAAGCCCGCTCCCACAGGGATCCCGAGCGTACACAATATTTGTGTTAGCCAAGAAACCTGTGGGAGCGGGCTTGCCCGCGATTGCGTCAGTCGATTCAACATCGTTTTTGCTGTCTTGCACCCCCTCCGTGCACCCCCGTCCGACGCGCCCTTTCGCGGTGCGCACTACCCAGTTTTTTCATCGTTCGCGTCTAACTATTTCCTCGTTTTCCTGAGGCCAAGCCTGGGTCAACATCGATTTCGCCAGCCAAGGCATTGCCCGCCAGAGTCCAGCAGAGACCGCAGCGTGCATCCGCGCCGACGAGGCTGGCCGTACTGCCCATGACAACTAAATCAACAGCGTTGGGAGTGCTCCATGAACAAGTCCTTGTTTACCCGTCTTGCAGGTCCTCTGGCGATTTCCGCCCTTTGCGTCACCGCCGCTCAGGCCGGCACCTTGTCGATCGGCCACACCACGTGGGTCGGCTACGGCACCCTGTACCTGGCCCAGGATCTGGGCTACTTCAAGGAAAACGGCCTGACCGTCGAATTGCCGGTGGTCGAAGAGGCTTCGATGTACATGGCCGCCCAGGCGTCCGGGCAATTGTCCGGTTCGGCCTCGACCATCGACGAAGTGCTGAAGTACCGCCCGCAGTTCTGCTTCAAGGCCGTGGCCGCGCTGGATGACAGCCATGGCGGCGACGGTGTGCTGGTCGGTAAAAACGTGAAGAGCCTGCAAGAACTCAAGGGCCAGGCCGTGGCCGTCAACGAAGGGTCGACCTCGCAGTTCTGGCTCTCGTACCTGCTGAAAAAGAACGGCATGAGCATGAGCGACATCACCGTGCAGAACATGACCGCTGACGATGCTGCCACCGCGTTCATCGCCGGTCGTGTGCCGGCCGCCGTGACCTGGGAGCCGCATCTGTCGATGGTGCGCGACAAGCAGCAGGGCAAGGTGCTGATCGACAGCAGCAGTACGCCGGGGGTGATCGTCGATGTGGTGGCGCTCAATTGCACGGTGATCGAGAAGCAGCCGGAAGACGTCAAGGCGCTGGTCGCCGGTCTCTACAAAGCGGTGCAGTTCACCAAGGACCATCCACAGAAAGCCTACGAAATCATGGCCAAGGGTGTCGGCGGTTACCTGTCCGATCCAAAGGAACTGGCCGCTGCCGCGCAGGGCGTGCGCTTCTACGATCAGGCCATGAGCGAAAAACTGCTCGGCTCGCCGGGCAAGCCGGGTGACAGCGCGCCGCTGATCAAACTGGCCAACGAAACCGCCAGCGAATTGCAGGGCAAACCCTACAACGTCAGCAACGATGATCTGGTGGATAACCGTTTCGTCAGCCCGCTCTAGGAGACTGGTCATGTTCAAGCGCAATTCATGGCTGAGCCGCTGCATCACGCCGAAGACCGGTTTGCCGGTGCCGGTGGTGTGGAGCGCCAGCGGTCTGGCCTGGGTGTTGCTGGTCGGCCTGTGGGCCGGGTTGTCCTATGGCGGCGTCGTGCCGGGGATGTTCCTGCCGACGCCCGGCGCGGTGGTCGAAGCCGCCGTGCGCCTGAGCCGTGACGGCACCTTGGGCCAGCATGTCTGGGCCAGTGTCGAAGTGGTGATGGTCGGTTTCATCGTGTCGTCGCTGGTGGCGGTGCCGCTGGGTTTGTTGATGGGCAGTTTTCGCATCGTCCAGGCGTTCCTCGAACCGCTGGTCAATTTCATCCGCTACCTGCCGGTGACCTCGTTCGTGCCGCTGTTCATCCTGTGGATCGGTATCGGTCTGGAGCAGCGGGTGTCGGTGATCATTTTCGGCGTGTTCTTCCAGCAACTGGTGATGATCGCGGACGTGTCCAAAGGCATCTCCAAGGACTTGATCAACGCCTCCTACACCCTCGGCTCGAACCGGCGTGACGCGGTGCTGCATGTGATCGCCCCGGCATCGTTGCCCGGCGTGCTCGACACCTTGCGGGTGACCATGGGTTGGGCGTGGACGTATCTGGTGGTCGCCGAACTGGTCGCCGCGTCCAGTGGCCTCGGTTACTTGAGCCTCAAGGCCATGCGCGGCTTTCAGGTCGATGTGATTTTTCTCGCCATCGCGATCATCGGCCTGCTCGGCCTGGTCACCGATCAACTGTTCCGCTTCTTGCGTTTGAGGATTGCCGCATGGGCTCAGTAACCGCTGCAAACCGTCGTTTCATCGAGCCGGTCGCCGCACCGGCACTCGCCGCGCCAAGGTTGCAGGTGGACAAGGTCAGCCTGCGCTACACCAAGCCCGGCGGCGGAACCTTCACCGCGCTGGAAGAAGTGTCGTTCGAGGTGCCGGATCAGCAATTCGCGGTGCTGGTCGGGCCGTCGGGCTGCGGCAAGTCGAGCCTGCTATACCTCACCGCCGGCCTGGCCGAGCCGACCTCCGGCGAAATCTACGTCGGCGGCCAGCAAGTGCAGGGCCCCGGCGCGGATCGCGGGATGGTGTTCCAGAGCTACACGCTGTTTCCGTGGCTGACGGTGCGGCAGAACGTCGAGTTCGGCCTCAAGCGACGGGGCATGCCGGCGGCGCGGCGCAAGGAAATCGTCGATCACTATGTGCACGAAGTCGGCTTGTCCGGGTTTGCCGACAACTACGCCAAACAGCTCTCCGGCGGCATGATGCAGCGGGTGGCGATTGCCCGGGCACTGGCCAACGACCCGCAGATCCTGCTGATGGACGAACCCTTCGGCGCCCTCGACAGCCAGACCCGTCTGCAAATGCAGCAGCTGTTGTTGCGGGTGTGGGGCAACAGCAAGAAGACCGTGCTGTTCGTCACCCACGACATCGACGAGGCGATCTTGCTTGGCGACCGGGTGTATGTGATGGGCGCGCGGCCTGGGCGGATCAAGCAGATTCTCGATGTGCCGATCGAACGCCCACGCACCCTGGACATGGTGATGGAGCGCTCATTTATCGACATGAAACGGCAGATCTTCGGGCTGTTGCACGACGATCTCGAAGAAGCTCATTGAGGTCAGTTGGGCGGCAGGAGGAACTTGGCAATCACCGGCAAATGATCGGAAATGCGCAAGGTATCGTCCTGCCGCACCGTGGCTTCAACCCGTTTGATCTTCGGGCTGTAGAACAGGTAATCGACCGTGCGGTCCGGGCCGGTGAGGCCGGGGTCGTTGGGGTAATGGGTCAGCCATTTGGCGCGGTCGATGCCGCTGGCTTCGTTGTTGGTCGGGATCATCGGGTACTTGTCCCACAGCACATGCAGCGCACTGTCGGCGGAGTACGGCGTGCGCTGCTCGGTGGGCAGGCGCCGGTACTGGCCAAGTGGCAACAGGTTGAAGTCGCCGCCGATCAGCCACGGCGTGCCGTGGCTTTCGTGTTTGTCGAGAACCTTGGCCACCGCGGTCACCTGCGCCTGCAAGGTGTCGTCCGGCTGTACGGCGCGATCCAGATGGGTGTTGAACACCACCAGTTGCCCGCCATCGCTGAGCGGCAAAGTGGTGGCGAGCAGCGCATCTTTCGGCTGGAACTGACGGCTGATGAGGTTCGCCGGCTGCACCGGCAATTGCAGGCGCTCGGCGTGTTCGATGCGGTAGCGGCTGAGGGTCGCGAGTTGCCGGCCGACGCTGCCGAAGATGTGCGGATCCGGGACGAAGTCGGCCTTCCAGTCAAAGGCGTGGGCGCTGCACGGATAGAGGTCGGTCAGGCGCTCCTGCAACAGCTTGAGTTGATTCTGATAGTCGCTGGCCTTGGCGCCGTCATCCAGTTCCTGCAACAGCACCACGTCGGGCTGTTCGTCGCGGATCACCCGCGCCACTTCATCGAGGCTGAACGCCATGTCTTCCGGGGTCGGGGCTTCGTCGTCGCCTTGCGCCAGGTCATTCCAGAACACGTAGCGCTTGCCGGCCAGGTATTGCACGTTCCAGGTCATGACCTTCA
Organism: Pseudomonas sp. B16(2017); assembly: GCF_002113205.1. Taxonomy (NCBI): domain Bacteria; kingdom Pseudomonadati; phylum Pseudomonadota; class Gammaproteobacteria; order Pseudomonadales; family Pseudomonadaceae; genus Pseudomonas; species Pseudomonas sp. B16(2017). The sequence continues at coordinate 95,676 of NZ_NEKA01000010.1, forward strand.
GGGCCTGGCCGGGGACCAGCGTCGGCGGTTGCCCGATGCAACTGACCGGCAGGGTTTCCCGGGCGTCGGGGCGCCAGGTCAGGCTGTAGATCAGCGTGCCGATCAGGGCGAGGGCGAGCAGTACGGGCAACAGGATGTAGCGCAGTAGACGGGTCATGGCTCGGCTTATAGCGATACGGAAGTGGTCCCGAGCATACCCGAGACCCATCGATCAGCCCAAGCTCGGTGCAGTCAGACTAATCCGTCACGTTTGTCGGGCAATTCGCTGATCAGCATGAACAGGCGGAACAGCACCACGCTGGTGAACAGTTGCAGGAAGCTGTGGCCGCTGTCGATCAGCACCGCGATCAATGGATTTTGCGGATCCGGATAGACCTGCAGGGTCATGCCCTTGAGCAGCCACAGCGGCCCCATCACACACAGGATGCACACCAGAATCCGCAGAAAATGCCCACGGCTCAGGCGCAGGCTTTCCTTCATCGCCTGCAACGGGCCGTAACCGCGCAGCACCAGCAGGTATTCACCGAAGGCCAGGGTGACCATCAGCCACAGGCCTGGCAGGAAATACAGCGACAGCCCGAGCAGGATCAACAGCGTGTTCAGCGCAGTCAGCAGGGCAAAGCGCGGCCAAAGACGAGCGGCCATCGCCAGCAGATCGCGGGTTTGCGGGGATTCGCCGCGGGTGCGGGCATCGAGAAACAGAATCAGCGCGGCGGTGTACAACGGATACACCAGCAGGCCGACGATCACGCTGATGGCCGAGTAGCCGTCCGGGTCGCTGGCATGGTCGACCACCTGTTGCAGCACGGCTTCGACAATCACCAGCGGCAGGCACAACTGGACGATCCGGCCCAGATTGCGTTTGAAGAAATACAGGGAGTCGCGCAGCACATCGAAGGCATTCATCAGTCGGTATCGCAGGTCAAAAACAGTGGCCCACTTTAACCGATGATCCGTTTCGCTGCGCAAACGTAAACGTTCGGTAAAGGTCATTGAAACATTCTGTTGCTGCCTCCATTACAGAGGTGCGCCTCCTCCGACGTGGAGGAGGGCAACGTTATCTCCGGCAATCTACGAGGTCGCCATGAACAGCGAAGAACAAACCCTGATCGACGGACTGTTTTCCCGGCTGCAACAGGCCGAAACGGAGGCAGCCCCGCGCGACGCACTGGCTGAAGCGCGGATCAAGGAACACCTGACGCGCCAGCCGGCCGCAGGTTATTTCATGACCCAGGCGATTCTGGTGCAGGAGGCTGCCCTCAAGAGCCTCGACGAACAGAACAAACAACTGACTCAACAGGTCAAGCAATTGCAGGCCGAACTGCAATCGGCCAAGGCGCAGAGTGCGCCGCCGGCCTCCAGCGGCGGTGGCTTCCTGTCGAGCATCTTCGGTGGCAGCAGCTCGCGCCCGGCACCGCCCCAAAGCGCCCAGGCCTCCACCGGCGGTTGGCGTGAGCCGGCACCGCAGCAGAATTTTGGTGCACCCGCGCCGCAACAGAACTTCGGCGCGCCACCACCGGGTTATGGCCAGCAACAAGCGGCCCCGGCGGCCGGCAGCAGCTTCCTCGGCGGCGCCCTGAAAACCGCCGCCGGTGTGGCCGGTGGCGTGATGCTGGCACAAGGCATCAGCAGCCTGTTCCATCACAACCAGCAGCCGGAAGAAATCGTCGAAGTCATCAAGGAAGAGCCGGCCCAGGTCAACGACCAGAGCAACAACGACCAGAGCAACAACGGCTGGGGCGATGACCAGCGCATGGCCAACAACGACTCCTACGGTAATGACCAGGGCGGCTTTGCCGACACCGACTACAGCGACGACAACTCATCGTTCTTCGATGACGACGATTCCTTCGTCTGATTCACCATTCGTCCGGGGCGCCTGATCGCCCCGGGCCGATTATTCGCGGAACCTTCCTTCGGGCTGGCATACTGAGCGCCTTTTTCGGGCCTGGTGCCTGATCCGGCTCATGCGCGTCAGCGCTCACAGGAACTCCGGTGAAAAAAATCGCAGTGTTCGCCGATGTGCAGAACCTCTACTACACCGTGCGTCAGGCCTACGGTTGCCACTTCAACTACGCGGCGCTGTGGGCGGATGTCAGCCAGCACGGGCAGATCGTCGAGGCCTACGCCTATGCGATCGACCGGGGCGACAGCAAACAGCAGCAGTTCCAGCAGATCCTGCGCAACCTCGGTTTCACCGTGAAACTCAAACCCTATATCCAGCGCAGCGACGGCTCGGCCAAGGGCGACTGGGACGTGGGCATCACCCTCGACATCATGGACGCCGCCGACCACGTCGACGAAATCGTCCTGGCCTCTGGTGACGGCGACTTCGATATGTTGCTCGAACGCATCATCAGCAAACACGGCGTGCAAGCGGTGGCCTACGGTGTTCCCGGCCTGACCGCCAACTCGCTGATCCGCGCCGCCAGCCGTTATGTGCCGATCGAAGGCGCACTGCTGTTGAAAAATTGAGCGCAAGCTCAAGTATTGATTTGGACGGAGTACCACCCGGTTGGAACGCATTGCAGTCATCGACTTTGAAACCACCGGCATCTCGCCGAGCAGCAGCTGCCGGGCCACGGAAATCGCCGTGGTCATGCTGGAAAACGGCCGCATCGTCGAGCGTTACCAGAGCCTGATGAACGCCGGCGTCCGCGTCCCGGCCTTCATCGAACAACTCACCGGCATCAGCAATGCCATGCTGCGCACCGCGCCACCGGCCGAACAAGTGATGAACGAAGTCAACGAATTCGTCGGCTGCACACCGCTGCTGGCGCACAACGCCGCCTTCGACCAGAAGTTCTGGGACTTCGAACTGGGCCGGATCAAACGCACCCGTTTGCAGAACTTCGCCTGCTCGCTGCTGCTGGCCCGTCGTCTGATGCCGGCGGCGCCGAACCACAAGCTTGGTACGCTCACTACCTTCGCTCAATTGCCGCATACCGGCCAGGCGCACCGGGCGATGGCGGATGCGGAGATGGCGGCGAACCTGATGGCGCATTTGGCTGAAGAGTTGCGGCGCAAGCATGGGGTGCGGGAGCTATCGCACGACCTGCTGTGCAAGTTGCAGAAAGTCCCGGCCGCCAAGGTCGGTGAGCACCTTCAGCGCTATCGCTGATTTTCAGGCAAACACATTTCCCTGTGGGAGCGGGCTTGCCCGCGATGGCGTATTGTCAGTCACCCAAATTGTTGGATGTGATGGCCTCATCGCGGGCAAGCCCGCTCCCACAGGGATCACTCTTGTCTCAGGATTTGCCGTTGCCTTCAATGTGGCCGAGCGGCACCCGCTTCTCTATCGCGCTCGACAACACGATCGAGGTCTTGCTGAAGCCGAATTTCGCCACCCGGTTGATCAGCTCTTCCAGCTCGGTCATCGAGCCCACGGCTGCCTGCATGATCACGCACGGGTCGCCGGTGACGCGGTGGCATTCGGTGAGTTGCGGAATTCTGATCAGTTCGTCGTACACCTTCGGGTTGCCGTGCTGGTTCAGGCGCAGTTCGATAACGCACTGGATCGGCAGGCCGAGTTTGGCCATGTCGACTTTGGCCGAGTAGCCGGTGATGACGCCGCTGGCCTCAAGTTTGGCCACACGCTCGGCGACGGCGGGGGCGGAGAGGTTCACTTTGCGGGCGAGGTCGGCGTAGGACGCGCGACCGTTTTCGAGCAGGGCGCTGAGCAGCATGCGGTCGTATTTGTCCAAGGTCGGACTCCTGAAAATGCCAGACTTTCGAAATCGCGGTTTTGGCCGTCGATCTCCGTGTTTTCAAAAGTGTACCGGCGCTATAAACAGGTTTTGTAACTTATTTTTAGCGGTTGGCCTTTCTAGAATAACCCATCCCCTGAGTCTGACTTTCGAGCTGCCCATGTCTGCCTTGCGCCGTTTTTCCCTGCCCTTGATCGCTGCGTTTTTTGCGCTGTACGTGATTTGGGGATCGACCTATCTGGTGATCCGCATCGGCGTCGAATACTGGCCGCCGCTGATGCTCGGCGGCGTGCGCTTCGTGATTGCCGGCACCCTGATGTACGCGTTCCTGCGCTGGCGCGGAGCACCGGCGCCGACCTGGGCGCAGTGGAAGGCGGCGGGGATCATCGGGATTTTGTTGCTGAGCTTCGGCAACGGCGCGGTGACCCTGGCCGAGCACAGCGGCGTGGCGTCGGGTGTTGCTGCGCTGGCGGTAGCGACGGTGCCGCTGTTTACCTTGCTCTGCGGTTATTTCTGGGGCGCGCGCAACACTCGCCTGGAGTGGGCCGGGGTGGTGATGGGGATTATTGGCATCGCGATGCTCAACATGGGCTCCAACCTGCAATCGAGTCCGCTGGGCGCGGCGTTGCTGATTTTCGCGGCGGCGAGCTGGGCGTTCGGTTCGGTGTGGAGCAAGCACTTGCCGCTGCCCCAGGGTGCAATGGCCAGTGCCGTGGAAATGCTGGTGGGCGGCGTGGTGCTGTTGATCGGCAGCGCGGCCAGCGGTGAGCACCTGCAGGCCATGCCGCCGCTGGAAGGCTGGCTGGCGCTGGCGTACCTGATCTTCTTCGGCTCGATCATCGCCTTCAACGCTTACATGTATCTGTTGAAAAACGTTCGTCCGGCGGCGGCCACCAGTTATGCCTACGTCAACCCGGCGGTGGCGGTGTTGCTGGGGATCGTGTTTGTCGGCGAGACCATCGGCATCGAAGAGGCGCTGGCGATGCTGGTGATCATCGGCGCGGTGGTGCTGATCAGTCTGCCGCAGTGGCGGCGTCCGGCGCGGTCGCCGGTGGTCAGCGAGCCGGCTGCCGCAGCGAAGGTCATAGCGACGGAGCAGCGTGGGAATTAGGGTAAACTGCGCGTCATCGCATACTTGTTTTGCACAACCGCTCTGATTTTTCCTACGGTACTCCCATGACTTTCGCCACCCTTGGCCTGATCGAACCCTTGCTGCGCTCCCTCGAGAAGCTCGGCTACCAGACCCCGACGCCGGTGCAGGCGCAAGCCATTCCGGCCGTGCTGGCCGGTCGCGACCTGATGGCTGCGGCCCAGACCGGCACCGGCAAGACCGCCGGTTTCGCTTTGCCGCTGCTGCAACTGCTGGCGATGGAAGGGCCGAAAGTCACCGCCAACTCGGTACGTGCGCTGATTCTGGTGCCGACCCGCGAGCTGGCCGAGCAAGTCCACGAAGCCGTGCGCCAGTACGCTGAGAACCTGCCATTGCGCACTTACGCGGTGTACGGCGGTGTCAGCATCAACCCGCAGATGATGAAGCTGCGCGGCGGCGTCGATCTGCTGGTCGCGACCCCGGGCCGTTTGCTCGACCTGTTCCGCCAGAACGCGCTGAAATTCAACCAGCTGCAAACCCTGGTACTGGACGAAGCCGACCGCATGCTCGACCTGGGCTTTTCCGAAGAGCTGGCGAACATTTATCGCGCGCTGCCGAAGAAGCGGCAGACGCTGCTGTTCTCCGCGACCTTCTCCGATGACATCCGCCTGCTGGCCGGGCAGATGCTCAACGATCCGCAGAGCATCGAAGTCAGCCCGCGCAACGTCGCCGCCAACACCGTCAAGCAGTGGGTGGTGACGGTGGACAAGAAGCGCAAGCCGGAACTGTTCGTGCACCTGATGCGCAAGAACAAGTGGAAGCAGGTGCTGGTGTTCGCCAAGACCCGTAATGGTGTGGACGCGTTGGTCGAGAAACTTCAGGGCCTGGGCGTGAACGCCGACGGGATCCACGGCGACAAGCCGCAGGCGACCCGGCAGCGGGCGCTGGACCGCTTCAAACTGAGCGAAGTGCAGATTCTGGTGGCCACCGACGTGGCGGCCCGTGGTCTGGATATCGAAGACCTGCCGCTGGTGGTCAACTTTGATCTGCCGATCGTGGCCGAGGATTACATTCACCGTATCGGCCGGACTGGCCGCGCGGGTTCGACCGGTGAGGCGATTTCGCTGGTGTGCGCCGATGAAGTGAACATGTTGTCGGCGATTGAAATGCTGACCCGCAGCACGTTGAAGCGCGAGGTTGAGCCGGATTTCGTGCCCGAGCACCGCGTGCCGGACACCGATGCCAGTGGTCAGGTGATCAAGAAGCCGAAGAAACCGAAGAAGCCGAAAGCTTCCGGTGGCGGTGGCAAGCGCAATCTGGGCAAGTGGGTGGACAGCGGCGAGACCCAGGCGCCGGAGCCTTCGATCAAGCCTGTGCGCAAGGTGCCGGTGTTCAATACCGGGCCGCGTAAGTGTAAGCCTTAAGCGTCAGACAGGGTCGTTCCCGCGCAATGCGGGAACGATCAGTTACGCTGTTTCAACCAGTCCAGCATTCCAGCTCCGGCCGCCCGGCCACTGGCAAAACATGCCGTCAGTAGATAACCGCCAGTCGGCGCCTCCCAATCCAGCATCTCCCCCGCACAAAACACCCCCGGCAACGCCTTGAGCATCATCCGCTCATCCATCGTCTCGAACGTCACCCCGCCGGCACTACTGATCGCCTCATCCAGCGGACGGGTTTTCACCAGCGTCAGCGGCAAAGCCTTGATCGCTCTCGCCAACAACGCCGGATCAGCAAACGTCGCCGCATCAGTGAGTTCCCGCAGCAACGCCGCTTTCACCCCATCAATCCCGACCTGACTGTGCAGATGCTTGGCCATCGAGCGCGAACCCCGTGGTTTGCTCAATGCCGCCTGCAATTTATCCACAGGTCGGCCGGGCAGCAGGTCGATGTGAATGGTCGCGGCACCGTGCACATTGATCGCCTCACGAATCGGCGCCGACAGCGCGTAGATCAAACTACCCTCGATGCCGGTTGCGGTAATTACGCATTCACCCAGACGCGGAACATCGTCGTTCAAACCGATGGCGATATTTTTCAGCGGCGCGCCGGCGAATTTGCTGACCATCACTTCGCTCCAGGCCTGCACCTCGAAGCCGCAATTGCTCGGCTGCAACGGCGCCAGTCCTACACCGCGTTGCTCCAGCGGCAGCATCCACGCGCCGTCGGAGCCCAGTCGCGACCAGCTGCCGCCGCCGAGGGCGAGCAGGGTGGCGTCGGGGGAAAGGGTTTTCTCGCCTTCCGGGCTGTCGATGCGCAGTGCGCCTTTTTCGTCCCAGCCGAGCCAGCGGTGGCGGGTGTGGATAACCACGCCGCTGTCGCGCAGGCGCTTGAGCCAGGCGCGCAGCAATGGCGCGGCTTTCATGTCGGTGGGGAACACCCGGCCGGAGCTGCCGACGAAGGTTTCGATGCCCAGTTCGTGAATCCAGCGGCACAGTGCATCGGCGTCGAACGCGCGCAGCAGCTGGGCGATGTTCGGGGCGCGTTCGGCGTAGCGCGAGAGGAAGGCCGGGTAGGCTTCGGAATGGGTGATGTTCATGCCACCGACCCCGGCCAGCAGGAACTTGCGGCCCACCGAGGGCATGCCGTCGTACAGATCGACGCGGACTCCGGCCTGGCTCAGCACTTCGGCGGCCATCAGGCCGGCGGGGCCACCGCCGATGATGGCGACGTGAGCGGGAAGGGCGGCGGGAGTCTGGGTCATGGCAGCGGCAATAGCGTGGCGGAATAAGCCGCGCATTCTAGCAGCAGCGGCCATCGTCAGGCCTGATCAAAAAATAACCAGCGCGCTGCAGGCCATGTTCAGCGTGGGCTGTAGTCCCTTTCGCTCAGGTTATCCACAGGCCGTTCCACAGCCATTGTGGGTAACGCAGCACAACTCAATGACAACCGGATGACTGCCAGACGCGCTGCGCACTGTGATGCAGGATCCCGTGGCGGCGGGCGAGGGCGTGGCGATCCTTGCTGTAGCCGCCACCGATCACCCCGACCACCGGGATGTCGCGACCCAGGCAGTGGCGCATCACGCTTTCGTCGCGGGCGGCGACGCCTTCGTCGGTCAGTTGCAGATAACCGAGGGCGTCGTCCTTGTGCACGTCGACACCGGCGTCGTACAGCACCAGGTCCGGCTGATACAGCGGCAGCAGATAGTTGAGTGCGTCGTCGACAACTTTCAGGTAGTCGGCGTCGCCCATGCCGTTGGGCAGCGGAATGTCCCAGTCGCTTTCGGCCTTGCGTGCAGGAAAATTCTTTTCGCAGTGCAGGGAAACGGTGATCGCTTCCGGCGTGTTGTGCAGAATCCGCGCAGTGCCGTCGCCCTGATGCACGTCGCAGTCGAAGATCAGCACCCGGTTCACCCGACCGCTTTGCAGCAAATAGTGACTGATGATTGCCAGGTCATTGAAGATGCAGAACCCGGCGGGGTAGTCGTAGTGGGCGTGATGGGTGCCGCCGGCGAGGTGACAGGCCAGGCCATGTTCCAGCGCTTTTTCCGCTGCCAGAATCGAACCGCCGACCGCCCGCACCGTGCGTCGCGCCAGCGCTTCATTCCACGGCAGACCGAGGCGCCGCTGGTCTTCGCGGGACAACTCGCCGCTCATGTAGCGTTCGATATAACCGCGGTCATGGGCCAGGGCGAGAATGTCGGCAGGGCACAACTCGGGGCGCAGCAGGTCTTCGTCGCGTGTCAGGCCGCTGTCCACCAGGTGATCGCGCAGCAGGCGGAACTTGTCCATGGGGAAGCGGTGATCCGCCGGAAATTCCGGGCTGTAGTCTTCGTGGTAGATCAGCGGCAACGGCATGGTGGACTATTCATAAAGGCTGCAGGAAAGAGTGCAAAGCCTAACAGCGATGTAGACTGACGGCATCAAGCGGAGGGGCGGGATGGAACCGATACTGGAGCTGCAAAGCGCAAGGCTGCTGATGCGCCAATGGCAGGACGAGGATTTGCCGGCGTTCGCGGCCATGTGCGCCGACCCGCAGGTGATGCGCTACTTCCCCGCGCCTTTGAGTCGGCTGGAAAGCGCCGCGTTGATCGGCCGGGTGCGTGGGCATTTTGCCGAACACGGTTACGGCCTGTGGGCGCTGGAGCGCAAAGACACTGGCGAATTCATCGGTTTTACCGGGCTCGGCGTGGTCGGCTTCGATGCGCCGTTCACCCCGGCGGTGGAAATCGGCTGGCGGCTGGCCAAGGAACATTGGGGCCTGGGTTATGCCAGCGAAGCGGCGTGGACCGCGCTGCGTTGCGGCTTTGACCGTTTGTCCCTGAAGGAGATCGTGTCCTTCACCGCGCAGAGCAATCTGCCGTCGGAAAAAGTCATGCAGGCGATCGGCATGCATCACGATCCAGCCGACGATTTCGATCACCCGAAACTGGCTGTCGACCATCCGTTAAGTCGACATGTGTTGTACCGCATCACCCGGGAGCAATGGCTGCAGACCTTGCATGGCTAAGCCGACACGGACGTTTACAATGGCGCGATCAATGGCTCGCGCCAGAATCTGAATTGGCCGCCGCAGCCAGGGCTGCGCGGCATAGCGTTGTGTGAGGAGAGTCTGAATGAGCCAAGTGTTGGAAGATCTGGTGGATCTGCTGACCCTCGAACCGATCGAGGAAAACCTGTTCCGTGGTCGCAGTCAGGATCTGGGCTTTCGCCAGTTGTTCGGCGGCCAGGTGCTCGGCCAGTCGCTGTCGGCGGCCAGTCAGACCGTTGAAGAAGCGCGCCATGTGCATTCGATGCACGGTTATTTTCTGCGTCCGGGCGATGCCAAGTTACCGGTGGTCTACTCGGTTGACCGCGTGCGTGACGGCGGCAGTTTCAGCACCCGCCGCGTGACCGCGATCCAGAAGGGCCACCCGATTTTCACCTGCAGCGCTTCGTTCCAGTACGACGAAGAAGGCTTCGAGCACCAGAGCCAGATGCCGCAAGTGGTCGGCCCGGAAAATCTGCCGTCGGAGCTGGAACTGACCCAGCAACGCGCGCACCTGATCCCGGAACACATGCGCGAAAAGCTGCTGTGCCCGAAGCCGATCGAAGTGCGCCCGGTCACTGAAAAAGACCCGTACAACCCGCAACCGGCGGATCCGGTCAAGTACGTGTGGTTCCGCGCCGACGGCGCGTTGGCCGACATCCCGGCGCTGCACAAATACCTGCTGGCCTACGCTTCGGACTTCGGTCTGCTGACCACCTCGATGCTGCCGCATGGCAAATCGGTCTGGCAGAAAGACATGCAGGTCGCCAGCCTCGACCACGCCTTGTGGTTCCACAACGACCTGCGTGCCGACGACTGGTTGCTTTACGCCATGGACAGTCCGTGGGCCGGCAACTCTCGCGGTTTCTCCCGTGGCAGCGTGTTCAACCGCGCCGGGCAACTGGTGGCGTCGGTGACCCAGGAAGGCCTGATCCGTCATCGCAAGGACTGGGCATGAGTCTGGCGGATGTGCGGCACTGGGTGTTCGACATGGACGGCACCCTGACCGTCGCGGTGCATGATTTCGCGGCGATTCGCGTGGCGCTGTCGATCCCGGCGGAGGACGACATCCTCACCCACCTCGCGGCATTGCCCGCCGAGGAAGCAGCGGCGAAACACGCTTGGTTGCTGGAGCATGAGCGCGATCTGGCGCTAGGCTCGACCCCGGCGGTCGGCGCGGTGGAGCTGGTGCGCGACCTGCACGCGCGGGGGTATCGCCTCGGCATCCTGACCCGCAATGCGCGGGAGCTGGCCCATGTGACGCTGGAGGCCATCGGCCTGGCTGACTGTTTTGCGGTGGAGGATGTGCTGGGCCGCGATGAAGCACCGCCGAAACCGCATCCGGGTGGTCTGCTGAAACTGGCCGAGGCCTGGCAAGTGCCGGCGAACGAGATGGTGATGGTCGGTGATTACCGGTTTGATCTTGATTGTGGCCGGGCGGCGGGCGCACGCACGGTGCTGGTGAACCTGCCGGACAATCCATGGCCGGAGTTGACCGACTGGCATGCGAAGGATTGTGTGGAATTGCGGCGAATGTTGTTCGCCTGAGGCCTGCATTGTCTGCACGGACGCCTTCGCGAGCAAGCCCGCTCCCACAGGGAAACGCATTCCAAATGTGGGAGCGGCGGTGCGACGACTCGACTTGCTCGCGAAGAGGCCAGACCATCCACCCAACAACTTATTGCTCGAACAGTGCTTTCTGGCCTTCCGGCGAGGTCAGCATGCCGTCGCCGTTGTGCCCGACCCCGGGCACTTCGATCAGGCGCTGATTGACCCCTTCAGGGTGACGACGCAGCAAGTACCCGAAAAACAGCTTGCCGCGCTCCAGTCGATAAGCCCCCTGGGCTTTGGCGGCGCAGCTCTTGTCCAGCGCCGGGTGTTGCGGGTCGGTGTCCTGCTGGCCCAACAGATAAATCACCTCGCGTTTGACGTAACGGCCTTCAAGTTGCGCGGGCGTCTGCCCACCCGCGTAGATCGGCGGGTCCACCAGACCGTACTTCCAGCGGTTGAAACCCGGGCACTTCGCATGATCGAAAGCTACCGGGCGTTGCTCATTGAAGTAGGCGTACGACGACGGGTTGGCTACCACGTAGCGCAGGCGAATGCCCTCGGTCTTGAGCGCCGGTTGTTCCTGGGCCAGCAGCGCGTAACGCTGCACCACCTGCGCGCCGCCGGAGTGACCGAAGATCACGATCTGCTTCACGTCCGGAAACTGCTTGCGATCGCTCAGCCTTCCGACGATTTCGTCCAGTGCGGCGTAGGAACTCAGCGGATTCGGTCCTGTGGATAACCCGCCACCCATCCATTCGTTGCCTTGCCAGCGCAGCACGCTGGCGGGTAACGAGTAGAGCGACACATCGCTTTCGTTGAGAAACTGCGGGGCGATCACCAGGGTGTTGGCGGTTTGCCCGGCCAGTTCCGCCGCGACTTCACCGCTTTTGCGATAGGTCTCGGCGTTGCGCAGACGGCCATGAATGACGATCAGCACGCGCTCGATTTTCGCCGGCGCCGGGCCGATGCCCACCGCCATTTCGCCGGCCTGCAATTGCAGGCGCCCGGGACTGATTGCGTCGACGCCGGCCGCTTGGGCGGTGCCGCCGATGAACAGTAAAGCCAACAGCCATTTATGCATTTACAGGTTTTTCGCCGCAAAGGTATCGCACTGGCCGACCTGGCCCTGGGCGAATCCGGTTTTGAACCAGCGCACCCTTTGCGCCGACGTACCGTGGGTAAACGAGTCCGGCACCACGCGGCCCTGACCCTGTTGTTGCAGGCGATCATCACCGATGGCGTTCGCTGCGTTCAAGGCTTCTTCGATGTCGCCCGGTTCCAGCCAGTTCAGGCGCTTCTGGGCGTTGTAGGCCCAGACGCCGGCCAGGCAGTCGGCTTGCAGTTCCTGACGCACCAGCAGACCGCCGTCGCCTTCCATCTGCCGGCCTTGCTGACGGGCTGTCTGAATTTTCGCCGAGACGCCGAGAAGCGTCTGCACATGGTGTCCGACTTCGTGAGCGATCACGTAGGCCTGGGCAAAGTCGCCGGCGGCCTTGAAGCGCTGGGCCATTTCCTGGAAGAACGCCATGTCCAGATAGACCTTCTGGTCTGCCGGGCAATAGAACGGGCCGGTGGCCGAGGTTGCCAGACCGCAGGCGGAATTGACCCGGTTGCTGAACAGCACCAGGGTCGGATCCTTATATTGCCGGCCGGCCTGCTGGAAGATTGCGCCCCAGGTGTCTTCGGTGTCGCCGAGGATCGAACGCACGAATTCGGCCTGTTCATCGTTGGCCGGCGGTGCCTGACGGGTTTGCGAAGTACGGGCCGATTGTTCGGTCATCTGCCCGGTGAGCTGGCCGAGGATCTGTAACGGGTCCTGCCCGGTGATCCAACCGATACCGACGATCAGCAGGATCGCCCCGAGGCTCAGCCCCTTGCCACCGCCGAAGCGCATGCCGCCGCCACCACCCATGTCATCGCCACGGGCATCGACGACGTTGTCACTGCGTCGGCCTTTTTTCCATAGCATGTGGGAATCCTCTATTTGTAGGTGGTGATGAGTGTTGCTGGTGTGTGAGTGTGGCGCCAGTCCGGTCGTCCGTCTATTCGCACACACGCACAAAGGCCCGGCCTCGGGGTGACGAGGTCGGGCCTGTTATTGACGAGCGCGAGCGCCGGGAATTCAATCCGGCGGCAGATTTCTTTCGCCGGGTCAGGTATCAGCGGTCGAAGGCATCCCACACCGGCGCGAAGTCCGGGCTGACCTGACGTTCGCGCTTGGGCAGCGCGGCGATCAGCGCCCGGTCGTCATCGTCCAGTTCGACCTTCAATGACGCCAGGTTGGCCAGTTGATTGGTCTTGCTGCTGGCCTTGGGAATCGCCGCCACGTTGTCTTGATCCAGCAGCCACTTCAGCGCGACCTGAGTCGGCAGCACGCCGTGTTTTTCGGCGATCTGCTGAATCTGCGGAATTTCCGAGACCTTGTTACGCGCCAACGGGGTGTAGGCCGTCAGCGCCAGATCGTGTTGACGGGCGTAGTCGAGCAGGGCGTTTTGTCCGAGCAGGACGTGGTACTCGACCTGAATGGCTGACAGAGGAATGCCGTATTCCTCGACGACTTTGCGCAGCAGCGGCAGCGGAAAATTCGCCACACCGATGTTGCGAGCCAGCCCCTGTTCCTTGAACGACGCGAGGGTTTCAAGAGTGCGCGGCAGGTCCCAGTCAGTGCTCGGCCAATGGATCATGAACAGATCAACGTACTCGCTGCGCAAGGCCTTGAGGCTGCGATCCAGCGAGTGACGCATGGCGTCCGGTTGCAACTGATCCCACCAGACCTTTGTGGTGACGTGGATCTGCTCGCGGGGTGTCGGCGTATTCGCCAGCGCCTGTCCGACTGCGTCTTCGTTGTTGTAGGCCGCTGCCGTGTCGATGTGTCGGTAACCGAGTTCCAGGGCTTGCTCCACGGCGCGGGTGCATTCGTCGCCGAGCATCGGCCAGGTGCCGAGGCCGAGTTTTGGCAGGTTCAGTCCTTTTTTGTTAACGATGTGCTGCATGGTCGATCTCCTGTTCGAAAGCCGTGACGCCCGCCATGTGCCGGGCGGCGATGTAACCGAAAGTCAGGGCCGGGCCGAGGTTGATCCCGCCCGCCGGATAATGCCCGCCCATGATGCTGGCCATGTCGCCACCCGCCGCGTAGAGCCCGGCGATGGGCCGGTCTCCGGCGTCGAGCACTTGCGCATGCGGATTGACCTTGAGCCCGGCGAAGGTACCGAAGCAGCCCGGCTGCACCTTCACCGCGTAGAACGGGCCTTGTTCGATAGGTGCCACGCACGGATTGGGCTGTTGCGCGGGATCGCCCTGTTTGCGGTTGTACGGGGTCGAGCCGCGACCGAACAGCGGGTCTTCGCCGTGCCGGGCGTGGCGGTTGTAGTCATGGAGAGTGGCGCGTAATCCGTTCGGATCGATGCCGCATGCGGTGGCCAATTCCTCAAGGGTATTGCCGGTTTTCAGATAGCCGCTGCGGATAAAACCTGACACCGGAACCGGAAACGGCCGAGACATGCCGAGCCCGTAACGTCGCTGGAACGCGCGGGAGCAGATCAGCCAGGACGCAACCTCTCCACCCTCGGGGGCGGCGGCGACCATAGCGCTGACGTAGTCGTAATAGCCGTTGGCTTCGTTGACAAAGCGCTGGCCGTTGCGCAGTACGCCGATGACGCCCGGTTTGCCGCGCTCGATGATGTGTGGGAAATGGCCGATGCTGCCGTCGGAATGTGGCACCTGCGAGACCGGCGCCCACGCCACGGGCGAAGCCACATCGGTGTTGACCCGGGCTCCGACGGTTTCACCCAGTCGCAGGCCATCGCCATTGACTGCCAGCGGAGGCAACGCCCAATGTTCATGACCGGTGGGCGTGCGAGGGAACAAGGCCTTGCGCCGCTCGATGTCATTGGCAAAACCGCCCGCCGCGAGCACCACGGCTTTGCGTGCATGGACGGTGACCGGGCCTTTTGCGGTGTTCACGCGAGCGCCGGTGATGCGTGATTCGTCGCGCAGCAGTTCCGTCACTGGCGCCGATTCCCACAGCAGTACGCCGAGGTCTTCGGCGGATTTCGCCAGCCGCGCTACCAGCGCCACGCCGTTGACCAATTGCATCGCCCGGCCATGCAACGCCAGATCCAGCAGATGACGGGTGAAACGCCGGGTCACGTGCCAGGCCGCCGACAACGAGCGGGTCAGATTGAGAAACGCCGACAGATCCGCCCCCGCCATGATCGGCATGCCCATGAATGAAGTTTCGCGCATGGTTGTGCGAAGACGCTTGAGCAGGCGCCCGACCTTTCGCCCGTCATAGGGAGCGGCAATCACCGAGCGTCCGCCGGTGCCGGCGCCCGGTGTTTCGCCGTGGATGTCGGCGATGGCGTTGCCGTCGGCAAATTGCAGGGCGGTGTGTTGTTCGAAGAACGCCACCATGCGCGGGCCGGCTTCAAGGAAGGCGTCGATCATGGCCGGGTCGTAGTGCTCGCCGAGTTCGTGGCGCAGATAGGTGCGCGGCAATTCCACGTCTTCGACGATCCCGGCGCGCCGGGCCAGCGGATTGCACGGCACCCACGCCCAGCCGCCGGACCACGCGGTGGCGCCGCCGAACACCGGATCCTTTTCCACCACGATGACCTTCAAGCCATGCCAGGCGGCGGTGACGGCGGCCGACAAACCGGCGGCGCCGGAGCCGACCACCAGAACGTCGCAGTCGATATCGGGAAGGGCAGACATCAGCAAGGGCTCCAGCAATCAATTTTTTTTAGAATCATGTTCCAGAAAATAACCAGTGTGGGCGAAGCAGATCAACCGACTGACGCGCAAAGTGGGCGGTTATCGGACGTCGGGTTCCAGATTTCGCATTCCTCGGGATGTCTTCTAGAATCGGCGAAATTTCACCGAGAGCGCACCATGGCCGGCAGTCAAATCGAACGGGTTTTCAGCGTGCTGGAAAGCCTCACCAGTGATCCGCGCGGGCTGCCGATGCAGACCCTGGCCGAGCAACTGGACATTCCGAAGAGCGCCACACACCGCCTGCTCGCCGAGCTGATCCGCCTGGGTTACGTGCGGCAGAATCCGGAAACGTTGCGCTATCACCTTTCCACCAAACTGGTTGCGATGGGCTTCCAGTACCTGTCGAGCAGCGGTTCCGACATCGTGCAGCCGGTGCTCGATCGACTGGCCCAGGAAACCGGTGAGCTGGTACGCCTCGGGGTGATCGACGGCGAGCGTCAGACCTGGATCGCCAAGGCCCAGGGCGCCCGCACCGGTCTGCGTTACGACCCGGACATGGGCCGCGACGCGCCGCTGTTCTACACCGCGTCGGGCCATGCGTGGCTGGCGTGCATGAGCGACGCCGAGGCGTTGTCGCTGGTCGAGCGCCAGGGCGCGGAGGTGCCGGCGGATATCGGGCCCAATGCGCCGCGCTCCAACATTGAACTGCTCGAACGCCTGCGCGTGGCCCGGGAGCAGGGTTATGCCTGTGTTGAAGAAAGCTCGGCGGTGGGCACGTCGGCGATTGCCGCCGTGGTGAAACATCCTGCCGATGGCCGAGTGATCGGCGTGCTCAGCATCGCCGGGCCGAGCGCAAGGATGTCGGCGGCGCGCTTGCATGAACTGGCGCCGTTGCTGCTGACGTTTACCGAGGAGCTGTCGGCGGCGAGCCTGGCCTCGGAATTGTTCGTTTAAGCAAAGCTGTGCGCTGTTCGCCCACTTTTCGGTCGGGTGGGTGTGAGAATCTGGAACCCGGTTCTAAATTGTTGATTGAGTGAGTTTTCCCACAACAATCACAAAAGGATCGCACCTTGAACCCGCCCCTTCGAATTGCCTTGATCGGCGCCGGCAACATGGGCCAGCAACATTACCGGCACTTGAAGAATCTCACTGAGGCCACGTTATGCGCCGTGGCCGACCCCGGCCCTCAGGCACCGGCCCTGGCGGCGGAGTGGGGTGTGGCGCATTTCGCCGATCACCGTCAGATGCTGGAGCAGAACCGGCCAGACGCAGTGATCGTCGCCAATCCGAATAATCAGCACGTCAGCACCGCGCTGGATTGCTTGGCCGCTGGCGTTCCGGTGTTGCTGGAAAAGCCGGTGGGCGTAAACCTGGATGAAGCGCGGGAATTGGTGGCGGCGGTGAAGCGCAGTGGCGTACCGGTGCTGGTCGGCCATCATCGGCGGCACAATCCGTTGATCGTGCGTGCTCATGAGCTGGTCAAGGGTGGGGCGTTGGGACGGCTGACGCTGGTGACTGCGTTGTTCCAGCTGCGTAAGCCTGACCAGTATTTCGAAACCGCGTGGCGGCGCGAGGCAGGTGCCGGAATGCTGTTGACCAATCTGATCCACGACCTCGATCTGCTGCGTCATCTATGCGGTGAAGTGCGTTCGGTGCAGGCGATCACCGACCATTCGGTGCGCGGTTTTGCCAATGAAGACAGCGCGGCGATTCTGCTGCAATTCGATGGCGGAGCGCTCGGCACCCTGACCGGTTCCGATGCGGTGGCGGCTCCATGGAGCTGGGAGTTGAACTCCGGTGAGAACCCGGTCTATCCACGTCAGGCGGATCAGCCGTGCTATTTACTGGCGGGAACGGCCGGGGCCTTGAGCATTCCGCAACTCAAGCGCTGGCATTACCGCGCCGAGCAGGTGGACGCCGGTTGGCATGAGCCGTTGCTGTCCGTTGATGAACCGTTCACACCGGACGAAGCCCTCCGGTTGCAGTTGCAGCATTTCGTCCGCGTGGTACGGCGGGAAGTCGAACCATTGGTGAGTGCCGCCGACGCCGCCCGCACGCTGGCGCTGGTCGAGGCCATCCGTGAAGCGGCAGCCAGCGGTCGCGCCACCGAACCTGCGCAGATCGAGGCCTGAACATGAGCGAACGAATTCTGTCCCTGGCCAGCCTGACCGTGCTGGAGTTGTCGCCACCCGAGATGGTCGAGGTCGCGGCCCGTGCCGGATACAGTCATGTCGGCCTGCGTCTGGAGCCGGCGACGCCAGAGGAATATCACTTTCCGTTGGTAGCCGATGGCGATTTGCGGCGTCAGACACTGGCGCGTTTGCGTGACACCGGAATCGGTGTGCTCGACGTGGAAATCCTTCGATTGAAGCCGCAGACAGTGGTGGCGGATTTCGAGCCACTGCTCAGCGTTGGCGCGGAGTTCGGTGCCAGTGAATTGCTGGTCGCCGGTAACGATCCCGACGAACAGCGGCTCACCGATAATTTCGCGGCACTGTGCGATCTGGCGGCGCGCTACGGTTTGCATCCGCATCTGGAGTTCATGCCCTGGACCGATGCACGCAATCTTGAGCAGGCGTTGCGCATCGTCGCCAACGCCGGGCGCGAAAACGGTGCGGTGCTGGTCGATGCGTTTCACTTCGACCGCTCCGGGTCGCGGCTGGAGGAGCTGGCCGGCGTGCCGGCCTCGCGGCTGCGCTACGCACAGTTGTGCGATGTTGCCGGGCCGAGGCCGACGGACATGGCCGAGATCTTGCGTCAGGCCCGCAATGAGCGACGGTTTCCCGGCGAGGGCGATTGTGACTTGATCGGCTTGTTGCGCTGTCTTCCGGCTAACCTTCCCCTGAGTCTGGAAATTCCCACGGTCAAATTGCTGGAGCAGGGCGTGAGTGGATTGCAGCGGGCGCAAATGGCGATCGACCGGACACGGGAATTGTTGGCCCGACTTTAAGTCTGCTTCAAGGGGCGAGGGCGCACGCGACCTCGTCACCGTTTATTTTTCATTCAGAGAGAGCCAATGACCGTCAGCACTCCGCTTTCCGGCGTCAACCAACCCTTCAAGGGGATCTTGCTGATTGTCGTGGCAACCTTCCTGTTTTCCAGTCACGACGCGCTGTCGAAATACCTCTCGGGTTTTTATCCGATCGTCATGGTGGTGTGGGCGCGGTATCTGGTGCACACGTTGCTGATGGCGGGGATTTTCCTGCCGCAGTCCGGGCTGCGTGTGCTGCGCACCAAACGCCCGTTGTGGCAGTTGGCGCGGGCGTTGTGCCTGTTGGGCACCAGCCTGTTTTTCACCACGGCGTTGCTGTACATCCCGCTGGCCGAAGCCACGGCGGTCAACTTTCTTGCGCCGGTGCTGGTGACGGCGCTGTCGGTGCCGCTGCTCAAGGAACGGGTGACGCGCGGTCAGTGGATCGCGGTGGTGTGCGGGTTCATCGGGGTGCTGATCATCGTCCATCCGGGCGGTGACCTGTTCACCCCGGCAATTTTGTTGCCGTTCTGTTCGGCGCTGTTTTTCTGCTTCTATCAGTTGCTCACCCGCAAGCTCGCGGAAGTCGACAGCCCGACCACCAGCAACTTTTTCGCCGGGTTGTGCAACACGCTGGTGATGAGTGCGCTGGTGCCGTTCTTCTGGCAGGTGCCGAGCCTGGGGCATGCGCTGTTGATGCTGGCGCTGGGCAGTTGCGGAATGACCGCGCACCTGTTTCTGACCCAGGCGTTCCGCCATGCCGCGCCGGCGTTGCTGGCGCCGTTCGGTTATTGCCAGATCGTGTTTGCGGGGCTGTTGGGCTGGTTGCTGTTTGCTCACACACCGACCCTGATGACGGTGATCGGGATCGCGGTGATCTGTTGCAGCGGGCTGGCGGCAGCGTGGCAGCAGAGCCGGCGCTGAAAGCAAACCGGCCTGAAATCAGGCCGGTCGGTGCAGGAAGGTTATTCAGTATTGAAAGGTTACTCAGTGACGGTAGGAATCTTGCGCGGTGCCATGAAGTACATCCAGGTCAGCGCGATGAAGTACATCGCCGGGATCAGGGTGAACAGCACGGTGTAATTGTTGTTGGTGACGGTCAGGATGTGGCCGACGATCTGGGTCATAAACATCCCGCCAATCGCCGCGCACATGCCGCCGAAACCGAACACCGTGCTCATCATGTGCTTGGGCGTGTAGTCCATCACCAGGCTCCAGATGTTGGCGGTCCAGGCCTGGTGCGCGCCGATGGCCAGGGAGATGGCGGCGACGGCAATCCACAGGTTGGCGGAACCGGCGGCCATGACCACGCCGATGATGCAGCAGGCGAACAGGAACATCGACAGCAGCCGCGCCTTGATCGAGTTCATGCCGCGACCGATCAGGAACGAAGACAGAATCCCGCCGCCCACGCTGCCGAAGTCAGCGGTGACGTAGATGATGATCAGCGGAATGCCCATCTGGGTGACGTTGATGCCCAGGTTGTATTGCTGATTGAGAAACGGCGGCAGCCAGTACAGGTAGAACCAGAACACCGGCGCGGTCAGCGAGTAGGCGAGGGCAAAGGCCCAGGTGCCGCGCATGCGCAGGATTTTCGAGAACGGCACGCGGGCCTGTTCCGGTTCGACTTCTTTCTGGATGTATTCCAGCTCCGACTGCTTAACGTTTGGGTGATCTTCCGGGTTGAAATACTTCAGGCCCCAGAACAGCAGCCAGATCCCGCCCAGTGCCGACATGCACAGGAACGCGGCCTGCCAACCCCACACGTGAAGGATCAGCGGCAGCAGCATCGGGGTGAACATCGCGCCGACGTTGGTGCCGGCGTTGAAGATGCCGGTGGCCACGGCGCGCTCGCCGGCCGGGAACCACAGGCGCGTGGTCTTCACGCAGGCCGGGTAGTTGGCTGCTTCGGTGAGGCCGAGGATGAATCGGCAGACCATGAAGCCCACCGCCGAGGTCGCCAGACCGTGGGCGCCGGTGGCCAGGCTCCAGAGCAGCACCGCGCAGAAGAACACGCGCTTGACGCCGACCCGATCGATCAGCCGTCCTTGCAGCACGAAGCCGATCGCGTAGCCGACCTGAAACCAGAAGTTGATGTTGGCGTAGTCCATCGCCGTCCAGCTCATTTCCTTGGCGAGGATCGGCTGCATGACGCCGAGTGCGGCGCGGTCGATGTAATTGAGGGTGGTGGCGAAAAACACCAGCGCCAGCATGCCCCAACGGGTCTTGCCGACGGCCATGGCGCCGCGGATCTTGTCGCCGATGCCACCCGTGGCAGTGCTCATGGCCGGAGCCATGCGGGAAGTCTGTGAAGGAATCATGTGTTCCACCCGTTTTTGGATTTGTTATTTGGTGTGCTTTTCTTGTGCACGCTGCGACCGGTGGTTCAGTTCCGGACTCAAGGTGAGACGGATGTTGGGCAGTGGACGAAAAATCGTCAATTCGCCAAACCGGCATTCTGTTCGATAATCGCACGCAAAACTAACCGGGTAGTACAGTTTAAATTGCTCAATGAAAAACCGGGACCAATAATTCGCTCACCCTATAAAAGCGGCGCAATTTCCGTAGCCGACGTCTCCACCGGGAGTTGAAACATGCAGCGATCCATTGCCACCGTCTCCTTGAGCGGAACCCTGCCGGAAAAACTCGAAGCCATTGCCGCCGCCGGGTTCGACGGGGTGGAGATTTTCGAGAACGATCTTCTGTATTACGACGGCAGCCCCCGGGAAATCCGGCAGATGTGCGCCGACCTCGGGATTGCCATCACCCTGTTTCAGCCGTTCCGCGATTTCGAAGGCTGCCGCCGCGATCGCCTGGAGCGCAACCTGGAACGGGCCGAGCGCAAGTTCGACCTGATGCAGGAACTGGGCACCGACCTGGTGCTGGTCTGCAGCAACGCCTCCCCCGACAGCCTCGGCGATCAACAGATCCTCATCGACGACCTGCGCCTGCTGGCCGAGCGCGCTGGTGCCCGTGGCCTGCGCATCGGTTATGAGGCGCTGGCCTGGGGCCGTCACGTCAATACTTATCAACAGGTCTGGGACATCGTGCGTCAGGCCGATCACCCGGCCCTCGGCGTGTTGCTCGACAGTTTCCACACCTTGTCGCTCAAGGGCGATCCACGGGCGATTGCCGAGATTCCCGGCGACAAGATTTTCTTCGTACAGATGGCCGACGCGCCGATCCTGGCGATGGACGTGCTGGAGTGGAGCCGGCATTTCCGCTGCTTCCCGGGGCAGGGCGAATTCGATCTGCCGGGCTTCCTCGCGCCGATCATCCAGAGCGGCTACACCGGGCCGCTGTCGCTGGAAATCTTCAACGACGGCTTCCGCGCCGCGCCGCCTCGGGCAAATGCCGCTGACGGTCTGCGTTCGCTGCTGTACCTGGAGGAGAAAACCCGCCAGCGTCTGGAGCAGGAAATCCGTCCTGTGGATAACCGCGACATCCTCTTCGAAACGCCGAAGGCCAGTGAATACAACGGCATCGAGTTTCTTGAGTTTGCCGTGGATGAAAGCCTGGGCGCCAAGCTGTCGAACTGGCTGGAACGGCTGGGTTTCGTCAAGGCCGGCCAGCATCGCTCCAAGAGCGTCAGCCTGTTGCGTCAGGGTGATATCAACCTGATCCTCAACTCTGAACCCTATTCGTTCGGCCACAGCTTTTTCGAGGCCCACGGCCCGTCACTGTGCGCTACTGCCGTGCGGGTCAAGGACAGCGCCAGCGCGCTGGCCCGCGCCGTCGCCTATAAAGGTCAGCCGTATCGCGGACTGGTCGGCCCCAATGAACTGGAACTGGCGGCGGTGCGTGCACCGGACGGCAGCCTGATTTATCTGGTGGATCAGGAAGCGGATGTCTACGGCACCGACTTCAATCTGCTGCCGGACGCGGTGGCTCGCAGCGGGCTCAAGCGCATCGATCACATGGCCATGGCGCTGCCGGCGGACAGCCTCGACAGTTGGGTGCTGTTCTACAAGAGCCTGCTGGATTTTGAGGCTGACGATGAAGTGGTGCTGCCCGATCCGTACGGGCTGGTGAAGAGCCGCGCCCTGCGTAGCCGCGACAGTTCGATCCGGCTGCCGCTGAACATTTCCGAGAACCGCAACACCGCGATCTCACACGCGCTGTCGAGTTATCGCGGTTCCGGGGTGCATCACATCGCCTTCGATTGCGACGATATCTTCGCCGAAGTCAGCCGAGCGAAAGAGGCAGGCGTGCCGCTGCTGGACATCCCGCTGAACTATTACGACGATCTGGCGGCGCGCTTCGATTTCGATGACGAATTCCTCAGCGAACTGGCGTACTACAACGTGCTGTACGACCGCGATGCGCAAGGTGGCGAGTTGTTCCACGTCTACACCGAGCCGTTCGAGGGGCGCTTCTTCTTCGAGATCATCCAGCGCAAGAACGGTTACGCCGGTTATGGCGCGGCCAACGTCGCGGTGCGGCTGGCGGCGATGGCCAAATCACGCAGTGGTGCGGTTCGCCAGGCGAAGTTGTAGGAAATTCGTAAACGCGGGATTAAACACCGGTCGCGCGGCTTCCTTCACTGGGGCGCGCGGCCCATAATCGCCAGCCTGTGCAGTGATGGCCGTGAGCCCGCAATGACAATGACTTCAGAACTTCCCGCAGCTCCCGTTCTCCCCGCGGTAGAGCCGCGCAAAAGTCGCAAGAACAACCCGGAAAAGACCCGCGAGAATATCCTGCAGGAGGCGATCGTCGAGTTCGTCCAGCAGGGGCTGTCCGGCGCTCGCGTCGATGCGATCGCCGAGCGTATCCACACCTCCAAACGCATGATCTATTACTACTTCGGCAGCAAGGAGCAGTTGTACGTCGAAGTGCTGGAGAAGCTCTACGGCGATATCCGCAGCACCGAAAACCGCCTGCACCTGGCTGAATTGCCGCCGGTGGAAGCGATCCGGCGTCTGGTGGAATTCACCTTCGATCACCACGATCGCAACGTCGATTTCGTGCGGATCGTCAGCATCGAAAACATCCACAACGCCGAGTACGTGAAGCGTTCCGATGCGATCAAGGCGATGAACAACACCATCCTCGATTCTCTGGGCGAGATTCTGCGTCGGGGTGCTGAAGAAGGCGTGTTCCGCGCCGGGCTCGACGCGCTGGACGTGCATCTGTTGATCAGTTCGTTCTGCTTCTATCGCGTATCGAACCGTCATACCTTCGGTGAGATCTTCCAGATCGACCTGCCGGACGAAAGCATCAAGCAACGTCATCGCGAGATGATTTGTGAGTCGGTGCTGCGCTACTTGCAAGCGTGACCGATGTCGAGGGGGACGGGCCCCCTCACGGTTTTAGCCATTCATGCTTTGAAAGTGCGCGAGCATTCGCTGCGCATCGGGCACCTTGCCGCTGAACAGCTCAAACGCCTTCACTGCCTGAAACACCGCCATGTTGCCGCCATCCAGGGTTCGGCAACCCAGGGCGCGGGCGTTGCGCAGCAGTTCGGTTTCCAGCGGGAAATACACGATCTCCGCCACCCACAACTCGGGCCGCAGCAACGCCGCCGGCACGGGCATGCCGGGTAATTTGGCCATGCCCATCGGCGTAGTGTTTACCAGACCATCGGCCTGACTCAGCGTGCTCCCCAGATCATGTCCGGCCACGGCGCGACCGGCACCGAAATGCTGGTTGAGGTTGTTGGCCAGGCTTTCGGCGCGCTCCACGTCCACATCAAAAATGCTCAGTTGCCGTACGCCTTCGCTCAACAAGGCGTGGGCGACTGCCGCGCCTGCGCCACCAGCGCCCATCTGGACCACACGTTCGCGGGCGACGTCTGGCAGGCCGCGACGAAAACCTTCGGCAAAACCCAGGCAATCGGTGTTGTGGCCGACGCGTTTGCCGTCCTTCAGCACCACCGTGTTCACGGCGCCGATGCCGCGGGCTTCCGGGGACAGCTCATCAAGCAGCGGGATGATTGCTTGCTTGCACGGGAAGGTGATGTTCAGCCCGGTGTAATTCATGCGTTCGGCGGCCAGCAACAGGTCGGGCAGGGCGTTGTTGTCCAGTTGCAGTTGATCGAGGTCGATCAGCCGGTACAGGTAGCGCAGGCCCTGTTCGTCGCCTTCGTGTTCGTGCAGCGCCGGCGTGCGGGAGGCCTGGATGCCGGCGCCGATCAGCCCGGCGAGTATCACGTTGTTACGATTCATGCGGTTCGCCCCTTCAGCCGCTGGCTGAAATGTTCCAGGGCCAGGCGATAGCCGTGGCTGCCGAAGCCGCACATCACGGCGGTGGCGATGGCCGAGACGAACGAGTGATGACGGAACGGCTCGCGGGCGTGGACGTTGGACAGGTGCACCTCGATCACCGGCAATTCGCTGGCGACCAGAGCGTCGCGGATCGCGACCGAAGTGTGGGTCCAGGCGGCCGGATTGATCACGATACCGGCGCAGCGCTGACGGGCGCCGTGAATCCAGTCGAGCAGTTCGCCTTCGTGGTTGGTCTGGCGAAACTCCACGGCCAGGCCGAACTCTTCGGCGGCGCGCCCGCACAGGGCAGAGATGTCGGCCAGGGTTTCGTGACCGTAGGTTGCCGGTTCACGGGTACCGAGCAGGTTCAGGTTCGGGCCGTTGAGCACCAGAACGATAGGGGGCATGGGGACAAACTCCACTTATTGTTTTTGGCTTGGGCCGAGGGTTTCGACCTGTGGAGTTAAATTGTACTAGATGGTTACTTTAATCAATTGCTCTGCATCGACAGTCCGGTTTTGTGTGCGGTGATCGCACACAGGTGAAATCAATGCGGCAACTGCTCGACCAGAAAATCGATGAAAGCCCTGACGCGCAGTGGCATGTGGCGATTCTGCGGGTACAGCAAAGTGAACGGCCGCGAGCGTCCGCTGTAGGGCTGGAGCACTTCCACCAACGAGCCGTCGGCCAGTTCCTTTTCGACAATGAAGCGATACGTCTGGAACAACCCGGCGCCATGTTTGGCCAGGGTCACGCCACCGAGCACGTCATCGGAGCAGCAGAAGTTGCCCTCGGCGAGGATTTCCCGTGGCGCGTCTTCCTCATAGAACAGCCAAGTGATCCGCCGCCCGCTGCTGGGCAATTCGTACTGAATACACTCGTGTTGTTCAAGGTCTTCGAGGGTCTGCGGCGTGCCGGCGCGTTTGAGGTAGTCGGGGCTGGCGACCATCACCAGCGCTGCGTCCTCCAGATGGCGGGCGATCAGGCCGGAGTCGGGGATTGCCCGCACGCGGATCGCCATGTCGTAACCCTCGCCGACGAAGTCGATGTTGCGGTTGCTGATGTGCATGTCGACCTTCACCTGCGGGAAGCGCGCACGAAACGCGGGCAACAGCGGCAGGATCCGGTGATGGGCGTAGGTTGTAGGAATACTGATACGCAGGGTGCCGGACGGTTCCTGCTGCTGGCCCATGACTTCCCGTTGCGCCTCGACCAGTTGCGCCAGCGCCTGCCTGCATTCTTCGTAGTAGCGCCGGCCGCTGTCGGTCAGTTTCACGCTGCGGGTGGTGCGTGCAAACAGCCGCACGCCAAGGCGTTCTTCCATGCGGGACACCGAGCGGCTCACCGCTGCCGGCGTCACCGAGGCCGCTTGCGCCGCGCCGGTGAAACTGCCGCACTCGGCGGCCAGGCAAAACAGCTCGATGCTGCCCAGCTGAAGATCGTCGAAGTGTCTCTGCATGATTGATTACGCCGGGGAATGAGTCTTCGTATGTAGCAAATGCGTGGCCGCTGCGAAAGAACTGCTTACCATTTTGCGCGGGGCTTTCCTGAATCCCGCACTAGGCTCGAAAACGTAATGACCATTTGAGACAGCAATGCCGATGGTCGGAATTGTCAGGGAATGGCAGTTTTCGAAACTCTTTAACCTAACGGATGGGTTAGCATGAAAGTGTGCAGTTACAAGGGATTGTCGGTGGTGATCATGCTGCGAGACGAACATTGTCCGCCCCATGCGCACGTTGATTCAGGTGCATGGAGTGCCCGTTTCAAATTCAGCTTCTGGCACAACGGCGTGGAGTTATGGGATGTGGTGCCCCTGTCGCGTCGGCCACCGATTGCAGTGCTTGAGGGGCTGCGTCAATCGCTGCGTGAAACTGTTCATCTGCGGCGGGCCCGTCGAATCTGGTGGACTCGTTTGCAGACGGCGTGTCTCGATAATCAATGGTGGGACGGGGACTCGAACGAAGTGGCCGTCATGCGCGAAGTCACCGGAGCAACCTTCAGAATCGGATCGGCGTATTACGAACCAGAAGAAAACAAAACCCTGCTGGCCCTGGTTGGTGCTCAGGAAGGTGTGGAGATCGAACTATGAAAACAGTAAAAGCCGGTTTGCATGCTGATCGACCGGTAACAGAAAAGCGTCTCGATGAAGCTGTTGAGCGGGGAGGGCTGCGTCGTCGCAGCAGCCTGCAAGCCGTGTCGGTGGCCTTTCAGAAACCCTGCCTGGTGATTCACTTCGAGGACGACAGCGGCGTGTTGCTGCCAGTGAATCTCTACCGGGAATTCGATGATTTCGAACCGGAAGACTTCAGCGGATTGAACGTCGGCTTCGCTGGCACCGCGCTGTGCCACGACGGCAAGGACCTGCAGGTTTCCATCGCCGGGATGATCTCCGCCAGTCAGCCACTGATGGCCATGGCCGCCTCGGTAATCGCCTCTCGCAATGGTCGCCAGAGCAGTACCGCGAAAGCTGAAGCTGCACGGGCCAACGGCAGGAAGGGCGGGCGTCCGCGCAAGATCGATCCCGTGCCATGAACAGGCACAAAAAAGCCGTCGGTGAGGACGGCTTTCTTGTATCTGGAACCTGCGATCAACGCCGGGTCAACAGCACGCCGGATTCCATGTGGTGAGTCCACGGGAACTGGTCGAACAGCGCGCAGCGGGTGATGCGGTGCGTGTCGTGCAGTTGGGCGATGTTGGCTGCCAGCGTCTCCGGGTTGCAGGAGATGTACAGGATGTTGTCGAAACGACGGGTCAGCTCGCAGGTGTCCGGGTCCATGCCGGCCCGTGGCGGGTCGACGAACACGCTGCCGAACTCGTAGCTTTTCAGGTCGATGCCGTGCAGGCGACGGAACGGGCGAACTTCGTTCAGTGCTTCGGTCAACTCTTCGGCGGACAGGCGCACCAGCGTGACGTTATCCACAGCATTTTCGGCCAGGTTGCTCAGTGCGGCGTTGACCGAGGTCTTGCTGATTTCGGTGGCCAGCACTTTGCGCACGCGGGTTGCCAGCGGCAGGGTGAAGTTGCCGTTGCCGCAGTACAGCTCCAGCAGATCGTCGCTGCGATCACCCAGTGCTTCGTATGCCCAGTTGAGCATCTTCTGGTTCACAGTGCCGTTGGGCTGGGTGAACGCGCCTTCCGGCTGGCGGTAGCTGAACGTGCGACCACCGACGTCGAGTTTCTCGACCACGTAATCGAGGCCGAGCACTTCGCGCTTGCCCTTGGAACGGCCGATGATGCTGACGCCCAGATCCGTCGCCAGTTGGGTCGCCGCCGCGTGCCAGTGTTCGTCCAGCGGACGGTGATAGCACAGGGTGATCATCGCGTCGCCGGCCAGGGTGGTCAGAAACTCGACCTGGAACAGCTTGTGGCTCAGCGCCGCGCTGGCCTGCCAGGCCGCTTTCAATTGCGGCATCAACTGGTTGATGCGCAGGCTGGCGATCGGGAACTCTTCGATCAGGATCGGCGTGCGTTTGTCGTCCTGGGAAAACATCGCGTAATGCCGCTCGCCGGCCTCGCGCCACAGGCGGAATTCGGCGCGCAGGCGGAAGTTCTGCAACGGCGAGTCGAACACCGTTGGCTCCGGTGCATCGAACGGGGCCAGCAGGTCACGCAGGCGCGTGACCTTGTCTTCGAGTTGTGCGGCGTAAGCCTGGGAATCAAAAGTCATGCGTTGAACCAACCCAGCTTGATCACGAACAGAATCGACAGGATCACCAGCGCCGGGTTCAGCTCACGGGCGCGGCCGGACAGCAGTTTGATCGCAGTCCAGGCGATGAAGCCGAAGGCGATGCCGTTGGCGATGGAATAGGTGAAGGGCATCGCCAGGGCGGTGACCACGACCGGCGCGGCGACGGTGATGTCTTCCCAGTCTATTTCCGCCAGGCCCGAAGTCATCAGCACGGCGACGAACAGCAGCGCTGGTGCGGTGGCGAAGGCCGGTACGCTGGAGGCCAGTGGCGAGAAGAACAACGCCAGCAGGAACAGGATCGCGACGACGATGGCGGTCAGGCCGGTGCGGCCGCCGGCACTCACGCCCGCAGCGGATTCGATGTAGCTGGTGGTGGTCGAGGTGCCCAGCAGCGAGCCAGCCATTGCCGCCGTACTGTCGGCGATCAGCGCACGGCCCATTTTAGGCATGTGGCCGTCCTTGCCCATCAGGCCGGCGCGCTTGGCGACGCCGATCAGGGTGCCGGAGTTGTCGAACAGGTCGACGAACAGGAAAGCGAAGATCACGCTGACCAGACCGATGTCCAGCGCGCCCTTGATGTCCAGTTGCAGGAAGGTCGGGGCCAGCGAAGGTGGCATCGAGGTCACGCCGCCGAACGGGGTGAAGCCCATCACGATCGAAACGATGGTCACCGCCAGGATGCCGATCAGCACCGCGCCGCGTACTTTCAGGGCCTCAAGGGCGACGATCAGGGCGAAACCGAGGGTGGCGAGGATCGGGGCCGGTTGTTTCAGGTCGCCGAGGCCGACCATGGTCGCCGGGTTGCTGACCACAATGCCGGCATTGTGCAGGGCGATCAGCGCCAGGAACAGGCCGATACCGGCGGCAATCGCCGAGCGCAGTGGCAGCGGGATGCTGTTGATGATCCATTCACGGATGCGGAAGATCGATAGCAGGAAGAAGCACACGGCCGAAATGAACACCGCGCCCAGCGCCACTTGCCAGGTGTGGCCCATGTGCAGCACGACGGTGTAGGTAAAGAAGGCGTTCAGCCCCATGCCCGGCGCGAGGGCGATCGGGTAGTTGGCGATCAGGCCCATGACCGTGGAGCCGATGGCGGCTGCCAGGCACGTGGCGACGAACACCGCACCTTTGTCCATGCCGGTCTCGCCGAGGATGCTCGGGTTGACGAACAGAATGTAGGCCATGGCCAGGAAGGTCGTGACGCCCGCCAGAATCTCGGTCCGCACGTTGGTGTTGTGTGCCTTGAGTTGAAACAGCCTTTCCAGCATGTCTGCTCCCCGTGGCGCGCGTGGCGCCGTGAATGTATCGACCTCAACAGCAAAGCACAGACCGTCGCAAGCGCCTGGAAAATTGTGGTGGGCCGGAAAAAGCCGCGCATCATACCAGCAGCGTGAGGAAGATGGCGGATGTTGGTGTCGATCGTCGGCGAAGTTTTGCACCACGACCAAGTACGCCATACTGCGCGCTGTTTTTTCGGGGATGGATCGCATGAACAAGGGTTGGATGAAGACCGCTGGACTGATGGCCTTGCTGCTGGCCGGTGTACCGGCTGCACTCGCGGCGTCGGCACCGCCATTGAGCGAGGTGAAAGTCATCAAGGTTCAGTCATCGTCCTGCGGGCTCGAAGACATTACCGATGGCCAGGTGCAGACCCGCTGCGATCACAGCGCGCCGGGCATCAAGGTGTATGTGCTGGAAATCGGTTACGGCCAGAGCCAGCCTCAGGCAGCGCTGGACGGCTTTGAAGTGAACGGCACCCGGAGCCCGGTCTGTGCTTTCTATAACGGCAACCTGACCGAATGCACGCCAGGCGCGAAAACCGTCGGTTCGCTGTACACCTTCGATCTGGCGGCCCGTCAGGAAGGCACTTTTACCTTCAGCAATACCTCGATCAACGCCCCGCGCAACACGCTGTCGACCCAGCTTTACATCAAGTAACGGCTGTCACCGAACAGGGCAAGGCAAAGCTGACTACGCTTTAAGGATCAACCAGCGGATGGCGCCCATGACCTTTAGAGCCCTGATTACCCTCGCCGAGGGCATCGATGATCTGCAATGCGTGACCCTGATCGACGTGCTGCGCCGCGCCGGCATCGAAGTGGTGGCGGCCAGCATCGAAGGCCGGCGCATGCTGACCTGCGCCCGAGGCACGCGCCTGACCGCCGACGGCATGCTCATTGATGTGCTGGCCCAGACCTTCGACCTGATCGTCCTGCCCGGCGGTGCGGTCGGCGCACAACACCTGGCCGCGCACCAGCCTCTTCAACAACTGCTAAAGGACCAGGCCAGTGCCGGACGCCTGTTCGCCGCCATCGCCGAAGCCCCGGCCGTCGCCCTGCAAAGCTTCGGTGTATTACGTCAACGCAGGATGACCTGCCTGCCCGTCAGCAGTCATAACCTTTCCGGTTGCACCTTTGTCGATCAACCCGTAGTGGTCGACGGTAATTGCATCACCGCCCAAGGCTCCGGCGCCGCGCTTGCGTTTGCGCTGACACTGGTCGAGCAACTGGCGGGCAACGCCGTCAGAGCGAAGGTGGCGGGGGAGTTATTGGCCTGAGAGCGTCAGGCCTTCACCTCTTCCACCGGCACATGCATCCGGTCGCGGTTGGCCAGGGTCGGGAACAGTTTGATCCAGGTTCCGGTCACCACCAGCGTGCCGACCCCGCCCATCACCACCGCCGGCACGGTGCCGAACCAGTGGGCGGTGAGGCCGGATTCGAATTCTCCCAGCTGGTTGGAGGCACCAATGAACAGGCCGTTCACCGCGCTGACCCGGCCGCGCATTTCGTCCGGGGTTTCCAGCTGCACGAACGAGGCGCGGATCACCATGCTGATCATATCCGCCGCGCCGAGCACCACCAGCACCGCCAGGGAGAACCAGAACGAGGTCGACAGACCGAAGGCGATAGTGGCAACACCGAACACGCCAACGGCAGTGAACATCACCCGGCCGACGTTTCGCTCAACGGCAAACCGCGCCAGGAACAACGACATCATCAACGCCCCGACCGCCGGCGCCGAACGCAGCAGCCCGAGGCCCCACGGCCCGGTCAGCAGGATGTCCTTGGCAAACACCGGCAACAGCGCCGTGGCGCCACCCAGCAACACGGCGAACAGATCCAGCGAAATCGCCCCGAGAATGTCCGGGCGGCTGCGGATAAAGCGAATCCCCGCCAGCAACGAGTCCAGCGTCGCCTTGCCTTTGTTCAGCGGGGTTTGCCGGGCCGGCAGGTTGAGCATCAGCGTGCAGGCGATGACATACAGAATGACCGTCGGGCCATAGACCCACACGCTGCCGAAGGCATAGAGCAGACCGCCGAGCGCCGGGGCGACGATGGTGGCCGATTGCTGCGCCGATTGCGCAGCGGCAACCGCCCGTGGAAACAGCGCGCTGGGCACGATGCTCGGCAGCAGCGCCTGGGTGGTCGGCAATTCGAAGGAGCGTGCGGCGCCCAGCAGGAACGCCAGGATAAAGATCATTTCCCGGGTGACATGGTCAGTGGCGCTGCCGATGGCCAGTGCCAGGGCGATCAGGGCCTGCAGCGACTGGCAGATCGCCGCGACCTTGCGCCGGTCGTAGCGATCGGCAACGTGGCCGGTGTGCAACATGAACAATACGCGTGGCGCGAATTCCACCAACCCGACCAGACCCAGGTCGAGCACATTGCCGGTCAGTTGATAGAGGTTCCAGCCGATCGCCACGGTGAGCATCTGAAAACCGCTGGCGGTGAAGATCCGGGCAAACCAGAACGCAACAAAGGGACGGTGGTGACGTAACAGCAAGGGCTCTTGGCTGGGCATTTGCGGGCCGGTCTTGATCGAGGGGAACCGCGAGATTATCACCAGTCTGTAACAGGAAGTTGCTATGACAGAAAATTTAGTTAGCCAGACATCGATTTTTCCCCGCCGTGGCGCGAACCCCGGCCTCGGATGTATTTCAGGGCGTTGCCAGGTCTGTGAGGCAACTTGTCACGCGGCAAAAGACCACGCGGTTCTCCGTCGGAAATGGGACTACTCTTTCAACGTTGATTGATCCAGATCAAGACCCATCGCGGAACTGATCCGGGACCCGTCGGCAGACTCCCTGCGTCGCGATGCCTGTAAAAAGAAGAACGAATTCGAGTTCGCCGCACTCCATACCCGTGGGGGCAGTGGTTCAAGGCCGCCAGTCCTGGAACCGTTATCTGATAGAGGAAAGCTTATGTTCGGTTTAGAGGCCCTGGATCTCGCCCGAATTCAGTTCGCGTTCACCATCTCGTTCCACATCCTGTTCCCGGCGATCACCATCGGTCTTGCGAGCTATCTCGCGGTGCTCGAAGGCCTGTGGCTGAAAACCGGCAATGACACTTACCGTGACCTCTACCATTTCTGGTCGAAGATCTTTGCCGTGAACTTCGGCATGGGCGTGGTCTCGGGGCTGGTCATGGCCTACCAGTTCGGCACCAACTGGAGCCGCTTCTCGGACTTCGCCGGTTCCGTCACCGGGCCCTTGCTGACCTACGAAGTGCTCACGGCGTTCTTCCTCGAAGCCGGTTTCCTCGGGGTGATGCTGTTCGGCTGGAACAAGGTCGGACGCGGCCTGCACTTTTTCTCCACGGTGATGGTGGCCATCGGCACGCTGATTTCCACGTTCTGGATTCTCGCCTCCAACAGTTGGATGCAGACCCCGCAGGGCTTCGAGATCGTCAACGGTCAGGTCATTCCAACCGACTGGCTGGCAATCATCTTCAACCCGTCATTCCCCTATCGCCTGATGCACATGGCGACGGCGGCGTTCGTCGCGACGGCTTTCTTCGTCGGCTCGTCGGCAGCCTGGCACTTGCTGCGCGGCAAGGACAACCCGGCGATCCGCACCATGCTGTCGATGGCGATGTGGATGGCGCTGATCGTTGCGCCGATCCAGGCAGTCATCGGCGACTTCCACGGCCTCAACACCCTTAAGCATCAGCCGGCGAAAATCGCCGCGATCGAAGGTCACTGGGAAAACGTCGGCAACGAAGCGACGCCGCTGATCCTGTTCGGCTGGCCGGACATGAAGGAAGAAAAGACCAAGTTCGCTGTCGAGATTCCATACCTCGGCAGCCTGATCCTGACTCACTCGCTGGACAAGCAAGTCCCGGCGCTCAAGGAATTCCCGCCAGAAGACCGGCCGAATTCGACCATTGTGTTCTGGTCGTTCCGGATCATGGTCGGCCTCGGCTTCCTGATGATCTTCACCGGCCTCTGGAGCCTTTGGCTGCGCAAGCGCGACACGCTCTACACCTCGCGGCCGTTCCTGTACCTGGCGCTGTGGATGGGGCCATCCGGCCTGATCGCGATCCTGGCGGGTTGGTTTACCACTGAAATCGGTCGTCAGCCATGGGTGGTCTACGGGCTGATGCGCACGGCGGATGCGTCGTCCAACCACAGTTTCATGCAGATGAGCATCACGCTGATCATGTTCGTGGTGGTGTATTTCGCGCTGTTCGGTGCGGGGCTGGGCTACATGATGCGCCTGGTGCGCAAAGGGCCGAAGACCGACGAAGGCAAGGAAACCAACGAGGGTGGTCCTGGCCAGAAACGTACGCCGGCCCGTCCGTTGTCCGCTGCCGACGACGATGGCGCCGAACACGACCGCAGCCTGACCAAGGAGATTTGAATCATGGGTATTGATCTTCCGCTGATCTGGGCCGTGATCATCATCTTCGGCATCATGATGTACGTGGTCATGGACGGTTTCGACCTGGGGATCGGGATTCTCTTTCCGTTCATCCCCGGCAAGACCGACCGCGACGTGATGATGAACACCGTTGCCCCGGTGTGGGACGGCAATGAAACCTGGCTTGTACTGGGCGGCGCGGCGTTGTTCGGCGCGTTCCCGCTGGCTTATTCGGTCGTGCTGTCGGCGCTGTACTTGCCATTGATCTTCATGCTGATCGGGCTGATCTTCCGTGGCGTGGCGTTCGAGTTCCGCTTCAAGGCCAAGGACGACAAGCGTCACCTGTGGGACAAGGCGTTCATCGGTGGTTCGGTGGCGGCGACGTTCTTCCAGGGCGTGGCGCTCGGTGCGTTCATCGACGGCTTGCCCGTGGTCAACCGGCAATATGCCGGCGGTTCACTGGACTGGCTGACGCCGTTCACGCTGTTCTGCGGCGCTGCACTGGTGGTGGCGTATGCCTTGCTCGGCTGCACCTGGCTGATCATGAAGACTGAAGGCAAGCTTCAGGAGCAGATGCATGACCTGGCGCGCCCGCTGGCCTTCGTGTTGCTGGCGGTGATCGGCATCGTCAGCCTGTGGACGCCGCTCTCTCACCCGGAAATCGCCGAGCGCTGGTTCAGCCTGCCCAATCTGTTCTGGTTCCTGCCGGTGCCGATTCTGGTGTTGGTGACGCTGTACGCACTGATCCGTGCGGTGGCGCGAAACGCCAACTACATGCCGTTCCTGCTGACCCTGGTGCTGATCTTCCTCGGCTACAGCGGTCTGGGCATCAGCCTGTGGCCGAACATCGTGCCGCCGTCGATCTCGATCTGGGACGCCGCCGCGCCGCCGCAAAGCCAGGCCTTCATGCTGGTGGGCACGCTGTTCATCATCCCGTTCATCCTGGGTTACACCTTCTGGAGCTATTACGTGTTCCGCGGCAAGGTCACCCACGAAGACGGTTATCACTAATGGTGATCACGATGGCGCCGAGCGCGGCGCCATCTCCCGCAACCGGAGGATGCAAGCATGACCGGCAAACATTCCCTGCACGATATTGAAGAAGCCGAAAAAAAGCCGCTGTGGCAGCGGCTCGGCTGGTTGGCCATGATCTGGGTCGGCAGCGTCGGTGCTCTGTTCGTC
The DNA here is from genome assembly GCF_002113205.1 of Pseudomonas sp. B16(2017). Lineage (NCBI taxonomy): Bacteria > Pseudomonadati > Pseudomonadota > Gammaproteobacteria > Pseudomonadales > Pseudomonadaceae > Pseudomonas > Pseudomonas sp. B16(2017). Next base: position 130,895 of record NZ_NEKA01000010.1, read on the forward strand.
GTCGCCAGCCTGATGCGCATGTTCATGAACGCCGCAGGTCTGACCACGCACTGAGACTTCCCATCCCGCTGCCTTGCGGCACGGATTTTTGACCCTCCGACCGGAGGGTTTTTTTTGCCCGGATTATTTGCGCGCCTTGAGGATCACGAATTTCGGAGTCGCGGCGACTTGCTCGACACCCCGGAACAGTCGCGCCAGTTTGCTGTGATAACCCAGGTGACGGTTGCCGACGATGTACAGCGCGCCACCGACCACCAGCGCTTCGCGGGCCTGCTGGAACATGCGCCAGGCGAGGAAATCGCCGACCACCTGTTGCTGGTGGAACGGCGGGTTGCACAGGACTACGTCCAGCGATTGCGCTTCCTGACCGGCCAGACCGTCGCCGGCGCGTACGATCACGTCACGTTCACCGAACGCCGCGCGCCAGTTCTCGACTGCCGATTGCACGGCCATGAACGATTCGTCCACCAGCGTGTAATGCGCATCTGGGTTTTGCAGGGCGCTGGCGATGGCCAATATGCCGTTGCCGCAGCCAAGATCCGCGACTCGTGCAGCGCCAAGATTTTTTGGCAGGTGCGCAAGGAAGGCACGGGTGCCGATGTCCAGCCCTTCACGGCAGAACACGTTGGCGTGATTGAGCAGCTCGATGGCCGGCTCGTCGAGGCGATAGCGAGTTGGGTAGGGCGAGACGGCCGGTGCCTTGGGCTCGGGCGTGGCGATCAGCAGTCGGGCCTTCTTCACCGCCAGCGAAGCCTGAACCGGCCCGATGTAGCGTTCCAGCAGATCACCGGCGGCACGCGGCAAATGCTTGACCATCGCCGCTGCCACTACCTGAGCGCCCGGTGCCAATTGGCCTTGCAGGCGAATCAGTTGTTCTTCCAGCAGCGCCAGAGTTTTCGGGACGCGAATCAGCACCCGGTCGAACGGCCCGACCAATGGCGCGCTGGCGGGAATACCGCGCACAGCATCGAACGCCTTGCTGTTGCGCAGCAGGTTTTTTTCCAGCCCCTGAAACGCCAGGAATGAATCACCGCTGGTGCTGACCTGCAGTTTGCCCGAGAGGCTGATGGCCAGGGCGCCGAAGCTGTCGTTAAGTACCAGAACCCGTGTCTCGATCGGCAGGTTCTGTTCGGCCAGATGATTGAGCAGGTATTCGTCGGCTGCGTCGAAGGCTTGCAGCGGGTCCTTCTGCTGTTCGGGCTGGCGGATCAGATCGAGCTGGGCGAAGGGCGTATCGAGCAAAGGCATGGGGCGGGGACTCTGGGTAATCGACGGGTGTCCCGCGGCCCAGGAGTAGTGCGGCGGAACCGTCCGAGTGGACAGCGGCGCAAAAGATCGCGTCATCACTCAGGAAGGTTGCAAATGGTACGTTTTTTTTATTGGCAATACTCGTCTGATTTCAGCAAGGGTGACTGGGAATGAACCCGGCCCTGGTGGCGGCGATGACGGCTGACATCTTGTTGCAGGCGTTGAACTTAACAATCAGGTTTTTGATGTGATAGTTCACGGTCCGTTCGGCCACATTCAGAATCTGACCGATTTCCCAGGCGGTCTTGCCCAAGGCGCACAGCCTCACGATTTCGAGCTCTCGGGTAGACAATCGTACGGGCGGTGATTTGGCCTGTGCTGGCGGGAGGGCGCGAACGATCATTTCACTCAAATGCTGCGTGATGAAGTGCATCACACCGTATTGTTCGTAGAGCTCCAATGCAGAGATTTCGCAGTAGGTTCGCGCCAGACTGATTGTGCAGCACAGGTCGTTCTCTTCGTCGAGATACGACTGTGACCAGCCATGTTCCATCCCGTGGTTCTGAAGTGCACTCCACATTTTCGGTGTCTTGGAAAATGCTTTCCTGGTCCAGAGAAACGGCAACATTGATTGATGGCAAAAAGCCGCAATCGGGTCGCTTTCACAGCACTGTTTTTCGTATTCGTCGTTCCACGCCTCTGTGAAGTTATTGATATAAAACGGTTTGAATGACTGGGAGTCAGGCCGCGAGATTGTAATGCCGCAGAATTGAAAACCGATGTTGTTGGCAAAATTTTTCAAGATCGGGAATGCGTTTTCAATATTCTTCGCGCGCGTAAGCTGTTCTATTTGATACTCCTTCCACCTTTCCATTTCGAGAGTTCTCCATCTCTTCCTGTTTCGTGAGAATGCTGGATTGGATCCAAGGCGCCGACACGGATGGAAGTGTAGGAGGATTCCCACAAATCTGTTGGATTGTTTTGCTCTTGAGCGATGCTTGAAACGGGAATATCAGGTGACGATTTATATGCGGAGGATCATTTAAAGAATTGCATCGCTTGAATGTTATCTACTACTCCTTCTCAGGGTGATGGCACATTGAAATAGCATTACAAACCGTCGGTGTTCCAATGAGGATTAATGCGTAACAATTCATTCATTTGTTGATGGAGTGACCCAATGACCGCCAGCAGCGAAAAGTTCAGCCGCCAGACATTGCTCGATGTACAGTCGCTGACCCCCAGTCTGTTCACCCTGCGTACCACACGGGATGCCGGTTTTCGCTTCCGAGCCGGACAATTCGCCCGGATTGGCGTGACCCGTGAGGATGGCAGCACGGTGTGGCGCGCCTACTCGATGGTGTCTTCGCCGTTCGACGAATTTCTCGAGTTCTTTTCCATTGTGGTGCCGGGGGGCGAGTTCACCAGCGAACTGAGCCGCCTGAAGGTGGGGGACCGCTTGCTGATCGAGCGCCAGGCCTTTGGCTATCTGACGCTGGATCGATTCATTGATGGTCGTGATCTCTGGCTGTTATCCACAGGCACGGGTGTGGCGCCCTTTCTGTCGATCCTGCAGGACTTCGAGGTCTGGGAGAAGTTTGAGCGAATCATCCTGGTCTACAGCGTGCGAGAGTCTCGGGAGCTGGCTTATCAACAGCTGATCGCGGAACTGACACAGCGCGACTACCTCGCGGAATACGCCCACAAGTTCCAGTTTATTCCGGTGGTCACGCGTGAGCCGTATGCCGGCGCCCTCAACGGACGCATCACTACGCTGATCGAAAATGGCGAACTGGAAAAGATGGCCGGTGTGGAGCTGACGCCGGCGCATTCCCGGGTGATGCTCTGCGGCAATCCGCAGATGATCGATGACACCCGGGCCTTGCTCAAGCAACGCGGTATGGCCTTGAGCCTGACCCGGCGACCGGGGCAGGTGGCAGTGGAAAACTACTGGTAAGGAAACGGCGCCCTAAGGCGCCGTTTCAGTCTTCAAGGCTGGTTGTTCCGGGCCTTGAGCAGATCGCGAATCTCGCCCAGCAGTTCTTCTTCCTTGGTCGGCACCGGTGGCAAGGAAGGAGCCACGGCTTCTTCACGCTTCAGGCGATTGATGGCTTTGACACCCATGAAAATCGCAAAGGCGACGATCACGAAGTCCAGAACACTCTGGATGAACTTGCCATACGCCAGCATCACGGCGGGGGCATCGCCCTGGGCAGCCTTGAGGGTGATCGCCAGGTCACTGAAATCCACCCCACCGATCAGCAGGCCGATTGGCGGCATGATCACGTCGCCGACAAATGACGAAACAATCTTGCCGAAGGCCGCGCCGATGATGATACCGACGGCCATGTCGACCACATTGCCTTTGACCGCGAAGGCCTTGAACTCGCTGAGCACGCCCATAGTTATTTCCTTGTTACAGATGAGTTTGGTGTACGCAGTGTAAATCAGCATAACGCGTCCTGCGCGAAACACCTTCTTACAAAGCCCGCTTTTATCGACACACCATTTCGCAATTAGTTTGCAAAGTGCCACTAATCGCGCGCGAAATACGCTGCAACGTGCTGATCTTCAAGAAAAAATGCTCAATCGTCGCGTTACGAACTTTCTATTTATGTTTGGCAAGCTGAGCTTCTAGCCTCTGGCAGGCGCACCTGGATGCGCCTCAAAATAACAGAGGAGTCTGAAATGAATTCCATGCATGGCCTGAGGGCCTTTTCCCTTCGTCATACCTTCGGTTTATTGACTGCCGGCCTACTGACCCTTTCCGCGAGTGCGGCGCCGTTGACCCGGGATAACGGTGCGGCGGTCGGCGACAACCAGAACTCACAAACTGCCGGCGCAACCGGCCCGGTACTGTTGCAGGACGTGCAACTGATCCAGAAGCTGCAACGCTTCGACCGCGAACGCATTCCCGAACGCGTCGTGCATGCTCGTGGCACCGGGGCTCATGGCACGTTCACCGCGACCAATGACCTGAGTGATCTGAGCAAGGCCAAGGTGTTCGCTGTCGGCCAGGTCACGCCGGTGTTCGTGCGTTTCTCCGCGGTGGTGCATGGCAACCATTCACCGGAAACCCTGCGGGACCCACGGGGTTTCGCCACCAAGTTCTACACCGCTGACGGCAACTGGGATCTGGTGGGCAACAACTTCCCGACGTTTTTCATCCGCGATGCGATCAAGTTCCCGGACATGGTGCACGCCTTCAAGCCTGATCCGCGTACCAACCTTGACGATGATTCACGCCGCTTCGACTTCTTCTCCCATGTACCGGAAGCCACCCGCACATTGACCGAGTTGTATTCCAACTCGGGAACTCCGGCCAGTTATCGGGAGATGGACGGTAACAGTGTGCACGCTTACAAGTTGGTCAATGCCAAGGGCGATGTGCACTATGTGAAGTTTCACTGGAAAAGTTTGCAGGGCATCAAGAATCTCGATCCGCAACAAGTTGTGCAAGTTCAGGGCCGTGATTACAGTCACATGACTCACGATTTAGTAACAAATATTAACAGCGGCAACTTTCCTAAGTGGGACTTGTACATCCAGGTCTTGAATCCGCAAGATTTGTCCAAGTTTGACTTCGATCCTCTTGATGCAACCAAGATCTGGCCAGGTATTCCAGAGCGCAAAGTTGGACAAATGGTCTTGAACCGCAATCCTTCTAATGTCTTCCAGGAAACCGAACAAGTGGCCATGGCGCCATCGAATGTGGTGCCGGGCATCGAGCCCTCGGAAGACCGTTTACTTCAGGGTCGGATATTTGCCTATGCCGATACGCAAATGTATCGCCTCGGCGCCAATGCCCTGCAATTGCCGATCAATGCTGCCAAAACTGCAGTCAACAATGGCAATCAGGATGGCGCGATGAATGCCGGTGCGAGCACCTCGGGCGTCAACTATCAGCCAAGCCGTCTGCAACCACGTGAAGAGACGCCAGGTGCGCGCTACAGCCAGACCGCGCTGCAGGGCAGCACGCAACAGGCGAAGATCCAGCGTGAGCAGAACTTCAAGCAGGCTGGCGATCTGTATCGCTCGTTCAGCAAGAAGGAACGTCAGGACCTGATCGAGAGCTTCGGCGGTTCGCTGGCGGGTACCGACGACGAGAGCAAGCACATCATGCTGTCCTTCCTTTATAAGGCGGATCCGGAATACGGCGCCGGTGTGACCAAAGTGGCCAAGGGTGACCTGGAGCGGGTCAAGGCCCTGGCCGCCAAACTGGTCGACTGACAGCGACCCTTTCAAGCCCCGGCAATTGTCGGGGATTGACCGACAGCAGCGCCGCGCGTCTGGCCAGCGGAGAAATCCATCCCGCTGCGCCGCGCTGATCGACGATGGCTGCGTTATCATCGCGGTTTTTGTCGGGGGTTCAGATGGCCAAGGCCAAGCGCATGTACGGCTGCACCGAGTGCGGCGCAACCTTTCCCAAGTGGGCCGGGCAGTGCGGCGAATGCGGCGCCTGGAACACCCTGACCGAAACCATGGTCGAGAGCGGCGCTGCCGCCGCCCCGAGCGGGCGCACCGGTTGGGCCGGGCAGCAAGCGCAGATCAAGACCCTGGCCGAAGTCAGCATCGAAGAGATTCCACGTTTTTCCACAGCCTCCGGCGAGCTCGACCGCGTGCTCGGCGGTGGTCTGGTGGACGGTTCGGTGGTGCTGATCGGCGGCGACCCGGGCATTGGCAAGTCGACGATTCTGCTGCAGACCCTGTGCAACCTCGCCAAGACCATGCCGGCGCTGTACGTCACTGGCGAAGAGTCTCAGCAACAGGTCGCCATGCGTGCACGTCGTCTGGGTCTGCCGCAGGATCAACTGCGGGTCATGACCGAAACCTGTATCGAAACCATCATCGCCACCGCCCGCCAGGAAAAACCCAAGGTGATGGTGATCGACTCGATCCAGACGATTTTCACCGAACAATTGCAATCGGCGCCGGGCGGGGTGTCCCAGGTGCGCGAGAGTGCGGCGTTGCTGGTGCGGTACGCCAAGCAAAGCGGCACGGCGATTTTCCTGGTCGGCCACGTGACCAAGGAAGGCGCGCTCGCAGGGCCGCGGGTTCTGGAGCACATGGTCGATACCGTGCTGTATTTCGAAGGCGAGTCCGACGGGCGGTTGCGTTTGCTGCGGGCGGTGAAAAACCGTTTCGGCGCGGTGAACGAGCTCGGCGTGTTCGGCATGACTGACAAGGGCCTGAAAGAAGTCTCCAACCCTTCGGCGATTTTTCTTACCCGCGCTCAGGAAGAAGTCCCGGGCAGTGTGGTGATGGCAACGTGGGAAGGCACCCGGCCGATGCTGGTGGAAGTCCAGGCGCTGGTGGATGACAGTCATCTGGCCAACCCGCGTCGGGTGACGCTGGGGCTGGATCAGAATCGTCTGGCGATGCTGTTGGCGGTGTTGCACCGGCATGGCGGCATTCCGACCCACGATCAGGACGTGTTCCTCAACGTGGTCGGCGGGGTGAAGGTGCTGGAAACCGCCTCCGACCTGGCCTTGATGGCAGCGGTCATGTCGAGCCTGCGCAACCGCCCGTTGCCCCATGACCTGCTGGTGTTCGGCGAAGTCGGCCTGTCCGGCGAAGTGCGCCCGGTGCCGAGCGGTCAGGAGCGGTTGAAGGAAGCTGCCAAGCACGGTTTCAAGCGCGCGATTGTGCCCAAGGGCAATGCGCCGAAGGAAGCGCCGCCAGGCTTGCAGATCATTGCGGTGACACGTCTGGAGCAGGCGCTGGACTCGTTGTTCGAGTGATCAGACGTCGATCAGCGCCCCGAGCTCGCGTTCCAGTTCGGTTTCGTCGGCCAGATTGAGTTCGATCAGGCGACGCAGGCGCTGAATCGACTCCAGGCTGATATGCCGGCACACGAAACCGAGCTGGCCGTGATCTTCATGCGCCAGTTGCACATCCATCTCGATGTGTACGTCCTCGCTCAAATGAATGTCGACGAAAAAATCCTGCTCGGGATTGCCCAGCCAGGGCTCGGGCCGCTCGATCAACAGCCCCTTGAGCGACAGATCGATCAGCTTCACCGGCCAGATGTACTCGCCCTGGCTCAATTCGGTTCGGGCATCGAAAGCGATACGTTTGAAGCGGCGACGCTCGGACGGGTGCTCGCTCATGGCGCAATCCTCAGGAAGGTCAGCTGACTATAGACCCGACCGGCGGGGTGTTGCCAACGAATGGACTGTCTAGACCAATGTCGGGGTATGGCCTTTGCCGCCAACAGCGCTAAACTCGGGGTGGCTGTCTTTCTTGTCCACCCTGGCTGGAATAATAAAATGAAAAATAATAATAGCCTGCTACGCCACTTACCCTGGCTGCTGCTGGCAATCGTAGGAGCGTGCGCCCTGGGCGTAGTGGCATTGCGCCGAGGCGAGGCGATCAACGCCTTGTGGATTGTGGTCGCCGCCGTGGCCATTTATCTGGTTGCGTACCGTTACTACAGTCTGTTCATCGCTAACAATGTGATGCAACTCGATCCGCGTCGGGCCACCCCCGCCGTGCTCAACAACGACGGTCTGGACTACGTTCCAACCAACAAACACATTCTCTTCGGTCACCACTTCGCAGCCATCGCCGGCGCGGGGCCGCTGGTCGGCCCGGTACTGGCGGCGCAGATGGGCTATCTGCCCGGCACGCTGTGGTTGATCGCCGGCGTGGTGCTGGCGGGCGCGGTGCAGGACTTCATGGTTCTGTTCATGTCCACCCGTCGCAACGGCCGTTCCCTGGGCGACATGGTGCGTGAAGAAATGGGCCGCATCCCCGGCACCATCGCCCTGTTCGGCTGCTTCCTGATCATGATCATCATCCTCGCGGTGCTGGCGCTGATCGTGGTGAAAGCCCTGGCTGAAAGCCCGTGGGGCATCTTCACCGTGATGGCGACCATCCCGATCGCGATGTTCATGGGCATCTACATGCGCTACATCCGTCCGGGCCGCATCGGCGAGATCTCGGTAGTCGGCGTGTTGCTGCTGCTGGGTTCGATCTGGCTCGGTGGGCAGATTGCCGCCGATCCGGTCTGGGCCAAGGCCTTCACCTTCACTGGCGTGCAGATTACCTGGATGCTGGTCGGCTACGGTTTCGTCGCCGCTTCGCTGCCGGTGTGGCTGATTCTGGCGCCGCGTGACTACCTTTCCACTTTCCTCAAGATCGGTACCATCGTCGCCCTGGCGATCGGCATCCTGGTGACCATGCCCGAGCTGAAAATGCCGGCCCTGACCCAGTTCGTCGACGGCACCGGTCCGGTGTGGAAGGGCGGTCTGTTCCCGTTCCTGTTCATCACCATCGCCTGCGGTGCGGTATCGGGCTTCCACGCGCTGATCTCCTCGGGGACCACGCCGAAGCTGCTGGATAACGAAACCAACGCCCGCTACATCGGTTACGGCGGCATGCTGATGGAATCGTTCGTGGCCATCATGGCCATGGTCGCGGCCTCGGTGATCGAGCCAGGCGTGTACTTCGCCATGAACAGCCCGGCTGCCGTGGTCGGCGGTGATGTGGTGGCTGTGGCAACTGCGGTCAGCAACTGGGGCTTTGCAATTACCCCGGAAGCCTTGCAAGCCGTGGCGCATGACATCGGCGAAACCACCATCCTGGCCCGTGCCGGTGGTGCGCCGACCCTGGCGGTCGGTATCGCGCAGATCCTGCACAGTGTCCTGCCGGGTGAAAACACCATGGCGTTCTGGTACCACTTCGCGATCCTGTTCGAAGCGCTGTTCATCCTGACCGCAGTCGATGCCGGCACCCGTGCCGGTCGCTTCATGCTGCAGGACCTGCTCGGCTCCTTCGTTCCGGCACTCAAACGTACCGAGTCCTGGTCCGCCAACCTGATCGCCACCGCCGGTTGTGTGGCGATGTGGGGCTGGTTGCTGTATCAGGGCGTGGTTGATCCACTGGGCGGGATCAACACCTTGTGGCCGCTGTTCGGTATCTCCAACCAGATGCTGGCGGGTATCGCGCTGATGCTCGGCACCGTGGTCCTGATCAAGATGAAGCGCCAGCGCTACATCTGGGTCACCCTGCTGCCGGCCACCTGGCTGCTGATCTGCACCACGACTGCTGGCTTCATCAAGCTGTTCGACGCCAACCCGGCGATCGGCTTCCTGTCGCTGGCCAAGAAGTACAGTGATGCACTGGCCAACGGTCAGGTGCTGGCGCCGGCCAAGAGCGTCGAGCAGATGCAGCACGTGATCTTCAACGCCTACACCAACGCTACATTGACCGCGCTGTTCCTGTTCGTGGTATTCAGCATCCTGTTCTATGCGCTCAAGGTCGGCATCGCCGCCTGGGGCAAAAAAGAGCGTACGGACAAAGAATCGCCATTCCAGGCCCTGCCGGACGCGTAACCAGAGGATTGCAGCATGTTCAATGACCTGAGTCGCCTCGGTAAATACCTCGGTCAGGCCGCGCGCCTGATGGTCGGCATGCCCGACTACGACACCTACGTCGAGCATATGCAGACCAAACACCCGGACAAACCGGTGATGAGCTACGAGATGTTCTTTCGTGAACGTCAGGAAGCCCGTTACGGTGGCAAGGGTGGGCCGAAGTGCTGTTGATCTGACAGCCTTCGGTTGATGCAGTCCCCAACTGTGGGAGCGGGCTTGCTCGCGAAAGCGGTGTGTCGTTAGCAATGATGTCGACTGACACGACCCTTTCGCGAGCAAGCCCGCTCCCACATTTGTTTTGTGTTGCTCATCAATTTTGTGAAGGGGATCGATGTTGTCTTCTCCAATACCTGTAACGGTACTCAGCGGTTTCCTTGGCGCCGGCAAGACCACTTTGCTGCGCCATCTGTTGAAAGCCGAGCACGGCCTGAAAATCGCCGTGATCGAAAACGAATTCAGCGACGCCGGTATCGACACCCAACTACTGGGCGACGAGCCGGTGCAAGTCATGACCCTGGCCAACGGCTGCGTCTGCTGCACCATCCACACCGACCTGACCAAGGCCCTGTACCTGCTGCTCGAACGGCTGGACAGCGGCGAAATCGCCTTTGATCGGCTGGTCATCGAATGCACCGGCCTGGCCGACCCGGCCCCGGTAGCACAGACCTTTTTCATCGACGAAGAACTGCGCGAGCGCTATTTGCTCGACGGCATCATCACCCTTGTGGATGCGGCCCATGCCGAACTGCATCTGACCCAGACCATTGCCCAAGCGCAGATCGGTTTTGCCGACCGCTTGCTGGTGAGCAAGACCGATCTGGTGGACGAGGCCGCGTTCACGGCGCTCAGCGAACGCCTGACCCGCATCAACCGCCGCGCACCGATCCGCGTGGTAGAGCACGGCAACATCGATCTGGCCGAGTTGCTCGATGTGCGCGGTTTCAACCTGAACGCCGATCTCGGCGGCGGGGTGAGTCTGCGACCGGTCAGCAAGGCGCCGTCCATCGACCGGATTTCCAGTCTGGTGCTGCGCACCGACCAGCCGCTGGATATCGATCAGCTCAGCGAGTTCATGAATGAATTGCTGGAAGATCACGGCAAGCAATTGCTGCGCTACAAAGGCGTGCTGAACATTGCGGGCGAAGATCGGCGGCTGGTGTTTCAGGGTGTGCTGAAACTCTACGGCTTCGACTGGGACACCGAGTGGGCGGAAGGCGAAACGCGAGAAAGCGTGATCGTGTTTATCGCCGACGATTTGCCGGAAGAGAAAATCCGGGCGGGGTTTGCCAGGGTGGCTGCACAGCAAAACTGAATTTGTGGAGGCTCGAAGGGCCTCTTCGCGAGCAAGCCCGCTCCCACAGTAGATCGCATTCTGTCAGGAAGAATGCAGTTCATTGTGGGAGCGGGCTTGCTCGCGAAGGCGTTCTAACCAGCAACACAATATTCAGATTCTGAACCCAGCAACGTCTGCTCAAGGTGATCCAGATGCCGATTCATCAGCATGCCGGCTTTTGAAATATCTCCGCGCTCCACCGCCTCTACAATTTCAAGGTGCTCCTCCCATGCGCAACATCTGTGCGTCTGCTTAGCGCATCGCGCTATCGCCAGTGAGGTCAGCGGCACCAGCGTGCCGAGAAAATGCGCCAACGGTGCATTCCGCGCCATTTTCGCCAGCTGCAAATGAAACTCCCCGGACAGGCGAATGGCTGCGCCCCGTCGATCTTTATCCACAGCCTGGCGCTCACCTTCGATCAAGGCGCGCAGGCGCTTCAGATCTTCAGCCTGCGCATGCTGACAAGCCAATCGAACCAGCGTGTTCTCGGCCAGACGCCGGGCGTGCAGTGCCTGACGTGTCTGCTCGGCGTCCGGCGCAGCAACACGCGGCCGATGGTTGGCCCGCAGCACGATGATCTGTTCGTGGGACAGTTGGATCAGCACCCTACGCACATCGGCGCGGCTGACGCCGAACATCTGCTTGAGACTTTCTTCGGTGAAGCGGCTGGCGGCATTCAGGCGCTGTTCGAGGATTGCGTCGAACAGGCGCGGATACAGATCGTCCACCGGCGCGTGCAGGCGGGAGAAGGGCAGGGCCGCCGAGGTCGGGCGAGGATGCGACGGCGTGGCAAGACTGTTCATGGCCGGTCTCCAGTTTGAGGCGTTTCAGTGGCTCAGGTTGTCATCCGGAATGTTCAGCTCGATGCCCATCCGCTGGCCTTCACGCAAAATGTGTCGGCGCATTTCGGCGCTGGCCTGAGCGCTGTTCTTGCTGCGGATCGCGCGCACCACGGCTTCGTTTTCTTCAAGGCGTTCGGCCAGGTGCTCCGGCGAATTGCGCAGCACTTCGGCGCTTTGCTTGAGGGCGTTGCTGGTCTGTTGCACCACACTCTGGAAAATCGGGTTCGAGGTCAGGGTGAACAGTTCTTCGTGAAACGCGATGTAAGCGCTGACGCCGGCTTCGCTGTCGCCGGCTTCGAGGGCTTCGCGCATGTCCATCAGGGTCAGGCGCAGTTGCCCGACTTCCTTGCTGCTGATTGACTGCGCCACCAGCCCGACGATGAACGGCTCGAGGGTGTAACGCAGTTGCAGCACGTCTTCGAGACTGGCGCCGGCTACCGCGCTGTCGTGGCTTTGGCTGTCACTGGCCTGGGCGTCGAGCACCACCACGCCTTTGCCTGGCATCGAGCGCACCAGACCGAGGGTTTCCAGCACGATCACCGCTTCACGCAGGCTCGGGCGGCTGATGCCCAGTTGTTCGGCCAGTTCGCGCTGGCCCGGCAGCATCTCGCCGGAGCGCCACTGACCACGGGCCAGCGCAGCCCGAAGTTTTTCTACCACTGAGTTGACGACAGTTGATGAAGTAATCACGGGTTCGCTCCATGTGCCGTGCCTGCATTGGCGCAGGCACGGCGGTCATTCAGAATTCTTTGGCTGCCGCTTGAGCGACGGTTTTTCTCGGCTGAAAGTTATAGCCCTGCTCGCCGTTGAGCACCTTGTTCGCCCGTTGCACATCGATGTCCTTTTCCCAACGGGCGATGGCCACGGTGGCAACGCAGTTGCCGATCAGGTTGGTCAGCGCCCGGCCGATGCCCATGAACCAGTCCACCGCCAGCACCAACACCAGACCGACCACCGGAATCGCCGGGATGGCCGTCAGCGTCGCCGCGAGAATCACCAGCGCCGAACCCGGAATGCCGTGGGCACCTTTGGAGGTAATCAGCGATACCAGCAAAATCGTCAGCAGATCGGTCATGGCCAGCGGTGTACCGGTGGCGTTGGCGATGAACACGATGGCCAGGGTCAGGTAGATCGAGAAACCGTCGAGGTTGAACGAATAACCGGTGGGAATCACCAGGCCGACGGTCGAGCTGCCGATGCCCAGATGTTCCAGCTTGCGCATGATCTGCGGCAGCACGGCATCGGAGGACGCAGTGCCCATGACGATCAGCAGTTCTTCACGCAGGTACCTGAGCAGCGGCCACATGCGCAGGCCCGAGAGGCGCATCACCAGACCGAGAATCAGCGCGACGAAGGCGATGCAGGTCAGGTAGAACAAGCCGACGAGGCTGCCCAGGTGTTGCAGGGAATCAAGGCCATATTTGCTGGTGGTGAAGGCGATGGCGCCGAACACGCCGATCGGTGCCAGACGCACGATCATGCCCATGATGCGGAAGATCACATGGCTCAGTTCGTTGATCAGCCGCGAGATTCCGGAAGCCGCTTCGCCCACCAGATTCAACGCGCTGCCGAACAGCACCGAGAACAACAGCACTTGCAGGATGTTGTTGTCGGCAAAGGCGCCGAGTACCGAAGTCGGAATCAGGTCCATCAGGAACTGAGTGGTGGTGTGCATGTGCTGGCCGCGTTCGGCGATGTCGCCCATGTCGGCGGCGGACAGTTGCTCCAGATGGATGTTGGCGCCGCTGCCGATCCCGGTGGTGAAGGCGAACACCAGACCGATCACCAGGGCGATGGTGGTCAGCACTTCGAAGTAGATCACCGACTTGAGGCCGATACGCCCGACCTTCTTCAGATCGCCCGCGCCGCTGATGCCGCTGACCACCACGCAGAACACGATCAGGCCGATGAGCATCTTGATCAGTTTGATGAAACCGTCGCCGAGCGGTTTGAGCTGGGCCGAGTATTCAGGAAGGGTCAGCCCGCAGACGATGCCGAGCATCAGTCCGAGAACCACTTGGAGGAAGATTGAACGCGAGCACCATCTGAGCATGGGAGGAATCCTGGTCGGTGTCCTGGCTGCCGTGCGCGGAGCGCACAGATTCAGGACTTAATTATTGTGGTCTTACCGGTATGTCCAGTGCGGGTGCAGTCTAGGCGCTGTTTTTCTCGGGCTGCAAGTGAAAAACACAAAAATGGCATGACCGGTCTGACCAGTGGTTATTTTTGTGTCATCGGTCATGCAAAAGGCTCAAGGGTTTAATAGTCGAGTACCGCTGCAGGAGTCGTGAGTGATCGCAACGGGGACTGAAGATGGCGGATTTATCTGGCCAGTCATCTGGAGGCAGGTATCTGCTTTCAGGTGCAGTCCCATGTACCGACCAATAAGAGAGATCGGCTGCAGAATAACTTTCGAAGTGATCAGATTTCGTCGGGATGATTAATGTAAGGGGCGTTTCGCTCAATGATTGTAAGATTGAATTTGAAGGGCTTGCCGCCTTTGTCGGCGAAATAAGTGAACTTTGAATCGTGTAACCGGTGTGTATGCGGCAAGCTTGGCGATCCTGAGACTTGTAGATATGCCTCCAACTTGTTTGATTGATGGTCCTCAATCGAGAGTGTGTTCCCCTGCTTTCCTATAAGTTGATAAAAACTCGAACCATCAGGAGCGAATGCTCCCAGGATCCCGTCTTTGTCAATACCCAGGCATTTTCCGTAATAAGGGCCAGGGGTGCGGATATAGAGCCTGTATCCCCGGTCGGTGTACCTGAAATACAAGGTTAGACGGGGTTCCGGGCGTAAGCTCAAACGGTGTGAGTCATCACGTGATTGCGGCTTTCCAGTGAAGTGCCCGCCACTGAACATGGACGAGTTTACGGTTGCTTTCTCGCCATTTACCACGTCAAGAAAATGCACCAGATTGGTTTGGATGCCAACAATTGCAATAAAGGATTTTTGTCGGTCAGTACTCATGTCGCTCTCTCAATATCCATTTGATTTATTTTGGGAAGCAGGAGCTTTGTTGCTCATGTGCAGGTTTGGATCATGTGCTGTTTTAGAGTTGGTGGTGAAGGGTAAGTGTGCATCAAATTGTTTGTAGTGCTGTTTGGTTAAGTAGTTGTTTAATCCTGAAAGTCGAGGCTGCCCCTCGCTTGTTGTTCGCGCAAAAAAAAGCCCGATCATTTCTGATCGGGCTTTTCTTGAGCGGTAGTGCGGACTTGTTAAGCGCCGTATACCGGCAGTTTCTTGCAGATGGCTTTGACTTTCTCACGAACGGCGTCGATCACCGCTTCGTTGTTCAGGTCTGCCAGGATGTCGCAGATCCAGCCAGCCAGCTCTTTGCACTCAGCCTCTTTGAAGCCGCGAGTGGTCACGGCCGGAGTACCGAAGCGCAGGCCGGAGGTGACGAACGGGGAGCGTGGGTCGTTTGGCACGGAGTTCTTGTTCACGGTGATGAACGCTTTGCCCAGAGCGGCGTCGGCGTCTTTACCGGAGATTTCCTGCTTGATCAGCGACAGCAGGAACAGGTGGTTTTGAGTACCGCCGGAAACCACGTCGAAACCGCGCTCGATGAACACGCTGGCCATGGCCTGGGCGTTTTTCACCACTTGTTGCTGGTAAGCCTTGAACTCAGGCTGCAGGGCTTCCTTGAAGCAGATCGCTTTGGCGGCGATCACGTGCTCCAGCGGGCCACCCTGGGCGCCCGGGAATACGGCGGAGTTCAGCTTCTTCTCGATGTCGGCGTTGGCGCGAGCCAGGATCAGGCCACCCCGTGGACCGCGCAGGGTCTTGTGGGTGGTGGTGGTCACCACGTCAGCGAACGGAACCGGGTTCGGGTAGACGCCAGCGGCGACCAGACCGGCCACGTGAGCCATGTCGACGAACAGGTACGCCCCCACCTTGTCAGCGATGGCGCGGAAACGCGGGAAGTCGAGGATCTGCGAGTAGGCAGAGAAACCGGCCACGATCATTTTCGGCTTGTGCTCGACAGCCAGACGCTCGACTTCGTCGTAGTCGATCAGGCCGTTGGCGTCGATGCCGTACTGGATGGCGTTGTACAGCTTGCCGGAGGAGGAAACGCTGGCGCCGTGGGTCAGGTGACCGCCGTGAGCCAGGCTCATGCCCAGGATGGTGTCACCGGCCGACAGCAGGGCCAGGTAGACAGCAGCGTTGGCTTGCGAACCGGCGTGCGGCTGAACGTTGGCGTAGTCGGCGCCGAACAGTTCCTTGGCGCGGTCGATGGCCAGCTGTTCAACAACGTCGACGTACTCGCAACCACCGTAGTAGCGCTTGCCCGGGTAGCCTTCGGCGTACTTGTTGGTCAGTACCGAGCCTTGAGCTTCCATCACCGCTGGGCTGGTGTAGTTCTCCGAAGCGATCAGCTCGATGTGTTCTTCCTGGCGCTGGGCTTCTTGCTCCATGGCGGCAAAAAGATCGGCGTCGTACTTGGCAATAGTCAAATCACGGCTGAACATGGCGGTCCTCAAGGATCGGGGGGCAGAAAAGGGGGGCATTCTAACCCAACGGGTTTTGGATGGCATATGAAACGACATCATGTCGCAGACAAGTGGCGTTCATGACAGATGTGCGGTGCTTTTGAAGGCCTCTTCGCGAGCAGGCTCGCTCCCACAGTAATCGAGGCAGGCCTGAGATTTTGTGATCGACATCAATTCCTGTGGGAGCGAGCCTGCTCGCGAAGGCCGCACCGCAGATGTCAGTCAAACATGAACAGCGCGTCGTTACTGAACTGCGCCTCGAACCGTCCCGCCGGCATCGGCCGCCCGAACAGATAACCCTGAACCTCGTCGCAGCCATGCTCGCGCAGGAAGTCCAGTTGCTCATGGGTTTCCACGCCCTCGGCGATTACCGCCAGATTCAGGCTGTGGGCCATGGCGATGATCGCCCGGGCGATCTGCGCGTCCTGCTCGCCGGACGGCAGGCCATCGACGAAGGTGCGGTCGATCTTCAGCACGTCGATCGGGAACTGCTTGAGGTAGTTCAGCGACGAGTAACCGGTGCCGAAGTCGTCGACCGCAATGCTCAGGCCGAGATTCTTCAGCCCGGCAAGGATCTGCATCGCCTCGCTGACTTCGCGCATCAGGATACTTTCCGTCAGCTCCAGCTCCAGGCAAGCCGGCGGCAGGCCGGTTTCGCGCAGGATCGTGGCGATCCGCGTGCCGAGCTGGCCGTCGGAGAACTGCCGCGCCGAGATGTTCACCGAGACTTTCGGCACGCGCACGCGGCTCTGGTGCCAGGTCTTGAGCTGGCGACAGGCTTCGCTGATCACCCAGTCGCCGACGTCCACCACCAGCCCAAGTTCTTCGAGCACCGGGATGAAATCCCCCGGCGGCACCAGCCCGCGACGCGGATGACGCCAGCGCAGCAGGGCTTCGGCGCCGGTCAGGCGTTTGCCGTCGCCGCTGAACTGCGGCTGGTAATACAGCACGAATTCGTTCTGCTCGAGAGCGTGGCGCAGGTCGCTTTCCAGTTCCAGGCGTTCCAGTGCACTGGCGTTCATGTCGGCCTGATAGAACTGGAAGTTGTTCTTGCCGCGCTCCTTGGCGTGGTACATCGCGGTGTCGGCGTTCTTCATCAGTTGGCTGAGTTCGTTGCCGTCCTGCGGGCTCAGGGCGATGCCGATACTGGCGGTGACGAAGAACTCGCGTCCCTCAAGTACGAACGGTCGTACCAGACTGCCAAGGATCTGTTCGGCCACGTGGATCGCACGGTTCAGCGCCATTTCACGGCTGGAGCGGTGTTGCAGCAGCAGAGTGAATTCGTCGCCGCCCATCCGCGCCACGGTGTCGTCATCATCGACGCACGCCAGCAGGCGCGTGGCCATGTCCTTGAGCATGCGGTCGCCGGCGGCGTGGCCGAGGGAGTCGTTGATCGGTTTGAAACGGTCGAGGTCGAGGAACATCAGCACCACCCACGACTTCTGCCGTTCGGCCGATTGCAGCGCGGTGTGCAGGCGATCCTGGAACAGCGTGCGGTTCGGCAGGTGGGTCAGGGCGTCGTAGTAGGCGAGGCGGTGAATCCGCTGCTCGCTGGCCTTGCGCTCGCTGATGTCACTGAAGAAGCACACGTAACTGGCCAGGTCGCCCTCGTCATCGAGCACGGCGGTGATGCCGACCCACGCCGGGTAGTGCTCGCCGTTGCGGCGCTTGAGCCAGACTTCACCTTCCCAGGTGCTGTGCTGATGCAACTGCTTGAGCACGTAGCGCAGGTGCGCGTCCTGCTGTTCGTCGACGGTCAGCATGTTCGGCAACTGGTCGAGCACCTCACCCACCGCGTAACCGCTGACCCGGCTGAACGCCTCGTTGGCCTGGACGATATAACCGGCCGGGTCGGTGATCAGGATCGCCGAGGTCGAGTGCTCGAATACCGTGGCCGCCATCCGCAGGTCTTTCTCGGCGCGGCGTTGCTGGCTGATGTCGCGACCGACCCCGAGTACGCCTTCGAAGGCGCCATGCTCGTCCCACACCAGCACCAGGCGCAGTTCGATCGGGATCTTGCGGCCGTCGGCGCGCAGGCAGTCGAACAGGAACAGCTGGGTCTGCACCTGGCTGCGCAAAATCACCAGTTGCTCGGGTTTGCCCAGGGCTTTGCTGACGCGATCCATCAGGTGATAGATGCCGCTCAGTTGCTGCGGGTTGGCGATGGTCGATTGCCATCCGTTCTGGAAAATCCATTCGGCGTCATAACCCAGCACTGCCTGCACCGAGGGGCTGACGTAGTTCAGGGACAGCTTGCTGTCGGTGGAGAAAATCACGTCGCTGATGCTTTCGGCGAGCATCCGGTAGCGTTGTTCGCTGTCGCGCAGGGACTCGCTGGCTTCGATCTGCTCGGTGATGTCCTTGGCCACGCCGATGATCCGCGTGACCTGGTCGTGCTTGTCCCGGGCCAGCGCCTGTTCGCGAATGTCGAAGCGCCGCCACTCGCCGTCGCGATGACGGAAGCGCAACTGACATTGCAGCAACTGGCTGTAACCGGCGTGACGCTGCATCTGCCGCGAGCGATGGTAATAGTCGGCGTCTTCCGGGTGCAGGAGAATTTCCCAGAAGTACTCGCCCATCTGATGCAGCTCGGTGCGGTTGTAGCCCAGGGTCTGGCCGAGGTGGTGGTTGCTGAAAATCATCCGCTGGCTGATCACGTCCTGCACGTACAGATGATCCGGCACGGTACGCACCACGTCCGACCAGAAACCTTCGCGCTCCAGCAGCGACAGTTCGATCAGCTTGCGGCTGGTGATGTCGTTGATGCTCAGGATCACGGCCTTGTAGTCGTGCTGTTCCTGAGGCAGGCGCAGCACCAGCCACAGGTGCTGGTCGCGGCCATTGATGTCCGGGAGCTTGATTTCCAGTTCCAGCTGCTTTTGCTGCTGGAGCACGGCGTCCAGCACCTGATTGCCGATGGCGCACTGACTGTGCGGCTGACCGTCGATCAACAGTTGCCAGGCGTGGTCGCAGGAATTGACGTTGAGCAGTTGCAGCGCGACCTGGTTGACCTCGGTCACCCGCAGTTCGTGGAGCAATTGCTGGCGCTGTGCCGGCTGGTCGAGCCAGGCTTTGAGCTGGTCGCTGGTCTGGATCTGGGCCCTTTCGAAAACCTGTTTGAGCCCCGAAAGATCCAGCACGCACAACGCCACGCCGGTGCCTTCGAAAATATCCTGATAACGCCGACGCCCCTCATGCACCTGACGCTGACGGCGGCGCATGTTGAGCAGCGCGATAAACGGCAGCAGCGAGAGTGCCAGGCCCAACAGGCATTTGCCGATGAACGCCGGCAGCAGTTGTTCGAGTACATGCTGACGGTCGAACAGGCCACGCAGTTGCCAGTCGCTGCTGCTCAGCGGCACGGTCAGCACGCTGTTGGCCAGATCGTCCGGGGTCAGGACGCTGGTGCTGCCGATGGGCATTGCTTCGTCGCGGCTGATGATCTGATGGTTGATGCGGTTTTCCACCAGCCACAGAGGACGGATGCCTGTTTCGCCTTGTTTGGTCAGTGCTTTAAAGAAGGTGGGTGTCAGCCGCAGTGCCCAGTAACCGCGAGTGCTGCCGCTGGCCTGATGCAACAGCAGATGCACCACCGAACCGTCGTCGTCATTGCTGAAGTAATGCGCCTGAGCGCGGCTGCGGCGCACCAGATCGCTGAGGTAATCGGCGTCATGGCTGTCGGCGGCGCTGTCGCTGAGGATCTTTCCGGACGGGCTGAGCAGGGCCAGGCTGCGCAGGTCGGGCAGTGATTTCTGAAGTTTGCGCAGCAGTGCCTGCTGTTCGTCGGCCGACTGCGGTTGTTCGACGATCGGTAGCAGGTTGAGGGCGATCTGCGCGTTCAACGCCATGTTCAGGCTGACCTGAGCGGCGAGGTCGGCGGTGTAGTCGATGGTGTACTGGCGCTGGTTTTTCTGGGTTTCGCGCAGTTGATCGAGCAGTTGCCAGAACAGCAGCGCCAGCAGCAACAGCACCAGTGTCGCCAGCGCGCCTTTCAAGGTTCCGCGCAGGGACGAGCCGGGCGCCGGTTGGGTGCTGCTCACAGAGGCTGGCGGAGTGACGTTGGACAAGCTGTAATCCTGCGGTCTGGCTGGACTGGCGCGACGTGCACTATAAGCCGGACGCCCAAGGGGCGGCTAGCATGCCTTGAGTTGTGGCGAAGTGCCAGCCCCACTCGGCTGGACTGCCTTCCGTCATTCAGGTAGCTTTGCCGGTTACGCGGGAGCGTTCCAGCTCCTAGACTCAGACTTTTTCAGCGCGCACGCATTGATGACCATCAAGTGAACGACGCGCATCGGTCTGGCCGGGCATCGCCTGCGCTCCAATCATTCATCTGTCACTGACCCAAGGTTCTCCATGGCTCAATACGTCTTCACCATGCATCGGCTGGGCAAAGTTGTTCCGCCGAAGCGGGAAATCCTGAAAAACATTTCGCTGTCTTTCTTCCCCGGCGCCAAGATCGGCGTACTCGGCCTCAACGGTTCGGGTAAATCCACGCTGCTGAAAATCATGGCCGGCGTCGACACCGAGTTCGAAGGCGAAGCGCGCCCGATGCCGGAACTGAACATCGGTTACCTGCCGCAAGAGCCGCAACTGGATCCGACCAAGACCGTGCGTGAAGTGGTCGAGGAAGCGGTCAGCGTGATCAAGGATGCCCAAGCGCGTCTGGACGAGGTCTACGCCGCCTACGCCGACCCGGACGCCGACTTCGACAAGCTGGCCGCCGAACAGGCCAAGCTCGAAGCGATCCTGCAGGCCAGCGACGGTCACAACCTGGAGCGCCAGCTGGAAGTCGCCGCCGATGCGCTGCGTCTGCCGGCCTGGGACGCCAAGGTCGAACACCTGTCCGGTGGTGAAAAACGTCGTGTGGCCTTGTGCCGTCTGCTGCTGTCCGCCCCGGACATGCTGCTGCTCGACGAACCGACCAACCACCTGGACGCCGACTCCGTTGCGTGGCTCGAACACTTCCTGCACGACTTCCCGGGCACTGTGGTAGCGATCACGCACGACCGTTACTTCCTGGACAACGTTGCCGGCTGGATTCTGGAACTCGACCGCGGCGCGGGCATTCCTTACGAGGGCAACTACTCGGGTTGGCTGGAAGCCAAGTCCGATCGTCTGGCCCAGGAATCCAAGCAGCAATCGGCTCACGAAAAAGCCATGAAGGAAGAACTGGAGTGGGTGCGCAAAGGCGCCAAGGCCCGCCAGTCGAAATCCAAGGCTCGTCTGCAACGCTTCGAAGAAATGCAGTCGCAGGAATTCCAGAAGCGTTCGGAAACCAACGAGATCTACATCCCGGCCGGTCCGCGCCTGGGCGACAAGGTCATCGAATTCAAGAACGTCACCAAGGGCTATGGCGATCGCGTACTGATCGACAACCTGTCGTTCTCGATGCCCAAAGGCGCCATCGTCGGCGTGATCGGCGGTAACGGTGCCGGTAAGTCGACCCTGTTCCGCATGCTGATGGGCAAGGAAACCCCGGACTCCGGCAGCATCGAGATCGGCGAAACCGTGCAGCTTGCCTGCGTTGACCAGAGCCGCGAAGACCTGGACGGCAGCAAGACCGTGTTCCAGCAGATCTCCGACGGTTCGGACCAGATCCGCATCGGCAACTACGAGATCCCGTCGCGTACCTACGTCGGTCGCTTCAACTTCAAGGGCGGCGATCAGCAGAAGTTCGTCAAGGACCTGTCCGGTGGTGAGCGCGGTCGTCTGCACCTGGCGTTGACCCTGAAGGAGGGCGGCAACGTCCTGCTGCTCGACGAACCGTCCAACGACCTCGACGTTGAAACCCTGCGTTCCCTGGAAGAAGCCCTGCTGGACTTCCCGGGCGCCGCCATTGTGATCTCTCACGATCGGTGGTTCCTTGACCGCGTCGCTACCCACATCCTGGCGTACGAAGACGACTCGCAAGCGGTGTTCTTCGAAGGCAACTACACCGAGTACGAAGCCGATCGCAAAAAGCGCCTCGGCGAAGCAGCGGCCCAGCCACACCGGGTACGCCACAAGAAACTGGCCTGATTACGGGTTGGTTGCATGAAAAAGCGGAGCCTTCGGGCTCCGCTTTTTTTTGCCTGCAATGCAGACTGTTTTATACCTTGTGTACTATTTGTTTTCATAAATGCGACATTTTTGTCTGTTGCTGTGCACATGTCGTTTGTTACAGTCCGGCTCAATCTCCTCCAACGACAACAAATTTGCCGAGACTTTCCCCATGATCGAATCCGTCGAATCCTTCCTCGCCCGTCTGAAAAAACGCGATCCGGATCAACCCGAATTCCACCAGGCCGTCGAAGAAGTCCTGCGCAGCCTGTGGCCGTTTCTCGAAGCCAATCCGCACTATCTGACCTCGGGGATTCTGGAGCGCATCTGCGAGCCGGAGCGGGCGGTGGTGTTCCGGGTGTCGTGGGTCGACGATCAGGGCAAGGTGCAGGTCAATCGCGGTTTCCGCATCCAGATGAACAGCGCCATCGGCCCGTACAAGGGCGGCTTGCGCTTCCATCCTTCGGTGAATATGGGCGTGCTGAAATTCCTCGCCTTCGAACAGACCTTCAAGAACTCCCTGACCTCATTGCCCATGGGCGGCGGCAAGGGTGGCTCGGACTTCGATCCGAAGGGCAAGAGCGACGCCGAAGTCATGCGTTTCTGCCAGGCGTTCATGAGCGAACTGTACCGGCACATCGGTGCCGACGTGGACGTGCCGGCCGGTGATATCGGTGTCGGCGCACGGGAAATCGGTTTCCTGTTCGGCCAGTACAAACGCCTGAGCAACCAGTTCACCAGCGTGCTGACCGGCAAGGGGATGACCTACGGCGGCAGCCTGATCCGCCCGGAGGCCACCGGTTTCGGTTGCGTGTACTTCGCCGAGGAAATGCTCAAGCGTCGCGGGCAGACCGTCGAAGGCAAGCGTGTGGCGATCTCCGGTTCCGGCAACGTCGCGCAATACGCGGCTCGCAAAGTGATGGACCTGGGCGGCAAGGTGATTTCCCTGTCCGACTCCGAAGGCACGCTGTATTGCGAGGCGGGTCTGAGCGAAGAACAGTGGCTGGCGCTGCTGGAACTTAAGAACGTCAAGCGCGGGCGGATCAGCGAATTGGCGGCAGCATTCGGCCTGGAGTTCCGCGCCGGTCAATTGCCATGGTCGTTGCCGTGCGACATCGCGCTGCCATGCGCGACCCAGAACGAGCTCGATGCCGAATCCGCCCGCACCTTGCTGCGCAACGGCTGCCTCTGCGTGGCCGAAGGCGCGAACATGCCGACCACCCTCGAGGCTGTGGATATCTTTATCGAGGCCGGGATTCTGTTTGCGCCGGGCAAGGCCTCGAATGCGGGTGGCGTGGCGGTCAGTGGGCTGGAGATGTCGCAGAACGCCATGCGCCTGCTGTGGACCGGGGGCGAAGTGGACAGCAAGTTGCACGGGATCATGCAGTCGATCCACCACGCCTGTGTGCACTACGGCGAGGAAAACGGCCGGATCAACTACGTCAAAGGCGCGAACATCGCCGGCTTCGTCAAAGTCGCCGACGCGATGCTCGCCCAAGGCGTGGTTTAAGCAACCGGGTTCAAGAGCGCTCGATGCGGATCACTTCAATCAGCTGATCACCGGCCGGGCGCTGCCACAGCACTTCATCGTTGAGCCGCGCGCCAAGCAGCGCACGGCCCAGCGGTGAGGCCCAGTTGATCAGGCCGTTGGCCGCATCGGCCTGGTCTTCACCGACCAATTGCACCCGGTGCTCGGTGTCGTGTTCGTCGGCGTAGGTCACCCAGCCGCCGATCTGCACCTTGTCGGTAGATGTCGGGGCCGGTGCGACCTGAGCGCTGCCGACCCGTTGATTGAAATATCGCAAATCCCGTTCGAGATCGGCCAGCCGCTGTTTGTCAGCCTGTTCGCCCTTGGCCGACTGCTCGGCGTGCAGGCTTTGCAGCTCGGCGACTTTTGCCTGCAATTGGGCAAACCCTTGCGGCGTGACGTAATTGGGCTGTGTGCTGACCTGCCGCTCGACCGGCTGATCGGCTTGCGCAGCAGCGTTGTCTTCGTTGACGAAAGCGCGACTCATGGTGGGCTCCTGTTATAGCCGTTGGGCCATGGTCGCAGGCAAAAGGTTTCGCTGGATGTCTGGAAGCGACCTACTGCGAACGATAAGCCCGCGCGGCGCCCTGATCCTTCTCCTGCTGCCAGGCGCGCTCGCGTTCGTCCCAGTGCTCGTTGCGATACTGTTCGCGATCCTTGTTTTCCAGCATCGCCTGACATTGGCGGAAGCCGTCGCTCCAGCCTTCGGCGTATTGCTTGTCCTTGAGATAGCGCGGCACATTCTTGCGAAACTCGCCGCTGATCGAACCGGCCGCCTGACGACCGCTGATGCACCCGTCATCGAAACCGTCGGCGAACGCCGGTGGATAACCCTTGGCAATCAGGTCTTCGTGAGTGCTCTGACAGCCACCCAGCAACAGCAACACGCCCGCAAACACCGCACACCGCCACATCACACTCTCCCGGGCCGTCAAACGGCTGATAAGGAAAGTCTAGAAGCGGATTCGTCGATGGGGCGTGAAAGAAAGATCAAAACCTCAGTAGTGATACCACTTCACTTCCAGCATCACTTCGGTCTCCGGCGTGGCCAGATGGCTGAACTCACGCTGGGCGCTCAGGCGCAGGCCGAGGTTGCGCGACAGTTCCCACTGCTGATTCAGGCTCAGGCTACGGCGCACTTCACCATTGAAGAAGTAATCGCCTTTGGCCTCCACGCTGAGATTGCCCAACGGGTTTTTCCACAGTACGCCGGTATTGAAACCGCCTGCGGGGGAAACGAACTCGGCGAAATCATTGTTGTGTTCAACGCGCACCGTGCCGAGGGCAAAACCCAGCACATCGTCGCCCAACGCCCAGGTGCCGCCGCCGCCACCGTTGACGTGGCTGACCAACGTCTCGTCATCGTGCTTGCCCGGTACGCGTTCAAGACCACCGGTGACTTGCCACGACAGCGGCTGCAACAGCGCGTTGCGCGGCGTCAGTGAGCGGATGGTCGCCAGATCCAGCTGCTGGAACTGCCAGTGATTGCCTTCGTACTGGCGCAGCTTCATCTGCAGGATTTCGATCTGGGCACCGAGGGGGAAACTCTCGGCGTTGTCGTTGAGGTCGTGATAGGCCATGCGCAAGCCGTACTCGCCAAACGCGTGGTCACCCCGAGTGCCGACACCGGCCTGCCAGGTGCGCGATTCATGGCCGTCCTCGGGCAGGCCCGGTTGGGGAATCTGCAGCTCCGGCGCCGGGTTCTTGTTGATCGCCCGCAGCAGTTCGAAACTGCGCTGGGCACGCTGTGGATCACGCTCCTGGCCGTTGGCGCGGTAGCGCTCCAACCGATACGCCGCGTCAACAATCAGCGCCTGGCGATCCCGGGGCAGGGCCTGGAAGGCTGGATCCTGCAATTGCTGCTGGTCGGCGCTGACTTTCAGCACCCAGTCCTGTTCTTCGCCGCTCAGGGGCTCGGCACGGCTGAGCAATTCGCGCTCGCGGGACGGACGGTATTCGATGTGCTCGACCAGCCCGGCTTCCTTCACCGCCTTGACGGTGTCGGTGGGGATCGCCGTCAGCGGGAATTGTTCGGTCAGGCGCAGGCTCGGACGCGCGACCTGCAACAGTTCGAGCAGGCGATAGGAGCAGTTTTCATCGAAGAAGAAATAGTCGAACTGGATCTGCTTCAGCTCCCACACATGCTCGACCATGCGCGCGGTTTCGGCTTGCGTCAGATTGAGCCGGTATTCCCACAGGTCGCGGTTTTCCAGGCTGCGGTATTCCGAGAGTTTTTCCTGATAGGGCACCAGCGCGAACAATCCCGGATAACCGCCCATCAGGCCTTTCCAGGCGTACAGGATGCTGTTGTCCGAGCCTTCGATATAGGCGCCGAAGTTGATCGCGTAGCTGAGCAGAGAAGTCTTGTCGCTTTGTACGTCAGCCTGGTCGATGCGCAGCAGGGTGTGGCCGAACATCGACGACGGGCTGTTGAGGTAGGCCGCCGGGAAAATCATCACCGCGCTGTGGGGCGAGACGTCCTTGAACCATTTCTTGAATTCGGCGCAGTCCGGCGTCGGCAGGTCGGTCAGGTTGAGTTGATCTTTCAACCAGCGGGTGCGTGCCGGGTAAACGCACTGTGCGTGTCGCTCACCGAGACTGGCCGGGGCGTACAACGCCTGCACGGTGGCGGCCAGTTCATGGTCGGGGTGTTCGTTGCCGTCAGGGGCGAGGAAGAATTTTTTGTCGCTGACGTAGCTGCGCCAGCCACCGAGTTTGGCGGTTTCGTAATGACCGAGGGAAATCCAGAAGCGGTCGTTGGCCAGTTGCTGCAAACGTTGAGGGTCGATGTGAGGCGCGGCGGACAGCGGGGCGCAGACACACAGCGCCAGCCAGGCAAGGCGTTTGAGCATAAATGGCAACTTAAGTCGAAAAGAAACAAAGCCCGGGAAGGGCGGGCCGAAAAAATAAAACCCGCTTCCCGAAGGAAGCGGGTGGGTCGAGCTTAAGCCTGAGTCGCGTACTTGGCCAGACGTGGGTCTGCCTTCAGGACGGCCAGGGTGTTGGTATGCACGTCTTCAGCGGTCACGTCAGCCTTGCTGAAGATCTGCTGGAAGTGCTCGTGAGTGACGGCGGCGAAGTGCGCACGGTCTTCCGGCGCCACGCCCAATACCACGGCATAGGTCGTCAGCGCTTCGCCGTTGCCTTTTGCCATGTCTTCGGACAGCTCGTTCATCATGCCATTCATGGCAAACCAGGATTTGCCGCCATAGGTCAGCGAAGCGTTGGTGGAGCAGCCGTTGGTGCCGGACGTCATGCCGAACGTCGCGTTGCCGGAGGTGCCGTTGGTGGTGGATGCCAGGAAGTGTGCCGGGGTGCCACGCTGACCTTCGAACAGCATGTTGCCCCAACCACAATCCGGGCCGCCCGGAGCTTGCGCCATGGCGTTGATGGAAACAGCGGTGAAGAGAGTACCGAGAAGAATCCGTTTCATAGCTTTGTTCTCTTTGTGTGCATACCAATGGACAGGGTTCTGGCCCCCAAGCTCTGTACGAAACAGATCCAGACGAAGCCAGTGGGCCGGTATTAGTTCCAGCCGCGCAGTTTGGAGTTTAGGCACGTTCCGAGGGTTCCGTGAGTTTTTGCACAATATTTGGAATAAACCCCGGTTTCACGGGGCGGCGCCGCGTGCAGGGCGGTTGTCTATGCTTTGTCGTGTGGCGCGCCTTGCCAGTGGGGCTCGGGCAGCGCCAGAATGCCGCTATCTGCCCCGCCTGATTGTTAAGGAAGCCCGATGCCTGATCCTGTTGCTGCCAGCTTGCGTCTAGCGCCCGAAGCGCTGACCCGTCCGTTTTCCGCTGAACAGTTCAGCTTCACTACCACCAATGATCTGGAGCCCTTTCGCGGTGTGCTCGGCCAGGAACGTGCGGTCGAAGCCTTGCAGTTCGGTGTGGCCATGCCACGCCCCGGTTACAACGTATTTGTCATGGGCGAGCCCGGCACCGGCCGTTTCTCGTTCGTCAAACGCTACCTGAAGGCCGAAGGCAAACGCCTGCAGACCCCGGCGGACTGGGTCTACGTCAACAATTTCGATGAGCCGCGCGAACCCCGCGCTTTGGAGCTGCCGTCGGGCAGCGCCGCTGCTTTCATCGGCGACATCAACGGCCTCATCGACAACCTGCTGGCGACCTTTCCTGCGGTGTTCGAGCACCCGTCCTACCAGCAGAAGAAAAGCGCCATCGACCGCGCCTTCAACCAGCGCTACGACAAGGCACTGGATGTCATCGAACGTCTGGCTTTGGAAAAAGACGTCGCCCTGTATCGCGACAGCAGCAACATCGCCTTCACCCCGATGCTCGAAGGCAAGGCGCTGGACGAAGCCGAGTTCGCCCAGTTGCCGGAGGCCGAACGCGAGCGTTTTCATGACGACATCTCCGGCCTCGAAGAGCGCCTGAACGAAGAGCTCGCCAGCCTGCCGCAATGGAAGCGCGAGTCGAGCAACCAGCTGCGTCAGCTCAACGAAGAAACCATCACCCTGGCCTTGCAGCCCTTGCTTGCACCGCTGTCGGAAAAGTACGCGGAAAATGCGGCCGTCTGCGGTTACCTGCAAGCGATGCAGGTCTATCTGCTGAAAACCGTGGTCGAGCAACTGGTCGATGACAGCAAGACCGACGCCGTCGCGCGCAAGCTGCTGGAAGAGCAATATGCGCCGAGCCTGGTGGTCGGCCATCCGGCCAGCGGCGGTGCGCCGGTGGTCTTCGAGCCGCATCCGACCTACGAAAACCTGTTCGGCCGCATCGAGTACACCACCGATCAGGGCGCGCTCTACACGACCTATCGCCAGTTGCGTCCGGGTGCGTTGCACCGCGCCAACGGTGGTTTCCTGATTCTTGAAGCGGAAAAAATGCTCGGCGAGCCGTTTGTCTGGGATGCGCTCAAGCGCGCCCTGCAATCGCGCAAGCTGAAGATGGAATCGCCGCTGGGCGAGATGGGCCGTTTCGCCACCATGACGCTCAACCCGCAGCACATTCCGTTGCAGGTCAAAGTGATCATCATCGGCGCGCGTCAACTGTATTACACGCTGCAGGACCTCGATCCGGACTTCCAGGAGATGTTCCGTGTTCTGGTGGACTTCGACGAAGACATCCCTATGGTCGACGAAAGCCTGGAACAGTTCGCCCAGTTGCTGAAAACCCGAACTTCGGAAGAGGGCATGGCGCCGCTGACCGCCGACGCGGTGGCGCGCCTGGCGACTTACAGTGCGCGTCTGGCCGAACACCAGGGGCGTTTGTCGGCGCGGATCGGTGATCTGTTCCAACTGGTCAGCGAGGCGGATTTCATCCGGCATCTGGCCAACGATGAAATGACCGACGCCGGCCACATCGAGCGTGCGCTCAAGGCCAAGGCCACCCGCACCGGCCGGGTGTCGGCGCGGATTCTCGATGACATGCTGGCGGGGATCATTCTGATCGACACCGACGGCGCCGCAGTCGGCAAGTGCAACGGCCTGACCGTGCTCGAAGTCGGCGACTCGGCGTTCGGCGTGCCGGCGCGGATTTCCGCCACGGTGTACCCGGGCGGCAGCGGCATCGTCGACATCGAGCGGGAGGTCAATCTCGGTCAGCCAATCCACTCCAAGGGCGTGATGATCCTCACCGGGTATCTGGGCAGCCGTTACGCCCAGGAATTCCCGCTGGCGATTTCCGCGAGCATCGCGCTGGAGCAATCCTACGGCTACGTCGATGGCGACAGTGCGTCGCTGGGCGAGGCGTGCACACTGATTTCGGCGTTGTCGAAAACCCCGCTCAAGCAATGCTTCGCGATCACCGGCTCGATCAACCAGTTCGGCGAAGTGCAGGCGGTAGGCGGGGTCAACGAGAAGATCGAAGGCTTCTTCCGTCTCTGCGAAGCACGCGGGCTGACGGGCGAGCAGGGCGCGATCATTCCCCAGGCCAACGTTGCCACGCTGATGCTTGATGAAAAAGTATTGGCGGCGGTGCGTGCCGGGCAGTTCCACGTTTACGCGGTGCGTCAGGCCGACGAAGCGTTGAGCCTGCTGGTAGGCGAGCCGGCCGGTGAGCCGAACGAACAGGGCGAATTCCCGGAAGGCAGCGTCAATGCGCGGGTGGTGGAGCGTCTGCGGGTGATTGCCGAGATGATCAGTGAAGAGGATCTGAAAGAGGCCGAGAAGGAACTGGCGCAGGAGGCGCTGGCGGAGGCCAAGCCGGCTTAAGTCAGGCGGCAGTCAAAAAAACGGGAGCCTTGGCTCCCGTTTTTGTTTTGTCGCGAACGTCGGCAAAAGTGCCATCACTCTGGCGTCAATATTCACACAATGACCATTCGGCGCCTTCTGGTTCTGTGCGGCTTGCGCGGCGGACTTTTCTTCTATTCTCTGCTCAAGGACATCGACAGTATCACTGGATCGAAACAGCTCTTCAGCAAGGGCTGAACACCGGCTTTACCGAGGGTCGCCGCCATGTCGCGCAACCTCTGCCTCACCCGTCAGTGCCTGGGTCTCGTGACCCGTATCGAATGCGCCATCAAGCCTTTGGCTGGCGATAACGGCATGTGGACGTTGCTCTTCGCCGCCGGCATGGCCGGTGAACAACCTTCCGCCATCAAGGCCCAGGGCCCGTTCCACGGACCGATCGCCGCCGAGTCGATTCTCGACACCATCGTTGAAAGCCTGACGATGCACGGCTATGAACTGGCCAATGATCCACAGATCTGGTCGTTGCATCTGCAGGCGCAGTTGCGGCAGATCAACGGTGGACGCGGACGCAGCATCGGCACTTTCGATCACTAGAGTGCCGATCATCAGCGCCGATCAGGGCGCAGCGCCCTGGGTCTGCGCCTTGTCGAGTTTGACCTCAAAGCCGTATTGCACGGTGGCGAGGTCGGTTCGCTGGTAGGTTTCCACGTGCGTCGGACGGCCGTAGAAATAATGCACGCCGAATAACGCCGGCCCTTCCGTGCTCGCGTCGTGGCTGACCGACAGAATCCGCTTCAGGTAATGACCGCTGTCGTCCTTGACGAAGAATCGCCATTCGTTGGCGGGGAATCGCTTCAAATCCACCACCAACGCGTTGTTCCTGATTTCCAGACCTTTAGGCAGGGCCTTGGCTTCATAAGCCTGTTTGTCCACCGTGGCCAGGAACAACGGCATCGAGCCGACGGCAATCGCCGGGGTTTCCGGGAACAGGTTCAGGTCGTAGGTGATGGTCGCCTGCAGTGGGTCGACCTGATACGCCTCGGGCGGCAGTTCGATGGGCTCGTCGAGTTTGCCATTGTGTTTTTCAGTGAAGAACGTCACCGGGCTTTCGCCGGGGCTGAAGTCGTCGCCGAGCATTTCATCGTTGAAGGTTTTGCGGTGGTCGAACTCGATCCGCGCGGCGCTCGGCTCTTCAACCGACTGGCGGATATGGACGCCGCTTTTCAACTGTTCTTCAGTCAGGGACGCGCCCTTGAGCCAGTCGGGCGCGAGGTCATCGTAGACGGTGATCGGCAGGTCGAGCGGCTGCACGGTTTTTTCCGTGGTATGCGGATCGAATTCGCGCACGGGCAAGTCCAGCGCCTTGCGGGTCACGGTCGCCTCGGAAAAATCCAGCAGGCTGACTTCGAGGGTGTCGATCGGGCCGTTGAAGTACACCTTGTTGTAGTGGCGCGGATGCTGCTGTTCAAAGGCCTGTTGTTCATCGTCCAGCTTTTTTTCCAGCGTCTCGCTCCAGGCTTTTTGCTGTTGCAGGTAGGCCAGCTGCTTTTGATAGAACGCCACCTGCTCAGGGTTTTCGTTGATGGCGCCGGCCCGCACCAGATACTGGCCCGTCGAGTCGCGGGCCTGGACGATCAGCGGATTGAG
Organism: Pseudomonas sp. B16(2017); assembly: GCF_002113205.1. Classification (NCBI taxonomy): domain Bacteria; kingdom Pseudomonadati; phylum Pseudomonadota; class Gammaproteobacteria; order Pseudomonadales; family Pseudomonadaceae; genus Pseudomonas; species Pseudomonas sp. B16(2017). The sequence continues at coordinate 162,557 of NZ_NEKA01000010.1, forward strand.
CCGGGTATTGGCGACTTCCGGGGCGAGCGGCAGTTGGTTGCTGAACTCGAGTTCGGCGTAGTGTGTGTCCAGTTTCAGCAAGGTCACGCTGAGGTTGCCATCGGAGCGGGTCTGGCCGACGTCCTTTTTATCCAGATTGAAACTGTGCAGGCGTTTCGGGACGATGACTTCCACCTGGCCTTGCAGGCTGACCGGACGCGGCAGGTTCTTCTTGTCGACATTCAGCCCTTCGATGAACGGGTAAGTGACAGTCAGGTCATCGGGGTTGGTGACGTTGGAACTGGAAGGACTGAGCTGAATGCCCGGATCGGTTTCCGACCATTCCGGTTGATAGGCAATCACCCGTTTGTTGCTCAGGGTGACCGAGTGCCACTCCACGCCATGGGGGAACAGAAAGCCGCCGGGGATGTTGAGATTGAAAGGGAACACCGGTTGCAGATCGGTGAGGTAATCGGAACTGGAATCCTTGTGCAGCACGAACAGGCCGTTGATGAAGGTATCGACCAGCGTCTGCGGCGTGGGGTAGTGCCTGAGCACGCCGAGGGCGTCTTCGCCGTATTCGGTAATGGACGGTTTATTGTCGAGCTTCTGTTGCGCGCGTTCGAGCAACAGCAGCGAACCGCCGAGTTCGGTCACGGCGTCCTTGAGTTTGGGGTCGGTGATGGCGTCCAGCGACTGCTCGAACTGCGCAGTCTTTTCCTCGAGGCTGACGGCAGGCTTTTCATCGCCGGGCGAACACCCGCCAAGCAACAGGGCAAAGCAAATTCCGGCAGTCGTTATCGGCAATCGCACATCCATTTCCCGTCTTCCTGTGCACTGTCGCTGGGCTGTCAATGGTTTGGACACTAGCAGAAAAACTTTGACACACACACGCAGGTGGCGGATTTCCGGGCGGTTTCTGGCTGTCATGGGCGGCTGGTATACTCGCCGCCGATTTCAACCCTTCTTGTGTGAGAGTCAATGGAACGCTTTATCGAAAATGCAATGTACGCCACGCGCTGGCTGCTGGCGCCGATCTACATCGGGCTGTCCCTGGGGCTGCTGGCGCTGGCATTGAAATTCTTCCAGGAAGTGTTTCATGTCATTCCCAACGTTTTCTCCATGGCCGAGTCCGAGCTGATTCTGGTGCTGCTGTCGCTGATCGACATGGCGCTGGTCGGCGGCTTGCTGGTGATGGTGATGATTTCCGGCTACGAGAACTTCGTCTCCGAGCTGAACATCGATGAAGGCAAGGAAAAGCTCAGCTGGCTGGGCACCATGGACTCCTCGTCGCTGAAGATGAAAGTGGCGGCGTCGATCGTGGCGATCTCCTCGATCCACCTGCTGCGGATCTTCATGGATGCCAAGAACGTCGATCCCGAGCACCTGATGTGGTACGTGATCATCCACATGACCTTCGTGATCTCGGCGTTTGCCATGGGTTATCTGGACAAGCTCACCAAGCACTGATGAGCTGACGATTGCTGTAACAAAACCGCCCGTCTGTTGCGAAACAGACGGGCGGTGTCGTTTGTGGCTTGTACTTTGATTCGCCGAGGCATATCCCTGTAGGTCTCTAGGCTCGTCACCGCGTGAGGTGCGTTCATGAACCTGCAAGAGTTGAATGCGTTTGCCGTCGCCAGAAAGGTCGACGAACTGAACCTGATCTCCATGGAAGGCGGGATCTATCTGCTTGAGGCCCGGATGCATGGCGCGGCGTATCCGCTGAGCGATCCGCAGGGGAATATGCTGACGCTGCGTTCGGTCGAGCATGCCCGGGATCTACTGCATAACTTTCCGGTGCTGCCGTTCAACCTGGTACACACCTCGGTGCACGATGAAATGTGCGGTCTTGGCGCCAGTGGCGAAGAAAGCCTGAAGGTGCCGCTGGCCTGGCGATCCGCGCTGTAGGCCCTGGGGCCTGATCAATGCCGGAACATCTGTGCTAGTCTGCTCGCCCTTTTGGTTCCGGGCGCGCCGGGACGCGCTGTGTACGCACGGCAGGTCCTGAGGCCGTCCGCACAGCGGAGCAGTGTCATGTCCGAAGTAAATCTGTCCACCGACGAAACCCGCGTCAGCTACGGTATCGGCCGTCAGCTGGGTGACCAGCTGCGCGACAACCCGCCACCGGGTGTCAGCCTGGACGCCATCCTGGCCGGTCTGACCGACGCATTCGCCGGTAAGGAAAGCCGTGTAAGCCAGGAAGCCATGTCCGCCAGCTTCAAGGTGATCCGCGAGATCATGCAAGCCGAAGCCGCTGCCAAGGCTGAAGCCGCCGCTGGCGAAGGCCTGGCATTCCTGGCTGAAAACGCCAAGAAAGAAGGCATCACCACCCTGGCCTCCGGTCTGCAATTCGAAGTGCTGACGCAGGGCGAAGGCGCCAAGCCATCCCGTGAAGACACCGTGCGTACTCACTACCACGGCACGCTGATCGACGGCACTGTGTTCGACAGCTCCTACGAGCGTGGCCAGCCGGCTGAATTCCCGGTTGGCGGCGTTATCGCTGGCTGGACCGAAGCCCTGCAACTGATGAATGCCGGCAGCAAATGGCGTCTGTACGTGCCGAGCGAACTGGCTTACGGCGCTCAAGGCGTTGGCAGCATCCCGCCGCACAGCGTTCTGGTGTTCGACGTCGAGCTGCTCGACGTTCTGTAATCCCGTTACCCTGCACAAGCGTGGCTTGTGCAGGGTTTCTCCGCCGTTCTCATACTTCGATCTTGTTGTGCAGTTCACTGGTCGGGCGCAAGGCCCGGGCATAGCAGAACAGGAACAGATTGCGCACCAGCTCCTTGAGCACCAAGGGCTCGCTGGAACTCAGGCCGCTGACATCCAGATCCCCTTGATCCTGCAGTTCATGCAGGGCTTCTTCTTCCAGTACGGCACAGACTTCACCGGTTTCCCGATGCAGGATCCTGAGGTACGGATGCGGGCGATCCAGCCAGGCGTCGATCAAATAAGTCATGGGTCTCATCTCCATTGAAAGGGTTTCAATGAGAATAATTCTTATTCGTCAAATAGCAAGCGCCTATTGGCGGTTTGTGATTTTTTGCGGGTAAAGATTGCGTAAGGTCAAAACGGCTGGCGTTTGGCTATTGCGAGGATTTGTTGGGGATTGCGGGGAAGGGCGAAGCTCCATCCCACGGCGGGCGCGGGATGGAAGACAGCAGACTCAGACTTTTCTGACGAACTCGGATTTGAGTTTCATCGGGCCGATGCCGTCGATCTTGCAGTCGATGTCGTGATCGCCATCGCACAGGCGGATGTTCTTGACCTTGGTGCCGACCTTGACCACCAGCGAGGTGCCCTTGACCTTCAGGTCCTTGATCACGGTGATGGTGTCGCCGTCCTGCAGGACGTTACCAACCGAATCTTTCTTCACGGCATCATCGGACGCCACTTCGGCTTCACCGCCGGCAGACCACTCGTGGGCGCACTCCGGGCACACCAGTTGGGTGCCGTCTTCGTAGGTGTATTCGGAATTGCATTTCGGGCAGGGTGGCAACGTGCTCACTAAGGCTCCTTGGAGAGGGGATCGCTAAAAGTCGCACATTGTATAGGGTTTTAGCCGCCGATGGCAGGCAACAAAAAACCGCAGGCTCCAACGGAGGCTGCGGTTTTTAGATGACGCGATGCTGATCAGTGCGTGCGGGCGACCGCGAACTCGCTCAGCTCAACCAGCGCATCGCGGTATTCGCTGGCCGGCAGCGCGTCGAGGCACTTGATCGCACGGGCCACGTAATCACGGGCCAGTTGCGCGGTGTATTCCAGCGAACCGGAGGCTTCCACGGCGATGCGGATGCTTTCCAGGTCTTCGATCCCGCCTTTCTGGATTGCCTGGCGTACCAGTGCGGCTTGCTCTGGCGTGCCTTCGCGCATGGTGTAGATCAGCGGCAGGGTCGGCTTGCCTTCGGCCAGATCGTCACCGACGTTCTTGCCCAGGGTTTCGGCGTCGCCCTTGTAGTCGAGCAGGTCGTCGACGAGCTGGAACGCCACGCCCAGGTGATCGCCGAAGGTGCGCAGGGCTTCGCTCTGCTCGGCGGTGGCACCGGCCAGCGCCGCGGCACTGTGGGTCGAAGCCTCGAAGAGCATCGCGGTCTTGCCGCGGATGACTTCCATGTAGGTTTCTTCGGTGGTGCTGGCGTCGCGAACCTTGGACAGTTGCAGCACTTCGCCTTCGGCGATGATGCGCGTGGCCTGGGACAGGATCTTCATCACCGGCATCGAGCCCAGTTCGACCATCATCTCGAACGAACGCGAGTACAGGAAGTCGCCCACCAGTACGCTCGGGGCGTTGCCCCACATGGCGTTGGCGGTGGAACGGCCACGGCGCATGCCGGACATGTCGACCACGTCGTCATGCAGCAGGGTGGCGGTGTGCAGGAATTCGATGGTGGCGGCCAGCAGGCGCATGTCGTCGCCTTCGCGACCCAGGGCCTTGCCACACAGCAGCACCAATAAAGGACGCAGGCGTTTGCCGCCGGCCGACGTGATGTAATCGCCGATTTTCGATACCAGCGGCACTCGGGAAGTCAGCTGCTTCTTGATGATGCCGTCGACGGCGCTAAAATCGTCCGCCACCGCGCGGTAGAAAGCTTGGGGTTGCATCAGCGACAGGTGCTCCAGAAGGGTTGCGCGGCATGCTAGGACCCACGTCCGGGCCTGTCAAGGCGCGATGGACGGCCCCTTGCATGACTTCGAAGGCTTGCGTACAATCGCGCACCCTGAACTTCCTGGGCAGCACCTGCCTTACGCAATTGCACTTGGGCCGTTCCAGCCCCATGCAGCCATGCCAGCCAATACCTCTTCTTATAAAGAGCTGGGTGAGCAGGATTATCGGAGAAATACCATGTACGCAGTAATCGTTACCGGCGGTAAGCAATACAAGGTCGCTGAAGGTGAATACCTGAAGATCGAAAAACTGGAAGTCGCCACTGGCGAATCCGTGACTTTTGACCGCGTTCTGTTGGTCGCCAACGGCGACGACGTGAACATCGGCGCACCTGTTGTTGCTGGCGCAACCGTCAAGGCTGAAGTGATCTCCCAAGGTCGTCACGATAAAGTCCGCATCATCAAGTTCCGTCGCCGTAAGCACCACATGAAGCGTATGGGCCACCGCCAGTGGTTCACCGAGATCAAAATCACCGGTATTCAGGCTTAATTACAGCCTAATTCCTCACTAGGAGAATTGAACTCATGGCACACAAAAAAGCTGGTGGTAGTACCCGTAACGGTCGCGACTCAGAAGCCAAACGCCTTGGCGTGAAGATGTATGGCGGCCAGGTCATCAAGGCCGGCAACATCATCGTGCGTCAGCGCGGCACCCAATTCCACGCTGGCTACGGCGTTGGCATGGGTAAAGATCACACCCTCTTCGCGAAAATCGAAGGCGTGATCAAGTTCGAAGTAAAAGGCGCCTTCGGTCGTCGTTACGTGAGCGTTGTCGCAGCCTAACTGCGAGAGTGCTGGAGAAGCCCTGTCTTGCGACGGGGCTTTTTCGTTTGTGGGGTGAGTCTCTTGCAAAGCTGTTTGTATGGGCTGCCGGCGTGCGATGCAGGTCGTGGATTGGGGTCGCTGCGCTCATTTTTGCAAGAGTCTTATGTCTTGATTGTTTTTCGGCTCGTCCGTACGGCGAGAGGCGTTGGTTATGAAGTTTGTTGATGAAGTATCGATCCGCGTAAAGGCTGGCGACGGCGGCAATGGCTGCATGAGTTTTCGTCGGGAAAAATTCATTGAAAACGGCGGCCCGAACGGTGGTGATGGCGGTGATGGCGGTTCCATCTACATGATGGCCGACGAAAACCTCAACACCCTGGTGGACTACCGTTACACCCGGCACTTCGATGCCGAGCGTGGCTCCAACGGCGGCAGCACCGACTGCACCGGCAAGAAGGGTGAAGACCTGATCCTGCGCGTGCCGGTCGGCACCACCGTGATCGACTCTGCCACCCAGGAAGTCATCGGTGACCTGACCAAGGCCGGTCAGAAACTGATGGTGGTGCAGGGCGGCTGGCACGGTCTGGGTAACACCCGTTTCAAATCCAGTACCAACCGTGCGCCGCGCCAGACTACGCCGGGCAAGCCGGGCGAGCAGCGCGACCTGAAACTGGAAATGAAAGTGCTGGCCGACGTCGGTCTGCTCGGTCTGCCGAACGCCGGTAAAAGTACCTTTATCCGCTCGGTGTCGGCTGCCAAGCCGAAAGTTGCCGATTACCCGTTTACCACCCTGGTGCCGAACCTCGGTGTGGTCAGCGTCGATCGCTGGAAAAGCTTCGTCATCGCCGACATTCCGGGTCTGATCGAAGGCGCTTCCGATGGTGCTGGTCTGGGTATTCGTTTCCTCAAGCACCTGGCGCGTACCCGTCTGTTGCTGCACCTCGTCGACATGGCGCCACTGGATGAAAGCAGTGCGCCGGACGCCGCTGAAGTGATCGTCAACGAGCTGATCAAATTCAGCCCGTCGCTGGCCGAGCGCGATCGCTGGCTGGTGCTGAACAAGTGCGACCAGATCCTCGAAGAAGAGCACGAAGCGCGGGTCAAGGAAATCGTCGATCGTCTGGAGTGGACCGGTCCGGTCTACGTGATCTCGGCCATCGCCAAAGAGGGCACCGAGCGCCTGACGCGCGACATCATGCGTTATCTGGAAGATCGTGCCGATCGCCTGGCCAATGACCCGGCCTATAAGGAAGAGCTCGCCGACCTCGATCAGCGCATCGAAGACGAAGCCCGTGCGCAGTTGCAGGCGCTGGATGACAAGCGTGCCCTGCGTCGCAGCGGCGTGAAGTCGGTCCACGACATCGGCGACGATGACTGGGACGAAGAAGATGTGGATGACGAAGACGGTCCGGAAATCATTTACGTGCGTGACTGATTCGTTGCAGTAAACTTAAGCGCCGCTCAATCGAGCGGCGTTTTATTATCTGGAAATCGATTGTTGGTCACGAAGAACCACGAATAACGTCACGGGCAGTGCCAGGTCGCGCTGCCCTCAAGCTAAGGTTGAAGATGATGCGGAGCAAGGTGACAGGTGCGCAGCGTTGGGTCGTGAAGATCGGCAGCGCTTTGCTGACGGCGGATGGCAAAGGGCTGGATCGCGCGGCAATGAGTGTCTGGGTCGAGCAGATGGTGGCTTTGCACGAGGCCGGCGTCGAGCTGGTGCTGGTGTCCTCCGGGGCAGTGGCGGCGGGCATGAGTCGCCTGGGCTGGACCGCGCGACCCAGTGCGATGCACGAGCTCCAGGCCGCCGCAGCAATCGGTCAGATGGGCCTGGTGCAAGCCTGGGAATCGAGCTTTGCCGAGCATGGCCGGCATACTGCGCAGATTCTCCTGACCCACGACGACCTGTCTGACCGCAAGCGCTACCTGAATGCCCGCAGCACCTTGCGTGCGTTGGTCGAGCTGAAAGTTATCCCGGTGATCAATGAGAACGACACCGTGGTTACCGACGAAATCCGCTTCGGTGACAACGACACGCTCGCGGCGCTGGTTGCCAATCTGGTCGAGGCCGATCTGCTGGTGATCCTGACGGATCGCGACGGTATGTTCGACGCCGATCCGCGCAATAACCCTGACGCCCAGCTGATTTACGAAGCGCGCGCCGATGATCCGACGCTGGATGCGGTGGCGGGCGGTACTGGTGGTGCATTGGGTCGTGGCGGCATGCAGACCAAGCTGCGCGCGGCGCGTCTGGCGGCGCGTTCCGGGGCGCATACCATCATTGTCGGCGGGCGTCTGGAGCGCGTGCTCGATCGCCTGAAGGCGGGTGAGCGGATTGGTACGCTGCTGTCGCCTGAGCGCGGCATGCTCGCGGCGCGCAAGCAGTGGCTGGCCGGTCATCTGCAAACCCGTGGCACGCTGGTGCTGGATGATGGCGCGGTTTCCGCTCTGTCTCAGGGCAATAAAAGCCTGCTGCCAGTCGGGGTCAAGCTGGTTCAGGGCAGTTTCCGTCGCGGCGAAATGGTGGTGTGCGTGGCGCCGGACGGTCGAGAGATTGCCCGTGGCCTGGCCAACTACAGCGCGCTGGAAGCACAAAAAATCATCGGTCAGTCGTCGGATGCGATTGTCGGTTTGCTGGGTTACATGGCTGAGCCGGAACTGGTTCACCGTGACAACCTGATTCTGGTGTAAGGAAAAACGCGATGCGTATGGCAAAAGGATTGTTGGGCTTGCTGGTGGCGTTGCCGTTGCTGGCCTCGGCCGAGGAAATCGGCCAGGTGTCGACGGTGTTCAAGTTTGTCGGGCCGAACGACCGGATTGTGGTCGAGGCATTCGATGACCCGAAGGTTGAGGGTGTGACCTGCTACCTGTCGCGCGCCAAGACCGGTGGTGTGAAGGGTGGGTTGGGTCTGGCGGAGGATCGTGCCGAGGCGTCCATTGCTTGCCGCCAGGTCGGGCCGATCAACTTCAGGGGCGAGTTGAAGGATGGTGAAGAGGTGTTCAAGGAGCGCACTTCGCTGGTGTTCAAGACCATGCAGGTGGTGCGCTTCCTCGACAAGAAGCGCAATACGCTGGTCTATCTGGTCTACAGTGATCGTCTGATCGAGGGTAGCCCGCAGAATGCGGTGACGGCGATTCCGATTCTGCCGTGGGCGTCAGCTCATTAATCACGCGTAAAAAAAGAGGAGTCGATTGGCAAGCCGATTGGCTCCTCTTTTTTGGGCCTTGATTTCAGCAAATCGCAGGCAATAAAAAACCGACCCTGAGGTCGGTTTTTTAATGACTACGTCGCTTAGGCAGCTTCTTTCAGTGCCTTGACGTGGCCATTCAGACGGCTCTTATGACGAGCAGCCTTGTTCTTGTGGATGATGCCTTTATCGGCCATGCGGTCGATAACTGGCACAGCCAGAACGTATGCAGCTTGAGCTTTTTCAGCGTCTTTTGCGTCGATGGCTTTAACTACATTCTTGATGTAGGTACGAACCATGGAACGCAGGCTGGCGTTGTGGCTGCGACGCTTCTCAGCCTGTTTTGCACGTTTTTTGGCGGAAGGTGAGTTGGCCACCGTCGAGCTCCTCGAAAGACTTTTTAGGAAATAGCAAACAAAATAGGCCGCGAATCATGCCGATGAGTTGAAGTCTTGTCAAGGGCGCTTGAAACGTTCCGCTAAGTGGTAGGCGTGGTGCGACGGGATATTTCTTTCCGGCGTGTGACCTGTAAACTCGCGAGCTTTGGCTCTGTGCTGTTGCGGCGCGGAGTATCGCACAAGTGGGCGCGTTATTCGCCTGCTGTTTATCGACAGGCACACATTCCTTCAATGAATCTGCTCAAATCGTTGGCCGCCGTCAGCTCTATCACGATGCTTTCCCGGATTCTCGGGTTTGTTCGCGACACGCTCATTGCCCGCACCTTCGGCGCCGGAATGGCGACCGACGCCTTCTTCATCGCCTTCAAACTGCCCAATCTGCTGCGCAGGATTTTCGCCGAGGGCGCATTTTCCCAGGCTTTTGTGCCGATCCTGGCCGAATATAAAAGCCAGAAGGGCGAAGAGGCGACCCGCACCTTTATTGCCTACGTTTCCGGTCTGCTGACGCTGGTGCTGGCGCTGGTCACCGCACTGGGCATGATTGCCGCGCCCTGGGTGATCTGGGCCACGGCGCCGGGTTTCACCGATACCCCGGAAAAATTCCAGCTGACCTCCGACCTGCTGCGAGTGACCTTCCCTTATATATTGCTGATCTCCCTGTCTTCCCTGGCGGGGGCGATCCTCAATACCTGGAACCGTTTCTCGGTGCCGGCATTCGTGCCGACCCTTCTCAACGTCAGCATGATCGTGTTTTCGCTGTTCCTGACGCCGTACTTCGATCCACCGGTCATGGCCCTCGGCTGGGCAGTGCTGGTCGGCGGCCTCGCACAGTTGCTCTACCAACTGCCGCACCTGAAAAAGATCGGCATGCTGGTACTGCCGCGCCTGAATCTGCGCGATACCGGTGTCTGGCGGGTCATGAAACAGATGTTGCCGGCCATCATCGGCGTCTCGGTCAGCCAGATTTCCCTGATCATCAACACTATTTTCGCCTCGTTCCTGGTGGCGGGCTCGGTGTCGTGGATGTATTACGCCGACCGTCTGATGGAGCTGCCGTCCGGTGTGCTCGGTGTGGCGCTGGGCACGATCCTGCTGCCGACATTGGCCAAGACCTATGCGAGCAAGGATCGCCACGAGTATTCGCGGATTCTCGACTGGGGTCTGCGCCTGTGCTTCGTGCTGGTGCTGCCATGCGCGCTGGCGCTGGGTATCCTGGCAGAACCGTTAACCGTTTCGCTGTTCCAGTACGGCCAGTTCAGCGGCTTTGACGCGCAGATGACGCAGCGGGCATTGATTGCCTATTCTGTCGGTCTGCTCGGGATTATCGTAATCAAGGTGCTGGCTCCGGGCTTCTATGCGCAACAGAACATCCGTACACCGGTAAAAATCGCAATCTTCACCCTGGTGGTCACGCAGTTGTTCAATCTGGTGTTGATCGGCCCGCTGGCGCACGCTGGCCTTGCGTTGGCGATCAGCGCCGGTGCCTGCCTGAACGCCGGACTGCTGTTCTATCAACTGCGCAAGCAGCAGATGTATCAACCGCAGCCGGGCTGGCTGAAGTTCGGTTCCAAGCTGTTGGTCGCGGTGGCGGTGATGTCGGCGGTGCTGTTGATCGGCATGCATTTCATGCCCGCGTGGGATCAGGGCCACATGCTTGAACGCTTCCTGCGCCTGGGGGTGCTGGTGGTTGCCGGCGTGGTTGCTTATTTCGGCATGTTGCTGTTGCTCGGTTTCCGCCTGCGCGACTTCAATCGCAAGGCCTTGAGCTGAGGTTTCACCCCTGAAAGACGGGCGCGAGCCGGCAGTTTTGTCGGCTCGATCACTTTGGGTTACGGTGTTGCCTGTCGTCGGCCGTCGGGTGTGGTTATAATCGGCCACTTTATGAGCAAGAAGCGCGTTATGCAGCTGGTTCGAGGCCTCCACAATCTGCGCCCCCAGCATCGGGGCTGCGTCGCCACTATTGGCAACTTTGACGGTGTTCACCGTGGTCATCAGGCCATCCTGGCCCGACTGCGTGAGCGTGCGCTCGAGTTGGGCGTACCCAGCTGCGTGGTGATTTTCGAGCCGCAGCCACGGGAATTCTTCGCCCCGGAGACCGCGCCGGCGCGTCTGGCCCGGTTGCGCGACAAGCTGCAACTGCTGGCCGCCGAAGGTGTCGACCGGGTCTTGTGTCTGGCCTTCAACCAGCGCTTGAGCAAGCTCAGCGCCAGCGAGTTCGTCGATACCATCCTGGTCGATGGCCTCGGCGTGCAGCATCTGGAGGTCGGTGATGATTTCCGCTTCGGTTGCGACCGCCTCGGCGATTTCGATTTCCTGTTGCAGGCCGGGCAGGTTCACGGTTTTACCGTCGAAGCCGCGCAAACCGTCGAGCTGGACGGCATTCGCGTCAGCAGCACTCAGGTGCGCAACGCGCTGGCCGCCGCCGATTTCGCGCTGGCCGAACGTCTGCTCGGTCGTCCGTACCGGATTGCCGGCCGCGTGCTGCATGGCCAGAAACTGGCCCGCCAACTGGGTACACCCACGGCGAATATTCAACTGAAACGCCGTCGCGTGCCGTTCACCGGGGTTTACCTGGTCGACGTCGACATCGACGGCAAGACCTGGCCCGGCGTCGCCAATATCGGCGTGCGGCCCACGGTCCAAGGTGATGGCAAGGCCCACCTTGAAGTCCATCTTTTAGATTTTGCCGGCGATCTGTATGACCGGCGTTTGACGGTGGTTTTCCACCAGAAGCTGCGTGAAGAGCAGCGTTTCGCCTCCCTGGAGGCATTGAAAACGGCGATCAGCGCGGATGTCGCCGCCGCCCGTGCACTAGCCGCACCTAGCGCCCATCGCTAATGAAGAGCCTTAAATGACCGACTATAAAGCCACGCTAAACCTTCCGGACACCGCCTTCCCAATGAAGGCCGGCCTGCCACAGCGCGAACCGCAGATCCTGCAGCGCTGGGACAGTATTGGCCTGTACGGAAAGTTGCGCGAGATTGGCAAGGATCGTCCGAAGTTCGTCCTGCACGACGGCCCTCCGTACGCCAACGGTACGATTCACATCGGTCACGCACTGAACAAGATTCTCAAGGACATGATCATCCGCTCGAAGACCCTGTCGGGCTTCGACGCGCCGTATGTCCCGGGCTGGGATTGCCACGGCCTGCCGATCGAGCACAAGGTCGAAGTGACCCACGGCAAGAACCTGGGCGCGGACAAGACCCGCGAACTGTGCCGTGCCTACGCCACCGAGCAGATCGAAGGGCAGAAGACCGAGTTCATCCGCCTCGGCGTCCTGGGCGACTTCGCCAATCCGTACAAGACCATGAACTTCAAGAACGAGGCCGGTGAAATCCGCGCCCTCGCCGAAATCGTCAAGGGCGGTTTCGTGTTCAAGGGCTTGAAACCGGTGAACTGGTGCTTCGATTGCGGTTCGGCCCTGGCCGAAGCGGAAGTCGAGTACGAGAACAAGAAGTCCTCGACCATCGACGTAGCGTTCCCGATCGCTGACGAGGCCAAACTGGCCGCCGCATTCGGTCTGCCGTCCCTGGGCAAACCGGCCTCGATCGTGATCTGGACCACCACCCCGTGGACCATCCCGGCCAACCAGGCGCTCAACGTTCACCCGGAATTCACCTACGCCCTGGTCGACATCGGCGACAAGCTGCTGGTGCTGGCTGAAGAGCTGGTCGAATCCTGCCTGAGCCGTTACGGCGTCGAAGGCACCGTATTGGCCACCGCACCGGGTTCGGCGCTGGAACTGATCAATTTCCGTCACCCGTTCTATGACCGTCTGTCGCCGGTGTACCTGGCCGACTACGTGGAACTGGGTGCCGGCACCGGCGTGGTTCACTCCGCGCCGGCCTACGGCGTGGACGACTTCGTGACCTGCAAGAAGTACGGCATGGTCAACGACGACATCCTCAACCCGGTACAGAGCAACGGCGTCTACGTGCCGTCGCTGGAATTCTTCGGCGGCCAGTTCATCTGGAAGGCCAACCCGGCCATCGTCGAAAAACTGACCGAAGTCGGTGCGCTGCTGCACACCACCGTCATCGAACACAGCTACATGCACTGCTGGCGTCACAAGACCCCGCTGATCTACCGCGCCACCGCGCAGTGGTTCATCGGCATGGACACGGAGCCAGTCAGCGGCGACACCCTGCGCGTACGCTCGCTCAAAGCCATCGAAGACACCAAGTTCGTTCCGGCCTGGGGCCAGGCGCGCCTGCACTCGATGATCGCCAACCGTCCGGACTGGTGCATCTCCCGTCAGCGCAACTGGGGCGTACCGATCCCGTTCTTCCTGAACAAGGAAAGCGGCGAACTGCACCCGCGCACCGTCGAGCTGATGGAAGAAGTGGCCAAGCGCGTTGAAGTCGAAGGCATCGAAGCCTGGTTCAAACTCGACGCTGCCGAACTGCTGGGCGATGAAGCGCCGCAGTACGACAAGATCAGCGACACCCTCGACGTCTGGTTCGACTCGGGCACCACCCACTGGCACGTCCTGCGCGGTTCGCACCCGATGGGCCACGAGACCGGTCCGCGTGCCGACCTGTACCTGGAAGGTTCGGACCAGCACCGTGGCTGGTTCCATTCGTCCTTGCTGACCGGTTGCGCCATCGACAACCACGCGCCATACCGCGAGCTGCTGACCCACGGCTTCACCGTGGACGAGTCCGGCCGCAAGATGTCCAAGTCCCTGGGCAACGTGATCGCGCCGCAGAAAGTCAACGACACCCTGGGCGCCGACATCATGCGTCTGTGGGTCGCGTCGACCGACTACTCCGGCGAAATGGCCGTGTCCGAGCAGATCCTGCAGCGCAGCGCGGACGCCTATCGTCGTATTCGTAACACCGCGCGTTTCCTGCTTTCCAACCTGACCGGTTTCAACCCGGCCACCGATCTGCTGCCGGCCGAAGACATGCTGGCGCTGGATCGCTGGGCGGTGGACCGTACGCTGCTGCTGCAACGTGAGCTGCAAGAGCACTACGGCGAATACCGGTTCTGGAACGTCTACTCGAAGATCCACAACTTCTGCGTGCAGGAGCTGGGTGGTTTCTATCTGGACATCATCAAGGATCGCCAGTACACCACCGGCGCCGACAGCAAGGCCCGTCGTTCGTGCCAGACCGCGCTGTTCCACATCTCCGAAGCGCTGGTGCGCTGGATCGCGCCGATCCTGGCGTTCACCGCCGACGAGCTGTGGCAATACCTGCCGGGCGAGCGCAACGAATCGGTGATGCTCAACACCTGGTATGAAGGCCTGACCGAGTTGCCGGAAGGCTTCGAGCTGGGTCGCGAGTACTGGGATCGCATCATGGAAGTGAAGGTGGCGGTCAACAAAGAGATGGAAATCCAGCGCGCGGCCAAGGCCGTCGGTGGCAACCTGCAAGCCGAAGTGACGCTGTTTGCCGAAGACGCGCTGACTGCCGACCTGGCCAAACTGAGCAACGAGCTGCGCTTTGTCCTGATCACCTCGACTGCCACTGTTGCGCCGTTCGTGCAGGCTCCGGCCGACGCTGTGGCCACCGAAGTCAGCGGCCTGAAGCTGAAGATCGTCAAGTCTGCCTTCCCGAAATGTGCCCGTTGCTGGCACTGCCGCGAAGACGTCGGCGTGAACCCGGAGCATCCGGAAATCTGCGGTCGTTGCGTGGACAACATCGATGGCGCCGGCGAGGTTCGTCACTATGCCTAATGCCGTTGGCCGTTTCGGACGGCTGAGCTGGCTCTGGTTGAGCTTGCTGGTTCTGGTCATCGACCAGGCCAGCAAGTTCTACTTCGAAGGCAAGCTCGAGATGTTCCAGCAGATCGTGATCATCCCTGATTACTTCAGCTGGACCCTGGCCTACAACACCGGCGCTGCCTTCAGCTTCCTCGCGGACAGCTCCGGCTGGCAGCGCTGGCTGTTCGCGCTGATCGCGATTGTGGTCAGTGCGGTGCTGGTGGTCTGGCTCAAGCGCCTGGGCCGCAACGAAACCTGGCTGGCCATCGCGCTGGCGCTGGTGCTGGGCGGCGCACTGGGCAACCTTTATGACCGCATTGCCCTGGGCCATGTGATCGACTTCATTCTGGTGCACTGGCAGAACCGCTGGTACTTCCCGGCATTCAACTTCGCCGACAGCGCCATCACCGTTGGTGCGGTGATGCTGGCACTGGACATGTTCAAAAGTAAAAAAACCGGAGAAGCCGTTCATGACTGAACAGGTATTGGCTGAGCAACGCATCGGCCAGAACACGGAAGTCACCTTGCACTTTGCATTGCGCCTGGAGAACGGCGACACGGTCGACAGCACTTTCGACAAAGCCCCTGCGACCTTCAAGGTCGGCGACGGCAACCTGCTGCCGGGTTTCGAGGCGGCGCTGTTCGGCTTCAAGGCCGGCGACAAGCGTACCCTGACCGTCGAGCCGGAAAACGCCTTCGGCCAGCCGAACCCGCAAAACGTACAGATCATCCCGCGTTCGCAGTTTGCGGACATGGAACTGTCGCCGGGGCTGCTGGTGATCTTCAACGATGCGGCCAATACTGAGCTGCCGGGTGTGGTGAAAGAGTTCGACGACGCACAAGTGACCGTCGACTTCAACCACCCGCTGGCAGGCAAGACGCTGACCTTTGACGTGGAAATCTTCTCCGTCAAAGCGCTCTGAGTAACACAGCAGAACCCCTGTGGGAGCGGGCTTGCTCGCGAATGCTGACTGACATTCAACATAAAAGTTGTCTGGCACACCGCTTTCGCGAGCAAGCCCGCTCCCACAGGGATTGCAATGATCCATTTTCTTGCGCGCAAGACACGAGGCACAGCATGCAAATCAAACTCGCCAACCCCCGTGGCTTCTGCGCCGGCGTGGACCGGGCGATCGAAATCGTCAACCGCGCCCTGGAAGTCTTCGGGCCGCCGATCTATGTGCGTCATGAAGTGGTGCACAACAAGTTCGTGGTCGAAGACCTGCGCAGTCGTGGCGCGATCTTTGTCGAAGAGCTGGATCAGGTGCCGGACGATGTCATCGTGATCTTCAGTGCCCACGGCGTCTCGCAAGCTGTGCGTAGCGAAGCCGCCGGCCGTGGCCTGAAAGTGTTCGACGCCACCTGCCCGCTGGTGACCAAGGTGCACATCGAAGTCGCGAAATACAGCCGCGACGGCCGTGAATGCATCCTGATCGGCCACGCCGGTCACCCGGAAGTCGAAGGCACCATGGGCCAGTACGACGCCAGCAATGGCGGCGCGATCTACCTCGTCGAAGACGAGAAGGATGTCGCCGAGCTGCAGGTGCGCAACCCCGACAAGCTCGCCTTTGTCACCCAGACCACGTTGTCCATGGATGACACCAGCCGTGTCATCGATGCGCTGCGTACGCGTTTCCCGGCCATTGGCGGGCCGCGCAAGGACGATATCTGCTACGCCACCCAGAACCGTCAGGACGCGGTCAAGCAACTGGCCGACGAATGCGATGTGGTGTTGGTAGTGGGCAGTCCGAACAGTTCCAACTCCAACCGCCTGCGTGAGCTGGCCGAGCGCATGGCCACGCCGGCCTACCTGATCGATGGCGCCGAAGACCTGCAGAAGAGCTGGTTCGACGGTGTCGAGCGCATCGGCATCACCGCCGGCGCCTCCGCCCCGGAAGTTCTGGTACGTGGCGTGATCCAGCAGTTGCAGGCCTGGGGCGCCACCGGCGCCGACGAACTGGCCGGGCGTGAGGAGAACATCACGTTCTCGATGCCTAAAGAGCTGCGCGTCCGTTCGATCTGATCGCTTTATCCTTTCGGCACAACGCCTGTTCAGCCTTTTGGCTGGCCAGGCGTACGCGACCGGTCGCCGCCAGCACCACCTGAAGCTGGCTGACCGGTTCACGAGCCGAACATAGATGTATCGTCCCCGCCTGAAACTTTCGGTCCGGCACCAGTGGCTGGCCCAGGCTGCTGAACCGTATGTACCGGCTCACCAACCAGTTGCCGACAATCGGTATCTTTCCGTCACTCGCCTGCTCGGTCAGCAATGGATTACCCGCATCCGCCGGCCCCTTCCCATTGAGATCCAGGATGATCCGCCAGCCCTGACCCCAGTCACCGTTGATGCCATGAATCACCACACTCTGGTTGCGCGTGATGGCCATGCTCCGGGCATTACGAATCCCGTCGAGCAAAGACTGCGCGGCCTGCTGCCGTCGGTTTGATTCGGTGAAGTCCGCCAGCGCCGGACTGACCAGCGACAGAACAATTGCGCCGATCGCCAGTCCCATAAGCAGTTCGACCAGACTGAAACCCTGTTGCGGCATGTGCGCCTCCTCCCTGGATTGTGCACGGCGGCGCAATCCGTGCGCCGCACGCGGTAAATCAACCGGCGCATGCCGGTCGAATGTTCTAGGTTTGTACAGGTATAGCCGACGGCAACGGAGGGCATCGATGGATCATCGTACAAAAGGTTTCACGCTGATCGAGCTGTTGGTGGCGGTCGCGGTGTTTGTGATCCTGATCACGATGGCGGTGCCGGCATTCACCCGTTCGGTGCAGGGCAGCAAGGCCGACACCGAGGTCGGCGACCTGCAACGGGCCCTCAACTACGCCAGGCTCGAGGCGATCAACCGGGGCGTCACCACTCGCTTGCGGCCGAGCGCCGGCGGCAGTGTCTGGACCGGCGAGTTGTCGGTCTACGACAGTACTGGCACTCCGGCCAATGTATTGCGGGTTGTTCCAGCAATGAGCAGCGGTGCGACTCTGACGCTACCCTCTGGGGTGACCGCACTGGATTTCAATAATCTGGGCGGGCTGGCGGCGCCGTCCACGGCGGTGGTCATCAGTTACACGCTGGGCACGCAAAGCAGGACGCTGAACGTGTGTCTGAACGGACGAATTCAATTGGGTGGAAGTTGCGGATGAGGGCAGGGAGCAAGCACGCACAGGAGGGCATGACGCTGATCGAAGTGCTGGTCGCGTTGTTGATTCTGACGGTCGGGTTGCTGGGCGCGGCGGCGGTTCAGCTCAATGCGCTGAAGTACACCGACAGCTCGCGGATGACCAGCCAGGCAAGTTTCATCGCCTACGACATGATGGACCGGATTCGCGCCAATTCCGGCGCCGACTACACCGTGACACCACCGACCACGGGCAATCTGAGTGTCGCCCGGGATCAGGATCTCTACGATTTCAGCACCAACATCCTCAATTTCGGCGGCCCGACCGCCACCGGCAGCATCACCCTCAATCAGCGCGTGTACACCATCACCATCACCTGGAGTGACGCGCGCGCCGCCAATACGACCGGTGCAACCCGCAGCTTCGTCCTGACCAGTCGCGCCGCGGTCGATCCGGTGACCACACCATGAAGCGCCATAACCTGGGTTTCGGTCTGATCGAAATGCTGGTCGCTCTGGCGCTGGGGCTGATCGTGGTGCTCGGCGTGGTGCAGATCTTCCTGGCGGCGAAGAACACTTACGTCAGTCAGAACAGTGCGGCCGCCATGCAGGAGGACGCGCGGTTTGTGCTGAGCAAGATGATTCAGGAACTGCGCATGGTGGGCATGTTCGGCTGCCTGGGCACGATTACCGATTCCAGCTCGGCGGGGGATTTCACGGCGGCCCAGATCATGCCTATCAGTTGGGACAACGCCAACCTCAAGCTGACCCTGGTCACCGCTGATGTCGGCAGTGCGGGCGGGACCCCGACCTGGACGGTGGTCTCCGATTGCCGCAACAGCGCCACGGCTTATACCGGCGCGCGGGTGGCGGCGACAGGACAGATCGCGTTTCCGATCCGTCGGCTGATCTACAGCTTCAGCAACAACCAGATTCTGATGGGCACCGGCAGCGGCAACCCCGCCCAGCAGGTGCTGGTGAACAATGTCAGTGCGTTCACCGTGATGTTTGGTCTGGCGAGTTCTGCGACCGATGTCGCGGCGTCCACCTACAGCGCCAACCCCGGTGATCCGGCGCGGATTCGCAGCGTGCGCCTGAGCCTTACCCTCACTGACCCGAACAACCGGGTCAGCAATCAAACCTTCAACGTGGTTGCCGCCTTGCGCAACCGCTTGCAGTGAGGGGCGAGCGATGAACGTTTCTCTCCATCGGCGAAGGTCCCAGGGCGGCATGGTGTTGCTGGTCAGCCTGGTATTTCTGCTGCTTCTGACGGTGATCGGCCTGTCATCGATGCAAAGCGCCAACCTGCAGGAAAAAATGGCCGGCAGCGTGAGTTTGCGCAATCAATCGTTCCAGACTGCCGAGGCGGCGCTGCGCATCGGCGAAAGTGCGGTGCAACTGGATGGCTACGCGCTGGCGGTGTGCGCCAGCCCTACCCAGTGCGCGCCGCCGGCGGAGTCCTCGGTGGTCAGCGCGGCCGGGTTCAATTCCACGTCGGGGGTCACCTGGATCGCCGCCGGCAGCGGGTTCTACGGGGTGCAGAATATCGGTACGACCCTGACGGCGGTGAACGTACCGAGCAACACCTCGGCGACGTTGTACCGGGTCACGGCCGTCGGCATCGCCGGCACTTCGCGCAGTGTGGTGGAGAGTGTCTATGCGAAGTACTGAGCGACGCTTCAAATGGTTGTCGCTGCTGCTCGGCATGTTGACCGGGCTCTATCTGGCGGCACCGGCGTATGCTTTCACGCCGTCCGACTCGCCACTGTTGAGCGCGGCCGCCGTGCCACCGAACGTCATGTTGATGATCGACGACTCGGGCAGCATGAACAGCATCATCTATGCAGCAGGGTTCGATCCGACCGTGGATCGCACGCCGGCTCGGCAGTGCAACGCGGTCATCGGTCTGTGTCTGAGCTCGACCGCCATTACCGGCGATACGATCTTTCTGTCGAGCCTGCCGACCTCCGGCTGCTCCGGCGGCGCCTATGCGTTCTACAACAACAGCCTGACGCCGCTCTGCCTGAAGCTGCCGGATCCGGTGGGCAGCGGCAACACCCGCTATTCGGCGGATTACATTTCCTACGTGGTGAGTCTGGCGATCAACAACGGCACACGCGACTTCACCACCGGGGCGATTCCCAACGATTACCGGATCAACGTGGCGCGCAACGTCTCCACCGCACTGGTCACCAGCAACCGCAACCTGCGCATGGGCCTGGCCACCTTCAATCCGGCCACCAGCAACAACCCCGGCAACGGTGGTTTCATCGCACGCTCCATCAGCGACCTGTCACCGGTCAGCGGCAGCGTGACCCAGGCCCAGGCCGATACCAACTACAACGCACTTATTTCCTCGATCAACGGCCTGAGTGCGGTAGCCAATACGCCTCTGGCCGAGACCTATTACGAGATCACTCGCTACATGCGCGGGATGGCGCCGTACTACAACAGCACGCCGAGCACTTACACCAGCCCGATCCAGTACCGCTGCCAGAAAAACTACGGGGTGGTGATCACTGATGGTTTGCCGACCTATGACCGCACCTTTCCCAGCAACGACCCGCTGGGTGGCAGCCGCTTGCCGAACTGGGACGGCATCAACAATGACGGGAACAACCTCAACGGGGACGGGGAGGGCGATACGCTGTATCTGGACGATATCGCCAAGTTCGCCTTCGACATCGACATGCGTTCCACCGGCACCGATGCAGCGGGTAAGAGCTGGAACGCGGTAGATTTCCCCAGGCAGAACATGAACACCTACACCGTGGGTTTCACCGCTTCCAACGACATGCTCTCGGACGCCGCCGATTACGGACAGGGCCGCTACTACCAGGCGACCGACAGCGCCGGCCTGAATGCCGCATTGTCTTCGGCGTTGAGCGATATCACTTCCAAGGCTGGTTCCGGCGGCAGCGGCGTGGCCAGTGGCACCACGCTGGCGAGCGGCACCAGCTATTTCCAGACCAGTTATGACCCCAAGGACTGGCGCGGCACGATCAAGTCCTTTGGCTTCAACTCGGCCGGGGCGGTCAACACCTCGGCGGTATTGTGGACCACCGACACCACCATCGTGCCCGGCGCCACCGCGCCGACCTACCAGTCATGGAACACTCTGAACAACGCGGCGGTGACGCTGGCTTACGGCAACTTCTCGTCGGCCCAACAAACCGTTCTCAGCCAGGGTTTGCCCGCCGGCATCAGCGGCATCGACCTGGTTGAATGGAGCAAGGGCACCAACAAGGCCGGCCTTAAAGTGCGCAGCGTGTTGCTCGGAGACATCATCAACGCGCCGCTGGTGCTGGCTTCGCCCACGGAAAAAACCGCCTCCGATCTGGCCGGTGACACCACCTACAGCACCTACCTGACCACCAAGGCTTCGAACATGAATGCCAGCCTGGTGGTGAACGCCAACGACGGTTTTGTCAGCGTCATCAACTCGGCCAACGGTACCCGGCGCTATGCCTACATGCCGTCCAGCGTATTGCCCTCGCTGCGCCTGATTGCCGATCCGAACTACGTCAATGGCGTCAGCCACAAGTTTCTGGTGGATGGTCAGATCGGTGTGTTCGATGCGCAATTCGGCACGGCCTGGAAAACCCTGGCCATCGGCGGGACAGGAGCCGGTGGCAAGACTTTCTACGGGCTTCAGCTGTTCGACGCCTCGGCAGGCAACGTCATCCGTGCCTTGTGGGAAGTCAGCGCGCCGACAACCGTCAGTACTTCCAACGCTTTCAATGATCTGGGTTATGCCTATGCCCGTCCGGAAGTGGCACGCTTGGCCGATGGTCGCTGGGCGGCGTTCATTGCCAACGGTTACGGCAGCAACTCCGGGGTGGCGGCGCTGTATGTGCTGGATGTGCGTGACGGCTCGCTGATCAAGAAAATCGTCATCGACAGTACGGAAACCACCAACGGTTTGTCCTCGGTGAAGCTGCGGGTCAATTCGCAGAACGTGGTGCAGGCGGCGTATGGCGGTGACTTGAAGGGGCGGTTGTGGAAGTTCGACCTGAGCGCCACGTCCTCCGACAGCTGGGGCGTAGCGTTTTCCGGCAAGCCGTTGTTCACCACGGCCGGCGGGACGAGTCAGCCGATCACCGCGCAGCCATTACTGGCGGACAACGCTCTGGGCGGCAAACAGATTTTCGTTGGCACCGGCAAGTTCAACGAAGCCGCCGACAAGACCAACAAGGATTTGCAGGCGTTCTATTCGGTGTGGGATGCCGATGGCGGGTCGGGCCAGATCACGGTCAGCAGTTTGCAGGCGCAGGCGATTACCGGGGTGTTCTCCGGCAGTACCGGGCAGTTCGTCACCACCAGCCAGAACGACACGACTTATCCGGCGGAGAAGGGCTGGTATCTGCCGCTGGTGTACAACAACGCCTTGACTGGCGAACGGGTGATCAATCAGGCCAGTCTGGTGCTGGGACGCATCGTGTTCACCACGGCCAGTGTCGATACCACCGACCCGTGTTCCAGTTTCGGTACCGGCAAACTGATCGAACTCGATGCGTTCAGCGGTAAGATGCTCAACTACGCGGTGCTCGACACCAACGCCGATGGCGTGGTCGACAGCAACGACACGATTTCCAGCGGCGTGGTGTTCACCGGCGGTATCCCGACCCTGAACGCCATCGTCAACGGTGCATCACGCAAGGTCGTGAACGATTCCAGTGGCGGTATCACCACCCTGGTGGAAAAATCCGGCGGCGGCAGCCGTCGTATCATGTGGCGGCAAATTCAGTAAGCGAGAGTTCGAGGCATGCGCAGATCCAACCGAGGTTTCACCCTGATCGAAATCATGATCGTGATTGCGATCATTGGGATCATGCTCACAATTGGCCTCCCAAGTTACAACGAATACGTGAAAAAGGGCCGTCGTGCCGACGTGGTCAGCACTTTGTCGGAACAGGCACAGATCCTCGAGCGCTTCTATTCGAAGAACAACGTCTACACCGGTGTCACCGGGTTGAGCACCGGCAACGATTTCTACACCATCACGCCGACGATCACCGATCAGACCTTCCTGCTGACCGCGACCCGCAAGACCGGCACGGCCATGGCCACTGACAAGTGCGGGGATTTCACCCTCACCAACACCGGTGTCAGAAGCATGAACAACGCGACCACCGGGCTGACCACCAAGGATTGCTGGGGCCGCTGAGCCGCATTATTTTGGGCGCCTTTTGCGCCCACTGTCTTTTTTACGGTTGGATCAAACATGACCAGGCAACAGCAAGTGGTGATTGTCGGTGGCGGGGTGATTGGCCTGCTCACTGCGTACAACCTCGCCTCCGAGGTCGGCAGCGTGGTGCTGCTGGATCGTTCGAACGTTGGCCAGGAATCGTCCTGGGCCGGCGGCGGTATCGTGTCTCCGCTGTACCCGTGGCGCTACAGCCCGGCCGTCACCGCGCTGGCGCATTGGTCGCAGGATTTTTATCCACAGCTGGGCGAGCGCCTGTTTGCCGATACCGGGGTCGATCCCGAAGTGCACACCACCGGCCTGTACTGGCTGGATCTGGATGACGAAGCCGAAGCGCTGGCCTGGGCCGCGCGGGAGGACCGTCCGCTACGGGCTGTGGATATCTCGGCGGCGCATGATGCGGTGCCAGTGCTCGGTGGCGGCTTTTCCCGGGCGATCTACATGGCCGATGTGGCCAACGTGCGCAATCCGCGGCTGGTGAAGTCTTTGAAAGCGGCTTTGCAGGCGTTGCCGAACGTGACGATTCACGAGCAGTGCGAAGTCAGCGGGTTCGTCCGTGAAGGCGAACGGGTGGTGGGCGTGCAGACTTCAACCGGTGTGATCGCTGGCGATCAGATCGTGCTGACGGCGGGCGCGTGGAGCGGAGAATTGCTCAAGACCCTGGACCTGTCGCTGCCGGTGGAACCGGTCAAGGGCCAGATGATTCTCTACAAGTGCGCGGCGGATTTCCTGCCGAGCATGGTGCTGGCCAAGGGGCGCTACGCGATTCCGCGCCGTGACGGGCACATTCTTATCGGCAGTACGCTGGAACACGAAGGCTTCGACAAGACCCCGACGGACAACGCACTGGAAAGCCTCAAGGCCTCGGCAGTCGAGTTGCTGCCGGCGCTGGCCGATGCCGAAGTGGTGGGGCACTGGGCCGGGCTGCGACCGGGTTCGCCCGAGGGCATTCCTTACATTGGCCGGGTTCCGGGTTTTGACGGTCTATGGCTGAACTGCGGGCATTACCGCAACGGGCTGGTGCTGGCGCCGGCGTCCTGTCAGTTGTTTGCCGATGTGATGCTGGGGCGCGCGCCGATCATTGATCCCGCGCCGTATGCACCGGCCGGACGGATCTAGTCAGTTTTTTAGCGGTGCCTGATAAATCGCTTTCGCGGGCAAGTCGAATCGTCGCACCGCCGCTCCCACAGGGTACGGCGCTTTACTCAAAAGTTGAGCACGGCACAAAACTGTGGGAGCGGCGGTGCGACGATTCGACTTGCCCGCGAAGAGGCCCTCAATCCAGACCCAGTTTCTTGAGCCTGTAGCGCATCGACCGAAATGACAGGCTCAACCGCTGCGCCGCCGCCGTGCGATTCCAGCGGGTTTCCTCCAGCGCCTGCAAAATCAGTTTGCGCTCGACGCTTTCAAGATAGTCTTCGAGGTTGTCGATCTGGGTGAGATCGGCAACCCCGCCCTCGGCGGCGCCGTTACCTTCACTCAGGCGTAAGTCATCGGTCTCGATCGTGCGGTTTTCACATAGGGTGTGCGCCCGCTCGAGCACGTTCTCCAACTCCCGCACGTTGCCCGGGAAGCGGTAGTTTTTCAGCGCCTCGAGGGCATGGGGATGAAGGCGTGCCGCCGGCTGCCCGGTGCCATTGGCCAGGCGCTTGAGCATGTGGCCGGCCAGTGCTTCGATGTCCTCGCGACGTTCGCGCAGGGACGGCACACGCAGTTCGATCACGTTCAGCCGGTAATACAGATCCTGACGGAAACGCTCGGCAGCCACTTCCGCATCGAGGTCCTTGTGCGTCGCGCAGAGGATGCGCACATCGACCACGGTTTCCTGTTGCCCGCCGACGCTGCGCACGGCTTTTTCCTGGATCGCCCGCAGCAGCTTGACCTGCATCGGCAGCGGCAGATCGGCTACTTCATCGAGAAACAGCGTGCCGCCATGGGCCGCCTGAAACAGTCCCGGTTTATCCTCCACCGCACCGCTGAAACTGCCTTTGCGGTGGCCGAAGAACTCGCTTTCCATCAGCTCAGACGGAATCGCCCCGCAGTTCACCGGTACGAATGGCTGGCTGGCGCGCGGGCCCTGTTCGTGAATCAATCGGGCGACCAGTTCCTTGCCGCTGCCGGATTCGCCGCTGATGTAGACCGGTGCCTGGCTGCGGGCCAGTTTGTCGATCTGTTTGCGCAGATTGCGCATCGGCGGTGAGTCGCCGAGCAACCGCCGGTCGATCGAAGTGCAGACATTACCCGGCGCCGGCATGCGCAACGCCGAGCCGACCAGCTCGCGCAGGCGCGTCAGGTCCACCGGTTTGGTCAGGAAGTCGAAAGCCCCGGCCTTGAGGGCGTTGATCGCCGTTTCCAGGCTGCCGTAGGCAGTAATCATCGCCACCGGCAGTTGGGGAAAACGTTGCTGAATGTGCTGCACCAGTTCCAGGCCGGTGCCGTCGGGCAGGCGCATGTCGGTCAGGCACAGATCGAAGGTCTCGCGGTGCAGCAGCGCCTGGGCCTCTGCGAGATTGCGTGCGCTGAAGGTGTCGAGTTTCATCCGTCCCAGGGTGATTTCCAGGAGTTCGCGGATATCCGGCTCGTCGTCGACGATGAGGATTTTTTGCCGTGGGCTCGTGTTCAACTTTGTTTCCGTCCGTGAGCAAAGGTGATGCGAAAGCAGCCGCCGCCTTGGCGTGATTTGAAGTCTAGGCGCGCTTGATTGCTTTCGCACAGCTCACGGGACAGATAAAGCCCAAGGCCGGTGCCTTGGCTGCTGGTGGTAAAGAACGGTTCGAACAGGTGAGCCTGTTGATCGAGCGGCACGCCGGGGCCGTTGTCTTGCACTTCGAGCACGGCCAGCGTGCTCTCGGGGTCGATGAACAGTGTCAGCCAGACCTCGGCCGGATCGTGCAGCAGGGCGCTGTGGCGCCAGCCGTTGCGTAACAGATTGTCGAGAATCTGCGTGAGCTGGCCGGGATCCATCAACGTGCGGAAATCCCCCGGGCCGATGTGCAGATGAATGTGCTGGCGCTCGCCGGCCTGTTCGCGGCTCTCGTCGACGAACTGCTCCAGCCACGGCTTGAGATCCAGCCGTTGCGGCGCGCTCTGCTGACGGCGGGACAGTTGCAGAACGTTTTCGATGACTCGGTTCATGCGCTGGGAGTGGTCTTGAATGATCTGCGTCAGACGCCGATCCGCGCCGTCGAGTTCCTCGGATTCCTGCAACAGCTGCGCGGCATGACTGATGGCTCCCAGCGGATTGCGGATTTCATGGGCGATACCGGCAGTCAAGCGGCCCAGCGCGGCGAGTTTCAATTGCTGGGCCTGCTGGGCGATCTGGGCGAGGTCTTCGAGAAACACCAGGGTCTGGCGGTTCGGGCTCTGTTCCAGGGCGATGAAGCTCGGCTGCAGCTCCAGGCCATTGCCGGCGATTTTCAGGCTTTGCGGGCGCAGAGTCGGGTTGTTCAGCCACAGTTGCAGGCGTTCGACCAATGCGCTCGAGTGCTCATCGATCAAGTCGCCTTCAAGCTGCGTTTGTCCCAGCAAGGTCCTGGCGCTGTGATTGGCCAGTTGCACCCGGCGCTGTTCGTCGAGCACGAGAATGCCGGTGCGCATGCGTTGCAGGATCAGCGCATTGAGGGCTTCGAGCCCCACCACTTCGCTGGCGCGCTGCTCGGCCAGGTTCTCACTGACTTCGAGACGGCGCATCAATCCTTGCACCAGCAATGACGCCGCGAAGCATAGAGCGCCGAGGGTGCCGGCCTGCAGATAGTCGTTGGCGTTCAGGGGGTGGCTGAAACTCAGCAGAAAGCTGAGCCCGACGATGCCGAGGGTGGCGATGGCGGCGATCAGCAAGCCGATACGTCGTCGCAGCAAGGTGTTGCTGATGGCCACCGAAACGATCAGCAAGTTGCCAATCGCACTGGCCACACCGCCGGCCGCATAGAACACGCTGCACAGCAGCAGAATGTCGACCAGTGCCAGGCCGAACACCTGGGCCGGGCGGCGGATGTTTTCGAGGAACACCACCAGCAGGATGTTCAGCACCAGGTACAACCAGCTGCCATTGCGCAGCCACTCGTCGTTGGCCGAGGTCAGCAGGCGGTTGTCCATGTTGCTGGAGATCAGCAACACCAGGGTGATGCCGACACTTAAACGGTACAGATGATAGAGACGCAGCAGTCGCTGGGCCTGTTTGCTGTCGGCGTTGTCGGCCTCAGCGATCACTGGAACCGGGGCCTTGCTCAAGGTGAGCCTGGCTGCAATACCACTGTTGTTGAAGGTTCAGCGCGCGGTCGCGGGGCAGGTGCACGCCGCAATGGGCGCAGCGCACCATCGGCGCGGCATCCTGTTCGCGAGGCGATCGGGTGGACGAGGCGGGGGCCTTGAATTTGCGCCACAACCAGACAGCAGCGGCGATCAAGGCAATCCAGAACAGTAAACGAAGCATGATGGGCGGCTTTTCGGCTAATGATTCGGCAGTTTAGCCAAGGACCCGACAGGCGCACAGCCCAATCACACGCCGCAATAAAAAGGGAGATCCGAAGATCTCCCTTTTTGGCATCACCGCAGTGATCAGTCGAACAGACCGAAGGTCATGTAGCTGAAGATGGAACGGTCGCTGTCGCTCGACTCCGGTTCCGGCTCTTCGATCACGTCGCCGTTTTCGTCTTTCGGCTTGAGCTCGTTCGGGATCGCGTCTTTCGCGTCCTGGAACTGCTTCTGCACGTCCTGGTTGGCGCGGGTCTCTCCCGGCGGCAGCGGCGGACGGGATTCAATCAGACCCAGGGTGGCCTTGCTCAGGAACGAACGGTTGTCGGCTTCGGCAACGCGAGGCACGAACTGACCGTCCTGCAGGCTCGGGTGGTTCGGGTAGTTGAGCTTCAGGGTTTCCAGACTGGTGGCCGCCAGTTCGTCCAGATGCAGACGCTGGTAGGCTTCGGTCATCACCGCCAGGCCGTCACCGACCGATGGGGTTTCCTGGAAGTTTTCCACTACATAACGACCACGGTTGGCAGCGGCGACATAGGCCTGACGGGTCAGGTAGTAGTCGGCCACGTGGATTTCGTAGGCAGCCAGCAGGTTGCGCAGGTAGATCATGCGCTGCTTGGCGTCCGGCGCGTAGCGGCTGTTCGGGTAGCGGCTGGTCAGCTGGGCGAACTCATTGTAGGAGTCGCGGGCGGCACCCGGGTCACGCTTGGTCATGTCCAGCGGCAGGAAGCGCGCCAGCAGGCCGACGTCCTGGTCGAACGAGGTCAGGCCCTTGAGGTAGTAGGCGTAATCCACGTTCGGGTGCTGCGGATGCAGACGAATGAAACGCTCGGCAGCGGATTTTGCAGCTTCCGGCTCGGCGTTCTTGTAGTTGGCATAGATCAGTTCCAGCTGCGCCTGATCGGCATAGCGACCGAACGGATAACGCGACTCCAGAGCCTTCAGCTTGGCTGTGGCGCTGGTGTAGCTGTTGTTGTCCAGGTCCTGTTGAGCCTGCTGGTACAGCTCGGCTTCACTCAGGTTTTCGTCTACGACTTCCTTCGATGAGCAAGCAGCGGTCAATGCGAGGATGGCGATCAGCAGCAGGTGTTTCACTTGCATGGCGGCTTGCGTCCCTATGACGGCCGCTGTCTTGGGCGGGGCCGTCCTGTTATGATGAGCGCCCCGTTGAAAAGCCCCGGGGCAAAAGACGCCGTATTTAACCACAAGCGCGCAGCCGAAACCAAAGGCTGTAGCCGACGCCCAGTCCGAGCATGTCCGATAAAATTGAACTTCGCGCAGAGGTGCCGTCCGAATTGGGCGGCCAACGCCTCGATCAAGTCGCTGCCCAACTCTTCGCCGAGCACTCGCGCTCGCGCCTTTCCGCCTGGATCAAAGAAGGTCGCCTGACTGTGGACGGGGCGGTCATCCGCCCGCGCGACATTGTTCATGGCGGTGCCATCCTTGAGCTCACTGCCGAGCAGGAGGCCCAGGGTGAATGGGTCGCTCAGGATATCGAACTCGACATCGTCTATGAAGACGACGACATTCTGGTGATCAACAAGCCTGCGGGCCTGGTGGTGCACCCGGCTGCCGGTCACGCTGATGGCACCTTGCTCAACGCCTTGCTGCACCACGTGCCGGACATCATCAATGTCCCGCGCGCCGGTATCGTGCATCGTCTGGACAAGGACACCACCGGTCTGATGGTGGTGGCCAAGACCATTCAGGCGCAGACCAAGCTGGTCGCGCAGCTGCAAAGCCGCAGCGTCAGCCGGATCTACGAGTGCATCGTGATCGGCGTGGTGACCGCCGGCGGCAAGATCAACGCCCCGATCGGCCGTCACGGCCAGCAGCGCCAGCGCATGGCGGTGATGGAAGGCGGCAAGCCGGCCGTCAGCCACTACCGCGTGCTGGAGCGCTTCCGTTCCCACACCCACGTACGGGTGAAGCTGGAGACCGGTCGTACTCACCAGATCCGCGTGCACATGGCGCACATCAACTTCCCGTTGGTCGGCGACCCGGCGTACGGCGGTCGTTTCCGCATTCCGCCGGCCGCGAGCCAAACCATGGTCGAATCCCTCAAGCACTTCCCGCGTCAGGCCCTGCACGCGCGGTTCCTCGAGCTGGATCATCCGACCACCGGTGAGCGCATGAGCTGGGAATCGCCGCTGCCGGAAGATCTGGTGTGGCTGCTGACCCTGCTCAAGCAGGATCGCGAGGCATTCGTCGGATGAACTGGCTGACGCCGGACTGGCCCGCGCCGGCCAGCGTCAAAGCCTGTGTCACCACCCGCGAGGGCGGCGTCAGCGAGGCGCCGTTCGACAGCCTCAATCTGGGCGATCATGTCGATGACCGCCCGGAGGCTGTTGCCGAAAACCGTCGGCGTCTGACCGAACACTTCTCTATAAAGCCTGCCTGGCTGCAGCAAGTGCACGGGATTGCCGTGGCGCATGCGGATCCGTCCGTGGTGACCACGGCGGATGCCAGCTGGACGGCAACGCCCGGTATCGCTTGTGCGGCGATGACTGCCGATTGCCTGCCGGCGCTGTTCTGCGACCGTGCCGGCACTCGCGTTGCTGCCGCTCACGCCGGTTGGCGTGGATTGGCGGCCGGCGTGCTGGAGGCTACCCTCGACAGCCTGGATGTGCCTGCCGAAGACATTCTGGTCTGGCTCGGCCCGGCCATCGGACCGCAAGCCTTTGAAGTCGGCCCGGAAGTCCGGGAAGTGTTCATCAATCAATTGCCCGAAGCCGAGACAGCCTTTGTCCCGAGCCACAACGCCGGCAAGTTCATGGCTGACATCTATAAGCTGGCGCGGCTGCGTCTGGCGGTTCGTGGTGTCACCGCTGTTTATGGTGGCGGTTTCTGTACCGTGACCGATCCGCGCTTCTTCTCTTATCGCCGTGCATCGCGCACTGGTCGCTTCGCTTCCCTCGTTTGGCTCACCCGCTAAACTGTCTGATCTGCATCAACTGTCCCACGCTTGAATCTTCCAGAATCGACCGCATCTATAGCGGTATCTGGCAGGTTTCTTTATTCAGGATGGTTTTCAGGTCCGGCCTGCTCAAAAGGAAGGTGACCCATGCGTATAGACCGTTTAACCAGCAAATTGCAGTTGGCGTTGTCCGATGCCCAATCTTTGGCCGTCGGCCACGATCATCCAGCCATCGAGCCGGCGCATTTGATGCAAGCCATGCTTGAACAACAGGGTGGTTCGATCAAACCCCTGTTGATGCAGGTGGGCTTCGACGTCAACAGCTTGCGTAAAGAGCTGACCAAAGAGCTCGATCAATTACCGAAAATCCAGAACCCGACCGGCGACGTCAACATGTCGCAGGATCTGGCGCGTCTGCTCAATCAGGCCGACCGTCTGGCCCAGCAGAAGGGCGATCAGTTCATTTCCAGCGAGCTGGTACTGCTTGCCGCGATGGACGAGAACAGCAAGCTCGGCAAGTTGCTGCTCGGCCAGGGCGTGAGCAAGAAAGCCCTGGAGAATGCAATCAACAACCTGCGCGGTGGTGAGGCAGTCAACGACGCCAACCATGAAGAGTCCCGTCAGGCGCTGGATAAATACACCGTCGACCTGACCAAGCGCGCCGAAGAAGGCAAGCTTGACCCGGTGATTGGCCGTGACGATGAAATCCGTCGCACCATTCAGGTCCTGCAACGCCGCACCAAGAACAACCCGGTACTGATCGGCGAGCCTGGCGTGGGTAAAACCGCGATTGCCGAAGGGCTGGCCCAGCGCATCATCAACGGCGAAGTGCCGGATGGCCTGCGTGGTAAACGCCTGCTGTCCCTCGATATGGGTGCGCTGATTGCCGGCGCCAAGTATCGCGGTGAGTTCGAAGAGCGCCTGAAAGCGCTGCTCAACGAGCTGTCGAAGCAGGAAGGGCAGATCATTCTGTTCATCGACGAACTGCACACCATGGTCGGCGCCGGCAAGGGCGAAGGCTCGATGGACGCCGGCAACATGCTCAAGCCGGCTCTGGCCCGTGGTGAGCTGCACTGCGTCGGCGCGACCACGCTCAACGAGTACCGCCAATATATAGAGAAGGATGCGGCCCTCGAGCGGCGCTTCCAGAAAGTGCTGGTGGACGAGCCGAGCGAAGAAGACACCATCGCGATCCTGCGTGGCCTCAAGGAGCGTTACGAGGTTCACCACAAGGTGGCGATCACCGACGGCGCGATCATCGCGGCAGCCAAGCTCAGCCATCGTTACATCACTGACCGACAGCTGCCGGACAAGGCGATCGACCTGATCGACGAAGCGGCCAGCCGTATCCGCATGGAGATCGACTCCAAGCCGGAAGTGCTGGATCGCCTGGAGCGGCGCCTGATTCAACTGAAGGTGGAATCCCAGGCACTGAAGAAAGAAAGCGACGACGCGGCGAAGAAACGTCTGGAGAAACTCCAGGAAGAAATCGATCGCCACGAGCGTGAGTACTCCGATCTGGAAGAAATCTGGAACTCGGAAAAAGCCGAGGTGCAGGGTTCTGCGCAGATTCAGCAGAAGATCGAACAGTCCCGTCAGGAACTGGAAGCCGCGCGCCGTAAAGGCGACCTGAACCGCATGGCCGAGTTGCAGTACGGGGTGATCCCGGATCTGGAGCGCAGTCTGCAGATGGTCGACCAGCACGGCAAAAGCGAAAACCAGTTGCTGCGCAGCAAGGTGACCGAAGAGGAAATCGCCGAAGTCGTTTCGAAGTGGACCGGCATTCCGGTGTCGAAAATGCTCGAAGGCGAGCGCGACAAGCTGATGAAGATGGAAAGCCTGTTGCATCAGCGCGTGATCGGTCAGGACGAAGCGGTGGTGGCGGTAGCCAATGCGGTGCGGCGTTCCCGGGCCGGGTTGTCCGACCCGAATCGTCCGAGCGGCTCGTTCATGTTCCTCGGCCCGACCGGTGTCGGTAAAACCGAGCTGTGCAAGGCGCTGGCCGAGTTCCTCTTCGACACTGAAGAGGCGATGGTGCGGATCGACATGTCCGAGTTCATGGAGAAACATTCCGTGGCGCGGCTGATCGGTGCACCACCGGGCTACGTCGGCTATGAAGAGGGCGGTTACCTGACCGAAGCGGTACGGCGCAAGCCTTACTCGGTGATCCTGCTGGACGAAGTCGAGAAGGCGCACCCGGACGTGTTCAACATCCTGCTGCAAGTGCTGGAGGATGGCCGTCTGACCGACAGCCATGGCCGCACGGTGGACTTCCGCAATACCGTGATCGTCATGACCTCCAATCTCGGTTCGATGCAGATCCAGGAACTGGTCGGTGACCGTGAGGCGCAACGTGCGGCGGTGATGGATGCGATTTCCACCCATTTCCGTCCGGAGTTCATCAACCGGGTCGACGAAGTAGTGATCTTCGAGCCATTGGCGCGGGATCAGATCGCGGGCATTACCGAGATCCAGCTGGGCCGTCTGCGCAGCCGTCTGGCCGAGCGCGAGCTGAAGCTGGAACTGAGCCCGGAAGCGATGGACAAGCTGATTGCCGTCGGCTACGACCCGGTCTATGGCGCACGGCCGCTGAAGCGGGCGATCCAGCGCTGGATCGAGAACCCGCTGGCACAGTTGATCCTGTCGGGGCGTTTCCTGCCAGGCGAGACCGCGACCGGCGTCGTGGAGAACGACGAGATCACGTTCAACTGACGCTCGACGGTGGTGTCGTCATCAAGGCCTCGCAATGCGAGGCCTTTTTTTTCGCCAGGCTGTTGAACTCAAAGGAAAAGGCTTGTAAAGTGCGCCCCGCAGTCAGTCACCAACACGGTTTCAGCTCACTGGGCAGAAATCTGAAATAAGTTGCAAATCATTAACTTGAAAGCAATTTAGGGGGTTGACAGAGGTGTTCTAGGTTGTAGAATAGCGCGCCTCAGACACACGAACGCAGCGATGCGAAAACGATGTCGAGAAGCTGCAAGTTTCACCGTAGTAAATTGAAATGTGTAGTTCCGTGATAGCTCAGTCGGTAGAGCAAATGACTGTTAATCATTGGGTCCCAGGTTCGAGTCCTGGTCACGGAGCCAATTTCAAACCGGGGTATAGCGCAGTCCGGTAGCGCGCCTGCTTTGGGAGCAGGATGTCAGGAGTTCGAATCCCCTTACCCCGACCATTTTTGGGTCGTTAGCTCAGTTGGTAGAGCAGTTGGCTTTTAACCAATTGGTCGTAGGTTCGAATCCCACACGACCCACCATTTTTGAAACCAGGTAACACTGGGATCGAATCTTAAGATCAGAGGCCAAAAGCGCTGATCGAAGAAGGCGATCTTTGAAAGATCGCCTTTTTTTTACCGGGGTATAGCGCAGTCCGGTAGCGCGCCTGCTTTGGGAGCAGGATGTCAGGAGTTCGAATCCCCTTACCCCGACCATATTAAAAATCCTCGTATCGAAAGATACGGGGATTTTTTTTGCCCTCCGGAAATGTTTCATTCAAGTCGTCATACAACTTGCCGATAGCCCGCTAACGAAAGGGGCCTGCCGCATCAAACGCCCCTGAATTCTGCCAATACAAGAAAAAGGGCGTTCGTCATGTTGCTTCGTCAGTTGAATATTGCTCCCCGCGCCGCTCTGGGCTTTGCCCTGATCGCGTTACTGGTGGCGTTGCTTGGGGTGTTCGCGCTGGGGCAGATGTCGAGCATCCGCGACAGTGAAGTGGCGGTGGAGACCCAGTGGCTGCCGAGCATTCGTGGCGGCGACGAAATTCGCGAGATCATGCTGCGCATCCGCACCATCTCCCTGCGCATGGCGCTGGATCAGGATCCGGCCAACATCGCCACGTACCGCAGCCAGATGGACACCCGGGACAAAGAGTTGAGCGAGAAAATCGCCGCCTATGATCGACTGGTGACCACCCCGGAAGGTCAGCAGTTGTATGAACAGTTCAAGAAAACCTTTGCCGCCTACCGCACCGGGATCGCCCAGTCGTTCACCCTCGCCGAGCAGGGCAAGCGCGACGAGCTGACCAAACTGCTGCTGGTGGACATGAAAACCGTGGTCGACGGCTCCGGTAAACAACTCAACGACCTGGCGGATCTGTTCGCCCGCCAGGTCGCCGCCGAAAGCCAGAACTCTGCGGCCCACTACGAAACCTCGCGCACCATCGTGACCCTGTTTATCGCGCTGGCGGCGCTGGCCACCGTGGCTCTGGCCATGTTGCTCACCCGTAGCATCGTCCGCCCCCTGAGCGTCGCTGTCGACGCTGCTGAGCACGTCGCCAGAGGCGATCTGACCCGCCCGATCGAAACTCACGGCAACGATGAAGTCAGCCGGCTGCTCAAGGCGTTGGCAACCATGCAGCAGAACCTGCGCGAAACCCTGCAGGGCATCAGCGGCTCGGCCACGCAACTGGCGACCGCTTCCGACGAACTGAGCGCGGTCACCCATGACAGCACGCAAGGACTGCAACAACAGAACAACGAAATCGAACAGGCCGCCACCGCCGTCAACGAGATGACTACGGCGGTTGAGGAAGTCGCCCGCAATGCGGTGTCGACGTCCGACGCCACCCGCCAGTCCAGCGAATCGGCGCAGTTGGGCCAGGAACGGGTCAGCGAAACTGCCGACGCCATCAACGCCCTGGCCAGCGAAGTCGAGCACACCGGCGAACTGGTGCAATCGCTGGCCAACCAGTCGCAGGACATCGGCAAAGTGCTGGACGTGATTCGAGCGATCGCCGAGCAGACCAACCTGCTGGCGCTCAACGCCGCCATCGAAGCAGCGCGAGCCGG
This sequence comes from Pseudomonas sp. B16(2017), assembly GCF_002113205.1. Classification (NCBI taxonomy): domain Bacteria; kingdom Pseudomonadati; phylum Pseudomonadota; class Gammaproteobacteria; order Pseudomonadales; family Pseudomonadaceae; genus Pseudomonas; species Pseudomonas sp. B16(2017). The sequence goes on from NZ_NEKA01000010.1 coordinate 197,772, forward strand.
GGAGAGCGGGCGCGGGTTTGCGGTGGTTGCCGATGAGGTTCGCGCGCTGGCTTATCGCACTCAGCAATCGACCCAGGAAATCGAGCAAATGGTGCAGGGCATGCGCAACGGTTCGAGCCTGGCGCTGGCGTCGATGCAGGCCAGTGCCTCGCGCGCCGCCACCACGCTGCTGCTGGCCGAGCGAGCCGGTGAAGCGTTGCAGACGATCACGGCGTCGGTACACGAAATCCACGAGCGCAATCTGGTGATCGCCAGCGCCGCCGAAGAGCAGGCGCAAGTGGCGCGGGAAGTGGATCGCAACCTGGTGAACATTCGCGACCTGTCGGTGCGCTCGGCGGCGGGTGCCGATCAAACCAATGCGTCGAGCCATGAACTGTCGCAACTGGCCAATGCCCTGCAGGGCATGGTGCGGCGTTTCCAGCTGTAATCATGCAGGCGTGAAAAAGCCGCGCTTCTCGTCAGAGAAAGCGCGGCTTTGTTTTGTCGGGGAGGCTGAAAAAATCAGGCACCGTCCTGGTCTTTCAGGTGTTCGAACAGACCTTTCGGCATTTTCTTGCCGTTGGCTTCGAAATTGGCTTTGACGTTGTTGTACGCCTCTTGCTCGTCGATGAAGCCGTCGTGGTTGGTGTCGATCTTGTCGAAGTCGGACTTCGGTGCAACTTTCAGAAACTCGGCGCGGGAGACCTTGCCGTCGCCATCGGTGTCGGTCTTGGCCATCGACGCATCGCCGCATTTGCCTTCACCGCATTTGCCTTCCGGGGTTTTCACCGAGGTCTCGGCCGAAGCGACCATGTAGCCCTGGGCCAGCGGTTGCGCGGCAAACACCGAGCCGGACAGCATCAGGCCGCCGGCCAGTACGGCACCGACCAGGCCAAGGGAGTTTTTGCCGATTTTCGAAGTACGGGACATTGCATTCTCCTTCGGTTGCACAGCGCAACCACACGTTAAGGGCGATCAAGCCGGAGCAGGTGTGCTCGGGTGTGGCCATTAAGCGGTGGCGGTGTATCGCGTCTGTGTCGAGGAGCGGGGGCGTTTGTAAGCGAAGGTGGGGAAAGCGAGGGCAGATACAGTAGAAAACAAAACACCGTGAGGGCGAGCCCGCCCCCACGGTGTTTTTTACATCAGTGCAGCTTCAGGCGTGGCTCGGTGCCGCGTCCGATCTTGCTGCCGAGCATCAGCATCGCCGTGCGGAACGGCCCATAAAGCGCCATCTGGTGCATGCGGTACAGCGACACGTAGAACATCCGCGCCAGCCAGCCCTCGAGCATCACGCTGCCGGTCAGGTTGCCCATCAGGTTACCCACCGCCGAGAAACGCGACAGCGAAATCAGCGAGCCGTAGTCGGTGTACTTGTACTCCGGCAGGGTCTTGCCTTCGATGCGCAGCTTCAGCGATTTGGCCAGCAGCGACGCCTGCTGGTGCGCAGCCTGGGCCCGTGGTGGAACGTTGCGATCCGAGCCTGGTTGCGGGCAGGCGGCGCAGTCACCGAAGGCGAAGATGTTCTCGTCGCGAGTGGTTTGCAGCGTCGGCAGCACTTGCAGCTGATTGATGCGGTTGGTTTCCAGGCCATCGATGTCCTTTAGGAAACCCGGTGCGCGGATCCCGGCGGCCCAGACTTTCAGGCTCGCCTTGATTTCGTTGCCGTCGGCAGTGATCAAGCTGTCGGCGGTGACCTGGCTGACCGAGGCGTTGGTCATCACGTTGACCCCGAGTTTCTCCAGGGTCTTGTGCACCGGCCCGCTGATGCGCTCCGGCAGGGCTGGCAGCACCCGTGGCCCGGCTTCGATCAGGGTGATGTGCATGTTTTCCGGTTTGATCCGGTCCAGACCGTAAGCCGCCAGTTCATGGGCCGCGTTGTGCAGCTCGGCCGCCAGTTCGACGCCCGTGGCGCCCGCACCGACGATGGCCACGCTGATCTGCTGAACCACATCGGTCTGCCCGGCGTGGGCGCGCAGGTAGTGATTGAGCAGTTGCTGGTGGAAACGCTCGGCCTGTTTGCGGGTGTCGAGGAACAGGCAGTGTTGCGCGGCGCCCTGGGTGCCGAAATCGTTGGTGGTGCTGCCGACCGCGATCACCAGCGAGTCGTAGGGCACTTCCCGCGCCGGGACCAGCTCAACGCCGTTTTCGTCGTAGGTGGCAGCCAGCTGGATCTTCTTCTGCTCACGATCGAGCCCGCTCATGCGCCCCAGCTGGAACTCGAAGTGGTTCCATTTGGCCTGGGCGACATAGTTGAGTTCGTCTTCGGAGGAGTTCAGCGATCCGGCGGCCACTTCGTGCAGCAGCGGTTTCCAGATGTGCGTGAGGTTCGCGTCGACCAGCATGATGCTGGCGGTGCCGCGTTTGCCCAGAGTCTTACCCAGACGGGTAGCCAACTCCAGACCGCCGGCGCCGCCGCCGACAATGACAATACGATGGGACATAGGGATAGCTCGCAAGGTTTTTAAAGGAAATCGGTGTGGTTACCCGAGCGAGCGCGATGCAGCTCATAGCATCAGGTAACTGATAAATCGGCTCAACAGGCCCAGACCAATGGTCACTGCCAGCACCAGCACCAGGAGCATCCACGGCCGGAATGGCCGGCGCTCGACACGGTGTTGGGACAACTGCAGATACTCTTCGACATGCTTCTGGTCTTCGGGGTTCAGGCGGCTGGTCATAAAGGCCTCGTCAGGTAGACGTTACTGAATGAGAACACGCTACAGCGGTTTTCAACCGGGATTGAACGCAGCATAGCCACTGTCCGGGACCGGTTCGACAGACACGCCATCGTCGAGGCGAATGATCCCGCTTTGTAACACTCGCGCAGTGATTCCGCCATGCCCGCGCACGGCCTGGAACGTGCCCGGGCCGAGGTTGTTCTGCAGGCGCGCGCACGGCTGGCACCAGCCCGTGGTTTCGAAAATCGCCTGACCAATGCGAAAGCGCCGCCCCTTGAGGCTGAACAGATTGATCCCGCTTATGACGAGATTGCGCCGCAGATCTTCAGGCCTGACCGGTTGCTCGTGGGGACGGCCCATCAATGCACTGATCACGGCCAGGTGTTCGAACTGAATCAGCGTGACCTGTCGGGCGTTACGTACTCCGGGGCGGGCATGATCCCCGGTCAGTCCCGCTTCAAGGCGTGCCTCTACGGCGTCGAGCTCGATCATCGGTCCACGAGATTCAGGACGCACGCCAATCCAGCGTACGCGGCCGCTCTGCGGGACCTCGGCGATCAATTGTTGAAGCGGCGTCACAGGCTGATCCCTACATCGAACACGATGCTGCGCCCCAGGTTGCCGCGCAGAAAATCCGGGGCATCGGGATGGGCGAACAGCACCCGGGCGAACGTAGGTCCGACCAGCGACAGCGAACGCCAGCCCTGACGCAGGTATTCGGTGGGCGGCGGAAAGTGGCTGTTGAGGTCGAGCACTTCGCGTTTGAGGCTGGCGAAGGCAATGATGTCCAGCTCGCCCAGGTCCATGCCGCGTTCCTTGTAGTTGTGCGCTTTCTTGCGCAAGGTCGGCGCCAGTCTCAGCAGAAATTCATTGGCCGGAATTCGCCGTGGCTTGGCTTCACGTCGCACCAGTTGGCTGAGGGAAAACGCGCTGCGCCGACGTTGCAGCTCATCGCGCCATTCGTCGTTGAGCCGACGGCCCTCGTCGAGGACGAAAAACACCTCGAAATTGGCGTCGCGAAACAGCACGTCCGGTGGTTCCCCGGCGGGAGCGAATTCGTCGGCGCGATAAGGAATATTCAGGCCTTGCAGGAGGCGCTGGCAGACCCAACGCTCACGCTCCCATTTGCGGGCATTGGACAGGAAAGCGTTGGCTTGCTCGGCCGCAATGGTCAGCAGGCGTAAGTAATCTGAGTCATCCATAGGCCCAAGCTTAGCGTTCAATTGCGACAAGCAGAAAGCTTTGCATCGGCAGATGTCCCGCCGTGCAGGTGTAGACTTCGCCGCAGGAGCGCCAATCAAAGGAGTCTGCGGTGCGAATGAAGGTGATGGGATCATGATCGGTGCAGAACTGCTGTCATCGAGCAGTCTGACCCTCGGCTGGCTGATTTACCTGCCGGCGCTGCTCTGGGCGATTGTCCGCGCACCGTGGGTCGAGCTGTTCAGCGACAACCGCCGTCAGCATTTGCTGTTCGGTACGGTGTTCGCGTTGTTTCTGCTGTGGCTGGTGCGCAGGGATTTCGACACCGGCGTGTCTTACCACTTCATCGGCATGACGGCGGTGACACTGCTGCTGGACTGGCCACTGGCGATCGTCGGCGCACTGGTGGCCCAACTGGGGCTGGTGCTGCTGGGGCGACAGGATCTGGTGGCCGTCGGGGTCAATGGCACCTTGCTGATCCTGTTGCCGGTGCTGATCACCGAATGCGTCGCGATTCTGGTCGAGCGCGCCCAGCCGCGCAATCCGTTCGTGTACATCTTCTGTTCCGGTTTTTTCGCCGCGGCGCTGTCGGCGTTGTCGTGTCTGACGCTGAGCCTGACCTTGCTCTGGTACGACGGCCTCTTTGCCATGCCGGAATGGCTGGAGGATTTCATCGGTTACCTGTGGCTGCTGATTTTTCCCGAAGCCTTCATCAACGGCATGGTGGTCAGCGCGCTGGTGGTGTTCTGCCCGGAGTGGCTGGAGACCTTCAACCGCACCCGCTACCTTTCGGCGCCCTGGAAGGACGACGATCCCAAGTCTTGATCCACATCAAATCCACTCTGCGCGCGGCATTTCATGCTCGGCCAAATTCCTTCAGGAGCAGCGGCATGAGCGTGTACGAGTGGGCGAGGCAGGAAACCCGGCAGAGTCTGGAGATGGCGCAGGAGGTAGGGTTCGATCCGGGCCTGAGCCTGCGCGCCTTGCTCAGCGCTGTGGTGCAGCAGAGCAAGGCGGTGCGCAACGCCGAAGACCTGGCCGACGAGTTGCGTTTTCTGGCGGAAAACCTCGACGACGATCAGGACTACGGCTTCATGCGGCCCTGAACGGGATCAGTGACGCGGATCGAAATCGCCGGAAAACAGTTCGTCCTCGGCATCCGGGGCGACCGGAATCTTGTGTTCTTCCGACGCCCAGGCGCCGAGGTCTATCAGTTTGCAGCGGTCCGAGCAGAACGGACGGAATTTGTTTTCCGGGGTGAATTCCACGGGCGCGCCGCAAGTCGGGCAGTTGACGGTTGGGGTCTGGCTCATGATTGGCCTCCGGATAAAGTCAGGTAAAAGTGATGCAGGCGCTCGACCTCGCTGTGCAGCCAGGCGAGGTCGCGGTCGTTGACCACCACGTCGTCGGCACGGCTGACGCGGTCTTCGCGGCTGGACTGGGCCTTGAGGATCGCCTGGACCTGCTCTTCGCTGGTCTGGTCACGCTGCAAGGTGCGTTCGATCTGCAGTTGTTGCGGGGCGTCGATTACCAGGATGCGTTGGGTCATCGCGTATTGCCCGGATTCGATCAGCAGCGGCGAAACCAGAATCGCATAAGGCGATTTTGCCAGCGCCAGGTGATGGGCGATTTCTTCGGCGATCAACGGATGCAGCAAGGCCTCAAGCCAGCGCCGTTGCTCCGGCACCTCAAAAATCAGTTTGCGCAGGGCTGCACGATCCAGCGTGCCGTCGGCCTGCAACACATCGGGGCCGAAGTGTTCAGCGATCTTCGCCAGCGCCGGGCGGCCCGGTTCGACCACCCAGCGCGCCGCGTGATCGGCGTCCACCACGTGGATACCAAGATCAATGAAGTGCTGGGCGGCGGCGCTTTTGCCGCTGCCGATGCCGCCGGTCAGGCCGAGAATCCAGGGTTTTTCCGCAGGGGTATTCATTTCAAACCGACAAACTGCCAATAGAAGCCGGTTATTTGACCACCCCAGAGCAAGGCAATCCAGCCGGCAATTGCCAGATACGGGCCGAAGGGGATCGGCGTCGAGGTTTTCTGGTCGCGCAGCTTGAGCAAAATCACCCCGAGCACGGCGCCCACCAGCGAGGACAAGAGGATGGTCAGCGGCAGAATCTGCCAGCCGCCCCAGGCCCCGAGCAGCGCCAGCAGCTTGAAATCGCCGTGACCGATGCCGTCCTTGCCGGTGATCAGTTTGAACAGCCAGAACACCGACCACAGCGCCATATAGCCGAGCACCGCGCCCCGCACGGCGTCGTGCAGCGGCACGAACAGCTCGAAGCTGTTGACGATCAGCCCCAGCCACAGCAACGGCAGTACCAGCACGTCAGGCAGCAGTTGGTGCTCGATGTCGATCAGGCTCATGGCCAACAGGCCCCAGGTCAGCACGATCAACAGGCACGCCGGCCAGCCGAAACCCAGGTGCCAGGCGATGAACGCCGAGAGCAGGCCGCAGGCCAGTTCGGTCAGCGGGTAACGCTTGCTGATCGGTGCGCTGCAACTTGAACAGCGCCCGCGCAGGCACACGTAACTGAACAGGGGAATGTTTTCCCACGCACGGATCCGGTGGCCACAGTGCGGGCATTGCGAGTGCGGCAGCATCAGGTTGTAGGTGGGCAATGGCGATTCACCGGGCAGGCCCAGTACATCGTGAGCCTGCTGGCGCCATTCGCGCTCGAGCATTTTCGGCAGGCGCCAGATCAACACGTTGAGGAAACTGCCGACCACCAGCCCCAGCAGCAGGGCGGTGAAGACAAAGGCCAGCGGATACAGGCTGAGGAGTTCGTCGATGGGCATGTCAGATCGCTGAGCCGAGTTGGAAGATCGGCAGGTACATCGCCACCACCAGACCGCCGACGATCACCCCCAGCACCACCATGATGAACGGCTCCATCAGGCTGGTGAGGTTGTCGACCATGTTGTCCACTTCGTCCTCATAGAAACCTGCGACCTTGTCGAGCATCTCGTCCAGTGCGCCGGACTCTTCGCCGATGGCGGTCATCTGCACCGCCATGTTCGGAAAGATACCCGTGGAGCGCATCGAGAAATTCAGCTGCATGCCGGTAGAGACGTCCTGGCGGATGCGCAGCACGGCACGCTTGAACACCACGTTGCCGGTGGCACCGGCCACCGAGTCCAGCGCTTCCACCAGCGGCACACCGGCGGCGAAGGTAGTCGACAGGGTCCGGGCAAACCGCGCCACGGCGGACTTGTACATCAATGTGCCCACCAGCGGCAGCTTGAGAAACCAGGCGTCGCGTCGATCGCGCAGGGCCTGGGATTTTTTCAGGGCATGGCGGGTGCCGAAAAACGCGGCCACCAGCGCACCGAGAATCGCCCACCACCATTGCTGCATGAATTCGGACAGGCTGATCACCATCAGCGTGAAGGCCGGCAGTTCGGCACCGAAGCCGGAGAACACCGACTGAAACTGCGGCACCACCTTGACCAGCAGAATCCCGGTGACCACCGCCGCCACCAGCACTACGGCGGTCGGGTAGGTCATGGCCTTCTTGATCTTGGCCTTGAGGCTTTCGCTCTTTTCCTTGTAGGTCGCGACCCGTTCCAGCAGGGTGTCGAGGGCGCCGGACTGCTCGCCGGCATCCACCAGGTTGCAGTACAACTCGTCGAAATACTGCGGCTTCTTGCGCAGCGCGGCGGCGAAGTTGTTACCGGCGGCGACCTCCTGTTTCACCTCGTCCACCAGCTTGCGCATGGCCGGGTTTTCGAAGCCTTCGCCAATGATGTCGAACGACTGCAACAGCGGTACGCCGGCCTTCATCATGGTCGCCATCTGCCGGGTGAACAGGGCAATGTCCTGGGCCTTGATGCGCTTGCCGAAGCTCAGCAGCGAGGCGGATTTCTTGCGCACCTTGCCCGGGTTGATGCCCTGCTTGCGCAACTGGGCCTTGACCAGTGCGGGGTTCTGGCCGCTCAACTCGCCGGTTACCTTGCTGCCTTTACGGTCCGTGCCTTCCCAGGCGTAGACGCTGACTTTTGCTGCCTTGACCGCCATGTTCAGTCCTTGGTGACCCGGTTGATTTCTTCAAGGCTGGTAATGCCTTGCATGGCCTTGATCAGGCCCGAGGTACGCAGGTCATTGAAGCCGTCCCGGCGCATCTGGGTATCGATTTCCAGTGAGTTGCCCTCGGCCATGATCAGTCGTTGCAGATCGGGGGTGTTCTTTACCACTTCATAAATCCCCACGCGACCCTTGTACCCGCCGTTGCAGTGATCGCAACCGGCGGGCTCATAGATCGTGAAATGGCCAATGCGTTCCTCGGGGAAGCCTTCCTTGATCAGGGTCTCGCGTGGGATCTCGATGGGTTTCTTGCAGTGGCTGCAGAGTTTTCGCGCCAGACGCTGGGCAATGATCAGGCTCACCGAGGTCGCGATGTTGAAGCCGGGGATGCCCATGTTGTGCAGGCGGGTGAGGGTCTCTGCCGCGCTGTTGGTGTGCAGGGTGGACAGCACGAGGTGACCGGTCTGGGCGGCCTTGATCGCGATTTCGGCGGTTTCGAGGTCGCGGATTTCGCCGACCATGATCACGTCCGGGTCCTGACGCAGGAACGAGCGCAGGGCCTGGGCAAAGTCCAGTCCCTGACGGGGATTGACGTTGACCTGGTTGATGCCTTCCATGTTGATTTCCACCGGGTCTTCGGCCGTGGAGATATTGATGTCGACGGTATTGAGGATGTTCAGCCCGGTGTACAGCGACACGGTCTTGCCCGAGCCGGTGGGGCCGGTCACCAGAATCATGCCTTGCGGCTGTTTGAGGGCGGCCATGTACAGGTCTTTCTGCTCCGGCTCGTAGCCGAGGGCATCGATGCCGATCTGGGCGCTGGACGGGTCGAGGATCCGAATCACCACTTTCTCCCCCCAGAGGGTGGGCAGGGTGTTGACCCGGAAATCGATCGACTTGCTTTTCGACAGACGCATCTTGATCCGCCCGTCCTGGGGTTTGCGTCGCTCCGAAATGTCGAGGCTGGCCATTACCTTCAAGCGTGCAGCGATGCGCCCGGCCAGTTGAATCGGCGGCTTGGCCACTTCCCGCAGAATGCCGTCGGTGCGCACCCGCACCCGGTAGTTCTTTTCGTAAGGTTCGAAGTGCAGGTCGGACGAGCCGCTCTTGATCGCGTCCAGCAGCATCTTGTGCACGAAGCGCACCACCGGGGCATCGTCGGCGTCGATCCCGCCGAGCGTGTCCTGCCTGCTGTCGTCGACCGACTCGATGTCCAGCCCGTCGAGATCGACATCGGCCATTTCCTCCAGGCCGGTGGCGTGGGTGTCGAAGAATTTTTCGATGGCGTCGGTGAGCTTGTCGTCCTCGACCAGAATGGCTTCGGTGCTCAGCCCGGTGCTGAACTGAATGTCGTTGATCGCCTGATGATTGCTCGGGTCGGAAATCCCCACGAACAGTTTGTTGCCGCGTCGCCAGAGGGGCAGGGCGTGGTGCTGGCGCACCAGTTTTTCGCTGACCAGGCCTTTGGGCTGGGTTTCCTTGTCGAGGCAGTTGAGGTCGAGAAATGCCATGCCGAAATGCTCCGAGGCAATTTCCGCGACCTGCCAGCTCTTCACCAGTTTGTTCTGCACCAGGTAACTGACCAGCGACAGGCGATTGCGCTGCGCCTGTTGCCAGGCCTGCTGGGCACTCTTTTCCGTGAGCAATTCGGCCTGGACCAGTTGTTTGGCCAGACCGCTCAGAGTGATGTCATTCATGGGGTTTCCACGTGCTTGCCGTTCATGACTTATAGCCTAGTCAAGTGACAGCGCCATACACGTGGAGTGCGGGTGACAAAAAGTGTCAGATAGTGCGGTTACGGGTTGTAGGAATCGGCATGTCAGCCGGATGGCGCCCAGCGGGTATGGGTTGCCAGCGTTTGGCACGGGCTGTGCTGAGTCTTGAACAGATCATGAGATTTCGACTCATGCATGGAGCGTGTCTATGAATAAACAACAGGGTTTCACTCTGATCGAGCTGCTGATCGTCGTGGCGATCATCGGTATTCTCGCGACTGTGGCGCTGCCGCAGTACTCCAAATATCAGGCGCGGTCGAAGGTGACGGCGGGGTTGGCGGAGATCAGTGCGATGAAGGTGCCGTTCGAGGACACCATCAACCAAGGTACCGCTCCGGATATAACCAATGTGAATGGCGGTACAGCCGCCACCTCCAACTGTACGTTGACGGTTACAGGTACTGCGGCGACTGGCGCTGGCACCATTACATGTACGCTGGTTAATGCACCAGGTCCGGTGCTGGGTAAAACCATTACGCTCACCCGCTCTGGCGCGGGCACGGGTGCCACGTCGGGTGTCTGGACATGTGCCTCGACGGTCAACAATGAATACGCGCCGAGAGGTTGCCCTGGCAGTGGCGCTTGATACATAAGCTGACAGCAGGAATGCCCCGCAATGCGGGGCATTTTTCATTGCGCGACACTTCACAAAAGCTTCAATAATTTCAGGCTGTTAGGAACTTTCCGGAAAGCCGCAACTTGCATGTAGATATTTCTCGACTCATGCAATTTGCATGATTCCGAAAAAATGCGACATTTGTAAGTTGTTGATTTATAAGGTTTTAATGTAATTTTGAAAGTTGGCACAGCGTTCGCAATATCTCCAGTAACCCTGCTGACAAGACATCCAGCAGACTTTCCAGAAAAACAGGAGTTACTCGTATGAAGAAGTTCGCTATCACTGCCGCTGCTGCTACCGCGCTGACCCTGACCATGGCTTCGGGTGCATTTGCTCAATCGACCCAGACCACTCAGGCTCCAATGACTCTGGCTGCCGGTGAAGTCACCAAGGCTAAAGAAGCTACTTCCGATACCTGGATCACCACCAAAGTCAAAAGCGACCTGGTAACCGAAAAAGGCATTCCTGGTACCGACATCAAAGTTGAAACCAACAAAGGTGTGGTTTCCCTGTCTTCTGACGTCGCAATCACCGAAGCTCAGAAAACCACCGCTGTGAACATCACCAAGAAAATCAAAGGCGTGAAAGCGGTCTCCGCTGACGGCCTGAAAGCCGAGTAAGGCAAGACTTCTCGCCTGGACCGGGAGAAGACGCGACAGGCGGGCCGAGCAATACGTCTGCCGCACTTTAGAGTTCATGCGACCGGCCACACGGAATGTGGCCATTACAGGCCCCGGCATTCATGTCGGGGCCTGTTCTATTTCAGGGGCCGGAAAAAGGCGCGGAAGGTCAGTTGCCGCGCTTGCTGTTGATCTGTTTCAGGCGATTGCCTTCAAAACGCAGGTATTGATACATGCCGTTGCTCGGGCCGTAGGTCCACTCCTCGACCTGAAACTCCTCGCGACGGTTGGCGCTGCGCTTGTAACCGAGCAGGTCGCGACCGACCGGCTCACCACATTTTTGCAGCACCTCGCTGGCGCGGTCGCCAAGGCTCACCAACTGGCTGCCGCAGCGCAAGGTATCGGACGCCGCAGCCTGGCTGGCGAGAAACACCAGCCCCAGTGCAGCCAGCCACTTTGGGTTCATCACTCGGCATCCAGATGCATTTGTGTCACTACCCGGCCGTCGCTTTCCGCTTCGCCGAGGTTGGCGTCGATGAAGTACACACGATCATCGGCCAGTTGGCCCTTGTCCACCAGATAGTCTTTGATACTGCTGGCACGGTCCTGACCGAGCTGGCGCAGCAGCACATCGCTGGAACTCCAGAACTTGATCACATCCGCACGCATTTTCGCGGTGCGTTCTTCCTTGCCCAGATCCTTCCATTCGGCCGGTGGCTGGGTTTTCAGGCGGGTGCGATAGATGCCCTCAAGCAGTGGGCCTTTTTCGTTATCCGGGACCTGGATCAGCGAAGCCTGCGCCGGCACCTTGTCGCCACGGCGCTGGAGCATCTTGTAGTAGTTGTACTGGTATTCACGTTCCAGGCGCTGTTCCGCGAGCAACGGGCCATCACTGCTTTTTGCCGCGGTGCCTTCGATTTCCAGGCGCAGGGCCGGACGTTCCTTCAGCGCTTGCGACAGCTTCACCAGCGCCGCTTCGGCGTCTTTGCTCAGGTCGCTGGAACCCGGTGCAAAGGACACGGTGCCGAGGTCTTCCGACCCGCCACCGCTGACCAGGCCGCCGATCAGCTTGAACGGTGCGGCGGCAGCCTTGACGATCAGATTGCGCAGGGTCTGCCAGACAATCGGCATCACGCTGAATTGCGGATTGTTCAGGTCACCAGTGACCGGCAGTTCGATGGAAATCTTGCCGTCGACGTCCTTGAGCAGGGCGATCGCCAGTTTCAGCGGCAGGCTCACGGCATCCGGGCTGTCGACTTTCTCACCCAGTTGCAGCTGCTCGACCACCACTTTGTTCTCGGCCTTGAGCTGGCCTTTGGTGATCAGGTAATGCAGGTCGAGGTTAAGTCGGCCCTTGCGAATCCGGTAGCCGGCGAACTTGCCGGAGTAGGGCGTCAGGGTGGTCAGTTCGACCCGTTTGAAACTGGTGGCGATGTCGAGGCTGGCCATCGGGTCGAACGGGTTGACCGCGCCTTTGATGGTCACCGGCGCATAGCGGTCGACCTTGCCCTTGATGTCGACGCTGGCCGGTTTCGCCTGACGGCTGTCGATGGTGCCGATCTGGCCGTTGAGTTGCTGGACCGCCGTGGCGAAGTTGGGGGTCAGGCTGAAGTCGGCGAAGTTGGCCGAGCCGTCGTTGATCGCGATGCCGCCGATGTGAATACCCAGCGGTTTGTCATTGCTCGCCGGTTTCGCCGCGGCGGTCTTCGCCCCGGAATCGGCCGGCTGCGGAATGAGCAGGTCGTCGATGTTGGTGGTGCGATCATCGTTGATCATGAACCGCGCATACGGCTGGAACAGGTTGACCCTGTCGATCGACAGGCTGTCGCCATGTTGATAGTTCAGGCCTTCGACCACCACTTGCTGCCACTTCAGGAAGTCGCGGGTTTTCAGGGTGTCGAGGGTGTGCAACTGATCGATCTGAGCACGACCGGTGACGCTGAGGGCCAGCGGGTCAGTGCTTTTCAGGTTCACTTTCAGGTCGCTGCCGAGCATGCCGCTGCGCAGTTCGAGACGAATGAACGGGTTGATGTAGGACTGGGCGACCCGCAGATCGATGTCCTGGGTTTTCACGTTGAGCTGTGCGGTGACCGGCGCCAGGTTGACCACGCCATCGGCGCTGATCTTGCCTTGCTTGCCCAGCCCGGTGTCGAGCCTGAGGTTGAAGGGCGAGCCGTTGAGGCTGTCGAAATTCTGCAGATCGACGTTCAGCGGCGTGACATCCAAAGTGACTTCCGGCTTCGCCGAACGGTCGGCCAGATGCACTTTGTAGTCACGCAGTTGCACGTCCGTGATCAACACTTGCCACGGTTTGCTCGGCGCGGTCGGCTCCGGTTTCGGCGAGTCGGCGGCGGCCGGGGTGGTTTTCGGTTCCGCCGCAGCTTTGGCGGCAGGTTTCGACGGCTGGCTGGCGAACAGTTTTTGCCAATCCAGTTGGCCGTCCGCTTCCAGGGCTGCCCAGGTTTCCAGTTTCTGACTGCGGATCTTGCCGACCACCACTTGCTGCTTGGCCAGGTCCACCGTGGTGTCGCTGACGTCGAGACGCTCGAGTTTCGCCAGCGGGCGTCCGTCCGGCGCCTTGATGGCGAACGGCGCGATATTGACCGCCACGTTGCTCAGCAGCAGTTCGGTTTCCTTGGACAGGTTGAGCTTGTAGTCGGTGCTCAGGCTGACGACCCCGTTTTCCAGCACCAGTGGCACGGCATCACGCACGTAGGGCCAGAAGGCCTTCATCTGGCCGTCGGTGATCTTGAGCGTGCCTTCGGAAGCGATCGGTATCAGGCTGAAGTTGCCTTTCCAGTCGATCTGCCCACCGGCCGGGCCGATCGCGACGAGGGTCATGTCGGCGTTGTCTTCGGGCAGGGTGCTGAGGTTTTTCAGCTCGAAGTCGAGCTTGTCGTACAGAAATTCGATCGGCTCGCTGGGCCGCGCATCCACAAAATGCAGGTTGCCGCCGGCCAGCTGGATCCGGTCGATGCGCAGCGGAAACGGTTTGGCGTCGGGATCGGCCGGGGTGGGCTCGCTGGCCGGGAGCTTGAACAGACCGAGGAGGTTGAGCTGACCGTCCTTGGCGAACAGGATCTCGGTCCTGGATTTTTCCAGTTCGATGTCGGACAGATGCAGGGCTTTGGTCCACAGGCTGTCGAGTTGCAGGTTGGCATACAGACGTTCGAAGCCGACCTGTTCCTTGCCCGGCTCGCCGATCACCAGGCCCCACAGCGTGAGTTCAAGGCTGAACGGGTTGAGTTCGATACGTTGCAGATGCGCCGGCACCGTGGCGTAGTTGGCCAGTTGCTGATTCACCACCCTGAGCGCAATGACCGGCAAAATCAGGAACCCCAGCAGGCTGTAGAGGGCCAGGGCAGTCAACAGGGCGCCAATCGCGCGAATCAATCCTTTGGGCATGTGCGGCTTCATCTGTCTGAATCGGAGTGCCTTGGAGTATGGCACGCGATTCCGGTTCCGAAGCAATTGCCCATGCTCAGGATTGTTCAGATATTTCCGTGGGAAATTTCCTTGGTAACGCTTAGAGCTGAAGGATCAGGGTCTTCAGCGGTGGCTGCTGATCCAGCGACGGGAAGTCGCGGCCCGGGGTCATCACGCTCCACTCACGCACCGGCCGCCCGGCTTTTTCCGCGCAGCGCAGCACCTGCTCGCGCCAATCGTCCATGCTGACTTTCGCCAGGTTGTTGCAGCAGATCAGCACGCCATTCTCGGCGGTTGTCAGCAGGGCCGGCTTGAGCAGGCTTTGATAATCGCGCAGCAGGTCGACGGTGCCGAAGGCGCTCTTGGCCCACGCGGGCGGGTCGAGCAGCACCAGATCGTACTGACGCTCCTCGAGGCGTTGATAGCTCGGCAGTTTCTGCCCGCGACGCTGGTTGATCGGCAGGCCGGCCAGTTGGCGGATGGCCGGGAAGTAGTCGGACTGGATGAATTCCATGGTCGGCAGTTGCGGATTGAGCAAGCCGTTTTCGCGGCCGACCGCCAGATTGCCCTCGGCGAAATCCAGGTTGCACACCTCGCGTGCACCGCCGGCTGCTGCGCTGAGACCGACGCCGCAGGTGTAGGCAAACAGGTTGAGCACGCTTTTGCCCTTGGCGTGATCCTTGACCCAGCCGCGGGTGTTGCGCAGGTCGAGGAACAGCAGCGGATCCTGCCCGGCGTGGCGTCCACGCACACGATAATTCAGGCCCCATTCGTGGCCGACCAGATCGGCCAGCGCGGCGTCGTCGGCGCGGTAGACGCTGTCTTCACGATCGATCCGCGAGTTGCCACGGGAGCGGTCGTTGTAGACCAGCAGGGTTTCCAGGCCAAGAGTCTGGTTGACCATGGCGTGCAGTTGCAGCAGGTCTTCACGCGCCAGGGTCTGGTGGAAGCTTTGCACCATCAGTTGCGGGCCGTAGCGGTCAATGGTCAGGCCGCCGGCGCCTTCCTGGCTGCCGTGGAACAGCCGATAGCAGTCGGTGCCCTGGCGGTGCAGCTCGGCGAGCAGATCCTGGCGTTGATCGAGAGCGGCGCGCAGCGCCAGGTTCAAGGAAGACATGCGGGCGCCTTGCTGGAGGAAATCGGGGCGCGGGAGTTTAGCAGTTTGGCAGGCACTCGAGGGGTTCCCATCGCGAGCAGGCTCGCTCCCACAGACGATCATAAGTCCTTGTGGAAGCGAGCCTGCTCGCGATGTGTTTGCGGTCTTACTGGTTCAAGCGTTTATCGATCAAGCCCTGCACCACGCTCGGATCCGCCAGGGTTGAGGTATCGCCGAGGCTGTCGAGCTCGTTGCAGGCGATCTTGCGCAGTATCCGCCGCATGATCTTGCCCGAGCGGGTCTTCGGCAGGGCCGGGGCCCACTGGATCAGGTCCGGTTTGGCGAAGCTGCCAATTTCCTTGCTGACGTGGGCCAGCAGTTCTTTCTTCAGTTCATCGCTGGGCTCGGTGCCGTTCATCGGAGTGACAAAGGCATAAATCCCCTGGCCTTTGACGTCGTGTGGATAGCCGACCACAGCGGCCTCGGCGATGCTGTCGTGCAGCACCAGCGCGCTCTCTACCTCGGCGGTGCCGATGCGATGGCCGGAGACATTGATCACGTCGTCGATGCGCCCGGTGATCCAGTAATCGCCGTCCTCGTCACGGCGGGCGCCGTCGCCGGTGAAGTAGTAACCGGGGTAGGGCTTGAAGTAGGTGTCGACCATGCGCTGCGGATCGCCGTAAACGCTGCGGATCTGCGCCGGCCAGCTCGACTTGATCGCCAGCACGCCACTGCCGGCGCCCTGGATTTCCTTGCCGTGTTCATCGAGCAGCACCGGTTGTACGCCGAACATCGGTTGGGTGGCGCAGCCCGGCTTGATCCGCTGGGCGCTGACCAGCGGGCTGAGCATGATGCCGCCGGTTTCGGTCTGCCACCAGGTATCGACAATCGGGCAACGCTGTTCGCCGACCACGTTGAAATACCATTCCCACGCTTCCGGATTAATCGGCTCACCGACACTGCCGAGCAATCTGAGGCTTTGCCGCGACGTTTCCTGCAACGGCCCGGCGCCTTCACGCATCAACGCGCGCAGGGCAGTGGGGGCGGTGTAGAAGATGTTGACCTTGTGTTTGTCGATCACCTGCCAGAACCGCGAAGTGCTCGGGTAGCTCGGCACGCCTTCGAAGATCAGGGTGGTGGCGCCGTTTGCAAGCGGGCCGTACACGATATAGCTGTGGCCGGTGACCCAGCCGACGTCGGCGGTGCACCAGAACACTTCGCCGTCGCGGTAGTCGAGCACGTACTTGAAGGTCATCGCCGCCTGCAGCAGGTAACCGCCGGTGGTGTGCAGCACGCCCTTGGGTTTGCCGGTGCTGCCGGAGGTGTAGAGGATGAACAGCGGGTCTTCTGCGTCCATCGGTTCCGGCGGGCAATCGTCGCTGACGTCGCGCACGGCCTGGTGATACCAGAGGTCGCGGCCTTCGACCCAGTCGACTTCGTTCTGGGTGCGCTCGACCACCACGACGGTGCTGACATTCGGGCAACTCTGCAGGGCCTTGTCGACATTCTGTTTCAGCGGCACGAATTTGCCACCGCGCACGCCCTCGTCGGCGGTGATCACGGTGCGGCAGTCGGCGTCGAGAATGCGGTCGCGCAGGGAGTCCGGAGAAAAACCGCCAAACACCACCGAATGAATCGCGCCGATCCGCGCGCAGGCGAGCATCGCGTAGGCCGCTTCGGGGATCATCGGCATGTAGATGCACACCCGGTCGCCTTTTTTAACGCCACGGCTCTTCAGCACGTTGGCCAGGCGGCAGACATGGTGATGGAGTTTGCTGTAGGTGATTTGTGTCGATTCGGCGGGGTCGTCGCCTTCCCAGAGGATGGCGGTCTGATCGCCGCGCTTTTCCAGATGGCGATCGATGCAGTTGTAGCTGACGTTCAGCTTGCCACCGGCAAACCAGGCGGCTTCGCCGGTCTTCAGGTTATAGCGCTGGACGGTCTGCCACGGCGTGCTCCAGTCGAGGAAGCGGGTGGCCTGTTCGGCCCAGAAGGTACTGGGGTGTTCAATCGATTCGCGGTACAGGCGCTGGTAGTCGTCCTGACTCAACTGTGCAGCCCGGCGGACGGCATCGGCTTTGGGGAACGTGCTGATATCGAACATGACGGTTCCTTATTCTTGTTGTGCGACAAGGATAAAGATGCGCCGAGAGCGGGGAGGGTTCAATACCTGTAAACAAACACCCCCTCATGGCGAGGGGGTGTGTTCGGGGCTGGATCAGCCGCGGTGACGGCCGCGGAAGTAGTTGATCAGGCCTTGGGTGGACGCGTCTTCGGCGGCGGTTTCTTCGCTGCCGACCAGACGGTTGTACACGCCCTTGCCCAGTTCCTTGCCCAGTTCCACGCCCCACTGGTCGAAGGCGTTGATGCCCCAGACCACGCTTTGCACGAAGACTTTGTGTTCGTACATCGCCACCAATGCGCCGAGACGGCGCGGGCTGATGCGCTCGACCACCAGGGTGTTGCTCGGACGGTTGCCCGGGATCACCTTGTGTGGTGCGAGTTTCTGCACCTGGTCCTCGCTCATGCCCTTGTCGCGCAGTTCAGCTTCGGCTTCCGGCAGGGTCTTGCCGAGCATCAGCGCCTGGCTCTGCGACAGGCAGTTGGCGTACAGCCATTGATGATGGTCGGAGACCGGGTTGAAGCTGACGATCGGCACGATGAAGTCGGCCGGGATCAGTTGGGTGCCCTGGTGCAGCAGCTGGTGGTAGGCGTGCTGACCGTTGCAGCCGACGCCGCCCCAGATCACCGGGCCAGTGTCGGTCGACACTGCGGTGCCGTCCTGACGCACGCTCTTGCCGTTGGATTCCATGTCCAGCTGTTGCAAGTGCTTGGTGATGTTACGCAGATAGTGGTCGTACGGCAGGATCGCATGGCTTTGCGCGCCCCAGAAGTTGCCGTACCACACGCCGAGCAGGGCCAGCAGCACCGGCATGTTCTGTTCGAACGGCGCGCTCTGGAAATGCTGGTCCATGGTGTAGGCACCGGACAGCAGTTCCTTGAAGTTGGACATGCCGATGGCCAGCGCGATCGGCAGGCCGATGGCCGACCACAGCGAGTAACGACCGCCGACCCAGTCCCACATCGGGAAGATGTTTTCTTCGCGGATACCGAAGGCCACGGCTGCCGCGTTGTTGCTCGATACGGCAATGAAGTGGCGATACAGCTCGGCTTCAGAACCGCCCTGGGCCAGGTACCAGGCGCGTGCGGCCTGGGCGTTTTTCAGGGTTTCGAGGGTGTTGAACGATTTCGACGAAACGATGAACAGCGTGGTCTCGGCGCGCAGTTTTTGTGTCAGTTCGTGGAACTCGCTGCCGTCGATGTTCGCCAGGTAATGGCAACGCACGCCTTTCTGGGCGTAGGACAGCAGGGCTTCGGAAACCAGTTCAGGGCCGAGGAACGAGCCACCGATGCCGATGTTCACCACGTCGGTGATCGGCTTTTCGGTGTAACCGCGCCACAGACCGTCGTGGATGCGGCCCACGAGATCGGTGATCTGGTTCAGCACCTTGTGTACTTCAGGCATCACGTTGACGCCGTTGACCGACAGCTTGTCGCCGACCGGGCGACGCAGGGCGGTGTGCAGCGCCGGGCGGCCTTCGGAGGAGTTGACGATTTCGCCGTCGAACAGGGCCTTGATCGCGCCTTTGAGATCGACTTCGTTGGCCAGACCCACCAGCAGGTTGCGGGTCTCGGCGTTGATCAGATTCTTCGAATAGTCGAGAAACAGTCCGCAGCTGCTGAGAGTGAACTGATTGAAGCGCTGCGGATCGGCGTTGAAGGCTTCGCGCATGCTGAAATCCTGCATGGCTTGGCGGTGATCTTTCAACGCTTGCCAGGCAGGCAGAGCGGTAACGTCATGAGGAGTGCGGTAGTACGCCATCGCTGCGGTTTTCCTTTTTACTTGAACGGCCTTTTGAACTCTGAAAAGACCTCCCCGCCATGTTTGGGCGAGGGGGCAACTGCGTCGACACGATTACCTTGGCGCAGGGCGAATACAGTAAACCCAGCGCCGCGATCTGTCTTGGCTTTGTCTGACCTGTTTTCGGTACTTTTTTAACATTGATAACAGACGGGGCCGACAGACGGCGAGTAATGCGAGCAAGTCCGTGCTTTTGCGCGCAGTGGAACGGCGGGCAGTTTGCCCGATGGTCAGGTGCTCAGCAATACAGTCTGGAAGTGGGTACAGACGCTGTGGGAGCGGGGTTGCTTCCACAGCGTCTGCCGGTGTTCAGGCGGGGGTATCGAGATTCAGATGCAGGTTGTCTATCAACCGGGTGGTGCCGAGGAAGGCCGCGACCAGAATCACCAGATCGCGATCCTCTGCCGTTGCCGGACGCAGGGTCAGGGCGTGGCGAATTTCCAAGTAGTCAGGACGCAGGCCGGCGGCTTCCAGTTGCTGGCGTTGCGCCTGGATCAGGGCAGGGAAGTCGCGCTCGCCTTGCTTGATCGATTCGGCAATGCTGCTCAGGGTGCGATAGACCACCGGCGCCACGGCGCGCTGTTCTTCACTGAGGAAACCGTTGCGCGAGGACAGCGCCAGACCGTCGGCGGCGCGTACGGTCGGCTCGCCAATGATCTGGATTGGCATGTTCAGGTCGTGCACCAGCGCGCGGATCACTGCCAGTTGCTGGAAGTCTTTCTGGCCGAAGATCGCCAGGTCTGGCTGGACCATGTTGAACAGCTTGCTGACCACCGTCGCCACGCCTTCGAAATGCCCCGGACGGCTGGCGCCGCACAGGCCTTCGGACAGTTGCGGCACGCTGACCCGGGTCTGACCGGCCATGCCGTCGGGGTACATTTCCTCGACGGTCGGGGCGAACAGCAGATCGCATCCGGCTTCCAGCAGTTTTTCCTGATCCGCCGCGAGGGTGCGTGGGTACTTGTCGAGGTCTTCGCCGGCGCCGAACTGCAGCGGGTTGACGAAAATGCTCGCAACCACGAAGTCCACGCGCTGGGTGGCCTTGGTGATCAGCGCGATGTGGCCGCTGTGCAGGTTGCCCATGGTCGGCACGAAGCCGATGCGCTTGCCTTCACTGCGGGCGCGCGCCACGGCGGCGCGCAGTTCACGTACGGTTTTGACGGTGTTCATGCAGAGAATCCGTGTTCGATCCCGGGGAAAGTGGTGGCTTTGACTTCACTGACGTAAGCCTTCAGCGCGGACTGGATGCTGTCCTGACCCTGCATGAAGTTCTTCACGAACTTCGGCACGCGGCCGCTGATCGACAGGCCGAGCATGTCGTGCAGTACCAGCACCTGACCGTCGGTGTCGCTGCCGGCGCCAATGCCGATCACCGGAATCTTCACGGCCTGGCTGATTTCAGCTGCCAGTTCGCTCGGCACGCATTCGAGCAGCAGCATGGCTGCACCGGCCTGCTCCAGCGAGATCGCGTCGGCGCGCATCTGGCGAGCCTGGTTTTCGTTGCGACCCTGCACTTTATAGCCGCCGAGAATGTTCACGGCTTGCGGGGTCAGGCCCATGTGGGCGCAGACCGGCACACCGCGCTCGGCCAGCAGGCGGATCGAGTCCGCCAGCCACAAGGCGCCTTCGACCTTGACCATGTGCGCGCCGGCCTGCATCAGCAGGGCGCTGTTGGTCATGGTTTGTTCGAGGGTGGCGTTGGCCATGAACGGCAGGTCGGCCAGGATCAGGGCATCAGAGTTGCCGCGTTTGACGCTGGCAACGTGGTAGGCCATTTCTGCGGTGGTCACCGGCAGGGTGCTGTCGTGACCCTGCAGGACCATGCCGAGGGAGTCGCCCACCAGCAGCACTTCGACACCGGCCTCGTTGCAGGCGTGGGCGAAGGTCGCGTCATAGCAGGTCAGCATGGTGATCTTTTCACCTTTCTGCTTGAGGCTCTGGAGCGTGGTCAGGGTGATGGCTGGCATGTAAGAAATCCTCGTTCAGGCGCTTTGGAAACTACTGCGAGTAACGCGCGTGATTCGTCATCTATTCAGGCGCACGCTCTTTTGTCGTGCTTATAAGGCCTGGATTGCGCCCTTGTATGCCGGGTTGGCGGCAGCGGGACGCCTATAGTCGTGATGAGGCCTCAGGAAGTCAATTGCATGTGTTACCGCATTGTTACGAGGGGAGTGTTACCGGCGTTACTGATGCGATTCAGCGGGCCGGGGGGCCTGATCTGCGGTTTTTTTGTCCGACAAAAACCGGGATTTGGACAGGTCGATGTGGGAGCGGGCTTGCTCGCGAAGGCGTCGTGTCAGTCAGCATCTTATTGAGCTGATACACCGCATTCGCGAGCAACCCCGCTCCCACAGGGGATAGATGTCAGGGGTGGGGAAGGCGTTCGAGGCCGACGAACGGGCAGGCGGCGAGAAGATCCGCAAGAGTGCGGCCATCGGCCAGACGCAGATCATCGGGAGCCAGTTCGGCCAGGGGATAGAGAACGAACGCGCGTTCCTGCATGTGGTAATGCGGGACTTTCAGGCGCGGTTCGTCGATCAGGCGATCACCGAACAGCAGAATGTCCAGATCCAGCGTGCGCGGGCCCCAGCGCTCCAGGCGTTCGCGGCCCTGATCGTTTTCGATCGCCTGCAAGGCATCGAGCAAATCCAGCGGGGCGAGCGCGCTGTCGAGCGCGGCAACCGCGTTGGTATAACGCGGTTGCCCCGGCAGCAGGGAGTCGCTTTGGTAGAAGGCAGACACGCCGACCAGTTCGGTATCGGGCAATTGCCCCAGCGCGTCGACCGCGCTGCGCAGTTGTTCGGCCGGGTCAGCCAGGTTGCTGCCCATGCCGATGTAGATGCGCTCCATGCCTTATTCGCCCGTGGCGCTCGGTGCGCCGGCACGTTTGCGTTTGGAACCGCTGCTGCGACGACGCTTGCGCGGTGCGCCGCTGGCGTCATCACCCTTGCCGCTGAGGTCACGGATCATGTCGCGACGTTCGCTGTCGTTGGCGTCCTGATAATCGGTCCACCATTCGCCCAGGCCATCGGTCTGCTCGCCAGCGCTTTCACGCAGCAGCAGGAAGTCGTAGCCGGCGCGGAAGCGCGGATTGTCCAGCAGCAGGTCGGCGCGTTTGCCGCTGCGGCGTGGCAGGCGTTCCTGCATGTCCCAGATCTCGCGGATCGGCATGGTGAAACGTTTTGGAATGGCAATGCGCTGGCACTGCTCGGCGATCAGTTCGTGAGCGCCTTCCTGCATCGCCGGAATCGGCGGCATGCCGCGCTCTTGCAGACGCAACACGCGGGCCGGCAGGGCTGGCCACAGCAGGGCGGCAAACAGGAACGCCGGGGTCACCGGTTTGTTCTGCTTGATCCGCAAGTCGGTGTTGGTCAGTGCTTCGCTGATCAGCGTGTGGGTGTATTCCGGGTTGTGTTCCAGCGCATCGGCACTGGCCGGGAACAGCGGCGCGAACAGTTGCAGGTCGACCAGCATCTCGAAGGTGATGGCGCCGTGACCGGAGAGGAACAGCTTGAGCACTTCCTCGAACAGGCGGGCTGATGGGATTTCGCGCAGCATCGGTGCCAGCTCGCGGATCGGCTGGACGGTGTGCTTTTCGATACCGAAATTGAGCTTGGCGGCGAAACGCACGGCCCGCAGCATCCGCACCGGGTCTTCCTGGTAACGTTTCTTTGGGTCGCCGATCAGGCGGATCAGGTGGTTGCGGATGTCGTGTACGCCGTTGGCGTAGTCGAGGATGCGCTCGCTGACCGGATCGTAATACAGGGCGTTGATGGTGAAGTCGCGGCGCTGCGCGTCTTCTTCCAGGGTGCCGTAGACGTTGTCACGCAGAATGCGCCCGCTCTCGTTGCGCGAGGACTGGTTGCTGTCTTCGTCGTCTTCGTTTTGCGGGTGATTGGCGCGGAAGGTCGCGACTTCAATGATTTCGCGGCCGAAATGGATGTGTACCAGCTTGAAGCGGCGACCGATGATCCGCGCATTGCGGAATTCGGCGCGGACCTGCTCGGGGGTGGCGCTGGTGGCGACGTCGAAGTCTTTGGGCGTGATGCCCAGCAGCATGTCTCGCACGCAACCGCCAACCAGGTAGGCCTGGTAGCCGGCGCCCTGCAGACGTTCGACGATGTTGACCGCGTACCGGCTGAATTGCGCCTTTTGCAGCGAATGTTGGCCGCTGTTGAGGACTTCAGGCGTGCTACGGATGTGTTGCGTACGACGCAGGGGAGTTCGGAATGACTGGAACAGCTTCTTCAGCATGGGATGCACTGTTTGAAGGAATGTTCGGCCATACCAGAGAATGACCGCATGATGGGCCGGGATTCTAGCATTTAGTCGAGGGATGGTGTAGGACGCTGCCGTTTTGCGCTGCAAGCCGCGGGCTAGAGGGGTGTGGGAGTGTGGTGGAGGAGAGATTTACCGTAAGGGAGAAACTACAAGGGGAGCCGAAGCTCCCCAAGAAGTAGTTGCGTGCTCTTTTTATTATTGATTCGGGCTTCTTGTTTTTGTTGAGTGCCCTCGTCATGAAGCTTTTCCTTCATGACCCTCCCAATCGGGAGCCAAGAGCAAACGGATTGCTTTGGTCGCTGTGTTGCAGTGATCTTGCGATCCAACCAGTACAGGCTCTGTCTTAAGACAGTTTTTGTTGTTCTCGGCCTGGTCGTGGGGCTAGCCCCAAATACAACGCCTCTCCAAAAGAATCAGTTAGCTGCGCCTCTCGCCGTCTTGTTTTTATTGTGCGTGAGTCGATTCGTCTTATTTTTATTGTCTTGTGCATTGCTTGTTATTGTTCTTGTACCAAACATATAGCAGGTGCCGTGCCAACTTTTGCGAACCCCAATAAAACAAGGGGTTAGGTCGATATAACCGTTTTCGCAGGGCGAAAAAAAGCCGGGGTTTCGTTACCGATAACCCCGGCTTCTGTTACGTGAAAAGACTGAGGTAACAGTTTTTTCACTTCTTTAGCGGTTACCCGCACATTCGACAGGTAACGTTCAGCTCTCGCTGGCGACCCCGGTCTTGCGCCGCGGAATGCCCAGACGCTGACGGCGTTCCCACAGGCATTTGCGACTGACGCCCAGTTTGCGCGCCAGTTCGGTCTCGGTCATGTGGTCCTGATGCTCGAGCACGAAATGCTGGAAGTAGTCTTCCAGTGACAGGTCTTCGGTCGGTTCGTGGCTGCTGTTGCTGGCGTTACCGGCCGGTTGCGCCGGCAGGCCGATGAATTCGTCGTCCTCCAGATCGCCCAGTTCGATGTCGATCCCCAGCAGGTCGGCAGAGATTTCCGGGCTTTCGCTCAGAATCACCGCGCGCTCGACGGCGTTTTCCAACTCCCGCACGTTACCCGGCCAGGAATAGTGCCGGATCGCCTGTTCGGCATCGGCGGCAAATTTCAGGTCGGTGCGGTTGATGCGCGCGCTCTGACGAGCGAGGAACGCATTGGCGATTTCGTTGACGTCGGCGCCGCGCTCGCGCAGGGCCGGCAGTTTCAACGCGATCACGTGGAGGCGGTAGTACAAGTCTTCACGGAACTGGCCGATTTTCGCCAGGCTCTTGAGGTCACGGTGGGTCGCCGCGATCAAGCGGACATCGACTTTCTGTGACTGGACCGAGCCCACCCGGCGAATTTCGCCTTCCTGCAACACGCGCAGCAGGCGAGCCTGGGCTTCCAGTGGCAACTCGCCGATTTCGTCGAGGAACAGCGTGCCGCCGTCCGCCGCTTCCACCAGACCGGCGCGACCGGCGCTGGCACCGGTGAACGCACCTTTCTCGTGACCGAACAGTTCGGACTCGATCAGGCTTTCCGGAATGGCGGCGCAGTTCACCGAGATCATCGGCGCCTTGGCGCGTTTCGACAGGTTGTGCAGGGCGCGGGCCACCAGCTCTTTACCGGTGCCGGACTCACCCTGGATCAGTACGTTGGAATCGGTCGGCGCGACTTTACGGATCTTGCCGTAAAGATCCTGCATCGGCGGACACGAGCCGATGATACCGATTTCGCCGTTGCTGTTGTCGATGGCGGATTTGCCGCTGCCATTGGCCGGTTTGGCAGCAGCTGCCTCGCCGGCGGCAGGCGCCGATTGGCGATCACGCAGGATCCGCGCGACAGCCTGAAGCATTTCATCGTGGTCGAAAGGCTTGGCGATGTAGTCCACCGCGCCCATCTTCATCGAGTCGACCGCCGAGCGCAGGCTGGCGTAGCTGGTCATGATCAGCACCGGCGTGCCTTGGCCGAGCTTGATCAGCTCGGTGCCGGGAGCGCCCGGTAGTCGCAGGTCGCTGACGATCAGATCGAATGTGGGAATACTGAAGCGTTCTTGTGCTTCCTGCACTGAACCGGCTTCGCTGACCTGGTACTGGTTGCGTTCCAGCAGGCGGCGCAAGGCGGAGCGGATAATGGTTTCGTCTTCGACGATCAAAATGTGCGGCATTGATTCGATACTCTCGACGGTCTCAGTTCACAGCGGACGTCGCTTCGACATGGCGCGGCAATGTCACCCGGATACGGGTGCCGCGCTGGCTCTGAACATCAGCCGGGCTGTCGATGGTGATTTGTCCATAATGCTCTTCAACGATGGAATAGACCAGTGCAAGGCCCAGACCGGTGCCTTCGCCAGGATCCTTGGTGGTGAAGAAGGGTTCGAACAATCGGTCCATGATGCTCGACGGAATACCGCTGCCTTCGTCTTCGACGATCAGATCGACCGTGTGTTCGCCGGCTTCGCTGTTGACCCGCACCGCGCTGCCGGCAGGCGAGGCGTCGCGGGCGTTGGAGAGCAGATTGATCAGCACCTGGGCGAGCCGCTGCGGATCGCCTTCGACCCAGTGATCGGGATCGCACAGGTTATAGAACTGGACTTCGAAATTGCGCCGGTTCAGGGCCAGCAGGCCGATGGCGTCCTGGGCCACTTCCGCCAGACAGACGGGCTCGTCGCTGTGCTGATGGCTGCCGGCGTGGGCGAAGCTCATCAAGGACTGGACGATGCGTGACACGCGTTTGGTCTGTTCGAGGATCTGGCCGCTGATTTCCGTCAGCTCACCGTCCTCTTCGCGCTCTTCGCGCAGGTTTTGCGCGAGACAGGCGATGCCGGTGATCGGGTTGCCGATTTCGTGGGCCACACCCGCCGCGAGTCGGCCGATGCTGGCCAGGCGCTCGGAATGCACCAGTTTGTCTTCGAGCATTTGGGTTTCGGTCAGGTCTTCCACCAGCAACACCAGGCCGCTGTTGCCCGGTGCCAGCGGCTCGTCGATCGCCGCTTTGTGCAGGTTCAGCCAACGGGTCTGGCCGTCGAGGGCCAAATGCTGTTTGTGCAAATGCTCATCCGGCAGATGGATGAAGCCTTGCAGCAGGTCTTTCCACGGATTGGCGATGGTACTCAGGCGCGAGCCGACCACCCGTTGCGCAGCAATTCCGGTCAGCTCTTCCATGGCCTTGTTCCACATCAGGATCTCCTGATCCTTGGCCAGCGAGCAGACGCCCATCGGCAGCTCTTGCAAGGTCTGACGGTGGTAGCGGCGCAAGGCGTCGAGCTCGGCAGCGAGGCCGGTGAGGCGCGAGTGATAATCCTCGAGGCGGCTTTCGATGAAGTGGATGTCTTCGGTGACGTAGTTTTCACCGCCGGCCTTGTAGGGCAGGAAGGTTTCCACCATGTCCTGGGCGACGCTCGGGCCCATCAGGCCGGAGAGGTTGGCTTCGATCCTGTCACGCAGGCGGCGCAAGGCATAAGGGCGGCGCTCGTCGAATGGCAGATAAAGGTCGCGCAGGGCCTGTTCGACTTCTTTCTGCGCAGCCTTGGCGCCCAGCGGCTTGGCCAGTTGCGTGGCGAATTCCTGCGGGGAGGCTGCGTGCAATTCGCGGCGTTGCGGGCGACGTACGTTGTCCACCGCGCAGGCTTCGGCGGCGCTGGCTTCTTCGGGGCTGGCATTGGTGAACAGCGAAATCAGCGTGAACATCAGCACGTTGGCCGCCAGCGAGGCGATGGCCGCCATGTGCCAACTGGTGTCGTCCAGTACGTAGATCATGTTCAGCAGCGGAATATAGAAACCCTGCAGATTGCCGACCAGCGGCAACAGCATGGTCACGACCCACACGACAATCCCCGCCAGCAGACCGGCGATGAAGCCACGGCGATTGGCGGTCGGCCAGTACAGCACCGACAGCACGCCCGGCAGGAATTGCAGGGTCGCGACGAAGGCGACGATGCCGAGGTTGGCCAGATCCTGCTCGGCGCCGAGCATCAGGTAGAAGCAGAAACCGGCCATGATGATCGCGACGATCAGCGCCCGGCGGGTCCATTTCAGCCAGCGATAGATATTGCCTTCGGCCGGCGGCTGGTAGAGCGGCAGCACCAGATGGTTCAGGGCCATGCCCGACAGGGCCAGCGTGGTGACGATGATCAGGCCGCTGGCCGCCGACAGACCGCCGACATACGCCAGCAATGCCAGCGATTTGCTGTTGGCGGCGATGCCGATGCCGAGGGTGAAGTATTCCGGATTGGTCGTGGCGCCGAGTTTCAGGCCGGCCCAGAGAATCAGCGGCACCGCCAGGCTCATCAACAGCAGGAACAGCGGCAGGCCCCAGCTTGCGCTGACCAGCGAGCGCGGGTTGAGGTTTTCAGTGAAGGTCATGTGATACATGTGCGGCATCACGATCGCCGAGGCGAAAAACACCAGCAGCAACGTGCGCCACGGGCCTTCCTGCAACGGCGTGTGCAGGGCGGCGAGGGCGGTCTGATTCTGCAACAGCCACAGTTCAAGCTGTTGCGGGCCGTCGAATACGCCGTATAGCGCGTAGAGGCCGACGCCGCCAAGGGCCACCAGTTTGATCACCGATTCGAAGGCAATCGCGAATACCAGCCCTTCGTGCTTTTCACGGGTGGCGATGTGACGGGAGCCGAAGAAGATCGTGAACAGAATGATCAGCGCACAGAATGCCAGGGCGACGCGATTCTGCACCGGTTCGCCGGTGAGGATGCCAATCGAGTCGGCCACCGCCTGAATCTGCAACGCCAGCAACGGCAAGACGCCGATCAGCATGAAAATCGTGGTCAGCGCACCGGCCCAGGTGCTGCGAAAGCGGAAGGCGAACAGGTCCGCCAGCGACGACAGTTGATAAGTGCGGGTGATCTTGAGGATCGGGTACAGCAGCACCGGCGCCAGCAGGAACGCGCCGGACACCCCGAGATAACTGGACAGAAAGCCATAGCCGTACTGATAGGCCAGACCCACCGTGCCATAGAACGCCCACGCGCTGGCGTAAACCCCCAGCGACAGGGTGTAGGTCAGCGGATGGCGAATGATCGCCCGCGGGATCATGCCCCGTTCACTGATCCAGGCCACGCCGAACAGCGCGGCCAGGTAGGCGGCGCTGATCAGCAGCATCTGGGTCAGGCTAAAGCTCATCGGCATCTTTTTGGCTCTGCAGGATGAAGGTCACGACAATCAGGATCAGCCAGAGCAGATAAGGGCGATACCAGGCGCCCGTCGCGTCGATCCACCAATCCATGATGGCGGGGGAGAACAGGTAGATCCCGACGACCAGAAGCAGGACCAAGCGATAGATGTACATCCCGGCCTCTCTTTTTTATGCGCGTGCCCGAAAACGTGCGGCGATGGTAACGGATGGGCGCGCCACTGCAAGTGTCGTCACAGCAGTTGCGCTTCGGGCAGGGTCAGTGTGCGCGGGATCTTCGTCGCGTCCCAGTGGGCACTACCCCATTTCAGCAGCTCTTGCGGCGAGGCGTGGGCCAGTTCGGGCCCCGGGTTTTGCCCCAATGCACGCAGGGCCCGCAGCAGCAATGGCGTGGCCTGATCGGCTTCCAGCGGTGGCGAGCGATAGGACTTGCCGAGCTTGTTGCCGTCCGGCTGGGTGATCAGTGGCAGGTGCAGGTAGCGCGGTTGGCGCAGGCCCAGCAGTTCTTGCAGATAGAGCTGGCGCGGCGTGGAGTCGAGCAGATCGGCGCCGCGCACGATGTCGGTGATGCCCTGCCAGGCGTCGTCCAGCACCACCGCCAGTTGGTAGGCGTAGAGGCCGTCGCGGCGGCGGATCACGAAGTCACCCACGTCGCGGCCCAGATGCTGGCGGTATTCGCCCTGCACCCGGTCGATGAAGTGGTATTCCAACTCCGGCACGCGCAGGCGAATCGCCGCGTCTTCCTGGCCATGGCCGGCATTGCGGCACAGTCCCGGATAAATGCCGTGGTATGGCTCCAATTGTTTGCGCGAGCAGGTGCAGGCGTAGGCGAGGCCGTGATTGAACAGGCTGTCGAGCACTTGCGCGTAGGCCTCGTGCCGATCGCTCTGGCGAACCATCTCGCCGTCCCATTCGAAGCCATAGCTTTCCAGCGCCTTGAGAATCGCCGCTTGCGCGCCTGGCTCTTCACGGGGCGGATCGAGGTCTTCCATGCGCACCAGCCAGCGACCGCCCACCGAGCGTGCGTCCAGATAAGAGGCCAGGGCGGCAACCAGCGAACCGAAGTGCAGGTGCCCGCTGGGGGTCGGGGCGAAGCGGCCAATATAGGCGGGGGAGGTGTTGGCAGTCATGAGGGCGATGTTACTTGAGAGTCAAAAACAGCAGAAACAAAAACGGAGCGTTCGCACGCTCCGTTTTTCGTTCAGGCCGGGATTATTTGCCGACCTGCTTTTCCTTGATTTCCGCCAGGTTCTTGCAGTCGACGCACATGTCGGCAGTCGGACGGGCCTCGAGGCGCTTGACGCCGATCTCGATGCCGCAAGAGTCGCACCAGCCGTACTCTTCGTCTTCGATCAGTTGCAGGGTCTTGTCGATCTTCTTGATCAGTTTGCGCTCGCGGTCGCGGGCGCGCAGCTCGAGGGCGAACTCTTCTTCCTGGCTGGCACGGTCGGCCGGATCAGGAAAGTTGGCCGCTTCGTCTTTCATGTGATCAACAGTGCGGTCGACTTCCTGCATCAAGTCGAGTTTCCACTTGGTCAGGATCTTGGTGAAGTGCGCACGCATAGGCGCGCCCATGTACTCTTCGCCCTCTTTAGGGACGTAAGGTTCGAAACCGCTGAGTGTCTGACTTGCCTGTTGCTTTGCTTGGGTGGGCATGAAATGGACCGCCTCTACTCTTGTAATCCATTGCGCAGGATTGCTCCATCACCGACACCTGCCGGCCCTGCGGCTGCAAGCGGGCGAACTTACCAGATCAATTCGACCCGCGCTACTCCCGGATGTCGAGCGCGTGGCCGATGGGGCTTGCAAATGTTTGCCAAGCCATGTCCGGCGGTGCTGCAAACCTGCTCAATCACTGATTTTAGTCAATCCTGGAGCGTACGCGCGGGGCGTTACAGTCCAGTGTTCTTGAGGCTGTGACCGCTGCGGGTTCTCGCTCGTTCCGGCAGATGGGTAGAATCGTTTCTTTTCCCTCGTTGAAGGAAGGCCAATGGCTCAGCCCTACAGTGCGCGCAGTCGTGCGATCGAACCGTTCCATGTCATGGCGTTGCTGGCGCGGGCCAATGAATTGCAGGCCGCCGGCCACGACGTGATCCACCTGGAAATCGGCGAACCGGACTTCACCACCGCCGAGTCGATCATTCGCGCCGGCCAGCAAGCCCTGACGGCGGGGAAAACCCGCTACACCGCGGCCCGTGGCATTCCCGAACTGCGCGAGGCGATTTCCGGTTTCTATCAAACGCGCTACGGCCTGAACATCGATCCACGACGGATTCTCATTACGCCCGGCGGTTCCGGCGCGTTGCTGCTGGCCAGTGCGTTGCTGGTGGATCCGGGCAAGCACTGGCTGCTGGCCGACCCCGGCTATCCTTGCAACCGGCACTTTTTGCGTTTGGTCGAGGGCGCGGCGCAGCTTGTACCGGTGGGCCCGGACGTGCGTTATCAGCTGACGCCGGACCTGGTGGCACGCCACTGGGACCACGACAGCGTCGGTGCGCTGGTTGCCTCGCCGGCCAACCCGACCGGTACGATTCTGACCCGCGATGAGCTGGCCGGATTATCCACAGCCATCAAGGCGCGTCACGGGCATCTGGTGGTGGACGAGATCTACCATGGCCTGACTTATGGCACCGACGCCGCCAGTGTGCTGGAAGTGGACGACAGCGCCTTTGTCCTCAACAGTTTCTCCAAATATTTCGGCATGACCGGGTGGCGCCTCGGCTGGCTGGTGGCGCCGGATGCCGCCGTCAGTGAGCTGGAAAAGCTCGCGCAGAACCTCTACATCAGCGCGCCAAGCATGGCCCAACACGCAGCGCTGGCCTGTTTTGAACCGGACACCATCGCGATTTTCGAAGAGCGCCGCGCCGAATTCGGCCGTCGCCGTGACTTTCTGCTGCCAGCATTGCGGGAGCTGGGCTTCAACATTGCCGTGGAGCCGGAAGGCGCGTTCTATTTGTATGCCGATATCAGCCAGTTCGGCGGCGATGCCTTCGCGTTCTGCCGGCACTTCCTCGAAACCGAACACGTGGCATTCACGCCGGGGCTGGATTTCGGCCGCTATCAGGCCGGTCATCACGTGCGCTTTGCCTACACGCAAAACCTCCCACGCCTACAGGAAGCGGTAGAACGTATCGCCCGTGGCTTGAAGAGCTGGCAAGGCTGATGCGCTTTCATCCTCCGCTCGAAGAAGGCCGATTGATCCGCCGTTACAAGCGTTTTCTCGCCGATATCGAAACTGTTGGCGGCGAATTGCTGACCATTCACTGCCCGAACACCGGTTCAATGCTCAATTGCCAGGTCGAGGGCGGGCAGGTCTGGTTCAGCCGCTCCACAGATCCGAAACGCAAACTGCCCGGCACCTGGGAAGTCGGCGAAACCCCGCAGGGACGGCTGTTTTGTGTCAACACCGGGCGCGCCAACGCTCTGGTCGAAGAAGCCTTGCAGGCCGGCGTCATCAGTGAGCTGAACGGTTTCACCAGGCTCAAGCGCGAAGTGGCGTACGGGCAGGAAAAGAGCCGGATCGATTTTCGCCTCGACTACCCGACGGGCTCGGCCTACATCGAAGTGAAGAGCGTCACTCTCGGTTTCGACGGTACGGCGATTGCGGCATTTCCCGATGCAGTGACCCAGCGCGGCGCCAAGCATTTGCGTGAGCTGGCGCATCTGGCCCGGGACGGGATTCGCGCGGTGCAGTTGTACTGCGTCAATCTCACGGGTGTCGAAGCGGTGCGCCCGGCCGAGGAAATCGACTCGGCCTACGCCGCTGCGCTACGTGAGGCGGTGGCGTGCGGGGTCGAGGTCCTGGCGTACGGCGTGCGGTTGAGCCATGAAGAGATGGTGATCGACAGGCGCCTGGACGTGCTGCTCAACGGTTAAACGTCGATCCACAGCCCTTGCGCGTCTTCATGACAAGGGATGGCCGTCAGCGATTGTCCGGCGCAGGGGCCGGCGACGCATTCTCCGTCTTCGATCAGAAACAGTGCGCCGTGGGTGGCGCATTGGATCAGGCTGTTGCTGGGGTCGAGAAACTGGTCGGGATGCCATTCCAGACCGACGCCCCGATGCGGACAGCGATTGAGATAGACATACGCCTGCCCCGCGCGGCGCACAGCCAACAGTTTTTTCCCGTCGATATCGAAACCGCGACTGCCGCCCTCAACCAGGTCGGCGCCCGCGCAAAGAAACTTCATGGCTATCCTCAAGTGTCGGCTCGTGTCCGGATATGTCCGAGCTTGACGTTCAAATGCAAACAATTATCAAATGGCCGCCTTCGCCCGTGGCGAGGTGATCGCTGCCGAGGATACTTGGCCTGCCGTTCCGGTGCCCGGAAAAACCTTTCAAGGAAGCTGTCTATGCGCCTGAGTACCCGCGTTGCCGTGCTGTGTGTCGGACTTTTGGTCAGCCACCAGGCTGCAGCGGCCGAGTTGCCGCAACGTTGGGTCAGCGCCGGCGGTGCGTTGTCGGAGTGGGTCAGTGCGCTGGGCGGCGAGGCCAAACTGGTGGGCGTCGACACCACCAGCCAGCATCCGCAATCCCTCAAGTCCCTGCCGAGCATCGGCTACCAGCGCAGCCTGTCGGCCGAAGGCATCCTCAGCCTGCGCCCGGACATTCTGATCGGCACCGAAGAAATGGGCCCGCCGCCAGTGATCTCCCAGGTTCGCAGCGCCAAGGTGCGGGTGGAATTGTTCTCGGCTCAGCCGGATCTGCCGACGCTGGAGAAAAACGTTACTCATCTGGGGCAGTTGCTGGGGGCCGAAAGCCAGGCCGTGCAATTGCTGCACAGTTATCAACAGCAACTCGATGCTCAGAAGGCACGTGTGGTTGCGGTGCAATCAAAGCAGAAAGCACCGGGCGTGCTGTTGCTGCTCGGCCATGCCGGCGGCAAACCACTGATCGCCGGCAAGGACACCGCCGCCGATTGGCTGCTGCAGCAGGCGGGCGGGCATAACCTCGCGACCCACACCGGTTACAAGCCGTTTTCCGTGGAATCCCTGGCCAGTCTTGATCCTGAAGTGCTGGTGTTCGCTGACCGTGCGCTGACCGGCGAGGCGGCAAAAGCGGCGTTGTTCAAGGAAAACCCGATCCTCAATTCCAGCCGTGCCGCCAAGACCGGCCGTGTGCTGGAGCTGGATCCGACGCTGCTGGTGGGCGGACTCGGGCCGCGTTTGCCGGCTGCGCTGAAGACTCTGTCTGACGATTTCTATCCGGCCTCGAGCGGCCAATGACCACCCTGGTCAAACCCCGTGGCTTGTTCATCGGCCTGATCCTGCTGTGTCTGCTGGCGATCTGGCTGTCTCTTGCATTGGGGCCGGTCAGTCTGCCGTTGTTCGATACCTTGCGCGCTGCGCTGCGCATGATCGGTGTGCCGCTGGCGCCGGACGGGCTGGAGCAGGCTGAACTGATTCTCGGGCAGATTCGTCTGCCGCGTACGATGCTCGGGCTGGCAGTCGGCGGCGTGCTTGCCCTGTCCGGTGTGGCGATGCAGGGGCTGTTTCGCAATCCGCTGGCCGATCCGGGGTTGGTGGGGGTCTCCAGTGGCGCGGCGCTGGGCGCGGCGGTGGCGATCGTCGGCGGCTCGTTTTTTGGCGGGCTGCCAGAGTGGTTCGGGCCTTATCTGCTGTCGGTTTGTGCGTTTCTCGGTGGCCTTGGCGTAACTGCGCTGGTCTATCGACTCGGCCGCCGCAACGGGCAGACCAACGTGGCGACCATGTTGCTGGCGGGGATTGCCCTGACCGCGCTGGCCAGTTCGGCGGTGGGGCTGTTTACCTATCTGGCCGACGACGCCACATTGCGCACGTTGACGTTCTGGAACCTGGGCAGCCTTAACGGCGCGAGCTATGCGCGGTTGTGGCCGCTGCTGATCATCACTGCCGGTGTTGCACTTTGGCTTCCGCGTCGGGCGACGGCACTCAATGCATTGTTGCTCGGCGAGTCGGAAGCCGGGCATCTGGGGATCGATGTCGAACGGCTCAAGCGCGAGCTGGTGTTTTGCACGGCGCTGGGTGTCGGTGCGGCGGTGGCGGCGGCAGGGATGATCGGTTTCGTCGGGCTGGTGGTGCCGCATCTGGTGCGCTTGCTCGCCGGGCCGGATCACCGGGTATTGCTGCCGGCGTCGGTGCTGGCCGGCGCCAGTCTGTTGCTGCTGGCGGATCTGGTTGCACGTCTGGCACTGGCGCCGGCAGAGTTGCCGATCGGTATCGTCACCGCATTCATCGGCGCGCCGTTCTTCCTTTATCTGTTGCTGCGAGGGCGTGCCTGATGCTGCGTGCGCACAATCTGCACATCCGCCGTGGCCGCAAGACCGTTCTGGCCGATGTCAGCCTGCAACTCGAACCGGGCGAAGTGCTTGGCGTGTTGGGGCCGAATGGCGCCGGTAAAAGTACCTTGCTCGGCGCGTTGTGCGGTGAGTTGAGCGCGCACGAGGGGGAAGTGCTGCTGGACGGTGAGGCCTTGAGTCATTGGAGAGGCACTCAGCGCGCCCAGCGGCTGGCGGTGCTGCCGCAGGTGTCGACCCTGGATTTCGCCTTTCGTGTTGAGGAAGTGGTCGGCATGGGGCGTCTGCCTTATCAGAGCGGGCGGGTGCGCGACGACGAGATCGTCGCTGCCGCATTACGGGCGGCCGATGCCGGACACCTGAGTGGCCGCAGTTATCTGGCGCTGTCCGGCGGCGAGCGTCAACGGGTGCATCTGGCGCGGGTGCTGGCGCAACTCTGGCCGGGGCAGGCGGGGCAGACTCTGCTGCTTGATGAGCCGACCTCGATGCTTGATCCGTTGCATCAACACACGACGCTGCAAGCGGTGCGCGAATTTGCCGATCGCGGCGCGGCGGTGCTGGTGATCCTGCATGATCTGAATCTGGCGGCGCGCTATTGTGATCGCATCCTGCTGCTGGAAGGCGGGCGCCCGGTTGCGCTGGGCACGCCGCAGCAGGTATTGCGTCCGGAATCGCTGAAGGCGGTGTTCGGTCTGGAAGTGCTGGTGCAGCCGCACCCGGAGCGCGGGCATCCGCTGATCATCGCCCGCTGATTTCGTCATCGAGGTGAGTGTATGCGCGGGATTTTGCTGTTGGCGGTGTTGTGGCTTGCAGGTTGCCAGCATGTTGCGGCGCCCCCGGTCGTGGGCGAGATCCGTGATTTGCGCAGCGGCGAGCATCTGACGGCGCAGCAATTACTGGCTCGGTTGAGCAGTCCATCGCAGGTGATTGTTGGTGAGCAGCATGACAACGCTGATCACCATGCCCTTCAATTGTGGCTGTTACAGAACCTGGAAAAGGCGCGGCCCCAGGGCAGTCTCCTGTTGGAAATGCTGACACCCGATCAACAGTCGCGGGTTGATGACGTACGACATGCGTCAACGCCACCGGCTGATCTTCCTGCTGCATTGGCCTGGCAGGACGGTTGGGACTGGAATCTCTACGGCCCGATTGTGCGGTTCGCCCTGACGCAATCCTGGCCGTTGCTGGCGGCGAACCTCGATAACATCGAAATCCGCGCGTTCTATCGCGATCCTCCGGTTCTGAGCGGTGAGCGCAGCAATGCCAAATCTGTGAAAGAGACGCTGTTGGAGCAGATCGGCGATTCTCACTGCGGCTTGCTGCCGTCATCACAAATGCCGGCGATGCTGGCCGTTCAGCAACAGCGGGATCGGCGCATGGCCTCGCGTTTGCTGGCAGCGCCTGCGCCTGCCTTGTTACTGGCGGGTGCGTATCACGCGCGCAAAGATGTCGGGGTGCCGCTGCATGTGCTGGATCTGGGCGCGCCGCAAGCGCCGACGGTGTTGATGCTGGCGGAGCAGGGCAGTGGGGTTACGGCGGCGATGGCTGATTATGTCTGGCTCACCCCAGCCACGCCGAAACCGGATTATTGCGCGCAGATGCGTAAGCAGTTCGGCAAGGAATGACTTTTCCACAGGCAAAAAAAGACCCGGTAAAAACCGGGTCAAATAACCGTGATTAGCCTGATGAGGAGATAATCTGAGAGTCCGAACCAAGGGCTTTTCAGAATATCGACTGATCTCGCGATCAGTTGTGATAATCATAGCGATTCTCATTAGCGAGTCAACTGCTGTTTTTTCATTTCTGTCGTTTTGTCCCGGCAATGGCGTAAACGCCCCGTGAACAGGGCTTCAGTTCTGGCTGTTAAATCCCGTGAGCTGCTTGTTGAGCTGGTCGATACGCCGCGCCATGCTTTCGATCAGGCTGTGGGCGATTTTCGGATTGGTGCGGGTCATGCTCAGAAACTGATCGCCGGGAATCAGCATCACCGTGCTCGCTTCCCGGGTAATGACCGTTGCGTTGCGCGGTTCGCCAGTGAATACAGCCATTGCGCCGAAGATCTCATCCTTGGGCACATCGCCTACCTTGTGCCCATTAACAAAGGCTTCGGCGTGTCCTTCGATAATCACGAATACATGGTCAGCGACATCGCCCTGGCGTATCAGAACGTCTCCGGCCTCGACACGCTTGAACCCATTGGTGCTGCGAAACTCACGTGGCTTGAACTCGGCAACGGCGTGGGCCAGCAGCGCCATTTGCCCCAGCAGGTAGCGCAGAAACTGCTCCGAGCGAGATGAATCGCTATACACATGCTGAAACAAATCACTTCGTCGATAGGGCAGCAACGTCAGCGGGTTATCCGTGCCCAAGGCGCAATCAGCCCATTCCGGCCCCTGCTGCAGGCCGATGAGGTCCCCCTCATGCCAATAGAACAGACCGCGACCGCTCACTCTGCCGGTGATGACACCTTGCATGAGCAAGAACAATTGGTCGTCCGGCAAGCGTGTCAGCAAATCATCCGTGGCTTCCAGTTCCAGCGCCGGCCCGCACGGCGCCAGGCCTTCGAGCCATTGCGCAGGCAAGCTCTGCAAGTGGTTGATCAATGCATCGGCCTTGGCCGATTGTTCCCCGAGCAGGTACATGGCGGTCAGTGCCCGTCAGTTCTTGTGGCGAGAGGAAATGGCTTCCAACTGCTTGTTCAGCGCATCCTTGCGTTCGGCGGGTATGTCGTTCCAGTGCACATCCATCAGTGCTCCTTCGATCGCGTACAACAACACCTTCGACGCCCGGAACCCGCGGGTACGCACGGCGCGATAGGCATCCACCGCGCCCAGGCGACGCAAGTCGGAGGCGCTATGGATGCCCACGGCATGCAGCCATTGCGCCGACGTCTTGCCAAGATTCTTCAGGTGTTGCAGTTCATCATTCATCAAGCCTCCTTGCGACGGCCGAATGGTGCGTGGGCGAGCTTCTCAGGAGTGTAGCCATCAGTAGGAAAAGCGTGGTTGTTTGGTCGGGTTCGACGCAAACGCTTCTAAGAAACGTCAGTTTTTCGCTGATGAATCTGCACGGAGCAGGGCGAGGGGGAATTACCAACAGCACGCAGTCCAGCGCAAAGCGGGGGCGCTGGACGGTTCAGGTTTTTAAAAGCTTCAGCGAGTGCGATAACGCAGGCGCGTACCGAAATTCATCGACATCAGGATTTCGTCGGCACTCAGCTCCGGCGGGAAGTAGGCACCGGAAATCTGCGCGTGGGCCAGGCTCGCGCCCTCCAGCGAAGCGTTGCGAAAGTCGATGCCGCGCAGGTCGGCGGAACGGAAGTAGGCGTCCCGGAAATCCACGCCATCGGCGTTCAGTTCGCGTAGGTCGAGACCACGAAAATCACCGCCGACCATGTCGATCGGGCCGTCTTTCGGCCGTTCATTGTTGAAACCTGTGATGTCGTCTTTGTGCAGCAAGGCATAAAGCGGGGTGTCGAGAAGTTTCGGCTGGCTCATGTCAAATCACCTGTTGGTTTTATGACGCCAGTATAGTGCCACTATTTGACGGCCGTGAAGCGAGCGAGGGCTTCACGGCCGAAATAGTTTCTTACAGGCCGGGCAGACGCTGGCGGATTTGCGCCACGACGGTATCCAGGGTGCCGGATTCATTGGTCTGCACGCGTTTGCTGCGCAGGATTTCTTCCGGCGTCAGGGCTTCGCGGTTGGCCTGTTGTGCTTCGATCACGGCGAGGGTCGCGTCGGACGGATCCTTTTTGTCTGCCTGACGAATCGCCAGCCAGCTCTCGATCACTGCCTGCGGAGCATTGCAGTCGAGG
The DNA here is from genome assembly GCF_002113205.1 of Pseudomonas sp. B16(2017). Lineage (NCBI taxonomy): Bacteria > Pseudomonadati > Pseudomonadota > Gammaproteobacteria > Pseudomonadales > Pseudomonadaceae > Pseudomonas > Pseudomonas sp. B16(2017). Next base: position 236,611 of record NZ_NEKA01000010.1, read on the forward strand.
ATCAGGAATGGCGCGCCGGTGGCTTCGGCAACCTTGGCGGCGTTGTCGCGTTGTTCGCGCTTGAGGTAAGTGGCGTCGATCACCACCGGGAAACCGGCGTGCAGGATCACTTCGGCGATTTCATGCAGGCGAGCATAAGTCGCGGTGCTGGCATCGGCGCTGTAGATCCCGGCCTGAACATCATTGGCAACGGTTTGCTCGCCGAACAGGCGTTTGCGCTCGACATCGGAGCGCAGGCGGATCGCGCCCAGCGCTTCCACCAGACGCATGGCCACGTGGCTTTTACCGACCGCGGAAACGCCATGGGTGATCGCCATGAAGCGCGAAGGAATGGTGCTGTAGCTTTCCGCCAGGTTGGCGTAGTTGCGGTACTGGCGCAGGGTGGTAGCACGCTGCACCGGAGTGGCATCGGCCGGCATGCTGAACAGTGCAACCTTCGCACGCACCAGGGCGCGGTAAGCCTTGTAGAAGTTCAGCACTTCCAGGCCTTGATAGTCGCCGGTCAGTTCCAGGTATTGGCTGATGAAACGACGGGCGAGGGATTTCAGGCCACGGTCTTCCAGGTCCATTGCCAGGAAACCGGTGTCGGCCCAGACGTCGGTGAAGCGGAACGGTTCGTTGAATTCGATGCAGTCGAAGATCACGACTTTGCCGTCGATCAACGTGGCGTTGCCCAGGTGAATGTCACCGTGGCACTCGCGAGTGAAGCCGTCGGCCTTGCGCTGGGCGAACAGCGGCTTGAGGCGATCGAAGCTGCTTTCCGCCCACGCTTGCAGGGCGTCGAGTTGCAGCAGGTCGTTCTTGTCGCTGAGGAAAGGCAGGATCTGTTCGAAGTTCTGACGCACCGGCGCCATCACGCTTTCAGGCGTGCCGGCATCGTGTTCGGCCGGGACTTTCGGCGCGTTGAGGTGGAAGCGGGCGATCTGCTCGGCCATCGCGTCGATGTGCGCGGTGGTCAGCTCGCCGTTGGCTTGCAGGGTGCTGAGCAGGCCGGTCTGCGGGAACTGGCGCATTTTCAGCACGTATTCGATGGCCGGGCCTTCGCCACCCAGTTGCGGGGCTTCGGCGCTGCCGGTCACTGGAATCACTTCCAGATACAAATCTTCGGTCAGGCGCTGGTTCAGGCGCAGCTCTTCACCGCAGAAGTGCTCGCGGGAGTCGAGGCTGGTGAAGTCGAGGAATCCGAAATTCACCGGTTTCTTCACTTTATAAGCGTAGGGACCGGTGAGCAGCACCCACGAGATATGGGTTTCGATGACCTGGAACCCTTCGACGGGATGCGGGTAGAGGGCCGGGTTTTGCAGGGCAGCGATCAGGGACTGGCTCACGGACGATCCTTCAGAGACTGGGGGAAATTCAAGGCGCTCATTATGGCCGCTCGCCAGCCCGACGCAAACCTCGGAGCGCTCCTGTTGAGTATGAATAAAGTGCGTATAATCCGCCGCCATGACTCGTACTCGATCCCCCCGTTCCCCTAAAAAACCAGCTTCCCGGGGCCTGCGCCCATGGTTGGGCTGGGCCCTTAAACTCAGTCTGGTCGGCCTTGTGGTGCTGGCCGGCTTCGCCGTTTACCTCGATGCCGTGGTGCAGGAGAAGTTCTCCGGCAAGCGCTGGACCATCCCGGCCAAGGTGTACGCGCGTCCGCTCGAGCTGTTCGTCGGACAAAAGCTGAGCAAGGACGATTTCCTCACCGAACTCGATGCCCTGGGCTATCGCCGCGAAGCCGTGAGCAACGGTCCCGGCGCGGCGGCGGTCAATGGCAACACGGTTGATCTGAATACCCGTGGCTTTCAATTCTATGAAGGCCTCGAGAAACCGCAGCCAGTGCGCGTGCGGTTCTCCGGCGATTACGTGGCCGAACTCTCGGCGATCAACGGTTCAAAGCTCTCCGTGGTACGCCTGGAGCCGCTGATGATCGGCGGTATCTACCCGAAAAATCTTGAAGACCGGATTCTGATCAAGCTCGATCAGGTGCCGCCGTATCTGCTGGAAACCCTGGTCGCCGTGGAAGACCGGGATTTCTACAGCCACTGGGGCGTATCGCCGAAATCGATTGCCCGCGCAGTCTGGGTCAACACCTCGGGCGGCAAGATGACTCAGGGCGGCAGTACACTGACCCAGCAACTGGTCAAGAACTTCTACCTCACCAACGAACGCAGCCTGACCCGCAAGCTCACCGAAGCGATGATGGCGATGCTGCTCGAGCTGCATTACGACAAAAAGGAAATCCTCGAGGCGTACCTCAACGAAGTCTTTGTCGGTCAGGACGGTCAGCGAGCGGTGCACGGTTTCGGTCTGGCCAGCCAGTTTTTCTTTGCGCAGCCTTTGTCTGAGCTGAAGCTGCACCAGGTCGCGTTGTTGGTCGGCATGGTCAAAGGGCCGTCCTATTACAACCCGCGTCGCAACCCGGAGCGGGCGCTGGAGCGACGCAATCTGGTGCTCGATGTGCTTGAGCAGCAGGGTGTCGCCTCCGCCGAGCAGGTGGCTGCCGCGAAGAAAATGCCGCTGGGCGTAACCACGCGCGGCAAGCTGGCCGACAGTTCGTTTCCGGGCTTCATCGATCTGGTCAAACGCCAGTTGCGTGAAGACTACCGCGACGAAGACTTGACCGAAGAAGGCCTGCGGATTTTCACCAGCTTCGATCCGATTCTGCAGATGAAAGCCGAAGCGTCGGTCAACGACACTTTCAAGCGCCTGTCCGGTCGCAAGGGCTCCGACGACGTGGAAGCGGCGATGGTCGTTACCAACCCGGAAACCGGCGAAGTCCAGGCCATGATCGGCAGCCGTCAGGCGAGTTTTGCCGGGTTCAACCGCGCGCTGGATGCGGTACGGCCGATCGGCTCGCTGATCAAGCCGGCAGTTTATCTGACGGCACTGGAAAAGCCGAGCCAGTACACGTTGACCAGTTGGCTGTCGGACGAGCCGCTTTCAATCAAGGGTGCGGATGGTCAGGTCTGGAAACCGCAGAACTATGACCGTCGCTCCCACGGTACGGTGTTCCTGTATCAGGGGCTGGCACATTCCTACAACCTGTCGACCTCGCGCCTCGGTCTGGCGGTTGGCGTTCCGAATGTCCTCAAGACGCTGGGTCGCCTGGGCGTGACCCGCGAGTTTCCGGCGTTCCCGTCGATGCTGCTCGGTGCGGGCGGAATGACCCCGATTGAAGTCGCGACCATGTACCAGACGCTTGCCAACGGTGGTTTCAATACGCCGATGCGCGGGATTCGCAGCGTGCTGACTGCCGACGGCGAACCGCTCAAGCGTTATCCGTTCCAGATCGAGCAGCGTTTCGACCCGGCCTCGATCTACCTGATCCAGAACGCCATGCAGCGGGTCATGCGTGAAGGCACCGGCAGTTCGGTTTATAACGTGTTGCCAAGAACCCTGACACTGGCGGGCAAGACCGGCACCAGTAACGATTCGCGCGACAGCTGGTTTGCCGGCTTCAGCCAGGATCTGCTGGCGGTAGTCTGGCTCGGCCGCGACGACAACGGCAAGACGCCGTTCACCGGGGCCACCGGTGCGTTGCAGGTCTGGACCAGTTTCATGCGCAAGGCCGATCCGCTGCCGCTGGACATGCCGCAGCCGGATAACGTGGTGCAGGCCTGGGTCGATTCGCGTACCGGCCAAGGCTCCGATGCCAACTGTCCGGGCGCCGTGCAGATGCCGTATATTCGCGGCAGCGAACCGCCACCCGGCGCCTCCTGTGCGGGCGAAAGCCCGGCATCGGGCGAGTCGGTGATGGATTGGGTCAAGGGCTGGATGAATTAAGCAAAGAGGGTTTCAAGTGAACAAGTGGTTGATTCCAGCGGTGACCGCCGTGGCTTTGCTCAGCGGCTGCTCCACCGTACAGCGTGGTTCGATCCCGGTCGTGGATTCCGGCACCGCCGTGTCCAACAGCGAGCGCATTTCGGCCAATGGCGGTTTCCGTCAAACGACGGTGAAACGTCCTGCACAGGCCCAGACCCAAGCGATCCCGCAAGGCGATACCGGTGTGGTAGTGATGGTGCCGGGCGGCGCAGCGGCTTCGGCGCCGATCAGCACTTCGCCGATCGTTCCGGGCCCGGCGTCCGGCGGCATCACGCCGGGGCCGTACAACCCGTCGGCGGTCGAGTCGGCGCCGATCAGCTCCGGCAGCTACAGCATGCCTTCGACGCCGAGCGGCATTCCTTCGGCCAGCAGCGGCGGTGGTCTGTCTGCCGATGAACAACTGGATGGCCCGGTTCTCGCTCTGTTGACCACTGCGCAACAGCAGCAGGCCGGTGGCGACCTCAACGGCGCGTCCTCCAGCCTGGAGCGTGCGCAGCGTGTAGCACCGCGCGAGCCGCAAGTGCTTTACCGTCTGGCGCAGGTGCGCATGGCCCAGGGCGATGCGCCGCAAGCCGAGCAGACCGCTCGTCGCGCACTGACCATGGCCAATGGTCGTCCGGACTTGCAGGCCAGTCTGTGGGAATTGATCGCTCAGGCGCGTGAGAAACAAGGTGATTCCGCCGGCGCCACTCTGGCCCGTCAGAAGGCCAAGGTTTCGCTGTGATGGACAGTCGTTTCTCCAAAGTCGCCGATCAATTGCTGTTGATCGAGCGCGAACTGCGCGCCCAGGGCTGGTGGGATGACGTCCAGCCCTCGGTCGAAGCCCTGAGCAGCGTCGAGCCGTTTTCGGTCGACACGCTTGATTTCGAGCAGTGGTTGCAATGGATCTTCCTGCCGCGGATGAAGATGATCCTCGAACAGGATCTGCCATTGCCCAATGCCTCGGGCATTCAGGAAATGGCCGAAATGGTTTTTGCCCAACGCAACCTGCAGGGCAAGGATCGGCAGCTTCAGGTGTTGCTCAAAGAGTTCGACCTGCTGATCACCGCTTCACGCTGAACCGGGAGCTGCCAGTCGTCACTGGCAGTTTTCCGCTATCTGTTTCTTTGCCTCGTCAGTACGTTGCTGTCGCTGGTCGTCGCTCAGACGCCGCAGTTCTCCCTCCACCTCCTCCCTCAAGCGCGGATTGTTCTGCAGTTGCGCGAGATTCGTGCGCGCCTGTTCGCAAAATGCCTTGAGTTGATTCTGTTGTTCGGCCACTTGCTTCTTGACCTTGTCATCGATGGCTTTCTGATCGCCCAGCGTTCCGCCGCCAGGTAGTGCGGCAGGTTTTGGCGCGGGCGAGGAGGGCGTCTCCACGGCGGTGGATGACTGCCCCTGAGGTGGCTGCTGATCGAAATGGGTGACGCCCTGGGCATCGACCCATTTGTAGATCTGAGCGGCCATGCACCATGGGCTGGCGCTGATTAACAGAATTAGGAGAAGCGTTCGCATGCTGATTCCTTGGCAAAACTGCGCAATTGAAGCTAACAGAGTAGCGGTTTCCAGGTTTTTTCTTGCGTTCTCATGTGCTTACCCACAATTAAGCACATAGACGGCTTGACTTGCAGAGGGCGAAACAGAAGAATCCAAAGTCCGCTGTACAGGGACTGCCAGAAGCAGACCCTCTCGGCAGATCATGAGGCGCATATCCGCGTCGACCTGTTACACCCGCAACGCGTTACCTCGCGCTGGGTGGGAAAGGCCCGCAACACTTGGGACGATCCCAATACTTGCTCAGTCAGTGCTGACGTAGTCGGCGACCACCGTCGCTCATGCTCTGCCGAGAAGTAAACCTATTAAGACCCGTTCGCCTTTTTGTGGACGGTATTCTGGCGTTTTAGAGGTGAACAACGTGGAGCTTTTATCTGGCGGTGAGATGCTCGTCCGCTTTTTGCGTGACGAAGGCGTCAAATATATCTACGGGTACCCGGGTGGTGCTCTCCTTCATGTTTACGATGCCCTGTTCAAAGAACCGGAAGTAACCCACATCCTGGTTCGTCACGAACAAGCGGCTACCCATATGGCTGACGGCTACGCCCGTGCCACCGGTAAAGCCGGCGTGGTATTGGTGACTTCCGGTCCAGGCGCCACAAACGCCATCACCGGTATCGCCACCGCCTATATGGATTCGATTCCAATGGTGATCATTTCCGGTCAGGTGCCAAGCACCATGGTCGGTACCGACGCGTTCCAGGAAACCGACATGATCGGTATCTCCCGGCCGATCGTGAAGCACAGCTTCATGATCAAGCACGCCTCGGAAATCCCGGAAGTCATGAAGAAGGCCTTCTACCTGGCGCAATCCGGTCGTCCGGGCCCGGTCGTGGTCGATATCCCGAAAGACATGACCAACCCGGCCGAGAAGTTCGAATACATCTTCCCGAAGAAAGCCAAACTGCGTTCCTACAGCCCGGCCGTTCGCGGTCACTCCGGGCAAATCCGCAAGGCGGCAGAAATGCTCCTGGCGGCCAAGCGTCCCGTGCTGTACTCCGGCGGTGGCGTGATTCTCGGCAACGGCTCCGCGCCGCTGACCGAACTGGCGCAAATGCTCAACCTGCCGGTTACCAATACCTTGATGGGCCTGGGTGCCTACCCTGGCACTGACCGTCAGTTCATCGGCATGCTCGGCATGCACGGCAGCTACACCGCTAACCTGGCGATGCACCATGCCGACGTGATCCTGGCGGTCGGTGCGCGTTTCGACGATCGCGTGATCAACGGCGCGCCGAAGTTCTGCCCGAACGCCAAGATCATTCACATCGACATCGACCCGGCTTCGATTTCCAAGACCATCAAGGCCGACGTGCCAATCGTTGGTCCGGTGGAGAGCGTCCTGACTGAAATGGTCGCGATCCTCAAGGAAATCGGCGAAACCCCGAACAAGGAAGCGGTCGCCAGCTGGTGGAAGCAGGTTGACGAGTGGCGCGGTGATCGTGGCCTGTTCCCTTACGACAAGGGCGACGGCAGCAAGATCAAGCCACAGACCGTGATCGAAACCCTGTGCGAAGTGACCAAGGGCGATGCCTTTGTGACCTCCGACGTGGGCCAGCACCAGATGTTTGCTGCGCAGTACTACAAGTTCAACAAGCCGAACCGCTGGATCAACTCCGGTGGTCTGGGCACGATGGGCTTCGGTCTGCCGGCCGCGATGGGTATCGCTTTGAGCTTCCCAGATACCGATGTTGCGTGCGTCACCGGTGAAGGCAGCATCCAGATGAACATCCAGGAGCTGTCGACCTGCCTGCAATATGGTTTGCCGGTCAAGATCGTCATCTTGAACAACGGTGTTCTGGGCATGGTTCGTCAGTGGCAGGACATGAGTTACGGCAGCCGTCACTCGCACTCCTACATGGAATCCTTGCCTGACTTCGTCAAGCTGGCCGAGGCCTATGGCCACGTCGGCGTGCGCATCACCGAATCGAAAGATTTGAAGTCGAAGATGGAAGAGGCGTTCGCCATGAAAAATCGCCTGGTGGTGATCGACATTTCGGTCGACACCAGCGAGCACGTCTATCCGATGCAGATCAAAGACGGCTCGATGCGCGATATGTGGCTGAGCAAGACGGAGCGTACCTAATCATGCGGCACATTATTTCCTTGCTTCTGGAAAACGAACCCGGTGCTTTGTCTCGCGTAGTCGGCCTGTTCTCGCAGCGCAACTACAACATCGAAAGCCTGACCGTGGCGCCAACCGAAGACCCGACCCTGTCGCGTCTGACGCTGACCACCGTCGGTCACGATGAAATCATCGAGCAGATCACCAAAAACCTGAACAAGCTGATCGAAGTGGTCAAGCTGGTGGACCTGTCGGAAAGCGCTCACATCGAGCGCGAACTGATGCTGGTCAAGGTCAAGGCCACTGGCGCCCAGCGCGCCGAGATCAAACGCACCACCGATATTTACCGTGGACAGATCGTCGACGTCAGCGCCAGCGTGTATACCGTTCAACTGACCGGTACCAGCGACAAGCTCGACAGCTTCATTCAGTCCATCGGCACCGCATCGATTCTGGAGACCGTCCGCAGTGGCGTCACCGGTATTGCCCGCGGCGACAAAGTACTCAGCATCTAAACCAAATTAGCGAATGGCCTGAACGGCCTGGATATAAAGGGGAAATTCATGAAAGTTTTCTACGATAAAGACTGCGACCTGTCGATCATCCAGGGCAAGAAAGTTGCCATCATCGGTTACGGCTCCCAGGGCCACGCCCAGGCGTGCAACCTGAAAGATTCCGGTGTCGACGTTACCGTCGGTCTGCGTAAAGGTTCGGCTACCGTTGCCAAGGCTGAAGCCCACGGCCTGAAAGTGACCGACGTGGCTGCCGCTGTTGCCGGTGCCGACCTGGTCATGATCCTGACCCCGGACGAGTTCCAGTCCCAGCTGTACAAGAACGAAATCGAGCCGAACATCAAGAAAGGCGCCACCCTGGCCTTCTCCCACGGCTTCGCGATCCATTACAACCAGGTTGTTCCGCGTGCCGACCTCGACGTGATCATGATCGCGCCGAAAGCACCGGGCCACACCGTACGTTCCGAGTTCGTGAAAGGCGGCGGTATCCCTGACCTGATCGCGATCTATCAGGACGCCTCGGGCAACGCCAAGAACGTTGCATTGTCCTACGCCGCCGGCGTTGGTGGCGGTCGTACCGGCATCATCGAAACCACCTTCAAGGACGAGACCGAAACCGACCTGTTCGGCGAACAAGCCGTTCTGTGCGGTGGTACCGTTGAACTGGTAAAAGCCGGTTTCGAAACTCTGGTTGAAGCTGGCTATGCGCCGGAAATGGCCTACTTCGAGTGCCTGCACGAACTGAAGCTGATCGTTGACCTCATGTACGAAGGCGGCATCGCCAACATGAACTACTCGATCTCCAACAACGCTGAATACGGCGAGTACGTGACCGGTCCGGAAGTGATCAACGCCGAATCCCGTCAGGCCATGCGCAACGCCCTGAAACGTATTCAGGACGGCGAATACGCCAAAATGTTCATCAGCGAAGGCGCAACCGGCTACCCTTCGATGACCGCCAAGCGTCGTAACAACGCCGCTCACGGTATCGAAATCATCGGCGAGCAGCTGCGCTCCATGATGCCGTGGATCGGTGCCAACAAGATCGTCGACAAAGCCAAAAACTAAGTCGTCGAACCTTGTATGAAAAAACGCGGCCTCGGCCGCGTTTTTTCGTATGGGCCGGCGGTTCTGGTATAAAGCTGCATCGTTTGTGGCCGAACCGTCGTCCCAGACACCTGTCGAAAATGTCCAATCCGTTGCAAGGTACTGTCCATGAGCGAACGTCCCGAAGAGCCGAACCAGGCTTCAGACGCCGAAAGCCTGCTGCCCATCGATGAGCACATCGAAGAAGGGCATGACGCAGAAGGCCGTAAAGTCCGGCATCGTGGTATCTATCTTCTGCCGAATCTGTTCACCACTGCGAATCTGTTCGCGGGGTTTTATTCCATCATCAACTCGATGAGTGCCCAGGCTGCCTTGAGTGCCGGGGACGCGGCGAATGCGAGCAAGTATTTCGCCTTTGCCGCCATCGCGATTTTCGTCGCCATGGTGCTCGACGGCCTTGATGGTCGCGTGGCACGCATGACCAATACCCAAAGTGCGTTCGGTGCCGAGTACGACTCGTTGTCGGACATGGTTGCCTTCGGTGTCGCGCCGGCGCTTCTGGCTTTCGGCTGGGCACTGGGTGACATGGGCAAGGTCGGCTGGATGGTTGCCTTCATCTATGTGGCGGGTGCGGCGTTGCGTCTGGCGCGTTTCAACACTCAGGTGGGGACCGCCGACAAGCGCTACTTCATCGGTCTTGCCAGCCCGGCTGCTGCCGGCGTTGTTGCGGGCATTGTCTGGGCGTTCAGCGATTACGGGATCCAGGGTTCGAAGATGTCGTTCCTGGTCGCGCTGATGGTAGCGGCCGCCGGCATGCTGATGGTCAGCAATATCAAATACAACAGCTTCAAGGAGCTGGATCTGAAGGGGCGCGTGCCTTTCGTGGCGATTCTGGCGGTGGTGCTGGTGTTTGCCGTGGTGTTCAGCGATCCGCCTCGCATTCTGCTGCTGGTGTTCCTCGCTTATGCCGCGTCGGGCCCGGTGCAGTATCTGTTGCATCTTCGTCGTCACAAACACGCCGAGTGATGTAATTTCCCTCATACTCCGCAGTCTATGGTGCATCTGTCCTCCAAAGCTGCGGAGTTGCCATGCTGATCAAAGTCCCCAAAGCGTCCGACTGCCATGAGTCGGACGTCACGCCTGAATCCATTTATCTCTCTCGCCGTCAATTGCTCGGAGCAACCGCGGCCGGTTTGGCCATGAGCACTTTGCCGCGCTGGGCCAGTGCCGAAGAGGCTGCCCGCTATGCCGATGTCGAAGCCGGAAAGGCGCCCGCCTGGTTTGCCGAGAAACTGCCCTCTGTCAAATGGGGGGTGGTGAGCGTCAAGGATGAGGCGATCACACCTTTCAAAGACGCGACCCATTACAACAACTTCTATGAATTCGGTACCGACAAGGGCGACCCGGCGGCCAATGCCGGTTCGTTGAAAACCGAACCGTGGAGTGTGGTGGTGGACGGGGAGGTGGGCAAGCCGGGGCGTTATGCTCTGGAAGACTTTATGAAGCCTTACCAGTTGGAAGAGCGCATCTATCGCCTTCGTTGTGTTGAGGCGTGGTCGATGGTGATTCCCTGGATTGGTTTCCCCATCTCGGCGCTGTTGAAGCAGGTAGAACCGACTTCCAATGCCAAATACATTCGCTTCGAAACCTTGCAGGATCCGAAGAGCATGCCCGGACAGCGTTCGGGATTTGCCCTGATCGACTGGCCCTATGTTGAAGGTTTGCGCCTGGATGAGGCGATGAATCCCTTGGCGATTCTTGCGGTAGGTATGTATGGCCGCGAATTGCCCAATCAGAACGGTGCGCCTTTGCGTCTGGTGGTGCCCTGGAAGTACGGATTCAAGAGCGTCAAATCCATCGTGCGGATCAGTCTGGTCAGCGAGCAGCCAAAGACGACCTGGCAGAGCATTGCGGCGGATGAGTACGGGTTTTATGCGAATGTGAACCCTACGGTCGACCATCCACGTTGGACCCAGGCGCGGGAGAGGCGGTTGCCCAACAGCCTGTTCAAGCCGAATGTGCGTGATACGCAGATGTTCAACGGCTATGCGGACGAGGTCGCTTCTTTATATACAGGGCTCGATCTGCGGAAGAACTACTGATGCGATATCCGATCTGGCGCGTAGGTGTTTTCCTGGCTGCGGCAATATGGCCGCTGTTCTGGTTCTATCAGGCCTTTGCGGATCTGCTTGGGCCTGATCCCGGGAAAGTCCTGGTTGATCGACTGGGTCTCGGGACATTGGTGTTGCTGTTGATCACCTTGAGTATGACGCCGTTGCAGAAGCTTACGGGGTGGGCCGGGTGGATTGCTGTGCGCAGGCAGTTGGGGCTTTGGTGTTTTGCCTATGTGGTTCTGCATCTTTGCAGCTATATGGCGTTCATTCTCGGTTTTGACTGGTCGCAACTGGGCGTCGAACTGCGCAAGCGTCCTTACATTATTGTGGGTGCTTTGGGTTTTCTGGGATTGTTGGCATTGGCGGTTACCTCCAACCGATACAGCCAGCGCCGTTTAGGTACCCGCTGGAAGAAGCTGCACCGGTTGGTGTATGTGATTCTCGGGTTGGGATTGCTGCATATGTTATGGATCGTACGTGCCGATCTCAAAGAGTGGGCGATCTATGCCTTTATAGGTGTTTTCCTTCTAGCGCTGCGAATTCCTCCCTTGACCCGTCGGATCCCGCGTTTGATGGGTAAGAAGCAGGTTTTTCAAGAAAAGCGAAATTAAGTGTTGACGGCAGATTCTGAGTCTCTATAATTCGCCCCACTTCCGGCGCAGTCGAAACGGAAAACTCCTTGAGATTCAATGAGTTAAGTAGGTTTCGATAGTAGATCGCTTCAGTTCATCGA
>NZ_NEKA01000011.1:0-224433 GCF_002113205.1 Pseudomonas sp. B16(2017)
TGTCGTAGCGCTTGCCTAAATTGGACATTGTTATGCACCTTCACCCTCTTGAATGAACGAGTCAATCAACAAGGGCGACAGGTAGCCTGACACAGAGGGAACGCCCCAAAAGTAACCAAAAGGTCTGTGCCCTGACGTACGGCCCTCGCTGTGGCTCGGGTTCCTTCGCTCCGGGATTGATCCGGGGGCATCGCCTACGGTTTGCTTCGCTGCACCTCCTCTCGATGTGTTTGGCTTCGCCAAACGGTCGCTGCGCTCCCCCCCCCCGGATCAATCCCTCCACTCAGCCTGCCGACGGGGCCAGCACGTCAAAAGCCTTACTCGAGCTAACGCTCATCGTGGTGAGTGGTGAAGAGCGCTAAGCCGACTTGTGTGCTCTTCAAAGCTTGAGTTCGCCTCGATGGTTCAGGTCGATATAACTTGAATGAGCAACTCCGTAGGCTCCCTCTCCCTACGGGCGGTCCGACGTTTCGGGAGGGCTGTGGTGAGGGCTGGTTCTCAAGGCTGTCCTCGATTTGTCGGACCCCACGATCCAATCACCAACCCCACCCCAAAATCGACAGCCAATTCCCCCCAGTCCCACCATTTCACTGGCACTCACACCCCACTGGTCTATAAGGAATGAGTAGTTCGGTTTCCATAGCCGGGCGTTGTCCTGCTCGGCGACGGGAGTTTTCTTCCATTCATCGCGGGTCATCCTATGAACAATCCTGGGAAACGCGTGTGTGCTTCGTTGTTGTCGGCTTTCGGTCTGGTGCTGCTCAGTGGTTGCGCCAGTCCGCCACCCCCTCCGCCGGCAGCACCGCCTCCGCCACCTGAGCGCACTTGTCAGGTCATGGAAAATACCGAGGTCGCCGGTGATGCCTATGCCGACGGGCAAGTGACTCGACACATCACCAAGACCCGTTGCGTCACTCAATAAGCCGGGCGCCGTTGAAGGCGCGGGTCGAGTGGATTGTGCTGGTGGCCGATCTGGTTGGCACCGCAGTCTTTGCCGTGGAAGGCGCGATTGCGGCGATGCGCAGTCAGCTCGATCTGCTCGGGGTGATGGTGATTGCGTTCATCGTCGCGCTCGGTGGCGGGGTGACGCGTGATCTGTTGATCGGTGCTACGCCGCCCAAGGCTGTGGCGGACTGGCGCTATCCGGCGCTGGCGTTTGCCATGGGCGGGGTGGCGTTTGTTTTTCATGAGCTGGTACTGGGCTGGTCCGGTTTGACCCTGATCGTGCTGGATGCGGCGGGATTGGCGCTGTTTGCCGTGGCCGGGGCGCAGAAGGCCTTGAATTTCGGGATCTCGCCGTTTGTGGCCATGTTGATGGGCACGATTACCGGGGTCGGTGGCGGGGTGTTGCGTGACATTGTGCTGGCGCGGGTGCCGGTGGTGTTGCAGGCGGATCTGTATGCCAGTTCGGCGTTTGTCGGGGCGGAGGTGTTGATTGTCGGGCGCAGGCTGGGTGTGCCGCCGGTGGCGGCTGCGTTGCTGGCGGGGGCGGCGTGTTTGTTGTTGCGGTTGTTGTCGGTGCATTTCGGCTGGCAGTTGCCGAAGGTTCTGGAGGCATGAAGAGGGCAGCCCTCGGGCTGCCCTTTTCTTTTGCGTCAGAAGCGGCTCAGGACAGGAATCCGCCGTCCACGTTCAGCGACACGCCGGTGGTGTAGCTCGACGCGTCGCTCGCCAGGTACAGCACGGCGCCGGCCATTTCGCTCGGGTCGGCGACGCGTTTGAGCGGGATCTGCGTCAGGGCCTGTTTCAGGATCGCGTCGTTCTTAACCAAGGCCGAGGCGAATTTGGTGTCGGTCAGGCCCGGCAGCAGGGCATTGCAGCGGATGCCGAACTGCGCGCATTCCTTGGCGAAGACTTTGGTCATGTTGATCACCGCAGCCTTGGTCACCGAGTAGATGCCCTGGAAGATCCCCGGCGAGATGCCGTTGATCGAGGCCACGTTGATGATGCTGCCGCCGCCGTTTTCGCGCATCAGCTTGCCGGCTTCCACCGACATGAAGAAGTAGCCGCGGATGTTCACGTCGACAGTTTTCTGGAAGGCGCCAAGGTCGGTGTCCAGCACGTTGCAGAACTGTGGGTTGGTCGCGGCGTTGTTGACCAGGATGTCCAGCCGGCCGAACTGTTCCTTGATTCCGGCGAAGACCTGGCTGATCTGTTCCATTTCGCCGATGTGGCAGGCGATTGCTGTGGCCTTGCCGCCGTCGGCGATGATGGCATCGGCCACGTGCTGGCAGCCTTCGAGTTTGCGGCTCGAAACGATGACATGGGCGCCTTGCTGGGCCAGCAGTTTGGCGATGGCCTCACCGATGCCGCGGCTGGCGCCGGAGACGAAAGCGATCTTGCCGTCGAGGTCGAACAACTGAGTCTTGGACATGGGATTCCCTTGTAGTAAGCCTTGTTATAACGCCGTCATCAGAGGCTGGATTTGGCAATGACCTGCAGGCTCATCTGCTCCAGCAGTTTGTTCATGTGAATGAACTGCGCGAAGCGTTTGTCCTGGGTCTGGCCATGGAAGAAGCGGTAGTAGATCTGCTGCACGATGCCGGCCAGGCGGAACAGGCCGTAGGTGTAGTAGAAATCGAAATTGTCGATCTGGATGCCCGAGCGTTCGGCGTAATAGTCGACGAATTCGCGGCGGGTCAGCATCCCTGGCGCGTGGCTTGGCTGGCGGCGCATCAGTTGCACCGGTGCCGGGTCGTCGGCCTGGATCCAGTAGGCGAGGGTGTTGCCCAGGTCCATCAGTGGATCGCCGAGGGTGGTCAGTTCCCAGTCGAGCACGCCGATGATCTGCATCGGGTTGTTCGGGTCGAGAATCACGTTGTCGAAGCGGTAGTCATTGTGGACGATGCTGGAGGTCGGGTGGTCGGCCGGCATCTTGTCGGTGAGCCAGGCTTTGACCTGTTCCCAGTGCGGAGCGTCCGGGGTCAGGGCTTTTTCGTAACGCTCGCTCCAGCCTTTGATCTGGCGGGCGACGTAGCCTTCCGGTTTGCCCAGATCGCCGAGGCCGCAGGCGTTGTAATCGACCCGGTGCAGTTCGACGAAACGGTCGATGAAACTCTTGCACAGGGCTTCGGTTTTCGCCGAATCCAGCCCCAGCTCCGGCGGCAGGTCCGAGCGCAGGATGATCCCCTTGACCCGTTCCATCACATAGAACTCGGCGCCGATCACCGAATCGTCGGTGCAGTGCACGTAGGCTTTTGGGCAATACGGGAAACCGTCGCGCAACTGGTTAAGGATGCGGAATTCGCGGCCCATGTCGTGGGCGGATTTGGCCTTGTGGCCGAACGGCGGACGGCGCAGGACGAATTCCTGGTCCGGGTATTCCAGCAGGTAGGTCAGGTTCGACGCGCCGCCGGGAAACTGGCTGATCTGCGGTGTGCCGGTCAGGCCCGGAATATGAGCCTTGAGGTACGGATCGATCAGGCTGGCATCGAGTTCTTCGCCAGAGCGGATACGGGTGGACTGGTCAGTAAGCGCCATGCTTATCCCTTCTGCTTATTTTGGAGGCCAGACATCATTGGCTAATCTAATGGCGCGCTCGGGTCGTCACAAGCGCGGTCCGGTCTTATAGGTTAGCGTGTTGGACGGTAATCAACTTTAGGAATGGGCGTGGCGTCCCGCAGCCCAACGCCGCCACGCTTGGCATGATTTCGGCAGACGCCGAATCCCGGCGTCTTGAACTTTGCCTGGCGCGCTTTAGTGCACGCGCTGGTTGTTCAGTTTCGGCGGCAACTGGAGGGGCGTCAGCACCGGTTGGCCGGAGAAGAAAGCCACCAGATTTTTGCCCACCAGTTCCACGGTGCCCTGGGTGGCTTCCGGTGATAATCCGGCGACGTGCGGGGTCAGAAGCACATTGCTGAGGTTTTTCAGTGCATCGGGCACTTGCGGCTCGTGATCGAACACATCCAGCGCCGCCCCGGCGATGCGACGTTGTTCCAGTGCGCTGATCAGTTCAGCGGTGGCGATGACGCTGGCGCGGGCAATGTTGACGATAAAACCGTTGGGCCCCAGGGCATCGAGCACCGGGCGGGTCACCAGATGCTGGCTGCCGATGCCGCCGGGCGTGGCGACCACCAGAAAGTCCGAGGCCCGGGCCAGTTCGGTCGGGGTCGAGCAGAAGGCGTAAGGCACATCACTGCGCACCTGACGGTTGTGGTAGCTGATCTCCATGTCGAAGCCCAGGCTTGCGCGTTTGGCGATCGCCATCCCCACCGCGCCCAGTCCGAGAATCCCCAGGCGCTTGCCGGCCAGTGACGGGCGCATGATTTTCGGCCACTCGCCCCGACGCACGGCTGCGTCGCAGCGCGGTACGTCACGCACCAGCGCCAGCAGCATGGCCATGGCGTGGTCGGCCACCGACGAAGCATTGACGCCGGCGCCGTTGGTCACGATCAGACCCCGGTCGCTGGCGGCCTGCAGGTCGACCTGCTCGTAACCGGCGCCGATCACGCAGATGATTTTCAGCGCGGGCAATGCGGCGATCTCTTCAGCATATAAACCCAGCGGGCCGCGGGTCAGCACCGCGTCAATCCGCGCCCCGTGGGTGGCGATGGCTTGCGCGCGTTCGGCAGGGGTCGGCGCGAGAATCAGGTGAAAACCCTGATGTTCAAGAATCGGCAAATAGTCATTGATGGTTTCAACCAGTACCAGAACGGTGGCGGGCATTACTCGGCTCCTGTGATCGTCGGTCTTCGGGCGCAAAAGTCGGTTCAGAGTGCTGACTCCAGAGCGGTTTGGCAATGGCTGGCGCGGCCCCGCATCAGGCAGTGTAGGAGCTGATGCGGGGAGCGCGCGGGTGCTTCGTCAGAAGGTGAGGCCGGCGCCGGTGGTCACAGGATCAGGTCACGTACTGGGCGATGCCGTTGCCGAACGACCAGTTCTCTTTTTTCACCTCCACCAGGTTGATAAACACATCCTCCTGACGCACGGCCAGTTGCTGGTTCAGGTTGCGCGCGATGGTCTGGAACAGCCGTTGTTTCATCTCCACGGTGCGGCCTTCGCTGATGGTCAGTTGGATGAACACGATGCCGTCGCTGCGTTGGATTCCCAAATATTGCGGGTCATAGATCAAGTGCTGGTCGTCGTGCTCGGCCAGCACCTGAAAGTTGTCATGTTCCGGCACATTGATCTCGCTGCGCAGGGCGGCGTAGATCACTTCGCCAATGCGTTTGGCGAACGTCGGGTCCGGGTTCTTCTTGATGTCGACGCGGACGAGGGGCATGGGATGGCTCCACAGGCGAGGGGGACTGGACGGGAATGTCAGTCAATTCGCCATTGGGTATAGCCGAAAAATGCCGGTCAGTGAGGTTGTTTAAAAACGTTAGGAAATGGACGCACCATCCTGCGGGATTTACGGATGTTGCCTACAAGTGCTGCCGGATTCATCCGCTATACGGCGGGGTGAGAAGCGCGGAACCATAGAGAGCAGGACGGGATGCGCTCTTCAGGACGGAGCGGCAACCCGGACGGAAATTGCCATCAGCCAAGGAAGGCCAATGCTTCAGAACAACCGTGAAAACCTGGAACTGGACAGGCTGCATAACGAAACGCGAAAACTGGTGGCTGAGCGGCAGAAGCTTCTGGCGGAAGAGAAGAAGCTGAAGTGGGAGACGTATTTCTATCCAGTCGCGGTGGTGGCCGGCGTGTTGACGGCAAGCGCGGCGTTAGCGGGCGTCTTTTTCAAGTTTTGAACGTTCGTTTTCGCAATCTTCAGACACATGACCCAAAAGGAAATCAACATGAGCACCTATGACGCCAAAGCCAGAATGGAGCAATTGGAACGGGAACACGATGAGTGGGCCGAAAAAATACGGATCAAGAACAGGAAAGAAATGCGCCCGATCTGGGGGTTGCTGGGGTTGGGCATCTTTTGCATGTCCCTCGGCTTCATATTGGCCCGATCGATCTGATCGGGTTTTCCCATGGCACATTCGGCGCCAGCACATGCCATAGAACGACATGTGACGTATCTGGCGCCGACAGTCTTTTTCCCAAAAGCGACAAGCCTCCGATCTGCTCCGCACAACCATTCCTCAGCTAAGTCTTTGCTTCTGCTCATTTATCGCGGAGAATCGCGCCCCTGTTTCGGCCGGAGCATGTCTGTCGGTTTTTTCCGACGCGTCCTGACCGAGTGGCAAGTGACCGGAATGCGGAGATCCGACCGGATGAATGATCAGGCCAATAGCGTCGAACAACGCTTTGAGGCGGCAGCACCAGCCGAACTGTCGAGCTGGAATCGCCATGACACTACCTGGATGTTGGGACTGTTTGGGACGGCCATCGGCGCCGGTACCCTGTTTTTGCCGATCAACGCAGGTCTGGGTGGCTTCTGGCCGCTGGTGATCCTCGCGCTGCTGGCCTTCCCGATGACGTTCTACGCACACCGCGGCCTGACCCGCTTCGTGCTTTCCGGTCGCGAAGGCGCCGACATCACGGACGTGGTGGAACAGCATTTCGGCATCAAGGCCGGCGCGCTGATCACCCTGCTGTACTTCTTCGCTATCTTCCCGATCCTGCTGATCTACAGCGTTGGCCTGACCAACACGGTCGCCAGTTTTCTCGAGCACCAACTGCACATCACGCCGCCACCGCGCGCGCTGCTTTCGTTCGTGCTGATCCTCGGCCTGCTGGCCGTGGTGCGCTGCGGCGAGCAAGTGATCGTCAAGGCCATGAGCCTGATGGTGTATCCGTTCATCGTCGCGCTGCTCTTCCTGGCGGTGTACCTGATTCCGCACTGGAACGGCGGCATCCTGACCACCGCTTCGCAAGTGCCGGCACCGTCGGCGCTGCTGCACACGCTGTGGCTGGCGATTCCGGTGATGGTGTTCTCTTTCAACCACTCGCCGATCATCTCGGCGTTTGCTGTGGATCAGAAGCGTCGTTACGGCATTCACGCGGATGAGCGCAGCTCGCAGATCCTGTCCCGCGCGCACCTGCTGATGGTGGTGATGGTGCTGTTCTTCGTGTTCAGCTGCGTGCTGACCCTGTCGCCGGAGCAACTGGCGGAAGCCAAGGCGCAGAACCTGTCGATCCTGTCGTACCTGGCCAACCACTTCAGCAACCCGACCATCGCGTTCGCGGCGCCACTGATTGCGTTCGTGGCGATCTCCAAGTCGTTCCTCGGCCACTACATCGGTGCCAGCGAAGGCCTGAAGGGCTTGATCGTCAAAAGCGGCAAGCGTCCGGGCGCCAAGGCGCTGGACCGCATCGTGGCGGCGTTCATGCTGGTGGTGTGCTGGATCGTGGCGACCCTGAACCCGAGCATCCTCGGCATGATCGAAACCATCGGTGGCCCGGTCATCGCGGCGATCCTGTTCCTGATGCCGATGTACGCGATCCGCAAAGTGTCGGCGATGGCCCGTTATCGTGGGCAGATGTCGAACGTGTTTGTCACCGCAGTGGGTCTGGTGGCCATTTCGGCGTTGATCTATTCGCTGACGGCGTGAGATCCAACACAAGATCCCGTTTGATCTTGTGAAACAGAAAGGCCGATCTGCCTCGCAGGTCGGCCTTTTTTGTGCCTGCGATCAGCGCGGGGCGAAGCCCCATCCGGCAGGCATAAAAAAACGCCGCTCATCTCGCGATGGGCGGCGTTTTTCATTGCGTTGCAGCGTTAGGCTTGAACGACAGGGATCTTGGCGTTCGCAGCCGCTTCACGGAACTCGGCAATCTGGTCGAAAGACAGGTAGCGGTAAACATCGGCCGCCATGCTGTCGATCTTGCCAGCGTATTCCATGTACTCCTCGACGGTCGGCAGGCGACCCAGGATCGAAGCAACGGACGCCAGCTCAGCCGAAGCCAGGTAGACGTTCGCGCCGTCGCCCAGACGGTTCGGGAAGTTACGGGTCGAGGTCGACACCACGGTGCTGTTCGGCTCAACGCGTGCCTGGTTACCCATGCACAGCGAGCAGCCTGGCATTTCCATGCGGGCGCCGGCTTTGCCGTAGATGCCGTAGTAGCCTTCTTCGGTCAGTTGGTGAGCGTCCATCTTGGTCGGCGGCGACAGCCACAGACGGGTTGGCAGCTGACCCTTGACCTGATCCAGCAGTTTACCGGCAGCGCGGAAGTGACCGATGTTGGTCATGCACGAACCGATGAACACTTCGTCGATCTTCTCGCCAGCAACGCTGGACAGCAGACGGGCGTCGTCCGGGTCGTTCGGCGCGCACAGCACAGGCTCGCTGATGTCGGCCAGATCGATTTCGATGACTTCGGCGTATTCGGCGTCGGCATCGGCTTCCATCAGTTGCGGGTTGGCGATCCAGGCTTCCATCGCTTGAGCACGACGCTCCAGGGTACGCGCATCGCCGTAGCCTTCGCCAATCATCCAGCGCAGCAGGGTGATGTTGGACTGCAGGTACTCGGTGATCGACTCTTTCGACAGCTTGATGGTGCAACCGGCAGCCGAGCGTTCGGCCGAGGCGTCGGACAGTTCGAACGCCTGTTCCAGAGTCAGACCTTCCAGGCCTTCGATTTCCAGGATGCGGCCGGAGAAGGCGTTTTTCTTGCCTTTCTTCTCAACGGTCAGCAGACCGTTCTGGATGGCGAAGTAAGGAATGGCATGAACCAGGTCACGCAGGGTGATGCCAGGTTTCATTTTGCCTTTGAAGCGCACCAGGATCGATTCCGGCATGTCCAGCGGCATGACGCCGGTGGCAGCGGCGAACGCGACCAGGCCGGAACCGGCCGGGAACGAGATGCCCATCGGGAAACGGGTGTGCGAGTCACCACCGGTACCCACGGTGTCCGGCAGCAGCATGCGGTTCAGCCACGAGTGGATGATGCCGTCGCCCGGACGCAGGGAAACACCGCCGCGGGTCATGATGAAGTCAGGCAGGGTGTGGTGGGTGGTCACGTCGATCGGCTTTGGATAAGCCGCGGTGTGGCAGAAGGACTGCATTACCAGATCAGCGGAGAAGCCCAGGCACGCCAGGTCTTTCAGTTCGTCACGGGTCATTGGACCGGTGGTGTCCTGAGAACCTACGGTGGTCATCTTCGGTTCGCAGTAGGTGCCAGGACGAACGCCTTTGCCTTCTGCCAGACCGCATGCCTTGCCGACCATTTTCTGCGCCAGGGTGAAGCCCTTGGTGCTTTCAGCCGGTGCTTCAGGCTTCTTGAACAGGTCGAACGCTGGCAAACCCAGTTCGGCGCGAGCCTTCTCGGTCAGGCCACGGCCGATGATCAGCGGGATACGGCCGCCGGCGCGGACTTCGTCCAGCAGCACCGGGGTCTTCATTTCGAAGGTGGTGATGACTTCGTCGGTACCGTGCTTGCAGACTTTGCCTGCGTGCGGGTACAGGTCGATCACGTCGCCCATGTTCATGTTCGATACGTCGAACTCGATTGGCAGTGCGCCGGCATCTTCCATGGTGTTGTAGAAGATCGGAGCGATTTTGCTGCCGAAGCAGAAACCGCCAGCGCGCTTGTTCGGAACGTAAGGGATGTCGTCGCCGAAGAACCACAGGACCGAGTTGGTCGCCGATTTACGCGAGGAACCGGTACCGACCACGTCACCGACGTAGGCGATAGGGAAGCCCTGGCCGCGCATTTCTTCGATCTGCTTCATCGGGCCGGTCTTGCCTTGCTCGTCCGGAACGATGCCGTCACGGGCCATTTTCAGCATGGCCAGGGCGTGCAGCGGGATGTCTGGACGCGACCAGGCGTCTGGCGCAGGGGACAGGTCGTCGGTGTTGGTTTCGCCAGTCACCTTGAAGACGCGCAGGCTGATCTTGTCGGCCAGCACCGGGCGCTTCTTGAACCACTCGCCGTCAGCCCAGGATTGCAGCACGGCCTTGGCGTGAACGTTGCCGTTCTTGGCCTTTTCAGCCACGTCGTGGAAAGCATCGAACATCAGCAGGGTGTGCTTGAGTTCCTCGGCGGCCACTGGCGCCAGCTCGGCATTGTCCAGCAGTTCAACCAGGGTCACGATGTTGTAGCCGCCCTGCATGGTGCCGAGCAGTTCTACAGCGCGCTTCTTGTCCAGCAGAGGGGAGGAGACTTCGCCCTTGGCCAGTGCGGAGAGGAAACCGGCCTTGACGTAGGCGGCTTCGTCCACTCCTGGTGGTACGCGATTGGTGATCAGGTCAACGAGGAAAGCTTCTTCGCCAGCCGGAGGATTCTTCAGCAGCTCGACCAGGCCTGCAGTTTGTTCGGCGTTAAGCGGCTGGGGAACGATACCCAGGGCTGCACGCTCTTCGATATGTTTGCGGTAGGCTTCAAGCACAGTTATTACCCTCATCAGTGGTCCCAAATGGGTGTCCGGGACGCTCATCCCGAAATTGCCGTACTCATGCTCCTCACGACGTTGTGGGTCGTTCGGCCAGAATTACCGGCAATTCCTTACAGAAGCTGCTTTCAAAGTTTTACGCCTGCAGAACGGGGAGCTGATGAGGGTTGGCGTATGGCTTTTCCCCGCTGGAAAAACCTTACGCCAACACCGCTCTGAAGGAACGACTGTGCTCGTGACGCTTTGAAAACAGCTTCTAACGGACATTGGCGCCTAAAAAGGCTGGCTGATTCTACGGCAAAAAAAATTTAAAGGTAAGTCGCGCTCTATTGGACTTTGGTTGCGTTGTGCGCGGCTGGGGCAAACCCTGATCCGGCGCTTGTCCCTGACGTTTGAGGGGTGATGAATGGCGGACAAAGGGCTAACATGCCGACCTGTTCCGCGTTTCAAGTGTTTTGCCCACTCTATGCCCAATCAGACCATCAAGACCCCTTGCGTCGGCCTCTGCTCCACCGTTTACGGTGATCTGGTGTGCCGTGGCTGCAAGCGTTTCCACCACGAAGTGATCCATTGGAACGGTTACAACGAGGAGGAAAAGCGCGCGGTCTGGCTGCGTCTTGAGCAATTGCTGTCACAAGTGATGGCGAGCAAGGTCGAGGTCTTCGATCCGGCGCGTCTGCGCCATCAGCTGGAGCAGCGCAAGATCCGCTTCGTGCCGCATCAGTCGGAATATTGCTGGGCATATCAGCTGATCGCCCGGGGCGCGCGGGTGATCATTAATCTGGAAGCCTACGGCATGGTGCTGCTGCCGGAGTTTCGCGACTGGAACCTGCCGGAACTGCGCGATGCCATTGATCGGGAATTTTTCCTGCTGTCGGAAGCGCACTATCAGCGCTACATCGCCCCCGGTTTTCTCAAGGATGCCCTCGGCGACTAAAGGTCAAAAGCTTCGCGAAGGGGCCGGTTCAGGCACCGCGGGCCTTAATGTTTGACCGCCAACTCGACCAAATGGTCTTCAACCTCCTGAGGCTTGAGTATCAGCACGTCACTTTCCAACGTATCCAGCACCTGTTCAGCCGTGTTACCGATCAAGGCACCGGATACCCCGCTGCGCGCCACGGTGCCAATCACCGTCACCGCCGCCTGCAGCTTGTGCGCCATGAACGGAATCAGCACGTCCGCCGGGCCTTCCTCGACATGCAGATGAGCGTCATCAATGTCGAATTCAGCCTGAAACGCCCGGCATTGCTCGCGATAGCGCGCCTCGATGGTTTCCTTGAGCTGGAACGTCGGGTCGGCCGCCGACAGCATCGGCGACGGATGAGCGGTAATCACGTGAAGGTGCCCCTTGGCCAGGCTGGCGATGTCGAACCCATGGTCGATGATCGTGGTGTGCAGATGACGGTGTTCGCCGTCGGCATTGCCCACGTCGACCGCTGCAAGAATCACTTTGTCCTTCCACGAACCGGCGGTCTTCACCAGCAGCACCGGAGTAGGGCAGTGGCGCAGCAGCTTCCAGTCCGCCGGGGTCAGCAGGGCCTTTTTCAGCGAGCTGTCGGGGAAATGCTGTTTGATCACCAGCCCGCAGCCTTCGGCCTGCTGCACGTCGATGATGGTTTCGTGCAGGCTCTCGTTCCACGCCTGTTCGGTGGTGACGCTGTAGCCGTCGGCCAGCAGCGCGGCTTTGAGCACGCTGAGCATGCCGGCGTGATCGTGCTTCTTGTCGCAGACCAGCAGGTGCAGATGGGCCTGGGTCACCCCGGCGATCAGCTTGGCGCGCTTGAGCGCCAGGCTTTCCGCGTGTTCGGGTTCGATGACCACCAGAATGCTGCGAATGGCTTGCATGAGTGAGTCTCCAGCAATGAAAAGGCACGGCGTTGCACAACTATAGTTGCTGCGCATCCGTCTGCGACTTGATGCATATCAACGCCGGCCGCTGGTGGTCTGCGGGCAGGCCGGTATAATCGGCGCCCTTCGCTCGAACACCTTTTGACCGTGAGCCCCATGATCCTTCCCGAAATCCACGAATTCCTTGGTTGCCGCACGCCTGACGCCTGGGTCCAGGCCGCGCTGGCCGATCAGGAAACCCTGCTGATCGACCACAAGAACTGCGAGTTCAAGGCCGCCAGCACCGCGTTGAGCCTGATCGCCAAGTACCATTCCCACGTCGATCTGATCAACATGATGTCGCGTCTGGCCCGGGAAGAACTGGTGCACCACGAGCAGGTGATGCGCATCATGAAGCGACGCAAGATTGAACTGCGCCAGCTGCATGCCGGCCGTTATGCCTCGAGCCTGCGCAAAGTGGTGCGCAGCCATGAACCGGTGAAACTGGTCGACACCCTGGTGGTCGGCGCCTTCATCGAAGCGCGCAGTTGCGAGCGGTTCGAAGCGCTGGTGCCGCATCTGGACGAAGAACTCGGCAAGTTCTACTTCGGCCTGCTGAAAAGCGAGGCCCGGCATTTCCAGGGTTACCTGAAACTGGCCTACCAGTACGGTGACGCCAAGGATATCGCCCAGGTGATCGAGAAAGTCCGCGCCGCCGAGCAGGACCTGATCGAATCGCCGGACGAGGAATTCCGCTTCCACAGCGGCGTACCCGTCGCGGCATGAATTGTTAAAAACTCTTAAGAGTATGAAACATCAACGAAAACCGGCCCCGGAGGCCGGTTTTTGCTGCCTGCGATAAACGACTCGCCCGCGAATGCCGCCATAATGGCGCCCACTTCACAAAGCGGTTGGCGGCGGTTGTTATGGATAACCTGGGTTTTGGCAGAGTCCTGCTGGTGGAAGACGATGAGCGGCTGGCCGCGCTGATCGCCCACTTTCTCGAACAACACGGCTACGAGGTACGCACGGTGCATCGCGGCGATCTGGCCGTGGCCGCGTTTCTCGAATTCAAGCCCAAAGTGGTGGTGCTCGACCTGATGCTGCCAGGGCAGAGCGGCCTGCACGTATGCCGGGAAATCCGCAGCGTGTCGGACACACCGATTGTCATCCTGACGGCCAAGGAAGATGACCTCGACCACATTCTGGGACTGGAGTCCGGCGCCGATGACTACGTGATCAAACCGATCAAGCCGCCGGTCCTGCTCGCGCGCCTGCGGGCCCTGCAACGCCGGCAGGTGCCGGACAGCGGCGTGGTCAGTTCACTGGAATTCGGCAACCTGATCATCGACCGCAGTTGCCGCGAAGTGCGTCTGGCGGGCGAGCTGATCGAGCTGACCACCATGGAATTCGAACTGCTGTGGCTGCTGGCCAGCGCCGCCGGCAAGATCCTGTCGCGCGATGACATTCTCAACCGCATGCGCGGCATCGCGTTCGATGGCCTCAATCGCAGCGTCGACGTGTACATCAGCAAGTTGCGCAACAAACTCAAGGACAACCCTCGCGAACCGGTGTGCATCAAGACCGTGTGGGGCAAGGGTTACCTGTTCAATCCGTTCGCGTGGGAGTTGTAGATGCTGCGGTTATTTCTCGGGCTGTTTCTGGTGATGACCGTCGGGCTGGTAGCGGCGCTGCAAACCGTCGAGCACACCTTCAACGCGTTGCTCGACAACCAGATGCAGGCCTACAACCGTGAAGCGGTGCGCGGTCAGGCCTGGTCGCTGGTCGAACACATGCGCGACCAGCAGGGCGCGGCGCGCGAGGCGCAACTGGAGGCGTTGCGTCCGCACTACGGGCTGACGTTGAGCCTGGTCGAGGCTGACCAATTGAACCTCAATGATCAGGAAAAAGCCGAACTGGCCCAGGATGTGTTGGTTATTCGTGACGATTACACCCAGTTCATCAGCAACATCGACGGAGGTTCGCAGTTGCTCAGCATCAAGCTGCCGCCCGAGCCGAGCCTGATGCCGTTCTACATTGCCGGGGCCTACCTGATGCTGGCTGTGCTGCTGGGCATCGTCCTGTACTTCTGGGTTCGTCCGCACTGGCGCGATCTGGAAAAACTGCGGCTGGCCGCCGAGCGTTTCGGCGACAACGACCTCTCGGTGCGGATCCAGCTGTCCAAACGCTCGAACATCCGCGACCTGGCCGGCCACTTCAACCTGATGGCAGCGCGCATCGAAGGGCTGATCGCCAATCAGCGCGAACTGACCAACGCCGTCTCCCACGAACTGCGCACGCCGATTGCCCGGTTGTCGTTCGAGCTCGATCAACTCAAGCAGCAACCGGACGCCAGCCAGAACCGCGAACTGATCGCCGACATGTATGCCGACCTCGGCGAGCTGGAAGAAATGGTCTCCGAACTGCTGACCTACGCCAGCCTCGAACGTGGCGCGACGGTGATTACCCGCGAAAACATCCAGGCGGCCAACTGGCTCGACAGCGTGGTCGGCAGCGTAGCCCTGGAGGCCGAGGCGGCCGGTGTGCAATTGCTGATCGTTGATTGCCGAGTCGATGAAGTACGGATCGAACCGCGGTTCATGGCGCGGGCGGTGATCAATCTGCTGCGCAATGCCATTCGCTATGCCGAGCAGCGGGTCGAGGTGTCGCTGGTGCGCATCGGCGATCAATACGAAGTGCAGGTCAACGACGACGGCCCGGGCGTGCCGCTGGAAGGACGGGAGAAAATCTTCGAACCGTTCTCGCGCCTGGACGCCAGCCGTGACCGCCGCACAGGCGGCTTTGGCCTCGGTCTGGCGCTGGTGCAGCGGGTGTCGCAATCCCATGGCGGGCAGGTCGACGTCGGCGATTCACCGTGGGGCGGGGCGTCGTTCCGCATGACCTGGGCGCATCTGGATTGATGAGTTTCCCTCCCCGGAAGGGGGAGGCAGTCGATTAACTGAGGACGTAGTCCACCGGTTTCAGCGCTGGCGGCAACGGCTCAGTCCCCAGCTCCGCCAGAATGTCCCGCTCGATGCTGCGCACCAGCGCATCGGTCGGCAAGTCGTTTTCATCCCGGCCGAACGGGTCTTCCAGTTCATCGGCAATCGCATCTAGCCCGAAGAAGGTGTAGCTGACAATTGCCGTGAACAGTGGCGTCAGCCAGCCCAGCGGTTCGGCCATGGCGAACGGCAGCAGGATGCAGAACAGGTAAATCGTGCGGTGCAGCAGCAGGGTGTAAGGGAAGGGCAGCGGCGTGTTCTTGATCCGCTCGCACACCGCCTGCGCCTGGGTCAGGCTGGTCAGGTGATTGGCCAGCAGCATGTAACGCCATTCGCTGAGCTCGCCAGATTCGTGCAGATCGGAGCATTGCTGACCGACAGTCTGCAGGATGCGCCCGCTGTAGTCCGGCACCTGCGCATCGTGCTGCGGGGTGATCCACTCGGCGCTGGCGGCGGCTTCGTCTTCCCGGCGCAACCGCGCATTCAGCGCATGGGCAAAACCTGCGAGGTTGAGCAGCAACAGACGGCGCTGCGCAGATTCGCGAATCACATGGGTCTCGCGAATCATCGAGCGCACATGCACGATCACTTCGCCCCAGGCCCTGCGCGCTTCGTACCAGCGGTCGTAACAGGCGTTGTTGCGAAAATTCATGAAGATCGACAGCGACAGGCCGAGCAGGGTGAACGGCGTGGCGTTGACCTTGGTGAAGTTGCTCGGGTGGAGCATTTCCACCAGCACGATGGCCGACGCCAGCAGCGTCACCATCAGGGCGCGCAGGGCGATGCGCTTGGCAATCGAGCCTTTGAGGGTGAAGAGAATGGCGAATTGATTGACCTTGGGTCGGATGATCATGCGGCTCTCTGCCTTGCAAACGTGGCGGATCAGCCGCCGGTCATGTTCATGAAACGCACCACTTGCACGTCGTCGTTCACTTCAAAATTGTGCCGGTAAGGCTTGAGTTTCATCGCTTCAATGATGGCTTTCTCGAGTCGTTCCGGTTGACCCGGATGAGCCCGCAGCACCGCTTTCAGATCCACCGAATGCTCGTTCCCCAGACACAGTAGCAAACGCCCCTCGACCGTCAGCCGCACCCGGTTGCAGGTGCCGCAGAAGTTGTGGCTGTGGGGAGAAATAAACCCCAGTCGAATGTGCGGCGCTTCGGCCAGCCGCCAGTAGCGCGACGGGCCCTGGGTCGATTCGGCGGAGTCGATCAGGGTGTAGCGCTCGGCGATCTTTTCGCGCACCTGAGTGCTGGAAAAGAACGACTCGGCGCGGCTGTGTTCGCTGATGATCCCCAGCGGCATTTCCTCGATGAAGGAAATATCCAGATCCCGCTCGATGGCGAACTGCACCAGATCATTGATCTCGTGATCGTTGCGGCCATGCATCACCACGCAGTTGAGTTTAGTGCGGGTAAATCCGGCGGCGCGTGCGGCGTCGATGCCGTCGATCACCTGGCCCAGGTCGCCGGTGCGGGTCATCTGCTTGAAGCGCTCGGCATCGAGGCTGTCGAGGCTGACGTTGAGGCGTTTGACCCCGGCATCGAACAGCGGGCTGGCCAGTTTGCCGAGCTGCGAGCCATTGGTGGTCAGGCACAGTTCGCGCAGGCCGGGCAGGGCGGCGATCTGCTTGCACAAGCCGACGACACCGGGACGAATCAACGGCTCGCCGCCGGTCAGGCGAATCTTGCGGGTGCCCAGTGCAACGAAGCTCTGCGCCAGTTGATAGATCTCCTCCAGCGTCAGCACCCGTTGGCGCGGCAGAAACTGCATGTCTTCGGCCATGCAATACACGCAGCGGAAGTCGCAGCGGTCGGTGACCGACATGCGCAGGTAGTCGACGCGGCGGTTGTAACCATCGATCAAGACGCGCTCTGACATGACAGCCTCGCTTGGGTGAAATCCGCTATTGAAGGGATTGGGTCGGCGCAGATTATGAGCAACTTGAGACAGCGTCCAATCACTCTTGATTACCGGCCGATTGATGCTGTCGATGATGAAATAATTATTCGCTGTTCTTCCCTGCTTGGTTTTGCAAGTGCCTGGATTTAAAGGGATTAAGTCGGTGATAGATGCTTTCGATAACGCAGTCATTAATAGCGATTAGACAAGTTTTTGCAGCGGTTCCTATCCTTGGCCCCGTCAAACGAAACGACCGCTTTTTAACTTGAAAGTCAGTCGTCGCTGTTTAAACCCGATCAGGTTTTTGCCTGTGTGCATCGTCATGGAGAAGTCCCATGTCACAAGTCGACCGTTACAAACCCTACAAGGGCGCCGCTGCGGGTTGGGGCGCTGTCATCAGCCTCACCAAGAACTGGCTGGGCAGTGAAAACGCCCTGAAAAACATCCGCGCCATGCTCAAGACCAACCAGAACGGCGGCTTCGACTGCCCAGGTTGTGCCTGGGGTGAAGCACCCGTCGCGAGCATGTTGAAGTTCTGCGAGAACGGCGCCAAAGCGGTGAACTGGGAAGCCACCGGCCGCCTGGTCGATCCGGCGTTCTTCAACAAGTACACGGTCTCGACCCTGGCCGAGCAAAGCGATTACTGGCTTGAGTATCAGGGCCGGATCACCCATCCGATGCGCTACGACGCGCGGGTCGACCGCTATGTCGAAACCACTTGGGACGACGCCTTTGCGCTGATCGCCAAGCACCTCAAAGGCCTGAACTCGCCCCACGAGGCCGAGTTCTATACCTCGGGTCGCGCCAGCAACGAAGCGGCGTTTCTCTATCAGTTGTTCGTCCGCGCCTACGGCACCAACAACTTCCCGGACTGCTCGAACATGTGCCACGAAGCCAGTGCGGTGAGCATGGGCGAGAGCCTCGGCGTCGGCAAAGGCACGGTGGTCTATGAAGACCTGCACCATGCCGACGCGATTTTCGTGATCGGCCAGAACCCCGGCACCAACCACCCGCGCATGCTCGAACCGCTGCGTGAAGCGGTGAAGCGCGGCGCTCAAGTGGTGTGCATCAACCCGCTCAAGGAACGTGGGCTGGAGCGTTTCCAGAACCCGCAGAACCCGATCGAGATGCTCAGCAACGGCTGGGAAGCGACCAACACCGCGTACTTCCGCCCGGCACTGGGCGGCGACATGGCGATGATCCGCGGCATGGCCAAGTTCCTGCTGGAGTGGGAGCGTGAAGCCCAGGCCACCGGCGGCGAGCCGGTGTTCGATCACGCCTTCATTGCTGAGCACACGTCGGGCCTCGACAGCTACCTGGCCGAAGTCGACGCCACGAGCTGGGAGCACATCGTCGAGCAGTCCGGCGTGCCGCTACATGACATCGAACTGGCAGCGCGCATGTACGCCCGGGCCAAGAGCGTGATCATGTGCTGGGCCATGGGCCTGACCCAGCACGTACACTCGGTGCCGACCCTGCAAGAAGTCATCAACCTGCAACTGCTGCGCGGCAACGTCGGCCGTCCGGGCGCCGGGCTGTCGCCGGTGCGTGGGCACAGTAACGTGCAGGGCGACCGCACCATGGGCATCAACGAACTGGCCCCGACCGAACTGATGGACGCCCTGGAAAAACGCTTCAACTTCAAGGTGCCGCGCATGCACGGCCACAACACGGTGATGGCGATTGGCGCCATGGAGCGCGGCGAAGCCAAGGTGTTTATCGGTCTGGGCGGCAACTTCGCTCAAGCCACGCCGGACACCCCGCGCACCCACGCCGCGATGCGCAAACTCGACCTCACCGTGCACATTTCGACCAAGCTCAACCGCAGCCATCTGGTGACCGGGCGTGATGCGTTGATCCTGCCGTGCCTGGGCCGTACCGACATCGATGTCCAGGCCGAAGGTCCGCAAGGCGTGACGGTGGAAGACACCTTCAGCATGGTGCACTTGTCGTTCGGCCAACTGAAGCCGAAGTCGGCGCACCTGAAATCCGAGCCGGCGATCATTGCCGGGATCGCTGCCGCCACATTGGGCAAACACCCGATCGACTGGGAATGGGCGGTGGGCGACTACGGGCGCATCCGCAACCTGATCGCCGACGTGATTCCGGGCTTCGAGAACTTCAACGAGAAGCTGCTGATCCCCGGTGGTTTCCACCTCGGCAACAACGCCTCCGACCGGGTCTGGAACACCGAATCCGGCAAGGCCCAGTTCACCCCGTGTGTGCTGCCGGAACATCTGATCAGCGAAGGCGTGCGCAACCTGCCGGTCAAACCGCATCTGATCCTGCAAACCATGCGGTCCCACGATCAGTACAACACCACGCTATACGGCCTCGACGACCGTTATCGCGGGGTCTACGGTATGCGCGACGTGGTATTCGCCAACGAACAGGACATCCGCCGACTCGGTTTCGAACCGGGGCAAAAGGTTGATCTGGTGGCGCTGTGGGGCGACGAGCGCGAGCGTCGGGTCAGCGGTTTCACCCTGATCGCCTACGACATTCCCGCCGGGCAGGCTGCCGCGTACTACCCGGAAACCAACCCGTTGGTGCCGCTGGAAAGCTACGGCGACCGCACCTACACGCCGACCTCCAAATTCGTGGCGATCCGCCTCGAAGCGGCCGAGGCGAGCAACCTGATCCCGTCGTCGGTGGCCTGACCGAACCACGCGATCCAACCCTTTTGCATTTTGACTGGCTGCAGGCGTTCGCGCCTGGCGGTGGCCCGGCCGTGTGCTGCCGCTTTTCAGCCTTGATGAGGACATCATCATGTTCAACCTGGAGGCACTGGACCTGGCGCGAATTCAATTCGCGTTCACGGTTTCGTTCCACATCATCTTCCCGGCGATCACCATTGGTCTCGCGAGTTTCCTCGCGGTGCTCGAAGGCCTGTGGCTGAAAACCCGTAACGACACTTACCGCGATCTCTACCATTTCTGGTCGAAGATCTTCGCCGTCAACTTCGGCATGGGCGTGGTATCGGGTCTGGTCATGGCGTACCAGTTCGGCACCAACTGGAGCGGATTCTCCGACTTCGCCGGCAGCGTCACCGGGCCGTTGCTGACCTATGAAGTGCTGACCGCGTTCTTCCTCGAGGCCGGGTTCCTCGGGGTGATGCTGTTTGGCTGGAACCGCGTCGGCCGTGGCTTGCACTTTTTTGCCACAGTGATGGTCGCCATCGGTACGTTGATTTCGACCTTCTGGATTCTCGCCTCCAACAGCTGGATGCAGACCCCGCAAGGCTTCGAAATCGTTGACGGTCGAGTGATGCCGCTGGACTGGCTGGCCATCGTGTTCAACCCGTCGTTTCCGTTCCGTCTGGCGCACATGGCGATTGCCGCGTTCGTTGCCACTGCGTTCTTCGTTGGCGCATCGGCAGCCTGGCATTTGCTGCGCGGCAATGACAGCAAACCGGTGCGCAAGATGTTTTCCATGGCGCTGTGGATGGCACTGATTGTCGCGCCGATCCAGGCGGTGGTCGGTGACGCCCATGGCTTGAACACCCTGGAGCATCAACCGGCGAAAATCGCCGCCATCGAGGGCCATTGGGAAAACGCCGACAACGGGCCGACCCCGCTGGTGCTGTTCGGCATTCCGGACATGCAGGCGGAGAAGACCAAATACGCGATCGAGATTCCGTACCTCGGCAGCCTGATCCTCACCCACAGCCTCGACAAGCAGATCCCGGCGCTCAAGAGCTTTCCGAAAGAAGACCGGCCGAACTCGACCGTGATTTTCTGGAGCTTCCGCGTCATGGCCGGGCTCGGCATGTTGATGATCCTCGTCGGCGTGCTGGGTCTGGCGTTGCGGCGCAACGGCAAGGTCTACCTTCATCGCGGCTTCCAGCATTTGGTGCTGCTGATGGGGCCGAGCGGTCTGATCGCGCTGCTGGCCGGTTGGATCACTACTGAAGTCGGGCGTCAGCCCTGGGTGGTGTACGGCCTGATGCGTACCCATGACGCGGCGTCCCATCACTCGGTGGCGCAGATGAGCACCTCGTTGGCGCTGTTCGTCGTCATCTACTGCTCGGTGTTCACCGTGGGCATCGGCTACATGATGAAACTGGTGAGCAAGGGCCCGCAGCCGCACCACGAACATCCGCCCGAAGGCACTCAGGTGCAGACCCCGCGCCGGCCACTTTCGGCGGTCACCGACAACCTCGAATCCGCGACCCGGATCCACTGAAAAAGGAGCGTTGAGTCATGGGTATTCAAGGTATCGATCTCTCGTTGATCTGGGGCGTGATCATTGCCTTCGGGGTGATGATGTACGTGATCATGGACGGCTTCGATCTGGGCCTCGGGATCCTGTTCCCGATGATCAGCGACGAGCAGGAACGCGACGTGATGATGAACACCGTCGCACCGGTGTGGGACGGCAACGAAACCTGGCTGGTGCTCGGCGGCGCGGCTTTGTACGGCGCGTTTCCGCTGGCTTACGGGGTGATTCTCGAGGCGCTGTATCTGCCGTTGATCTTCATGCTGGCGGGTCTGATTTTCCGTGGGGTGGCGTTCGAGTTTCGCTTCAAGGCGCCGGCTGAAAAACGCCATCTGTGGGACTGGGCGTTCATTGGCGGTTCGCTGCTGGCGACGTTCTCCCAGGGCGTGGTGATCGGCGCGTATGTGTCGGGAATTCCGGTGGTGGATCGGCAGTTTGCCGGTGGCGGTCTCGACTGGCTGGCGCCGTTCCCGCTGGTCTGCGGCGTCGGTCTGGTGATCGCCTACGCCTTGCTCGGCAGCACCTGGTTGCTGGTCAAGACCGAAGGCATGCTCGAATCGCGGATGCGTCACTACAGCCGTCCACTGGCGTGGCTGCTGCTGGCGATGGTGGTGGTGATCGGCGTGTGGACGCTGCAACTGCATCCGGAACTAGCCAGTCGCTGGTTCAACCATGCGCACCTGACCGTGTTCGCCGGGCTGGTGGTGTTGGCGGTGCTGGCGCTGTTCGGGCTGTTGCGTTCGCTGCGTCAGCGCCACACCCACTGGCCGTTCGTGTTCACCCTGGCGCTGATGTTCCTCGGTTACATCGGTCTGGCACTGAGCATCTGGCCGAACATCATCCCGCCGTCGGTCAGCCTGTGGGCGGCGGCTTCACCGGCCACCAGCCAGCTGTTCGCCCTGATCGGTGCGCTGTTCATCCTGCCGGTGATCCTGATGTACACCTTCTGGAGCTACTACGTGTTCCGCGGCAAAGTGAGGATTGGCGATGGCTACCATTGAGATGCGTGAAGTGAAAAGCCGCTGGTACAAACGCCTGGGCTGGTTGCTGTTGATCTGGTCCGGCAGCGTGGTTTCGCTGGCGGTGGTGGCGAGTCTGCTGAAACTGGCGATGTATGCGGCGGGGATGAGGACTCATTGACCATAAAAAAACCGGAGCCTGGCTCCGGTTTTTTATTGCCTGCGGTTTACTTCCTCCCCTCGGGGGGAGGAACTGCCTTGAGGTTTACTCCCCGCCAAACATCGCAGTCCAGTAAATGCCGGCACTGCTCTTCGGATCGACTGCGTACGCAGCGCCGAGCTCACGATACTGAGGGTTCATCAGGTTGGCGCAATGACCGGGGCTGGCGAGCCAGCCGGCGACGACCTTCTGCACCGTGTCCTGCCCGGCGGCGATGTTCTCGCCGACCTGCTGGCCGCTGTAGCCGGCCAGTTCGGCGCGGTCGCCGGGAGTGCCGCCGTTGCGGTCCTTGTGGTCGAAATAATTGTTGTTGGCCATCTCGCGGCTGTGTTCCTGGGCAACGCCGCCAAGCACGGCGTTCCATGCCAGCGGCGTGGTCGCCGCGAATGCCTGACTGCCGCACTGGCGCGGTTGGGCGCGGGCGGCATTGAGTTGTTCGAGGAGTTTCTGGCCTTCCGCCTGACCGTCGCCGAGGCGGGCCGACAGCAGCGGTCGGGCCAGAGTGATGCGCCAGTCACGGTCGGCGCGACTGACACCGATATCGACGAACTGCGGATCCAGCACCACCTGACAGAAGCTCTCCTGAATCGCCTTCATCGCCGACGCCGCGTCCCGTGGTCCGTTCAGGGTGATCGCCTGCACGTTGACCATCGGGTAGCGAGCGCTGGACATCGCCTGCTGCAAATCCACCACGCCGGTGGCCGGCAGAATCAGGCGCGGATCGGCCGACAGCGGCGGCAATTCGCTGGACGCCTGGCTGCCACAACGCTGCGGCTGGCTGCGGTAGCTGTTGATCGATTCGATCAATTGCGACTCGTCGGTGGCCATGGCCGAAGTGGCCAGCGCCAGGCCCACGGACAACGCGGCGAGTCGCAGAACGGATGGCATGAAGCGCATGGAAATCTCCCTTGGGCTGAGTGCGCACATCATGCGCGAAAGGGCCCCGGTTGGTGCAATGTCTTTTTCTTCATGGCACGGATTTTTCTGCGGAACGATCCTGTGAAAATTGCCGTCTACACTTCGCGAAGAGCCCGGGATCCGGGCGTCTCAACCACGTAACACTTTGCCCGCAGCGGGCCCTGCCGGAAGAATGATCATGGGATTGAACGGGTTGCTTTGCTGTCTTGCGTTGACCCTGCTGAGCGGTACGGCACTGGCCACCGATCAGGCGCCGATCAAGGAAAAGGCTGAAGCGAAAGCCGAAGTACTGGAAGAGAAAGCGGCCGACAAACCCGACGCGCCCCCAGCACCCAAATCCGAAGCCATCACTCCGACCGAAGCCCAGGCGGTCGACCCCGCCGGCGCTGCGCCGCTGGACGATCCGATCACCTGTCTGGCACGCAGTATCTATTGGGAAGCCAAGGGCAAGGACACTGCCGACATGGAAGGCGTGGCCAGTGTGGTGATGAACCGTCTCGGGCATGACGGCTTTCCGGGCACGGTCTGCGAGGTGGTCAAGCAGGGCTCGGAAACCAGGAGTTGCCAGTTTTCCTGGTGGTGCGACGGGCGTCCGGATCAGGTCAAGGAGGACGCCGAATACGCGCTGGCCAAGGAAATCGCCGGCAAGGCACTGAACCGCCAGCTCACCGACCGCACCCATGGCGCCCTGTATTTCCACGACCGCAACGTTCATCCGAGTTGGGCGAAGGAATACAGAAAAACCGCCGAGACCAAGAAATTCCTGTTCTACAAACCCGCTGGCGGGGACGCGCGTTAGGCGCAGACTTCCCGCACACAATTGCGCAGCCAACGATGCGCCGGGTCGGCGTCCATGCGCGGGTGCCAGAGCATCGATACGCTGATGTCCGGCATCCGGAATGGCAAGGCGAAACTGTGCAGACCCGTTCGCAGTTTGCTGGTGTGACGCTCCGGGACAGTGGCGATCAGGTCTGATTCACGGACCAGCGTCAGCGCCGCCGAAAACCCGCCAAACGAGGTGACGATGTCCCGCGTCAGGCCGAAGGCGAGCAATGCTTCGTCCACCGGGCCGCTGCTGCGTCCACGGCGTGACACCAGAATGTGCTGGCCTGCGGCGAAGCGTTTGGCGCTGACCTTGCCGCTGCTCAACGGATGCCCCAAGCGCACCACACCAATCCACTGATCGCGGAACAGAATGCGGCTGTGCAGCGTCGGGTCGGTGCTGTCGTCGACCACGCCGGTTTCCAGATCCACCCGACCTACGCGCAACAGCGTGCTGTCCTTGTCGGCCTTTTGCACAAAGCGCAGGCGCACGCCGGGCGCCTCTTCGGCGATGCGGGCGAGCAGAGCGGCGGCGAAGGTTTCGACAAAACCGTCGGTGTTGCGCAGGGTGAAGGTGCGCCGCAACTGGCCGGGATCGAGCACTTCTGCCGGGCGCAAAACCGCTTCGGCTTCCTGCACCAGATAACTGACCCGGTCACGCAGCTCCAGCGCACGCGGGGTCGGCACCAGTCCTCGGCCGGCGCGCACCAGCAGCGGATCGCCGATAGTTTCGCGCAGCCGGGCCAGCGCGCGGCTCATGGCTGACGGGCTCAGACGCAGGCGTTCGGCGGCGCGAGCGACGCTGCCTTCGCTCAGCAGCACGTCGAGGGTGATCAACAGGTTCAGATCCGGTGCATTCATGACATGGCGTTCCATGCAGGTATCAAGTGCAAAGCATGCGTCTTGCGCCTTGTATTGTCGAGGCTCAGGCTATGTCCCATGACTTCTGCCTTGTGAGCCTCCCATGCACCGAGAACCCCTGAGCCCTTCAGCCCGCTGGGCGCTGACCAGTCTGGCGCTGTCGATGCTGATGCCGTCGCTCGACACCAGCATCGCCAACTCCGGATTGCCCACGCTGGCGGCGGCGTTCGATGCGACCTTTCAACAGGTGCAGTGGATCGTGCTGGCCTATCTGCTGGCGGTCACCACGTTGATTGTCAGCGTCGGGCGACTGGGTGACGGCTTCGGGCGGCGGCGTTTGCTGTTGATCGGCATCGGCATCTTTACCGCTGCTTCGCTGGCCTGCGCACTGGCGCCGAGCCTTGGCTGGCTGATCGGTGCGCGGGCGGTGCAGGGCCTGGGCGCGGCGATCATGTTCGCGTTGACGGTGGCGCTGGTGGCCGACGCGGTACCCAAATCCCGAGCCGGCAGTGCGATGGGCTTGCTGGCTACGATGTCGGCCACCGGCACGACCCTCGGGCCGTCGCTCGGCGGGCTGTTGATGGCGTATGTCGGCTGGCAGTCGATTTTTGTGATCAACGTGCCGTTGGGCTTGCTCAATGCGTGGCTGGTGTATCGCTATTTGCCGAAGGATCGGATCGTGCGCTCGGGTGTTGCATTTGATTATCCCGGCACCGCCGTGTTGATGCTGACGCTGGCGGCTTATGCGCTGGCGATGACAATCGAAGGACTTACCCCGACGTTGCTGTTGCTCAGCCTGTTGGGCGTGGGGTTGTTCATCCTGGTCGAGAAGCGGAGCAAGGCGCCGCTGATTCACCTGTCATTGTTCACCGACACGCGAATCAGCAGCAGTCTGGCGCTGACCTTGCTGGTGACCACGGTGATGATGACCACGCTGGTGGTCGGGCCGTTTTACCTGAGCCGAGGTTTGGGGCTCACCAGCACTCAGGTCGGACTGGTGTTGTCGATCGGGCCGTTGCTGGCGGCATTCAGCGGCGTACCGGCCGGGCGGCTGGTGGATCATTTCGGCGCGCGGCGGATGGTGCCGGGTGCGTTGTTCGGCCTGGCCTGCGGTTGCGGTTTGTTGGCGCTGTTTCCGGTGAGTTTCGGAGTGCTTGCATACGTGCTGCCGATCACGGTGGTGGCCTTGAGTTATGCGCTGTTCCAGGCCGCCAACAACACCGGGTTGATGTCCGGCGTTGCTCAGGATCAGCGCGGCGTGGTCTCGGCCATGCTCGGGCTGTCGCGCAATCTGGGGTTGATCACCGGGGCGGCGGCGATGGGCGCGGTGTTTGCACTGGCCACGGACGATCCGACTCAGGCACCGGCCGAAGTTATTGCGGCCGGCTTGCACATGACTTTCGGCGTGGCCTCGGCATTGATGTTCGCGGCGTTTGCGCTCGGTGCCTTCACACACCTGCGTCTCGCGTCTCCCGTGCCGGAAAGAACAGTTCAAAGCAGGTGATGCCGTCGGCGCTGCTGACGCTGTAGCGGCCCTGATGCAATTGCATGATGGTCGCGACAATCGACAGGCCCAGTCCGTTGGATTGGGCCGAGCGCTCGCGGGACGGATCGACGCGGTAGAAGCGTTCGAACAGCCGCGACAGGTGTTCGGCAGGAATGGTCGCGCCCTGATTGCGTACCCGCAGATAACTGCCGTCCGCTTCAGCCACGGCCTCGACCTGCAGCGTCGAATCCGCCGCGCCGTACTTGATCGCGTTGGCGCACAGATTGGCCAGGGCGCGGCGCAGCAGCATCGGTTCGGCCCAGATCACGCCGCTGCCACGGGCCTCGATGCTGATGCCGACGTCGGCGGCCAGCCCTTCGAAGTAATCAGCAATGCGCTGCATCTCATCGCAGGCGTCCAGTTCCTGACGCTGACTCAGCGCGCTGGCCGGGTCGGTGCGGGCGAGAAACAGCATGTTGTCGAGCATCCGCGCCAGCCGTTCGAGTTCTTCGACGTTGGAGGCGAGCAACTGCTGATAGGCGTCGACGCTGCGGTTCTGTTGCAGGGCGACCTGGGTCTCGCCGAGCAGGTTGTTGATCGGCGTGCGCAGTTCGTGGGCCATGTCGGTGGAGACCTGGCTCAGTTGCGCAACCCCTCGGTCAAGCCGGTCGAGCATCGCGTTGAAAGCTTCGATCATCGGTTGCAATTCCCGGGGCGTGCCGTGGCGGTCGAGGCGTTCGCCGAGGTTGGCGATGCCGATTCCGTGGGCATGCCGGGCAATCCGCCGCAATGGCAGCAAACCGCGATACACCAGCAGGCAGCCGACCAGCGCCAGCACGATCGCGGCCAATGATGCGAGCCCATACACGCTGAGGCGGTAATTGGCGAGCATTGCCGTGCGCTCGGTCATCAGGCGTCCGGTGAGCACCTGCAGGTTGCCCAGATCGCCCGAGTCGATGGTCGCCGCCACCGCCGAAAACGGCACACCGTCGACGCTCGGCAAGTGCTGTACATCGCTCAGGGCCATCGGATGATCGATCGGTACGGCGGGCAAGTTCGGGGTGGCGAGGTTGCCGGGGTTGACCACCAGCAGCGGCGGCTGGCCGGGTGCGCCGATGGTCAGCAAGGCTTCGCGGTTGCCGAGCATGTTCTGAAACAGCGCCGGCTTGTTCTTGATCAGCTCCAGGGTGTTGCTGTCGTTGAGGAAGGTGCGCAACTGATCGACGCGACTGACCAACTGGATGTCGTCGCGGCGAATCAGAGCTGCTTCCAGTTGGTTGTACAGCGCCGCGCCCAGGCCTGCCAGCGCGGCGAAGGCAAGCACGGCGAAGACCAGCGCCAGGCGCAAGGTCAGGGAATACGTGCCGGCGACTTTCATGGCTGGGTATCGAAGCGGTAGCCGATGCCGCGCACGCTGTGGATCAGCTTGAGCGGGAACGGATCGTCGATCTTCGCCCGCAGGCGGCGCACGGCGACATCGACCACGTTGGTGTCGCTGTCGAAATTCATGTCCCACACCCGCGAGGCGATCAGCGAGCGCGACAGCACTTGCCCGGTGTGGGTGGCGAACAGTTGCAGCAGGGCGAATTCCTTGTTGGTCAGGGTGATCCGGTTGCCGGCGCGGCTGACCCGACGCTTGAGCACATCGATCTGCAGATCGGCCACCTGCAATTGCTCTTCTTCATGGATCGGACCGCGCCGGGTCAGGGTGCGCAGGCGTGCCACCAGTTCGGCGAAGGAAAACGGCTTGATCAGGTAATCGTCGGCGCCCAGTTCCAGGCCTTTGACCCGGTCGGCGATGTCGTCGCGGGCAGTCAGGAACAGCACCGGAGTGTCGGTTTCCTTGCGCAGCCGGCGCAGGACTTCCCAGCCATCCATTTTCGGCATCATCACGTCCAGCACGATCACGTCGAAGTCGAATTCCAGCGCCAGGTGCAGACCGTCGGCGCCGTCCCGGGCCAGGCTCACGCTGTAGCCCAGTTCCTGCAAGCCGTTGAGCAAATAATTGCCGGCCTTGGGTTCGTCTTCGACAACAAGGATATTCATGGCTACTGCGCCTCAATGGTCGTTGGTGCAGCCGCTGCCTTGCACTTGATAGTCCAGCACATGTTCACGGCCCTGGTGGTCGAGGTAGTTGAGCTGCGCGGGGATCACGCCGCAGGCCTGGGAAATATCGGTGCTGGAGAGGACTTTGTCGACATCCAGGTGCACGAAGAAGCCGGTTTTGTCATGAATGACGGCAGCGTCCGGCGCAGGCGCGGCGAACACGGAACCGGTGGCGAGGAGGGCGGTGAAGGCGAGGATCAGGGTTTTCATGATGAGTCACTCGAATCGTTGAAGTTGATCGGCGTTCTGGCCGGGACAACTTCAAGCTACCGGGCGATCCGCTCGGCAAACCGACAACTCGATGACAAATCTGTAATAAACCGAACCTGTGGGAGCCAGCGCACTCCCACAGCGTATTCAGCTGGCGTGAGTGCTGAGAATGCTCGCGATCTGTTGTGGCTGGCAGTTGAGGTACGGCGAGGATTTCAGCCACTGCTGATCCGGATACCAGGAGAACATGAATTGGCCGTTCTTCAGGCTGTCGATCACCCGTTTGGCCACTTGCGGTCGCACGGCCGGGCAACCCTGGCTGCGGCCCAGACGGCCGGTACGTTTGCTCCAGAACGGGTTCACGTAGTCGGCGGCGTGGATGACGATGGCGCGGTCACGGGCCATGTCGTTGATGCCCGGTTCCAGACCGTCCATGCGCAGCGAGTAACCGTGGGTGCCCTGGTAACTTTCCTGGGTCCGGAACAGGCCGAGGCTGGACTGAAAACTGCCTTCACGGTTGGAGAACCGGGTGGCGAAGTTTTCCCCGGAGTTCGAGCCGTGGGCGACCAGATCGCGCAGCACCAGTTTTTTCCGCGTCAGGTCGAAGATCCACAACCGGCGCTCGGTGGACGGCTGCGAATAGTCGATGATCGCCAGATGACGAGACTGCTTCGCGCCGTTGTTGATCGCACATTGCATGGCGTTCAAGGCACCTTTCAGCGCCTGGGGATTGAGTTCCGGCGCGGCGTGCGCGAGGCTGGTGTAGAGAACCGGCGAAGTGGTGCCGGCGGCAAAGGCTGGACTGGTCAGCACGCCAAGGGCGGTGGCAGTCAGCAGAAGTCGGCGCAAAAACGTCAACATTTAAAGTGAGTCTCCACTTGCTACTTGTTTGGCACTTAGGCTCCTGACGTCCAGTCGTTCCCGGCAAGCCCGCGAATCGGGCCTGACTGTGCACCGCACCTGAGGTAAGGTTGACCGTCAATCAAGACGGCCATGGATTGGAGTAAAGCAGTTGTTCAAAAAGTACGCATGCTACTTGAGCATTTGTTTGCTCGCTGCGCCGTTTGTCGCTTGCGCCGAAGAGCCGTTGCCGGGACTCCCGACGATGCCGCCCGTGCCGACGGAAATGCCCATCGAACCGCAGAGCCCGCTGCAGGCCGCGCTGATCAGCCTGCCCCAGGCGTGCCCGACGATCGGCACTAGTCTCAACGGCCCGGCGCTGGATCAGTTGCGCGCGTTCTACCAGCAGCAGGACTGGCTGCCAGTGTGGGCCGATGGCGGGCAATTGCCGGCCTTGCATGCGCAATTGCAGCTGTTGGCCGACGATGGCCTGAACCCGAAACGCTATCCGGTAGCGCTCACTGCCCCGCAGGATGGAGAACTGTGCGCCGATATCGAGATCAGCCGCTATTACCTGCAAGCCCTGCAGGATCTGCATTACGGCCGCCTGTTGCAATCGCACTTCGAACCGCTGTGGCATTCCGACGAAACGCCTCGCGACCGTCAGGCTGAATTGCTGGCGATCGCCGTGCCAGGCGTGCACAACGTTCCCGCCGCCTTCGATCTGGCCCGGCCGCAGTTGGCGCAGTACCAGAACCTGCGTCATCTGTATGCCGCGCAGCGCCTGCAAGCCCTGCCTCAGTGGACGTCGGTGGGCAACGGCCCGTTGCTGCGTCCGGACATGGAAGACAAACGCTTGCCGGAACTGGCCCGCCGGCTCTACAGCGAAGGTTATCTGAGCAGTGTGGTCGGCACGCCGGACAACGCTTATCACGGCGTATTGGTGGAGGCGGTGAAGCGTTTTCAGGCCAACCATTCGTTGCAGGCCGACGGGGTGGTCGGGCCGGGGACGATTGCGGAGCTGAACATCAGCCCGTTGACCCGTCGCGAACAATTGCGGGTCAACCTTGAACGTTTCCGCTGGATGGCCCAAGACATGGAGCCGGACGGTCTGCTGGTCAACGTCGCCGCTGCCGAGCTGACGCTTTATCAAGGTGGCCTGCCGGTGTGGCAGACCCGCACCCAGGTCGGGCGCGCCGAACGCCAGACCCCGCTGCTCAAATCCCGGGTCACGCGCCTGACGCTGAACCCGACCTGGACCGTGCCGCCGACCATCTGGAAGGAAGACAAGCTGCCGGAAATCCGCAAGGATCAGACCTTCCTCAGCCGCCAGAACCTGCAAGTGCTCGACGCCAACGGCCAGCCGCTGGCCGCCGCCGACATTGACTGGGACAACCCCGGCAACATCCTCCTGCGTCAGGACGCCGGGCCACGCAACCCGCTGGGGCAAATGGTCATTCGTTTCCCCAACCCGTTCTCGGTGTACCTGCACGACACGCCGAGCAAGGCGCTGTTCGACAAAGGGCCACGGGCGTTCAGCTCCGGCTGCGTGCGGGTCGAGCATCCGATGAAGCTGCGCGATTTCCTGCTCAGCCCGGCGGAAAAGGCGCGCACCGACACCTTGTTGGCCACCGGCACCACCCATGAATTCCGCCTGAGCAATCCGGTGCCGATCCTCATGACTTACTGGACAGCACAGGTCGATGGCCAGGGGCGTGTGCTCTACGCGCCGGACATCTACAGCCGTGACAGTGCGTTGCTGGCCGGGCTGGACCGGGCGCATTGATCCTCAGTGGCTGGCGCGTTTCCAGAAAAACCGCGCCAGCCACGCATCCACGCTCAACTTGCCGGCCCCGGCAAACACCAGCGGCAGCAGCGCAGCCAAGTAAATCGCCGGCAGCTTGAAGTTGCCGAAGCCCTTGTTGGTGATCGCGTAACCCTGGGCCAGCTCACTCAACGATGACCAGTCCGCCGGCCAGTGCACGGCAGCGGTGGCGACGACGGTCACGACAATCAGAGAAATCGCCGAAATCCGCGTGCCGAATCCGATCAGGATCGCCAGCGCGCAGATCAGCTCGGCCCACATCGACAGTTCCCAGTTCAGCGTGGCCGGCAAGTGGTCGAAGGGAAACGGGAACCGCTCCTGAATGTCTTCGAACCAGTTCTGGCCGTTGAATTTCTCCAGCCCCGATTCGAAAAACTCCCAGGCGATGAACAGGCGCAAGGTCAGCGGCGCGAGCCACTGGCCGGCGCGGTCAAGGTTCACATGCAGGCCTTTGACGGCCGACGAGAGAGCTGTGGTCATGGCAAGGCTCCATTCATTCAAGGGGGAAAACGGGGCACCGGCGTGCCCCATGAAAAGGGTTACTCGCCGGCGCCGCACTTGCCTTCGCCGCATTTGCCTTCCGAGGTTTTTTCCGCCGAGTCGGCTTTGGCCTGGGTCTGGCTGTAGCCGTGATCCAGTTGCTTGACGCTGAACGCTTCCGAGGCCGAAGCCGCGTTGGACAGAGCCAGGCCACCGGCAAGCAGAAGGCCGAGCGTCAGGGAGGTTTTCGAGAGCTTGGTCATGGTGAATCTCCAATGCGATAGGTGAGTTCAAAGGCTTGATCGGGGTTGCCGATCGACAGGCGTATTTGAGCGTCAGGCTGTATCGCGGATGTGTCGCAAAGGGCCGGATTTGTGCGCGGGATGTGTCGGGCGTCGGGCCGTACACACTGCGATACACAGCGCCGGTGTGATTCGATTGCCGGGCGCAGCGTCTAGCCACCGTGTCCCCGCAATCCCATGGGGCG
Organism: Pseudomonas sp. B16(2017); assembly: GCF_002113205.1. Classification (NCBI taxonomy): domain Bacteria; kingdom Pseudomonadati; phylum Pseudomonadota; class Gammaproteobacteria; order Pseudomonadales; family Pseudomonadaceae; genus Pseudomonas; species Pseudomonas sp. B16(2017). The sequence continues at coordinate 32,389 of NZ_NEKA01000011.1, forward strand.
AGACTTCGAGACCCGGCATGCAAGCGCTGTTGAACGAGATCCTTGACGCTGTCCGGCCCCTGATCGGGCAGGGCAAAGTGGCTGACTACATTCCCGCCCTCGGCACCGTGCCGGCCAATCAACTGGGCATCGCCGTGTATGGCAACGACGGCGAGATGTATTGCGCCGGCGACGCCGAGACGCCGTTCTCGGTGCAGAGTATTTCCAAGGTATTCAGCCTGGTGCAGGCCATCGAACATTCCGGCGAGGCGATCTGGGAACGCCTGGGCCACGAGCCGTCCGGCCAGCCGTTCAACTCGCTGGTGCAGCTGGAATTCGAACGCGGCCGCCCACGCAATCCGTTCATCAATGCCGGGGCGCTGGTGATCTGCGACATCAACCAGTCGCGCTTTGCCGCACCGGCGTTGTCGATGCGCGACTTCGTGCGGCGGCTGTCGGGCAATCCGCAGGTGATGGTCGACGGCAAGGTCGCCGACTCCGAATACCAGCACCGCGCGCGCAACGCAGCGATGGCGTACCTGATGCAATCCTTCGGCAATTTCCACAACGACGTTGAAGCGGTGCTGCGCAGCTACTTCAGCCACTGCGCGTTGCGCATGAACTGCATCGATCTGGCCCGGGCGTTCTGCTTCCTGGCCAACGACGGTTTCTGCAAGCACAGCGGCGAGCAGATTCTTACTCGCCGCCAGACCCAGCAAGTCAACTCGATCATGGCCACCAGCGGCCTGTACGACGAGGCGGGCAACTTCGCCTACCGCGTCGGTCTGCCGGGCAAGAGCGGCGTCGGTGGCGGTATTGTCGCGGTGGTGCCGGGGCAGTTCACGGTGTGCGTGTGGTCGCCTGAGTTGAACACGGCGGGCAATTCGCTGGCGGGGATGGCGGCGCTGGAAATGCTCAGTTCGCGGATTGGCTGGTCGGTGTTCTGAACCCGTGTTGCGTTGAGGGAGGCCAACCTATACATTTTCCGGCCGCCCTCAATATGGTGAATCCGCTCCATGTCTCTCGCGCTCGAACGTCTCGTCGCTGGCACGCCTATCCCTTTCGCCGGTAACCGCGTCACCGTGGTCAGCCCCGAACTGGCCGAGCGTTTCCGACCCGGCGACCATCTGCTGGTGGAGCAGGTGAGCGGCGAGCTGTTGCTGATTCCGGTGGCGGATCAGCAGGCAGCCTCGGTGGCAATCGAGCGTGCAGCGGTGGCGTTTACCGCGTTGTCCGCGGTGTCGGACGAGGCCATCAGCCGCTTCTTCGATCTGTTTGCCCAACGTCTGGAAAACCCGGACGCCTGGGCACTGATCGAAACCGCCAACCTCGCCGACATCGAACGGGCCAAGGCGCGCGGCCGTTCCACTACCCGCTTGCTCGCCGACGAGCGCATGCGCCGCGACATGATCGCCGGCCTGCGGGCCTGGCGTGATGCGCCGGCCACCCGCGGCAAAGTGATCAGCAGCGTCGAACATGATGGCTGGAAGGTCGAGCAGGTAGTGTCGCCGCTGGGCATCGTCGCGTTCGTGTTCGAAGGCCGGCCAAACGTCTTCGCCGACGCCGCAGGCGTGTTGCGCACCGGCAACACCGCCGTGCTGCGCATTGGCAGCGATGCGTTGGGCACCGCGCAAGCGATCGTCACCCACGCCCTGAACCCGGCGTTGGCCGATGCCGGTCTGCCGGCGGGTGCGGTGTCGCTGGTGGAGAGCGTCAACCACGCCGCCGGTTGGGCGATGTTCGCCGACCGGCGTCTGTCGCTGGCGGTGGCCCGTGGTTCGGGCCGTGCAGTCAGCCAGTTGGGCAGCATCGCCCAGCAGGCCGGTACCGCCGTCAGCCTGCACGGCACCGGTGGCGCGTGGCTGATCGCCGACCGCGATGCCGACGCCAGGCGCTTTGCCGCTGTGGTGCGCAACTCGCTGGATCGCAAAGTCTGCAACACGTTGAACGTCTGCCTGATCCAGCGCGACCGTGCTGCCGAACTGGTGCCGCTGTTCCTCGACGCCTTGCAGCAGGCCGGCACCGCGCGTGGTCAGGGCTGCAAATTGCATATCGTCGAAGGCAGCGAAAGCTACCTGCCGAGCGACTGGCAGAACGCGACGGTCGAGGTCTATCGCGCCGAGGGTTACCAGACCGAAGCCCTGGCCGAGCCGCTGCCCGAAGCTCAACTGGGCCGCGAGTGGGAATGGGAAGAAACCCCGGAAACCAGCCTGATGATCGTCGACGATCTGGATCAGGCCATCGCGCTGTTCAACCGTTACAGCCCGCAGTTCACCGTGTCGCTGATCAGCGAGGACGCGGCGGTTCAGGAGCGCTTCTACAGCGCGGTCAACGCGCCGTTCGTGGGCAACGGGATCACCCGTTGGGTCGATGGCCAGTACGCGCTGAACAAGCCGGAACTGGGGCTTTCGAACTGGGAAAGCGGCCGCCTGTTTGCCCGCAGCGCGATCCTCTCCGGTGACGGCGTGTTCACCGTACGCAGCCGCATGACGCAGATCGATCTGGGCGTAAAACGCTGAACAGAACAACGCCGCGCCCGTCGCAATGACGGGCGCGGCGTTGTGTCTTCAAGCCGCTTCGACTGCCTGACCGTACACCGCGCACGTCGACGGTTGCTCGGCCAGCGAGACAAAGGTGCGACGGTCGGCACTCAGTGCGTCGATCGAGCCGGTCTCGATGTCGTACACCCAGCCATGCAGATTCAGCAGGCCTTTCTCCTGAGCCAGGCGCACGCTCGGGTGAGTCTGGATATTCGCCAGTTGCGCGATCACGTTTTCCCGCACCATCGAACTCAGCCTGGCGGCGTCATTGGCGTGTAGCCGCGATTCGTTGACCACTTTCGCCGACTCGGCGTGTTGCAGCCAGCCGCTGACGGCGGGCAGGTGATCCATGCATTTGCACTGGGCGATGGCGGTCATCGCGCCGCAATCGGAGTGGCCGCAGATCACGATGTCGGTTACGCCGAGCACGGCCACCGCGTATTCCACCGTCGCCGAAACCCCGCCCGGATGCGGGCTGTAGGACGGCACGATATTGCCGGCGTTGCGGATCACGAACAGCTCGCCGGGTTCTTGCTGGGTCAGCAGTTCCGGTATTACACGGCTGTCGGAGCACGTGATGAACAAGGTGCCCGGGGTTTGGGTGGTCGCCAGGTGTTTGAACAGCTCGGTGCGTTGCGGAAACGCCTCGTTCTGGAACTTCAGGAAGCCTTCGATCAGGTTTTTCATGGTGTGTCCTCTCAGTTCGAACAGCCGGTGCCGAATTCGCTGTATTGAAGAATGTGTTTTGCGCCGTGGCTGTCGAGGTAAGTCATTTCGACCGGCACTACGCCGCAGACGTCGGCGACCGGGGTGATGCTCACGACTTGCGCGATGTCCAGCGACATGCCGTAGCGGTAGGCGACGGCCTCTTCATCAGCCTGGGCCTGGGTGGCGAGGCCGGCGAGCAGGGCCAGGGTCAACAGAATTTTTTGCATGGGGCAGCCTCCAGACAGATGTGGTGATGACTTGGCAAATCAGGTTTGGAGGGGGCCGCACGCGGGGTGCGGGCCCGGGAGGGATCAGAACGGACGCAGCGGGAGGAACTTGCCGTCGAGGGTGACCACGGCGCGGGAGCCGCCTTCAGGGTCTTCGACTTTCTTGATGTCGAGCTTGAAGTTGATCGCGCTGATGATGCCGTCGCCGAACTGCTCGTGAACCAGCGCCTTCAGGGTGGTGCCGTAGATCTGGATCATCTCGTGGAAGCGGTAAATGGTCGGGTCGGTCGGCACGCCGTCGAGGCTGCCGCGCAGCGGGATGATTTGCAGAGCGGCGACGTCTTCGGCGCTCAGCTCAAGCTTGTCGCCGACCACTTCGGCAGCGGCTTTCGGCAATGGGTGCTGGCCGAGGAGGGCGGCGGTGACGTAGGCCAGGCTCAGGCCGGTGCCGTCGGCCAGGTCCTGCCACGACAGGTTTTTCTGAGCCTTGGCATCCAGGGCGCGGGTGGTGAGGGCGATGCGGCTGTCGTTGTAGGCTTGGGATTGCATGGTGCTTCTCCTTTCGGGGTTGGCTTGCTGTGTGGGATTCATCTTCTGCCGATTGATCCATAGCGTCCAAGACCGATATACAATGCCAAGCATAAGTGCTGCCTATAGATGGAGCGTCCCATGCTGCTGCGACATTTGCGATACCTGCTGGCCGTGGCCGATCACGGCGGCTTCACCCGGGCGGCCGAGGCGCTGCACGTGTCGCAGCCGACCCTGTCGCAACAGATCCGCCAACTGGAAGAAACCCTCGGTGTCGATCTGTTTGATCGCACCTCGCGCTCGGTCAAACCTACGGACGCCGGACAGGCCTATATCGAATGCGCGCGACGGGTGCTGGTGGAGCTGGAGGCGGGCAAGCGCGCGTTGCATGACGTGAAGGATCTGTCCCGAGGCTCGCTGCGGCTGGCCATGACGCCGACGTTCATGGCGTACCTGGTCGGGCCGTTGGTGCGCGATTACGTGGCGCGGTATCCGGGGATTCACCTGGAGATTTTCGAGTTGTCGATGGACGACATCGAGGCCGGGTTGGCGGATGACTCGCTGGATATTGCGATTGCCTTCACGCCAGTGCGCAATCCGGACATTGAGTGCATTCCGGCGTTTGTCGAGACGTTGGGGGTGATGGTCGGGCGTGAACATCCGTTGTATGACAGCGCTTCGGTGCTGACCCCGGATGACATTGCGCAGCTGGATTTCGCCTTGCTGGCGCCGGATTTTTTCACGCGCCTGTCGATCGATGAATACTTCCGCCAGAACGGCATCACCCCCAAGGTGCAGATAGAGGTGAATTCGGTGAGTACGTTGCTGGAAGTGATCCGGCATGCGCCGATTGCGACCATGCTGCCCGAGGCGATTGCGACCGAGGACCGGGCGTTGCGCAGGTTGCGGGTCGAGAGCGAAGCGCCGCAGCGGGGAGCGGCGTTGTTGCGGCGCAAGAACAACTATCACAGTGCGGCGGCTGAGGCGTTTATGAAGTTGGTGCTGGAAACTCGTTCATGAGCTTTTTTTGCGAGCAATAAAAAGAGCCTGCTTCGTTTTCGAAGCAGGCCCTTGTTTTATTGAAGTTTTAACTTAGCAGAACCGATCAATCACCCGAACTTCGTTCTTGTTCTGCATCGAGTCCCACGCCTGTTTCAGCGTTTGCAGAACATTACCGATGAAGTCCTTGTCGGCCGCGGCTTTCTTGCCGACATAGCCGTGGCCACGGCGGTACATCTTCAGGCGGGCCAGCAGGTTCTGGTTGTTCCGATCGAACTCTTCTTCACCAGCATGGGGCGACAGGCAGTCGATATGGACCTGACCCGACTTGCTGATCCACAGAATATGGCTGTCGTGGCTGTCTTTTTGCGCAGCGAACATACGAGCCAGTTCTTCGATAGTAGGTTGATTGTTCAGATTCATCATATTGCCCCTTGACCAGTCTGGTGATCTTTCAAAGTTGATTCGCTAATACAGGTAGCCCATCGGTTAGTTGATCCCTGGCACCGAAACCAGGACGTCAGCGGTCGCCCGTGTGAAGTACGGGGTCATGCGTCTGTTGCATGTAGTCGTGTTGAATAACTGCTACGCAATAGCGTCACAACGAGGAGAAGCAGCGAAAACCGGGAGGCTCCTTGACGACATTTTCAGGGTCGACCACAAGCGTCTTGAGAATTTTCGCCAGCGCTTCTCGTCCTTGTACTGGACGTTCAGGCCAGGTCAGCTTCTTCAATCTGCCTTGTGGGCAGCGTGTATCCGGAAAAAACAGCTCGGCGGTCAGACGAGCTTGCTCAAGCGTGTTGCCAGTGCTCCCGATCGGGGAGACGTCTGCATCATGCAAAAGCAAAACGATGCCGTCAACGGTTTTGTAGTGATTATTTTTGGTCACTACATATTGTCGGACAAAGTCATTCTGGAATGAAAAAAGGGGGGCTTCAGGCAGTGGGAGTAAGGCTGCGCAGGCAGTAGAACGTGCAGGGATAGCCGTCCACGGTTTTGGTCTGGCGAGTAAAGTCGCCGCCGCTCAGCTCGGGGATGAACCGGGCCCAGAACCGCTGTGCAGGCAGGTTGGCGTCGACATGGAAAATCTGCCATCGACCGGGCAAGTGGCTCAAGAGGGCAGAGGCGACAAACTGCGCGACGCCTTGGCCACGCCAGCGCCGGCTGACGAAGAAATAGCCGATGTTGAAGTCGGCGCCTTCGATGAGGAGGTGGTCATCCACGGTCACGAACCCCGCGAGTTCGCCGTCGACGTGGATCAGGAATGGCCGGGTCGCTGGCTGGCGCCAGTAATCGTCTTTCAACTGGATCGGGAAGAAACCATGTCCTCCCAGCTTCAGCGGCAGCCACTCGCTGAAGTCATAGGTGTAGAACTGCATCAGGTTTTCGAGGGTGTCCAGTTCGTCGCGCCGGGCGACGCGCAGTTCGATGACAGACATGCCGCTGCCTCCTGACCATCACTGCAGAAACAGTAGCGTGCAGCGGGCTATTTGGCTGCCGGTTTTGCCGAGCGTTTGCCGGTTCCGGTGGTTTTGCGCCGAGTGGTCTTGCGTTTGTTCTTCCATGGCGCAGCGGCTTTGCCGGCAGGTGGCGGGCCGCTGATGGCCAGGTTCAGCCCGGCGCAACGGGTCACTTGCTTGCTCATCCATGCGGCCTGTTTGGTGACGAACTCCTCCAGACTCATCTCGCCGCTCTGCACCATGTCCAGCGCCTGTTCCCAGATCGCCGTGGTCCCGGGGTCGGCAATCGCCCGCGGCACGGCGTCGATCAGGCTGAAGGCGGCGGGCGTGGCGGACAGCGCCTTGCCGTTTTTCACCAGATAACCGCGATCCAGCAACCCTTGAATGATCGAGGCGCGGGTAGCTTCGGTGCCGATGCCGGTGGTGTCCTTGAGTTTCTGCTTGAGCAGCGGATCTTCCACCAGTTTGGCGACGTTCTTCATGGCCTTGATCAGGTCGCCTTCGGTATAGGGCTTGGGCGGTTGCGTCCAAAGGTCCTTGAGCTTCACGTCCGCCACGGCGCATTCGGCGCCTTGGGTCAGTGTCGGTAGCGTCTGTGGCGCGGGGGCTTCACGCCCCTTGGCCGGGGCCAGCGCTTCGGGCAACGCGCGTTTCCAGCCCGGCTCGATGATCTGCTTGCCGACGGCGCGCAAGGCTTCCCCGGCGCAATCGAAATCGGCCTGGGTGCGGTCGTATTCGTGATTGGGCAGGAACTGTGCGAGATACCGCGCGCGAACCAGCGTGTAGACCGCGCGGTGCTTGCCGTTCAGGCGTTCGAGATTTTTCGCGGCAGCGGTCGGGATGATGCCGTGGTGGGCGCTGACCTTGGCGTCGTTCCAGGCGCGCGATCGGCGCTGTGGCTCCAGATGCTCGCGCAATGCTTCAAGACTCGGATCGGCCTGACGCAGTGCCGCAAGAATCCCTGGCGCCTCGCTGTGCTGGCTCAGGGGCAGATAGCCGCAATCGCTGCGCGGGTAGGTGATGACCTTGTAGGTTTCGTAAAGTGCCTGGGCGATGTCGAGGGTTTCCTGGGCACCGAGGCCGAGCTTTTTCGAGCAGACTTCCTGCAAGGTGCCGAGGTCGAAGGGCAGGGGCGCCACCTCGCGCATGCGCTCGGTGCGCAGCTTGACCACCCGGGCACTGGCAGCGCTGCCGATCGCGGCGGCCGCTTGCTGGGCGAGGGCCTGATTGAGGCAGCGATCCTGATCGTCACAGGCATCGCCCGGCGCCCGCCATTGCGCCGTGAACGGCGTGCCGTTGTGCAGCAGTTGCACATCGATGGCCCAGTACGCGACCGGCACGAAATCAGCGATGCTGCGGTCGCGATCCACCACCAGTCGCAAGGTCGGCGTCTGTACCCGGCCCACCGGCAACACGCCTTGATAGCCCGATTGCCGGCCGAGCAGGGTGAACAGGCGACTCATGTTCATCCCGATCAGCCAGTCCGCCCGCGAGCGCCCGAGTGCCGAGTGATACAGGCTGAAGGTTTCAGCGCCCGGTTTGAGCGCTGCCAACGCCTTGCGGATCGAGGCTTCATCCAGCGCCGACAGCCACAAGCGGCGGATCGGCCCGCGATAGCGGCAATGCTCCACCAGCTCCCGGGCGATCATTTCGCCCTCGCGGTCGGCGTCGGTGGCGATGATCAGTTCGCTGGCCTCGCCGAGCAGGCGCTTGACCGCCTTGTACTGGCTGGCGGTACGCGGCTTTACGGTCATTTTCCATTTGTCCGGGATGATCGGCAGGTCGGCCAGCACCCAGCGCTTGTATTTGGCGTCGTAGGCGTCCGGCGGTGCGGGTTCCAGCAAGTGGCCGATGCACCAGGTCACCGTGACGTCCGTTCCCAGCCAGCAGCCGTCGCCCCGACGCTTTGCGCCGAGCACGGCCGCAATGTCCTTGGCCTGGGAAGGTTTTTCACAGAGGTACAGCCGCATAACCACCGTCGTCGATCATTGCCCGAAGAGGCGCACAGAATGGCCTGACTCGGGCGATCGGGCAACTTTTATCTGTATGGATATACAGATGAATAGTTTGCCGGTCATGACAGCCCCCGTCGGAGCAATCCGGGACGCTATCGAGAAATTGATTAGCGCCCGCGTTGGCGGCTGTGGCAGGTTCAATCTGCCTAACAGGGCGAGTGACAGGACGATCTCGCCAGAAGATCGCCGTTTTTCTGTCTGACACTGACTCTTCAGAAACAAGGACGTACACCATGTCTCAACCTTCCTCCCAGGCCAGCAGCGCCTTCACCGCCGTCGACACCTTCAGCCACCTGTACGATCGCGGCACCGGAACCGTCAACGGCAAACCATCGTTCACCGCCGACCAGGCCGCCGACGAAATCCTGCGCAAGGGCATGTCGTGGCAGGACAAGAATGCCGACGGCAAGATTGATCTGACCTACACGTTCCTGACCGACAAACCGTCGAACTACAACCCGAAACTCGGTAACTTCAGCGAGTTCAGCGCCCAGCAAAAGGCCCAGGCCGTGCTGGCGATGCAATCGTGGTCCGACGTGGCCAACGTGACTTTCACCGAAGGCAAGGGTGGCGACGGCCACATGACTTTCGGCAACTACGACGTCAGCACCGGCGGCGCGGCGTTCGCCTACCTGCCGCAGGGCAGCAGCTACGACGGTCAGTCGTGGTACCTGATCAACGATCAGTACCAGGTCAACAAGACCCCGGACACCAACAACTACGGGCGCCAGACACTGACCCACGAAATCGGCCACACCCTCGGCCTGTCGCACCCGGGCGCCTACAACGCCGGCAACGGCAACCCGACCTACGGCGACGCCAAATACGCCGAAGACACCCGTGGCTACAGCCTGATGAGCTACTGGAGCGAAGCCAACACCGACCAGAACTTCAGCAAGGACGGCAGCGGCGCCTACGCCTCGGCACCGTTGATGGACGACATCGTCGCGGTGCAGAAACTCTACGGCGCCAACTTCGAAACCCGTGCCGACAACACCGTGTACGGCTTCAACTCGAACGCCGATCGCGACTTCTACAGCGCTACCTCGAACACTTCCAAAGTGGTGTTCTCGGTGTGGGACGGCGGCGGCAATGACACGCTGGATTTCTCCGGCTTCAGCCAGAACCAGAAGATCAACCTCAACGAAGGGGCGTTCTCCGATGTCGGCGGTCTGGTGGGCAACGTGTCCATCGCTCACGGCGTGACCGTGGAAAACGCCATTGGCGGCTCGGGCAATGACCTGCTGATCGGCAACGCAGCGGCCAACGACCTGGTCGGCGGTGCCGGCAACGACATCATTTACGGCGGTGGCGGCGGTGATTCGCTGTGGGGTGGTGAGGGCGCAGACACCTTCGTGTTCGGCGCGGCCAGCGACTCGACCATGACCGCGCCGGACTGGATCATGGATTTCACCAGCGGCCTGGACAAGATCGACCTGTCAGGCATCGCCGGGTTCGCCACCGGCGCAGCCACACTGAACTTCGTCAGCGGCTTCACAGGGCATGCCGGGGACGCGATCCTCACTTACTTCGAACAGACCAACCAGACCAGCCTGATGATTGACCTCACAGGCCAGGGTTCGGTGGACTTCGCCGTGGGTGTGGTGGGGCAGGCGGTGGCGACCGATATCGTAGCCTGATCTGAAACCGGAAAATCTGAAACGAAAAAACCGCAGTCCTTCGCAGGCTGCGGTTTTTTTGTTTTTGGACATCGCTCTAAGACAGTGAAATCCGTTACTGCTCGGTCTCGAGGATCGACGTAGCGGGGGCATTACGTACTCGGGCAAACCACCCGAAAGCCGCCACGCCCAGCAGCGTCGCCAGCACGGCCAGAATCAGAATCACACGTTGCGTCCCCAATGGCGCAACAAGCAGTGCGACCAGCAGACCGGCCAGCGGTTGCGACAAGTTGTTGAGCAGGGTGACCACGCCCACGGTCTTGCCGAAGTCCTGAGGTGGAATGACTCGCTGGCGAATGCTGCGCATGTAGACGTTGAACATTTTGTCGAAGCCGACGATCAGCAGGAAACCCAGCACATAACCCGCCAGGTTCGGGCTCAGGGCACTGATGAAGGCGCCGGCGGCGAGCATCGAACAGGCAACCCCACCCAGTACGCGCAACGGCAATACCACCCGGGCGAGGAAAAACAGAATCACGATGGTGGTCACCGCGCCAGCCGCTTGCAGCATGGCGTAGTCGTCCTTGCCGGCGCTGTATTGACCCAGCACCATGGCCGCCGAAGTGGCCAGGGTGACCCCGACAATCAGGTTGACCCCCACAGCCAGTGTGATGATCTTTTTCAGCTCCGCCCGTTCGCGGATATGCCTGAAAGCGATGCGCAGAGGCTGCAGCCAGATGTCCTGATGCTGCTCGAACACCTCCAGGGTGATACGGCTGAAACGTTGCCACACCCGCATGCTCAGGTCGGCGAGCAGGAACAGCCCGGCCACCCACAGCACCACCCAGTGCCAGGCCGACACTTCGAGCAGCAATGCCGCCACCAAAGGCCCCAGAACCAGTCCGGTCTGGTCGGCTATCTGCGAGTAGGACAGGGTTTTGGTGTAGCTGTAGTGCTGGAAAATACGCGGCATCAGCACTTCGCGGGCCATGATGCCCTGAGTCGTCAGCACGCCGCATAGCGCCGACAGCACCACCAGCCACGCGATACCGCCGAAGACGGCATAAAGCCCTACTGCCAGCACGCAAAGCAGAGCACGGTAGACCTGACTGATGTGCAGGATCCTGATGGGCGAGAACTTGTCGCACAGGGCTCCGCATAGCGGAAACGCGAGAAAACGCGGCAGCGACTCGACGAAGAATGCAAGCCCCGCCCAGGACGCGCTGTTGGTGGTCTGGAACACCACAAGCGGCACGATGAACAACAGGATCTGATCCGCCAGCCGTGACAGGAACAGCGAGATGAAAAAAGCCAGGTAATCCTTGCGCATGATGACTCCTGTCGGTGGGCGTCTTGGTCGTTTTGCGCGTGATATGAAAACAGAAACCGCCGCCTTCGCAAGCGACGGTTGTTACTGATCGGAGAAAAAACCGTTCGGCTGCGGATCCGACGAGATTCCCCCACATGGGTTATACCTGAACCGGTGCCTTCGCCGCCGTCAGGAGAAACCGATGAAAAGTTCCGGTCCCAGTCCCGTCATCACCGTTGCCGAGCAGCCTGGCTGCCTGCTTGTAAAATTCCACGGCATACAGGTCGCCGCCTCGGCCCGAGCCCTGGTGCTGCTCGAAGCCAATTACCCGCCGGTCTACTACATCCCGCGTGAAGACATCGACGAAACATACTTCGCCCGCACCGACCACACCACCTACTGCCCGTACAAGGGCGATGCCAACTATTTCAGTCTGCAAGTGCCGGGGCACGAAGGGGCGAACGCGGTATGGACGTACGAAAATCCAAAGATTTCGGTCAGCCAGATCAAGGACTACGTGGCGTTTTATCCCGATCAGGTGAAGTTTGAGTTGTTGGAGGCGGAGGTTTGAAATTCCGCAGGGTGGCGAGGGCATTGCGCCCCCGCCACACGAATATCAATCAGTTCTTGTCCAGATCGATATTCTTCGTCTCACGCAGACAGATCATCCCCACCACCAGGCTCACCCCGGTAATCAGCACCGGGTACCACAACCCGTAGAAAATATCCCCGGTGTACACCACCAGCGCAAACGACACGGTCGGCAGGAAACCGCCGAACCAGCCGTTACCGATGTGGTACGGCAGGGACATCGAGGTGTAGCGGATGCGGGTCGGGAACAGTTCGACCATCAGCGCGGCGAGCGGGCCGTAGCACATGGCCGAGATGATGATCAGGCCGACGATCAGGGCCACGATCATCGGTTTGTTGATTTGCTGCAAATCAGCCTGTTGCGGATAGCCGGCGAGGGTGATCGCGCCGCGCAGAGCCGCCTCGTCGAAGCCGTCGAGTTTCACATCGCCGACGCTCACTTGCACCGTGCTGCCCGCCGGCGCGGCGACGCTGGAGTAGGGCAGGCCTTGCTTGACCAGGAAGGTCTTGACCTTGTCGCACGGGCTGTCGAATTTGGCCTTGCCCACCGGATCGAACTGGAAGGTGCAGGTCGCCGGGTCGGCCACCACGGTGATCGGTGCCTGTCGGCTGGCGTGGTCGATGGCCGGGTTGGCGTAGTGGGCCAGGGATTTGAAGATCGGGAAGTACAGCGCGGTGGCCAGCAGCAAGCCAAGCATCAGCACCGGTTTGCGCCCGACCTTGTCCGACAGCCAGCCGAAAATGATGAAGAACGGCGCGCCGATCACCACGCTGATGATCAGCAGACTGTTGGCCACCGCGGGGTCCATTTTCAGGAACTGGGTGAGGAAGAACAGCACGTAGAACTGCGCGGCGTAAAAAGTCACCGCCTGGCCGGCGTTGATGCTGAACAGGGCGATCAGCACGACTTTGAGGTTTTCCCATTTGCCGAAGGACTCGCGGATCGGCGCCTTGCTGGCCTTGCCTTCTTCTTTCATTTTCAGATAGGCCGGCGATTCGTGCAGACTCAGGCGAATCCAGGTGGAAATACCCAGCAGCACGATCGACAACAGGAACGGAATACGCCAACCCCAGACTTCGAATTGATCGCCGGTGAAGTAGCGGCAACCGAGCACCACCAGCAGCGACAGCAGCAAGCCAAGGGTCGCGGTGGATTGAATCCAGCTGGTGTGGAAACCGCGTTTGCCGATCGGCGCGTGTTCGGCCACGTAGGTCGCGGCGCCGCCGTATTCGCCGCCGAGGGCCAGGCCCTGCAGCATGCGCAGTATCACCAGAATGATCGGCGCCGCGATGCCGATGCTGGCGTAGGTCGGCAGCAGGCCCACGGCGAACGTCGCCACGCCCATCAGGATGATGGTTGCGAGGAAGGTGTATTTGCGCCCGATCATGTCCCCCAACCGACCAAACACCAGCGCCCCGAACGGCCGCACGATGAAGCCGGCGGCGAATGCCATCAGCGCAAAGATGAACGCCGTGGTGTCGTTGACCCCGGCGAAAAACTGCTTGCTGATGACCGCCGCCAGGGCGCCGTAGAGGAAGAAGTCATACCACTCGAACACCGTCCCCAGGGACGAGGCGAAGATGACCTTTCGGGTATCGGGGCTGGCGTCCGCGCTGCGCACGGCGTCCAGAGGCTGAACGTGTTCTGACATATCGGTATCCCTCACAGTGATTGTTTTTGTTGTTTCCACTGTCGGCGCCGACCTTGTGGGCGGGTGCCGCTGTTCCTTTGGTCAAGAGAGTGCGGTCAGTGCTTTTTCTTCGGCGGGAAAACTCCGGGCGGTTGGGTTGAGAATCAGCTGTGCCGCTTTTTCAGCAATCATCAGCGTAGGCGAACAGGTGTTGCCCGAGGTAATGCGCGGCATGATCGACGCATCGGCGATCCTCAGATTGGGCACGCCATGCACGCGCAACTGCGCATCGACCACGGCGTCCGCGTCGTTGCCCATGCGGCAGGTGCCGACCGGATGGAAAATCGTCGTGCCGATCTTCGCCGCCGCTTCGTGCAGTTGTTCTTCGGTTTGCAGGCTGGCGCCTGGCAGATATTCCACCGGGTTGAAGGCTTGCAAGGCGGGAGCGCTGACGATGCGCCGGGTCAGGCGAATCGCGTCGGCGGCCACACGCAGGTCTTCGGGATGGCTGAGGTAATTGGGCTGGATCAGCGGCGCGGTTTGCGGATCGGCTGAGCGAATCTCGACCCGGCCCCGGCTCTGCGGCCGTAAATCACACACCGACGCGGTGAATGCGGGGAAGCTGTGCAGCGGCTCGCCAAAACGCTCCAGCGACAGCGGCTGCACGTGATATTCGAGGTTGGCCGAGGTCTGTTCCGGCCCCGAGCGGGCAAACGCACCCAGCTGACTCGGTGCCATCGACAACGGCCCGCTGCGGTCGTACAGGTAACGCAGGCCCATGCCCATCTTGCCCCACATGCTGCCGGCAATCTGGTTGAGGGTGCGGGCGTTTTCCAGTTGGTAGATAAGCCGCAGTTGCAGGTGGTCCTGCAGGTTGCCGCCGACGCCCGGCAATTCATGCACCACGCCGATCCCGAGCTTTTCCAGCAGCGGACGCGGGCCGATTCCGGAGCGTTGCAGAATGCTCGGCGAGCCCACGGAGCCGGCGCACAACACGATCTCCTTGCGCGCCTTGAAGTTCTTTTGTTGACCCTGCCAACGGGCGCTGACTTTCGAAGCGCGACCGTTTTCGAACAAAACGCGATCCACTTCGACTTCAGTCAGCACGGTGAGATTGGCCCGATCGCGAATCGGCTTCAGAAACGCTTTCGCCGCATTCCAGCGCACCCCGGCTTTCTGATTGACCTGAAAGTAACCACAACCCTCGTTGTCGCCCTGGTTGAAGTCGTCGATGCTGGCGATGCCGCTCTGTTCGGCAGCGCTGCGGAAGGCATCGAGAATCGGCCACGACAGGCGCTGGCGTTCGACTCGCCATTCACCCTTGTCGCCATGAAAGTCCGCCGCACCAGCAAAATGGTTTTCGCTCTGTTTGAACAGCGGTAGCACATCGTTCCAGGCCCAGCCCGGATTGCCTTCGGCGGCCCAGCCGTCATAGTCGTTGGCTTGGCCACGCATGTAGATCATGCCGTTGATCGACGAACAGCCGCCCAGCACTTTGCCGCGCGGATAACTCAGCGCGCGGCCATTGAGGCCCGGTTGTTCTTCGGTCTTGAAGCACCAGTCGGTGCGCGGGTTGCCGATGCAGAACAGGTAACCCACGGGAATGTGAATCCACGGGTAGTTGTCGCGCCCGCCAGCCTCCAGCAACAGCACGCGCTGCTGTGGATCGGCCGACAGCCGATTGGCCAGCAAACACCCGGCCGGCCCGGCGCCGACCACGATGTAGTCGAATTCATCAAGGGACGTCTGCATTCCCTGACCTCGCTTATTGTTTTTGTTGTCGGTCATCCTAGTTGTTAGCTTTCGTCAAAAGAATGTTAGTTTTTGCGCAGCCGCTGTGCGTTTTCAAACAGCGCTTTATGACGATAGCCGACAAGGACAAGCCATGTTCGACTGGAACGACCTGCGGTTCTTTCTCGAGTTGCAGCGCAGCGGCCGACTGCTCACCGCCGCCCGCCGCCTGAACACCACGCACGCCACCGTCGCCCGACATATCGAAGCCATCGAAAAAAGCCTCGGCACCGCGTTGTTCGTCCAGCATGCCCAAGGCTACGAAATGACCCCGGCGGGAGAGGCGCTACTCAAACATGCCGAAGCCATGGAGAACGTCGCGCTCCTGGCTCAGGAAGAAATCACCCAGTCCACGGCGCCGCTGGGCAAGATTCGCGTCGGAGTGACAGAAGGGCTGGGCATCATGTTTCTCGCCAGCCGCATGATCGGGTTGTTCGAACGCTATCCGGGGCTGGAAGTGGAACTGGTGGCGGTGCCGCGCTTCGTCAGCATCCTCAATCGCGAGGCGGAAATCAGCATTCACCTGGAGCGGCCGGCGGCGGACATGCTGGTCACCCGCAAACTCACCGATTACCGGCTCGCGCTCTATGCCAGCCGCGCCTATCTCGACAATGCGCCGCCGCTGCGCAGTCGCGAAGATCTCGGACGGCACGCGTGGATCGGCTACGTCGATGATCTGCTGTTCAGTCAGGAACTGATGTTTCTCAACAGCTTCTGTCGCAACCCACGGGTGGTGTTTCACAGCACCAGCGTGATCGCGCAGCAGCAGGCGGCGCGCTCAGGTCTCGGCATTGCCGTTCTTCCTTGTTACATGGCGGCTTCGGACCCGGATCTGGTGCCGCTGTTGCCCGATGAGAGCATCGAACGCAGCTACTGGATCAGCACGCGGCGCGAGTTGCACAAGTCGGTACGGTTGCGGGTGGTTTGGGATTATGTCGTGGGGTTGTGTGAGGCGGAGCAGGGGTTGTTGCTCAACCCCTGAGATCAAAAAAACGATGCGTCAGAACGTGCCAATGCTTTTCGGTGTAGGGCTCCACGCCGTCGTCACCTGGTTATTGGCGCCGGCTTGCCACTGTTTTACGTCGGATGGATTCGTCTCACTGCGGATGATGCATTTCCATTCCACGGAGGTCTTTTCAGTTAAAAGGGTGAACTTGGTCTGACCGGTCCATGTCGGGTAGGCAGAGGGGGTCAGTTTCACTGCCTTGGTCACATCCCAACTGCCGATTTCCGGGAGGTTGCCGACGACGTAGACGCTGTAGCCCGGCGTTGTCACACCGTTGTTGCACTCAAAGTCCACAGGTAGAAAATAGGTAAACGTGACGGCGCTTTGAGCATGGCTGATCAAACTCAGCATCGCCAACAAGAGAACACCTTGTGGCACAAAATGACGAATCCGGAACATGTTGGACGCCTCGATTTACTGTCGTAGAGGCCAGCGTAAACCTGGCCAAACGGCAAGTAACCTGACAGAACTGACAGTTCTTTAGAGCACTTGGCGATAGTGTCGTCGGTTACTCGTCAATTCATCTGCAATGCGCTGCCTTTGGGGCAAGTTCGCCCCCCCTTCCATGCAACTAAAATCACCGCCAATGGGTCATTCGATTTGCGGAGGTTGAGTCATTTCGCAGAACCTCGACAACGAAGACGTTTCCCGTGGCCACTCACCTCGATCGCCGCAATAACCTGTCCCTCGACAGCCTGAATTTCTTCCTCGCCGACGTGCGTGACGGGCTCGGTCCTTATCTGGCGATTTACCTGCTGGCGGTTCACCAGTGGGAGCCGGCGAGTATTGGTCTGGTCATGACCCTTGCCGGGATCGCCGCGCTCATCACCCAGACCCCGGCAGGTGCGCTGGTCGACAGCACGCGCTTCAAACGGTCGCTGATTGCGATTGCCGCGCTGGTGGTCACCGCAAGCTGTCTGCTGCTGCCGTTTGTGACGTCGTTCAGCCTGGTGGCGGTGACGCAAGCCATCAGTGCCGTCGCCGCTTCGATCTTCGCGCCGGCCATTTGCGCGATCACCCTCGGGATTACCGGGCCTCGTGCCTTCACGCGAAGAACCGGGCGCAACGAAACCTTCAACCACGCCGGCAACGCTTGCGCCGCGTTGTTGGCCGGTTTGTCCGCGTACCTGTTCGGCCCGGTCGCGGTGTTTTATTTGATGGCGGTCATGGCGCTGGCCAGTGTGATTGCCGTTTCCTTTGTGTCGGCAGACGCGATTGACCACGATCTCGCCCGAGGTCTTTCCCCCAGCGAAACGGGGCAGGGCAAGCAGCCCTCGGGCTTTTCCGTGTTGCTCACCAACCGACCGCTGCTGATGTTCGCGATTTGCTGCGCGCTGTTTCATCTGGCGAACGCGGCGATGTTGCCGCTGGTGAGTCAGAAGCTGGCGCAGGCCAATCTGCAGATGGCCACGCCGCTCACGTCTGCCTGCATCGTCGCGGCGCAACTGGTGATGGTGCCGGTCGCGCTGCTGGTGGGGGCGAAGGCCGATCTTTGGGGACGCAAGCCGTTGCTGCTGGCGGGGTTTCTAATTTTGCCGTTGCGCGGTGTGCTGTATGTGCTGTCGAACGATCCGTGGTGGCTGGTTTCGGTGCAGTTGCTCGATGGCATCGGCGCGGGGATTTTCGGCGCGCTGTTTCCGGTGGTGGTGAAAGACCTGACGCTGGGGACCGGCCACTTCAACGTCAGTCTGGGGGCGATTTCGACAGTGTTCGGACTGGGCGCGGCATTGAGCAACAGTCTGGCGGGCATCGTGGTTCAAGAGGCCGGTTACAGCGCCGGGTTTCTGACCTTGGCGGCCGTGGCGCTGGTAGCGCTGGTGCTGCTTTGGGTGGCGGTGCCCGAGACAGTGTCGGGTTCCAATGCCGACTCAATGGCACTGCAAAGCAAGGCGCCGCCGATGGTTACGCCTTGACTCAACGGTCCCAAGACCTGTTCAACCGGCGGGAATCGACAGCGTCGCCCGCAGGCCTCCCTCGACCCGGTTTTGCAGTGTGATCCGCCCACCCAGACGGGTGGCGATGGTATTGACGATGGTCAGCCCCAGGCCCGCGCCCCCGGGGTTGCCCCGGCTGTAGAACCGCTCGAACAATCGCGCCCGGTCCGTTTCATCGATACCCGGGCCCTGATCTTCAACGTCCAAATGGTAAAAACCGTCGACGCGGGTCAATTGCACGCTGATCACGCCGTGCTCCGGGGAGAAGTTGGCGGCGTTGGTGATGAGGTTGTTCAAGGCAATGTCGATGGTGGCAGCATCGGCGAACGCTGGAAAAGGTTGGTCGCTGACGTCAAAGGCCAGTTCCAGATGTTTGCTCAGCAACCATGGCGTGAGTTGCACCAGACTGTTGCGCACGGTGTCGCCAAGGTCGATGCGTTGGTTGGCAGGCGCACTGGCCTTGGGTTCTAGGCGGGCCATGGTCAGTAGCTGATTGACCAGTCGGCTGGTGCGATCCACCCCGGCGATCAGAAATTCGAGTGACTCGCGACGTTCCTGCTCGGTGCCAGCCTCCAGCAGGTTTTGCGCATGTACCCGCAGTACCGCCAGCGGCGTGCGCATTTCGTGGGCGGCGTCGGCGATGAACCGGCGTTCCCGACCGAGCACTTCCTGGATCTGCGCAAGCATGCGGTTGAGTGCGGCTTGCATCGGTTCCAGTTCGCTGGGCAGCGGCGTCAGTTGCAGCGGTTCGAGAGCACCACTGTGGCGGGCGCGCAGGGTCGCCGCCATATTGGCCAGCGGCTTGAGCCCCCAGCCGATGGCCAGCCAGATCATCGCCGCCAGGATCAGACTGCCGATTACGTTCGGCCACAGGGTATGGCGGACGATCCGGTCAACCAGATCCGCTCGCACGTCGCCACGTTCACCCACCCAGATGCGCAAACCGTTCTGTTTGTCTTCCAGGACAAACGCCCGCCAGTGGCGCTTGTTCAGATCCTCCACGTCGCTGAAGCCTGGCTGGATCGGCGGCGTGCTGAAGGAGGGCGCGCTGGCGGTATGCACCAGGATTTCGCCCTTGGCATTCCAGACCTGAAAGGCGAGTTTTCTTTCGTAGGGATGGCCGTCCCCTTTGGGCACGGCTTCGGCCAGTGCCGAGTTGAACGCCCGATAGAGATCCGCGTGTTCCTGCCCCGGCAACGGCATGCGCATCACGCCTTGCAGCAGACGCGCGTTCTGCGCCAGTTGCACGTCGTAGACCTCGGCGATTTCGTGGTTGCTGTCGTGCAGGTTGAACAGGCTGAGCACAGTCAGACCAGCGAGCATCAGGCTGATGATCAGGGTCAGGGTGCGGCGCCGGATCGAGGTCATCGGCGCTCCTCCACCAGATAACCCACGCCGCGAATGGTGCGGATCAGGTCGGTGGAGAACTTCTTGCGCAGGTGATGAATGTGCACTTCCAGGGTGTTGCTTTCGGCTTCTTCGTTCCAGCCGTAAAGCAGTTGTGTGAGGTGGTCGCGGGTCATGACCCGACCCGGCGGCGAGAGCAGTTCGTGCAGCAACTGATATTCCTTGGGCGTGAGCACCACCGGCTGCCCCAGATAGCTGACTTGCTGGGTGCCGGGGTTGAGGCTGATGCCGGCGTGCTCGATCAGCATCTGCGCGCGTCCGGCACTGCGTCGCAGCAGGGCGCGCAGGCGGGCCTTGAGCTCGGCCAGGTCAAAGGGCTTGATCAGGTAATCGTCGGCGCCGGCGTCCAGCCCCGCAATGCGGTCTTCGGTGGCATCGCGGGCGGTGAGGATCAGCACCGGCAGGTTAGAACCAGTGCTACGCAGACGGCGTAGTACTTCCAGGCCGTCCATGCGTGGCAGGCCGAGATCGAGCACCGCCAGATCAAAGGTTTCGCTGAGCAGGGCGTGCAGGGCGCTGCTGCCGTCCTTGAGCCAGTCGACGGTGTAGCCCTCGCGCCCCAGTGCCTGATGAATGCCCTCGCCGAGGGCCACGTCATCCTCGATCAGTAATAAGCGCACACGGACTCCTGTCAGTCGAGTTTCTTGTTTACGTCCACCAGCAACGCGGCGATCTCTTTGCGGCGCCCGGCATCGGCACTTTCCCGGCCCGGGCGCGGAGCGGCTTGCAGGGCCTTGAGCAGCGCTGCTCTGGCTTCAGCGTAGCGTTTTTGACGGTAAAGGTGATCGCCCCAAAAGTACAAACTGTCGATGCCATCAGGGTTGAGTTGCAGGGCCTGCTTGAGCAGTTGCTCAGCCTTGTCGCTGTCGCCGAAACCGATCGGCCAGCCGGGCACCCGATCGTACAGCGCGGCGAGGCTGGTGTAGGCGGAACCTTGCAGCGCCTTGGGGTCCAGGGTCAGGGATTTTTCCAGATCGGCTTTGGCATCCTTGGCTTTACCCAGAGCACCCAGTCCGCCCTCGGCACCGGCCCAACTGCTGGTGACGATGCCTTTCCAGATCCAGGCCTCGGCGACGGCCGGCCGTTCGGTGGCGAAGTGCGTTGCCTGGACGGCCAACTGTTCAAATGCAGCGGCCCGCTGTTTTTCCGGTGTTTCGTACTGGATGTGTGCCCAGCTCTGCTGGATGCTGTTGAGGCGTTGTTGATCGGCAGCGTCCAGCGCCCAGACACTTTGACTGAGGGCGCCCAGCAGCACACAGGCGAGAAGTTTTTTCATGGTTTCGGCGTCTCGTTCTCGGGTTTTTCACTCAGGCGGCGGATCAATGGCAATTGCTTGCGCAGACCGCGATCCACCAGATTGGGCAGCAGGCTGTTGAGGCGTACGAAGAAGCGCTCCGGCCAGCCCAGATAGAGGTCGCGGCGATCACCGGCAATCGCATGGATCACGGCGGCAGCGACGGCTTGCGGATCGTCGATGCTGGATTTGAGTGCGTCGTTCAATGCCTGGGCGGCGGGGCTGTTCATGGCGGTGCGTGTGGCGCGGGGCGCCACGTACAACACACCGACCCGGGTATCCGCCAACTCTCGGCGCAAGGCCTCGGAAAATCCGCGCAAGGCAAACTTGGTTGCGCAATAACTGGCATAACCGGGATAGCCGATCGACCCGTAGGTCGAGCCAACGTTTACCACCATGGCACTGTCGGCCTGCTTGAGCAGCGGCAGCAACAGTTTGGTCAGGCAGATCGGCGCACCGATGTTCACCGCCAGCATGGCGTTGATGTCGCTGTCGTCGAGCTGTTCCAGCATTGCGAAATGATTGACCCCGGCGGCGTTGATCAGCAGGTTGATGCCGCCGATGGCCTCGGCGGCGGCCAGCACCTTGCGCCGGTCGCTGAGGAATGTCAGGTCGGCAGCGACCCAGCACAGGTTCTGTGGGTAAAGATCGAGCAACGGGCGCAGCGATTCCTGATGCCGCGCGACCGCCAGGACCTGCGCACCGGCAGCGCACAGGGCACGCGTGATCGCTATCCCGATGCCGCCGCTGGCACCGGTCAGCACCACACGGGCTTCATGCAGCTGCATGTTGAGCCTCCGTGTCACGGGGCAGGCCGCGGAACATGTCGGTGTAGAGCCGATAGACGACTTTCGAGGCATGGATCACCGCCGCCTGGTCGGCCGGATCTTCCAGCTGATTCATCAGCCGGCGATAGGTTTGCATGTGCTCGATGTCCAGCGAGCCGTGGGAGCTGAGGTAGCTGAACGCCGTTTCCGGCAGGGCCAGACGTTCGCGGATGCTGCCCGCCGCATGGGTGGCCAGGGCGATGCTGGTGCCCTCCAGCACGTTGACCATGCCAAACAGACCCACCGGATTGCCTCGGGCGATCAGATCGTAAAGAAAGCTGACCATCAGCTCGATCGGCAGCGACGGCTGGCCATCACGCACAGCGTTACGGTCACCGCCACAGGCCTCGATGTCGTTGAGCACCCATTGCTCGTGGCCGTATTCGTCCTCGATGTATTCGCACACAGCTTTGCGCAGCCATTCCAGATGCGTCGGCAGGCGCGCACCACAAGCCATCATCAGCGGTACGGTGTGGCGCACGTGGTAGTAGGCCTGGGCGAGAAACGCGCGATAGCTTTCAAGGCTGACCTTGCCTTGCAGCGCATCGAGGATGATCGGCAAATTGAACAGCTCGTGGCGTTCCTGGTGTGTGGCTTCTTGCAGGGTGTCGAAAAAACTCATGGTGCGGATTCCTCGCAAAGGGCGGATTCGGCAAGCACGGCGCGGTACTGCGCGACGATTGCCTCGCGGCGCGGGCGACCGTTGGCGGTGAGCAGGCCGTTGGCGGCCGTGAAAGGTTGTTTGAGGCGTGTCCAGTGATGCACCTGGGCGTAATCGGGCAAGGCCTCGTTGGCGGCGGCGACGGCGGCCGCCAACTGAGCATCGGTGCAGTCCGGACGGTGCGGCCAGAGCAGGGCGTGGTTGTGCGGCAAGGCCTCGCCATACACAAAGGCCTGTGCGATGTGCTGGCGCTGAGTCAGTTCGGACTCGACCCATTCCGGGTTGACGTTGCGTCCGAAACTGGTAACGAACTGATGCTTCTTGCGGCCCTTGAGGTAGAGAAAACCTTCCGGGTCGAACTCGCCCAGATCGCCGCTGGGCCACCATTCATCGCTGTACGTCGGCTCGCCAAGGTAACCGAGCAAGGTCGAGCCTTTGATCAACACCTCTCCGTCTTCGGCAAGGCGCACGTCGACATGGGGCAGGGGCCGCCCGACACTGCCCGGACGACGTGCGCCGGGTCGGTTGAGGCAGACCACCGAGGCGCACTCTGACAGGCCGTAACCTTCGTAGACCGGCAGGCCGATTCGTTGCGCGCGGTGCAGCAGATCCTCGGAAACCCGTGCGCCACCAACGGCGGCAAAACGCAGCGATTGCGGATCGAAGGCTTTCTGTTCGGCAGCGCTGACCAACAGCAAAAGCAATTGCGGCACCAGGATCAGACTCTCGGGCGCCCGGTGGGCCAGGCAGCCCAGCAAGCGCGGCAGGTCGACGCCGCTGGCGCCCTGGATGCCCAGGGTTTTCTGGCTCGGCACGCTCAGCGTTGCGCCGGCGTACAGGGCCGCGTAACAGCCAAGGTTTTCCAGCAGGATTGCCAGCGGCAGCAACGCCACGTGATGTTGAGGGGCTGTGGGTTTGCTGACCTCTTCCAGCTCCCGAGCGACCCGCAGCAGACTGTCGGCGCTCAGGCACACGCCTTTCGGTGTGCCGGTTGTGCCGGAGGTAAACGTCAGTTTGGCGGTACCGGCGGGCAGGCGGTTCGGGCCTTCAAAGGCGCGGCACCAGAATTCACCGCGTTGTTCATAACCGGCAGCGAGCAATTCTGGCTCCAGCTCCGGTTCGGCGATCACTCGTTCGGCCTGGCTTTGTTCCAGACAATGGGCACGTTGTGCCGGACTGAAGAACGGCGGCAGGGTCACGCACGTCAAGCCTTCAAACAACGCCGCCAGATCCCAGAGTATGGCTTCGACGCCATTGTCCAGCGCCAGGGCGATGACTGTCACCTGCTCATCGCGCAGGCGCTGCTGGCGGTACATCACCTCGGCGTACAGCGTCGTGTAACTGATTTTCAGCGTGTCGCCCCACAATGCCAAAGCGTTGTCATTGCGCCCTGCATGGCTGCGCAGGGTTTCCTGGAATCGTTGACGTTCAAGCGACATGGCAGGCTCCTTCGATAGACGTCGGCAATCCCAGCCGGCTGAACAGACCGATGTTGCGCAGATGGATGAAACCGGCGCGGATGTTGCCGACATGCACCCAGGGTTTGCTTTCGTAGTAACTGCCCCAGTGGTGACGGTCATCGCCCAGGCGTTCCGGGTCGGCGGCGCACAGCGTCACGGGTTTCAGACCCAGGCGATGGAAGCTGTTGACCAGCCCGATATTGCCGGTAAACGTCACCCACTCCAGACCGCCCATGGCCAGCAGGTAAGTGATGGCAATGATGCTCAGGCGCGCGCTGCCGGTGTCGTTGGCGGCAAGATTGCCGACTTCGACAATCGCGCTGCGCTCCACCGGATGGTCTGCCGCCGCGCTGATCAACGGCTCGATCGGTTCATCCAGGTAACGTTCGAGAAAAAGTGGTTCAAGGTGCGCACGACGTACTCCGGCAACCGCGCAAAGGTCGCCGGAGTCGTTGTGCACACCAAACAGTTCGGGCATGAAATGGCGGATATCGGCGCCGTGGGCCTTGCGAAAACGTTGTTGAATAAACGCTTCGAACGCCGCTCGTTGAGCGTCGCCGGGTGGGGCGCTCGACAGTTGCATCCGCGGTGTTTCGCCTTGGCCGAAACGCAGGGGCAGGGGGATGTTCCAGTCAGAATCGGGCATGGGCTGAACGCCTCCCTCAATAGGTTTGAGTGGAGTATCCGGACCATTTCTTAACGAAGTCTGAAGGTGAAAAAAGGTTAACGAATGTCGGATCTTCAGATTGTCTTAAGACTGTCACGGCAGTGTGACGCCGTCGGTTCGCCCGGCAACCGGATCGAGACAGCCGAACGAATCGGCCTTCGCTTACAACAATCACGAGGCAACTATGACCCGCGACCTGGCCGCACCCCGTTATGGAAAACTGTCGATCACCTTGCACTGGCTGATGCTGGCGCTGTTCGTGGGCGTGTATGCCTGCGTTGAAATAAAAGGCTTCATGCCCCGAGGCAGCGAAGCGCGAGGCCTGTTAATGGGCCTGCACGGAATGTTCGGCGCGAGCATTTTTGTTCTGGTATGGGTGCGCCTGTTTGGCCGCCTGACGCCACGTCCGCCGATTATCCCCAAACCGCCTGCCTGGCAGACGGCAATCGCGCACCTGATGCACCTGGCCCTGTATGGGCTGATGATTGTCACGCCAGTGCTGGCCTGGCTGATGCTCGCGGCCGGCGACAAACCTTTTCCGTATTTCGGCTTTCCTGTGCCGGCGCCGGTGGCGGTCGATCCGGACCTGGCCAAGCAGATCAAGTACTGGCATGAACTGCTGGGCAGTACGGGCTATTGGCTGATCGGCCTGCACGCGGCGGCGGGACTGTTTCATCACTATTGGGTGCGGGACAACACGCTGCTGCGCATGCTGCCGTTGCGTCAGCGTTGAGTTCGTTATCAAAAAGCCAAAGGCAGTCTGCCGGGCAGGTTGCCGAACGCACGATCAGCGTCCAGTCTGTTGCCTGACAACAGGAAGTGAGGACATCTTCACGATGATCCGGCCAGCGGTTCGTTTTCCGCTGGTCAAACAGCGTATTGACATATCGAATAATCTCGATATTCTCGCGGCATGGACCTGATCGAAGTATTCAAAGCACTCTCAAACCCGGTACGGCTTGAAATCCTGAAAGGCTTGAAAGACCCCGTAAAGAACTTCCCCCCGCAGGATGAGGGCGACGTTCACACGGTGGGCGTGTGTGTGAGCAGTATTCAAGAGGGCATCGGACTCTCCCAGTCAACGGTGTCCGGTTATCTTGCAACGCTGCAGCGCGTGGGCCTGGTTGAAGTCAGGCGCATCGGTCAGTGGACCTACTACAAGCGCAATGAAGCCAATATCAGCGCTTTGGCCGAGGTCATAGGGAAAGAGCTGTAAAAAAATTTACTGGATGATATCGAGATATCTCGATATCCCTTATTGTCGATGCGAGGAATCACCATGAAAGCGATGCTGCTTGAATCATTTGGCAACCCGGAATCGTTCACACTCTGCGACTTACCCAAACCCGTGCCGGAGGCGGGGCAAGTGCTCGTTCGGGTACACGCCACCTCGATCAATCCACTGGATTACCAGGTCCGACGCGGCGACTATCAGGATCTGGTGCAACTGCCGGCCATCACCGGACATGACGTCTCCGGCGTAGTCGAAGCGGTTGGCCCCGGCGTGACGGCTTTCGCGCCCGGCGATGAAGTCTGGTACACGCCGCAAATCTTCGACGGCCCCGGCAGTTATGCCGAGTACCACGTGGCGTCCGCCAGCATCATCGGCAAAAAGCCGCGCTCGCTGAGCCATCTCGAAGCGGCCAGCCTGAGCCTGGTCGGCGGGACGGCGTGGGAAGCGCTGATCGTGCGGGCGGCGCTCAGAGTGGGGGAGAGCATTCTGATCCACGGCGGCGCGGGAGGCGTCGGACACGTCGCCATCCAGCTCGCCAAAGCGATGGGCGCCAAAGTGTTCACCACCGCGCGCGAAGCAAACGCCGAGTTCGTCCGTCGCATGGGCGCCGATGTGATCATCGACTACGAAAAGGACGACTACGTCGACGCCATCCTGCGAGAAACCAATGGCCTGGGAGTGGACGTGGTATTCGACACCATTGGCGGCGACACCCTCTCGCGCAGCCCCGACGTCCTCGCACAACTTGGCCGCGTGGTCTCGATCGTCGACATCGCCAAACCACAAAACCTCGTCCAGGCGTGGGGCAAGAACGCGAGCTATCACTTCGTTTTCACTCGCCAGAACCGCGGCAAGCTCGATGAATTGAGTGCCCTGGTGGAGCGCGGTCAACTGCGGCCACATGTTGGCGCGGTGTATTCGCTTGCGGAGATTCCGCTGGCGCATGCGCGGCTGGAAAGTCCTAACAATGGTCTTCAAGGGAAGATTGCGATTGCGGTCGTGCCGTCGCTTCGGGCGGGTTCCGTGGGGGATGCGTCATGATTTATGAGATCGCTTTGCTGCCTGTTCACGCAGAACGTGTTGATGAGTTCCGGCGTGCATTTGCCGAGGTTGCGCCTTTGCTCCGCCGCGCGAATGGGTATGGCGGGCACATGCTTGCGCAGGGGATTGAAACGCCGGAGCGGCTCAATTTGATCGTGCGGTGGGAGTCGCTTGAGGCTCACACGCAGTTTGAAGCAGGGGAAGACCACAGGGTCTTTATGCTGGGATTGGAGGGGTATTTTTCGGAGGAGCCGCAGGTTTATCACATTGAAGGGGCGGCTTTTACTGCTGGCGAAGGTGATGGGGCTTTTTGGCCAGGAAACTGAAATGTGCTTTTGTGACGAGGGGGCCGGACTGAGTGACAGTCCGGCTTCTGCCCGGAGGTAAACGCGGCGCGCATTGGTTGTTTAAATCAGTCCTGAAGTCACACCCAGACGCCCACAGCGCCTTGCGCCGTCCCCTACACCTAAGACAGAATCCGCCGGCTTGTGCGTCTGGACCTCCGACCGTAACTTGATTCCCGTCACTGCCCATCAGTGATCGGGTCTGCAAGCCCGCCGGAAAAACCAGTCGCACAGCCTGCCAAAAGGACGCTTGTTTGCGTCCGCTCAATGGCGGCTTTGTGCGGGAGACCCTCGGGTCTGCCGGGTGCCTGGTTTCCCGGTCTTGCAGACCCGCACATGGCTGCCACCCATCATCTGCAAGTGATGCTGGTAGCTCCTATTGAAAATCAGGAGTTTCACCATGATCAAACCAACACCGAACCCCCCGGAAACCGATCCGGTTTCACCCTACAAATTCCCCGACTCCCGAACCCTGAACGAGGCAGCCGAACGCGCGCTCGACCATTACCTGACTCCGCAGCAACGGGTTATGGGGAGTCATCACAAACATGATCCGATGTACCTGGCCAATCCGGCGTATGACACCGAATCACTGCTCGCCAATGCCAGCGAATCCCTAGGCTCGGCCAGCGAAATGCTCAACAACTTTGCGGCCACGCTGGAGCCCGCTCACCGTAAGACCGCGATAGGGATTGCGCAGATTGTGATGCTTGGGGAATTGGCGGTGAATCAGGCGTTGGATAACGTCGAACTGAAGACCTAAGGCAGTACTTCAGTAAAAAGGGAGCAGATTCAATACCTGAATCTGCTCCCTTTTTTGTTCGTTAAGCTCAACCGTTGGCGTTTGCTCTCTTTTCCGCCGTCACGATGCAAGCCTTGTAGAAATTGGAATGGAAATCGCTGATCGCTTTCTGTTGCAAACTCTCGCTTGAGTATTGAGGAATCTCGTACGCCTCGCGAATCAACGACTTGAACACCTCACCCACATACTCGTTCTGCTTACCTGCCGCTTCGGCCAGTTCCAACACCGAAGCCATGGGCACGCCTTGCTGCCTGGTTTTCATGACCTGTTTGGCCGAGTTTTCTATTCGTTGGCACTCTTCGAGCTCTTCCTGCGGCACAGGAGAGGCAAGAGCGGAAAGGCTGATGGTGAAGGTTATCGCTGCTGCAAGACATTGTTTGTGCACGAGGTGTCGTCCCTGGTTTTGAGGCTGAACCTTATCATTCGTGGCTCGGCGCCACCATTGCACGCAGGGTGATAGACAGGAAAAGAACCTGGCGCGTCGCCCGAGTCCTGAGCGTTCGAAAAGATCTCTCCCCTCACTCCATCAGCTTGTCAATAGCACAGTTGAGCGACTGTGCAGCCGGCAGCGCGGTGGTAGGCTTTTTACGAGCGCCCGATCTGTTCAGATTATTGATTGAGGCAGGTCAGGCCAATGCACAAGCCGCATGTCAGATAACTGAAAGGATTCGAAAATGAAAAAGTCCATCACTGCTCTGGCCGTATCCGCAACGCTCGCTTTCACCGCCACCGTTGCGAATGCTTCCGTACATCCAACCACCCTTAAGGCTCCTCAAACTGTCAATCAAGTAACAGCTTCTATTGGCACGCCTTTCGGTACCCAACAAACAGCGGGCGAAATCCACATGGCCAGTCTGGCCAGAAGTTGCTCCGATGATCGATATTCCTGGTGGGAGTACAGCGGTTGGGAAATCGTCGGCTGTCTCGCAAGCGGCCAGTGGTAACTGGTCAGATGGGCCTGGTGCGTGACTTGCGTGGCGAGTGCGCACCAGCGCTTGTTGTGAGGTTGGCTGTGAGTCAGGTGCTGGATTACGTGTATCTCAAGGCATAAACCCAATTCTGCGGTGACAAGAGGAGCCGTTCTTCTCCGCATGAAGCCAAGCGCTGGCACTGGGCCACGGCTTGCGCCACCTTGCATCGACTGTCACCCTCCTGCCCGTTCTCAAGGATCAGAACGAGGAATCAAGGATTGAGTGGCTACATTCCCAACCCACCTAAAAACTATCGCAACACAGGCACCAACCCCGTCGATATTCATGCCCAGCGTTGGGCTGAGTATGAGAAACACGGGAAGGAACCGGCATCGGCACGTGAAAAAATTGGCATAGCCCTGCGGATCGGAGTGTTCTTCGATGGGACGGGGAATAATGCGAATAACACCGCAGCAGGCTTGCTTTGTGGTGCCCATCATCCAATTGCGCCCGAAGATATCGATACCAGTTGCAAGCCTTTCATGAGTGATCCTGATAGCAGCTACGCCAACGACACAAGTAATGTGCAGAAACTGAGTGAGCTGTATTTCGCACCCCAGGAAGCCGAAGGGGATAGCTTGTACAAACAAGCGTTTCGGATGGTGTATGTCGAGGGGATTGGAACGCGATCTGGTAAACAGGACAGTACGTTCGGTGCTGGTACTGGGCGAGGTGATACCGGTGTTGCAGGACGAGTTCAAAGCTCATTTGCTGAGATTGAACTGCGTGTAAAAGACGTGTTGGATCTACATCCCAATGGGGAAATTACCTCGCTGAAATTTGATGTATTCGGTTTTAGTCGCGGAGCTGCTGCCGCTCGGCATTTCGCCAACGAAGTCGCCCGTGGAAAACAGGGACCTTTAGGGGATGTTTTAAGAAACGTTGAAAAGCACCTCAGCCGGACCTTCGTTGATCAATTCAAAAGCAGCATAAATATTGGCTTCATCGGCCTCTTTGACACGGTGCCTTCGATTGCTGGATGGTCGAATCTGGGTGACGTCAAAAGTCCAATCGCAACGGGCATCAAGTTGTACCTTGACCGTCGTTTTTTTACAGATGTCGTTCAATTATCTGCCCGAGATGAGTGCCGAGCGAATTTTGCGCTGAGTCGCGTCAAAGCCGACCATTTGGAGATCACGCTGCCAGGCGTTCACTCGGATATTGGTGGGGGTTACCGCGATGAGGTTGAAGAGTGTGTGCTCATCAGCCCTATGCAATCCCTTGAGGTTTCGCAATTTACCGATGTGTCCTCCACCTCGATTTACCAAGATGCGCTGGTTGTGAAAAAACAATGGTTGGACAAAGGTTGGCCGGCGGATATGTTGGAAATCGTCACCCCCGCTGCACGGCTCCTTCCGGTAGATCTGCAAGATAGACTCAGTACTCGCAAGAAACGCGTTTACGTGGCGGTTCAGCTCAAGCGCCCCGTGAGCGGTAAACTATCCAGGGTATATCTGCGTGTAATGCACCAGTTGGCTAAAGAAAAGGGTGTTCGATTCAACGATATTCCGGACACGCCAGAGTTAGCTGTTCCTTCCGAACTTCAATCGCTGTGCAACCGGTTTGTGGCAGGTGACTACAGCACTACACCGCAAGAGGAAAAACAGCTGAAGCTGAAGTACATTCACATGTCCGCAAACTGGAATCATCCCCTCGGCCGCAGAGACGGCAGTGGTCTCCGTGCCGTCTATATCAATGCGCCTACGGCAGACGCGATTCGTGTGCAACATCCTCACGTACCTGACTGGACGCTCTGGTAATGAAGTTACTCGCCACTCTCATCTGTGCACTTTTCATGACTGGCTGCCAGTCTGCTAATCCACTTTCCGCTAAAAATGATCCTAAGTCCGAATGGTGGGAGATGGCTTTTATTGAGCCTGATTACATGAAGGTCTGGGTGGAAGACAGCTCCGTCCAAGATATCACCGGCAAAGTCTTCTTTAGGACTGGCGGCGGCACCGCCGCTGGCGGTGAACCTGAAGACGGAACAGAGTCCGCAAGGGGCTGGAAGGGCGTTGGCGGCAGTGGAAGAAAAGTGGTGGGTGCCGACCTACCCATTCGTATTTACGTACGCTGGCAATCCATCGTAGAGCAGAAGACATGGCAGGTTTGGGTGGACATTCCTGAGGAGGCCAGGCAACTGATGGTGTCATCGACCAATCAGCGTTGCCCGAAGACACCTGATCAAAAAGGAAGGTATATGGCGTCGATCTATCTGGGACTTGCGCCTGGCGGTGTTGTGCAGGTTTGGGTAAGGGACTCATGCCATCACCCGGTCATAGTCGCGCGCGCCCAAGCAGAGATCGAGCCGTTGGGGCCTAGTCAGGGCAAAAATGAAGGGCGTTATGCGTATCCGGTCAGTGAAAAGTCCAAGCGCTATATCGATAAATTCGGTATTCCGTACGGGAGTTGGTAGCTGTCAGCACATGAGGCAATTCATAAGTTTGCTATGCCTGCTGATTGCTGGCTGTCATTTGACTGATCCGTTGTCAGGCGAAAATGATCCCAAGTCCGAATGGTGGGAGCTCGGCATTACCGAACCTCGCTACATGACGGTCTGGGTTGAAGACACCGCTGTGGAAGACATCAGAGGAAGAACGTTCCTGCACACAGGTTCTGGATCGGCTTCGGGTGGGCAACCAGAAGATGGCACAGAATCCGCCAAAGGTTGGCACGGTGTAGGTAGTTCTGCGAAAGCAGTGGTAGGCGCGGATCTTCCCAAACGAATCTACGTTCGCTGGCAATCGATCGTAGAGCCACAAACCTATCGTGTTTGGGTGGATATACCCGAAGAAGCCAGGCAACTGATGCTTACGTCGGTCAACCAGCGATGCGCGAAAGCGCCAGAGCAAACGGCTACCTATATTTCGTCGGTTTATCTGGGGTTGGCGCCGGGCGGAGTTGTGCAAGTGTGGGTTAGAGATTCTTGTCATCACCCGGTCAAGGTGGCTGGGGCTCAAGCTGAGATTGAGCCGTTGGGCCCAAGTCAAGGCAAGAATCGAGGGCGCTACGCATATCCGGTTAATGAGAAGGCTAAGCGCTATATAGAGAAGTTTGGCGTTCCATATGGCAGTTGGTAACTCTGGGTGGTTAGGGGGACGGAAAAGAGAAAGAACTTTTAAAAATAGTCCCTCTTTTTGTCCGTCGCTTTTTTTGAAAAAAATCGCCCGCTCTTGTGCTTCTATAAATTTATAAATGGTTTCAGCAAATATCTAGCTTGAGCAAGGAGGATGCAGAGTCAAGATCCGTGAGTTCTGAGTCCCATAGTCCTAAGTTACACATTTCGGTTTTTATATAACCGTACTCTGAGTCAGAATGCAATACTGTTGCAGTTGTGGCAGAGTATTCGGCGAAGCATTGACACTCTGTAAGCACGCTCTTAATTGTGGCGATTAAAAGATTTTTCGTTCTGGTTGACAAATTTGCTTTGTAGGCTTCGAGCCTTTCTCGCGCTTTTAGGAGCGTCTCGTGAAGTCGCTCTCCGATCTCGAATCGGACCATGACTGCGCGGTCAGAATTGTTTAGGTCCACGGCTCCGATCGTTTCTAAACCTATATTCGTTTTGGCGCGAAATCGATAAAGCCGAAATTGAAGGTGGTGACGGGGGTCGGAAGTATATGGATCGATTATGGGAGTTTTTACAACGTTGTGGCTGCCTTTGGAACCGTTGCATCTCTTGCAGGAAGGCAATAAATTTTGCCAATTTACGACTTCGTTTGGATATGTGTCTTTGTCAAGGAAGTGCTCAACCTCCATATATTTGCTTTCTTTTGTGAGGTCGCACTCGCAATAGGCGCATTTTCCAATGCTGGTTTCTAACAGTGCTGATTTAAGGTCGTTAAAATTCCATACTGAAGTTGATTTTTCTTTAAAAATTTTTGTGAGTCTAGTCGTTTCGCTTGGGTTTAAGCATAAAGGATGGAAGCGCCGCTCGAGTTTAATCATTGTTCGCTCCATCCCAGTGACGCTAATTGAAGTCTCAGGAGCTTGCGTGAATGGCTAAGTGGGTGGAGAGAACTATCCAGCTCTTTAAAGGCGAGTTCTGCAGATTGTATGTCTTCTTGATCAATTGCTAATGTGAAATCCTTCATGAGACGATTGAAAAGCTGCGTTCGAGTGTCCGTCATACCCATAACATCAGTGAGAACCTCATCCACAGTCCAACCGTTAAATCCATAATCTGATTCGGGTAATGGTCGTGTGCTTACCTTTCCGTCATTGAACTCAAGGGCTAATATTTGATTGCGGCCGGCCGCCTGTATTATGTGAGGGCTGTGCGTTGTCAAGATAAACTGACTCAAGGGGAAGATTTCGGAAAGTATTCTGGTTATTTTATTTTGCCATTCTGGATGAAGATGAAGTTCAATCTCGTCGATTAGCACTACTCCCTCGAAATCGATTGCTCTGACTCCAGGAAAACGGAATTCAATTTCCTTGATGATGCTGAAGAAAACTGCTAAGCAGGATTTGAAGCCTGAAGAGAGGAACTCATAGTAGATTGCCCCATTTGGGGAATTGACCAGAATTTCGTTGGAAGAAGCAACAACCCTGCTGAACGCAAAGTCTGGGTTTAATGCCGAAAAGCATTTTTTAGCTAATTCGAAGTTTGCCAGCTGTGTTTCGGAAAGTGCTCCTTCATGGGCCGAATAAAGATAGCGGTTTACAAACCAGTTTTTTATATCGTGAATATTTACGCCTGACTTGCTCTCTTCCCAGATGCTATATATGGGCTTTTCTGAATCTTTACTCACGGAGTTTAATGGTGTGTATGCAAATGTTCTTGTTGTTTTTAGAGATAGCAGGTAGCCGGCGTTTTCAGTGTGGCCGGTAATTGATGCGCGTTGATTTGGTTCATATTGGTCGAACTCAATTTTTACCGGAATCGACTTTCCGTTATGGGATAGCGTTGCCTCTATTTTGCTGTTTTGTGCTAGTACATTTCGACGCAAGATCATTGTCTCTCCATTGGAAAAGCAATGAGCGATGCATTCTAATATAGTGGTTTTTCCTATGCCGTTAGGCCCGCATAGAATGTTCATTTTGCTGTTTAATTTGAAGTGGAGGTGATTCAAACCCCCAACGTCTCTGATTATGATTTGCTCGACTTTCAACTTTTCCTCCGTGATTCTTAACGAGAAGTGTAGAGCGATTGTGTTGTTTTTGTCTTGTTCTTAGTATGGCGTGCTCGTGAAATGAGCAAGATCTGATTTTTCCACTGTTGGCTCTTCATGTTCCTGCTAGATCGGCTGATTATCTAATGGTTAACGAGTATGTCGATGGATGTACTCCCCAACCGCTCCCCATTAACCACCACATGCACCGCATGCACCCCCGCATAGTGCTTGCGCGTAGTGAAATCCTTGATCACCTGCCGCCGCACCACAACCTCACGCTCAAACCCCGCCAACTCCAACGTCTTCAACTTGAAAACCTTGGCCGAAGTCCCGCCATTCGCCTTCACATAGTCAATCGCATAATCAATCACCAACCGCTGTTCCACCGGCACCAATGATCGAACGGTAAACGACAAGGTAATCGTCTCCCCAAGCCGCACAACCGCCGGTTCCACCTTCACATCCAGCAATTCAACCTCAGCCTTCGCCCCCGCACCGATAACCGTGAGCGCCCGAGAATTCCCCTGTTTGATCAAACTCCGTAGCGCATGTTTGGCAATCCACGCCGTGTGTTTGTTTTCCAGCGACCACCCCTCAACCGTATCCAGCACCCACTCCGGATGCTCTTTGGTCACGTCATTCAAATGATTCGCCACGGACTTGCGCACGTACAAACTTTCATCGGCTTTCAACCGATCAAGTATCCCGGCAGCCAACAGCGGATCCGCTTGCACCGGTTCCAGCCGAAATGACCACGGCAGGCGAGGGCGGCTGCCTTCGCTGGCGAGTCTTCGGACGTGGTGGTTTTCGTCTCGGGTCCAGTCGTGCATCAGTTCCAGCGAGCGTTCCAGGTCGCTGCGCAGGAAGTGGCGGATGGCGAATTCGGAGGAGCCGAAGGTGGTGAAGTATTTCAGGGCTTCCATCGAAGTGTCGAACGCGTGCGCGCCGTAGCACGCGACGTAGTGCGGCAGGCACATGCTGACGAAGCCGCTGTTCAGTCGCGGGGCAAGTTCGCGCAGCACAGCGAGGGAATTTGCGTAATCCAGCGGCAGCACCGCGTGCAGGCTTTCGCTGACGCGGGCCATGCGTTGCATGACGGAGAGGTCGGCGAGGCCGTCGTTGGCATGCTTGAGAAATGCCTTGGCTTTGAATGCCGGGTACACGGCGCTCATTTCTGTAGCGATGTGTTGCAGGCGTTCGGCGTTGAAGATTTCTTTGAGGGCCGGGGCGGCGGTTTCGGTGGCGCTCATGGTCAGGTCATCGGGGTGTCGATGAACGCCTGGGTGCTTTCGGCGTACGCGGTGTACTGAGCGATGCGCGGGAAACGTTGAGCGTCGATCTGGTCGGGGACGACGAGGCCGGTGAAGCTCCAGGCGACGGCGAGAGTGATGCCGTCCTGCTGGAGAGGGCCGTCGGTGGGCAGTGGGTGTTTTTCGAGTTCATGTTCAAGGGCGGTGAAGGCGGCGGCGAGTTGGCCTTCGACGCGTTCGACCCACGGCTGGTATTGAATGTCGGCCGGGCGCAGGTTGCGTTCGTAGTAGAGCTGCACGGCTTTTTCGCAGGCGGCAAGGCCGAGGCCGATCAGGCGCAGGGCTTTGACCCGTTGCGGCAGGTCAGTGGGCAACAGGGTTTTGCCGGACAGGGCTTCGAGGTAGTCGAGGATCAGGGTCGAGTCGATCAGCACTTCGCCGTCATCGAGCACCAGGGTCGGCGCCTTGACCACCGGGTTGATCTGCTGGAAACGTTCGAAGTGGCGGAACACCGAGACCGGGTCGTGTTCCAGTTCGATCCCCAGGCATTTGGCAGAGATCGCCACGCGGCGCACGTAAGGGGAGTCCAGCATGCCGATCAGTTTCATGACGCGTTCCTTCTAGTCGAACCGGGGAGGGCATAACGTAGCCGAGGTTGGGGGGATTTGTCAGTCTTTGCGAGGGGTGGGTTTTACGGTCAGCGACCGTGACGAATTGCGGCAAAGCGCCGCTCGTCTGACGTTTGTCTTCTATATACAGCCGCTCGACTGAATTTCTTGCTATAAACGCACTCCGATGAGCGCTGTGAAGCCTGTGTCAGAGCAGTTTCCGGGCCTTGTCGGACAAATTCCCGGTATTTACAGTTGCTGAGGCCTCAAACGGGCCTTAGACTGCCGCCCCTTCGTAAATTGAGTGCCGGGTGGCGTTTGCAATAAACGATGCCTTTCCGATGACCGCAGGCGGTTCGCCGGAACGCTCCCTAATTCGCCTTAATGCACGTTTTTTATAGAGATATCAATGACAAAGGACAAGTTGCTGGCCATGCCGGCAGATGACTACATGAATGCCGAGCAACATGCTTTCTTTCGAGAGCTGTTGCAGAACATGAAAGTCGAAACCCATGAGCGCATTGAGCAGAACCGTATTGCCATCGAGAGCCTGGACACCCCGGCTGACCCGGCGGACGCCGCATCGGTGGAAGAAGAGCGCACCTGGCTGGTAAACGCGATCGATCGCGACCAGCGCATGCTGCCGCAACTCGAGCAGGCCCTTGAGCGTATCAAGGAAGACAGCTTTGGCTGGTGCGACGACAGCGGCGAGCCGATCGGGCTGAAACGCCTGCTGATCAGCCCGACCACCAAGTACTGCATCGAAGCTCAAGAGCGTCACGAGCAGATCGACAAGCACCAGCGTCAGGCCTGATTCCTGAGGCGACCCCTTCAATGCGGGTCGTCGCGAAAAGATCGCAGCCTTTTGCAGTTTCTCCGGGAACTGCAAAAGGCTGCGATCTTTGCTTTTTCTCGTCTGCCGGAAAGTCTCCCCGCTATTCCATTGACCTGCCACAGACCCACGACTAACGGACCATGGATAATGGCGTTGTAGTGGCGTTTAATGCAGTCACAACAATGAGAACAAGCGTGGGGTAACAAAATGACGAGAGATGGATCTCTGGTTGCGGCTCTGCCTGCACCAGTTGTTTTGCCGAAGAATCGCTGGCTGACGCCGACCCTGCAAAGCATCGCCCTGATGCTGTTGCTGGCCGGGATGAGCCTGGGCGAATGGCCCTTGTACATCGGCATGCCGCTGGCGGTGCTGATCGTCTGGCTGCCGCGCCTGCGTTCCCGGGCGGTTCCCGATGCGCAAACGGTCGACAGCAGCAACGCGATGTCCGAGCTGACTCGCGACCTTTCCTACACCACCAGTCATAACGCGCTATCAGCTGCTGGCGTGGCGTTTTCCGTCAAGGAGCTGGCCGGCAAGCTTCAATCGCAACTCGACGCCGCCGCGCAGATCGTCAACAACGCTGAAGTGATGATCGCCACTGAGCAAGCCACTTCGCAGCTCAGCCGTGAAGCCTTGGGCGCTGCCAGCGAAGCCCATCACTGCAGCGCGGCGGGGCGCACCGAGCTGGTGGATTCCATTTCGCGCATGCATCAGCTCAGCCAGCGCGCCAATGGCAGCCGCGAACTGATCGAAGCCTTGAGCCAGCGCAGCGATGACATTCAGCGCGTGACACTGGTGATTCAATCCATCGCCAGTCAGACCAACCTTCTTGCATTGAACGCCGCCATCGAAGCGGCCCGGGCCGGCGAGCACGGTCGTGGATTTGCAGTGGTCGCAGACGAGGTACGTGGCTTGGCGGCGCGTACCGCGACGGCCACCGGCGAAGTGGGCGAGATGGTCGCCGACATCCAGCAACGCACGGCGCAGGTGGTGGAGCAGATTCGCCAGCTCTCCGACGATTTGCACACGGGCGTCGAGCAGGTCGAACACACCGGTCAGCACCTGGAAAACATCGCGCGACTGGCAGCCGGAGTGGAGACCCAGGTCGGTGAAATCGCCCGAGGCGCGGAAACCAATCGTGAGCAGCTCGACGGTCTGTTCACCGCCATCGAACAGATGCGCAGCGATCTGGCGATCAGCGACCAACAGACCCGGCGTCTGGCCGAGGCCGCCGTGCAGATGGAAGGGCAGGCGGAAACCATCAGCGAACGTCTGGCCGAAGTCGGGCTGGATGACTATCACCAACGCATCTACGACCTCGCCCGCGAAGGGGCCAGCCAGATTGCCGCGCGGTTCGAGGCCGATGTCGAGCAAGGTCGCATCAGTCTTGAGGACCTGTTCGACCGTCAGTATCAGCCGATTCCCGACACCCAGCCGGCCAAGTTCCAGACTCGTTTTGATCGCTACACCGATCAGGTGCTGCCGGCCATCCAGGAACCGTTACTGCCGCGTCACGAAGGTCTGGTGTTCGCCATCGCCTGCACGCAGCAGGGTTATGTGCCGACCCACAATCAGGCATTCAGCCAACCTCTGACCGGTAATGTGCAGGTCGATACCGTCAACAATCGCACCAAACGCAAATTTGCCGACCGCACCGGAATCCGTTGCGGCAGCCACCAGCAACCGGTGCTGTTGCAGACTTACACCCGCGATACCGGCGAGTTGATGCACGACCTGTCGGTGCCGATCATAGTCAAGGGCCGGCATTGGGGCGGGTTACGTCTGGGCTATAAACCGGAGAAGCCGCGCTGAGCCATTGTTGCCGGAACTGCAATTAAGCTGTGCAGCGGCGTTGCTGTTTCCTCTTGATCCAAATCATTAACATGCCCACATAGTTAGGTTGCTAATGAAGTTGGGAGGTCAACATGCAATGCAGAGTCGATGTCGCGGTGATGATCGGCAGCGGTGTACCCGCCGGTCTGCGCGCGATGGGGCAAAGTGTCTGCTGGGTGGTGCTGCTCAATGGCGAACGCCGGGGCACTGCGTTTGCAAGTCGTAACGAGGCGGAAGAGTGCAGGGCCGCATGGCTTGCGCAATTGAGCGCTGAAACCGGTGACAGCCTGCACTGATCAAGATTACTTGCCCCGGTGCAGGCGCACATTCAGCTCATCGACCATGATGGCTTCCTCGCCATCGGCCCGCAGCCACTCCTTGAGCATTTGCGCCTGTTGTGGGCTCCAGAAGTCGGCGTCGATCAGCTTGGTATCGGCATCCAGCGGATGGGCTTCGATGAAGTCGTCGATCGCCGTTTCCTCCGAAGGCAGCCCTAATTGGTCGAACAGGGTTGTCAGATTGTACGCAGGCAGTTCCATGGTTTACTCCTTGAAGGATGGTGGGGTCGATCGCTCTCTTTATCTGAGGTGTTCGCTGGCCAGGAGTTCGATCCGGGATTCCAGTGAACGGGCGAGGGCGCAAGCGGCGTTGTGATTCTCACGGAAACCTCTGACAAGCCCCGTCGACTTTTCCCTGATATGGAAAAAGCCGTTGCCCGCCGGGATTACCTGAAACAACGGTGCCTGACCGCAACACTCGATTGCAGGAATAGTCTCGAAGGCTGGAGTGTTCAAGGCAAAGGCGGGTTCGTGAGTCACGGCAAAATGCGTCATAGTGCACATATGAAGTCCTTTTCATGGATTGACCCGCATTTACAGGGTGTTGCGGGTAGTCGCGAACAGCATCGCTGCTCTAGAATCGCCAACACCTGTTGTCGGCATGGCGCTATCTAAAGCAATTTTTTGCGTGCGATATGTCGGAAAAATGCTTTTGTTGGTGAGTTTTTTCCCTAAAGTTCGTAGTCAGTTTTTCCTGGCCGGCCGTGATGCGTTTTCCTTCAACATTTGGAGAACGTCTTTGCAGGTTTCGCGAGTGGCATTCCAGTAGTCTTGTGCAACTCGCGTTGAATGAGCACTTCGCTCGCTCAGGCGTATATTCGAGTCATCGCGCAACACCTTCGGCCCGGCCGACTTTTTCTGCTGTGCGCGCTTTCGCGTATGGCACTCTTTTCAAGTGTGGGGATGTTTCTTTGGCAGTCAGTAAC
Organism: Pseudomonas sp. B16(2017); assembly: GCF_002113205.1. Classification (NCBI taxonomy): domain Bacteria; kingdom Pseudomonadati; phylum Pseudomonadota; class Gammaproteobacteria; order Pseudomonadales; family Pseudomonadaceae; genus Pseudomonas; species Pseudomonas sp. B16(2017). The sequence continues at coordinate 72,338 of NZ_NEKA01000011.1, forward strand.
CTCGATATGCATGCTTTGTTCGTGCTGGGTGATTTGCGGGCAAAGCTGGTCAAGCAGTTTCAATCACGTTTTGTTTACATCACCGAGCAAAACGCCGAAGGCATTTACGTTGCCGAGATCGACACCGAAAGCGCATTGGTGGTCGATGACAAACCTGGCCTCAAGCTCAAGGTCGGCGATCATTTCAGCGCGTCGGTACTGCCCAGCCGTGAAGGCGGCAAGATGGACATCCGCTTTCGCGAAATCAAAATGACCGTGTACGGTCTGGGCGACTACGCGTTCGTCACCACGGCCGATGGCCACGCCATCGTGTTCAAGGAAGGCCACAGCGCGGTTACCGTGTTTGCCGCCAATGAACAACTGCAGGAAGGCCTGACCAAAACCCTGAAAGCCGTCACCGCCAAAGCCGCCAAGTGGCGCAAGGGCGAACTGGTGACGTTCAAGGCCAGCGAGTGAGCCGCGCCGATTTCCATTTGCAGAACCTCGACAGCGCCCGTGAAGAAGCACGTCGACTGTTCACTGCGAAGGCCGAGTTGAAGGGCGCCTGGCTGGGTTGGGTCGCCTCGCAAATCTACGCTTTGCAGCCTGCGGAATACGCCAGCATGGTCAGACGCGAGCTGAAGAGCCTGCAGGAAATGTCTGAAAAGTAGCCTCGTGCGTGTCATGCCCCTGAAAAAGCAGGAACCTCGTCTACAGTCAGTTGACTGAGTATTCAGAGGCTTGCGGTCTTCTGTCAGGCCATCCTGCTATTGCTGTGAACGGCACGAGGTGCAAAAGCATGAACGGATTTCGACGGTTGCTGGCTGCCGGGTTGACCACATTCGGCCTGATGACGGTGGTGCCTTCGGTGAGCGCGGCACAGGCGCCGATTCACTTTGCCGATCTGAACTGGGAAAGCGGCAGCCTGATCACCGACGTCCTGCGGATCATTGTCGAGAAGGGCTATGGCCTGCCGACCGATACCTTGCCGGGCACCACCATCACCCTTGAGACTGCGCTGGCCAACAATGACATTCAGGTCATCGGCGAAGAGTGGGCCGGGCGCAGTCCGGTATGGGTCAAGGCGGAGGCCGAGGGCAAGGTCGTCAGCCTGGGCGACACGGTCAAAGGCGCTACCGAAGGCTGGTGGGTGCCGGAATACGTGATCAAAGGCGATCCGGCCAAGGGCATCAAGCCATTGGCGCCGGACCTGCGAAGCGTCAGCGATCTGAAGAAGTACAAGGACGTGTTCAAGGATCCGGAAACCCCGAGCAAGGGCCGATTCCTCAACAGCCCGATCGGCTGGACATCGGAGGTAGTGAACAAGCAGAAGCTCACGGCGTATGGCTTGCAGAATGACTTCACCAATTTCCGCAGTGGTTCCGGTGCTGCGCTGGATGCCGAGATCAGTTCATCGATCCGCCGGGGCAAGCCGGTGCTGTTCTATTACTGGTCGCCGACGCCGTTGCTCGGCAAGTTCAAGCTGATCCAACTCGAAGAGCCGCCGTTCGATGCCGAGGCCTGGAAGACCCTGACCGACGCCGACAACCCCAATCCGAAACCGACCCGGTCACTGGCCTCGAAGCTGTCGATCGGGGTGTCTACGCCGTTCCAGAAGCAGTATCCGCAGATCGCCGAGTTCTTCAGCAAGGTCGACTTTCCGATTGATGATCTGAACAAGGCGCTGGCCGAGATGAGTGAAAAACACACACCACCTCGGGATGCGGCGACAGCGTTCATGAAGGCGCATCCGGATGTGTGGCAGGCGTGGCTGCCGAAGGATGTGGCAGATAAGGTTTCAGCTGATTTGAAATAGAGGTTGAATCAACGGACCTCATCGCGGGCAAGCCCGCTCCCACAGGTTTTTCGGTGTGCTCTGAGCTTTGAAAACACATCGATTCCTGTGGGAACGGGCTTGCCCGCGAAGCTTTTAGAAGCGGGTTTGCACAGCCAACTCAAAGGTGCGCGGTGTGCCGAGGTAATACGCCGGCGATACATGGGCGAACTCGGCATACACCTCATTCGTCAGGTTGCGCACCCGCCCGGTCACGGTGGTGTGCGAGTCCACCTTGTAGCTGAGAAAGCTGCCAAACAACGTGTACGACGGCACGGTCATGGTGTTGGCCGTGTCGGCGAACACCGACGCCACGTACCGCGCATCGACCCCGCCTTGCCACTGCGGCGAGAAATCATAGGTCAGCCACAGATTGCCCACCCGGTCCGGCACGTTGGTCGGTGTATTGCCCTTGCGCGAGACCACTACGCCGGCGGCGTTCTTCTCGTTGAACTCATCGTATTGCGCATCGACCCAGGCGAAGTTGCCTTCGGCCAGCAGCTTGTCGGTGATCCGCAGAGAGCTGGCAATCTCGATGCCCTTCGAAGTCTGCTGGCCGACCGGAATGCTGCTGGTCGGGTCCAGTGGATCCGTCACTGCGAAGTCCTTGCGCTCGATGGTGTAGGCGGCCACTGTCGCCGAGCCGCGCCCGTTCAGGTAGTCGAACTTGCTGCCGATTTCCCATTGCTTGCCGGTCGAGACATCGAAGTCCTGCGTGCCATTGGGTTGCTCGGCGGCGGTGCTGTATTGCACGTACATATTGGCTGACGGTATGAACTGGTATGTCATGCCGACACGCCCTGTGACCGGTTCCCAACTGCGCTTCAAATGACGCGGGTTGCTCGCGGTCACCGTGCGATGGTTGGTCACGTCGAGGTCGATGTCGTCATAGCGCAGACCGGTCAGCAGCGAGAGCTTGTCGGTCAGTGCCAGGCGGTTTTCGGCAAACAGCGCTTTGGTCGTGACTTCGTTGGTCTTGTCGCTGACGAAACCCGGCATCGTTCCGGGGATGTCATAGAAATGCCCCGGTCGGTAGTTGTTCGGGTCCACCGCGCTGGCGCCTTTGACGTTCAGCGGCGAGTTGGTGGTCCGGTTGACCTTGTACTCGAATCCGCCGGACCAGGTGGTGTCGAGGCCGAACAGGGTGTTGTCGTGGCGCAGTTCGAATTGGTTGCCGTTCTGCTCGCCCTGGTGTCGCACCTGATACGCAGTGGAGCGGTTCACCGCGCTGTTGTCGGCGTTGTATTGATAGGTTTCCAGGTTGCGGTAATCACGCTGACTGTCGAGGTGATAGAGGGTGTTGCGCAGGGTGGTGCTGTCGTTGATCCGGTAATCGATGATCGAGCGCACCCAGATCGTCCGCTGCTCGTAGCGGCCGTCCTCGACGTTGTAGTTGTTGAAGCGGTTGTGCTTGTCGATCTTCAACTCGCCGGCCTTGGGGTTGAGCACCGGCGTGCCCCAGTACGGGCTGTCCTCGTGTTCGTCCTGATATTCCAGGGCCAGGGTGTGCGACAGGTTCGGCGTCAGATCGCTGAGCAGCGAGAACGCTACGCTCCAGGCATCGCGTTCCTGGCGGTCAATGTAGCCGTTGCTGGTGTTGTGGCTGACGTCGAGTCGCGCGTAATGCTGAACGTCGGCACCGGGTTCGGTCAGCGCGTGATTGAGGCCGAACGCGGTTTCGGTGGTGTCGTAGGTGCCATAGCTGACCCGGCCTTCGATGGCTTGCTCGTCGCGGGTGGCCAGTTTGGTCACGTAGTTCAGCGAGCCACCGACCGAGCCCGCGCCGTTGATCAACGATGACGGGCCGCCGACCAGTTCCACCCGGTCATAGATCCACGAATCCACGGGCCGTGCCAGTCCGCCGGAAACGTTGACCCCGTTGAACATCTGGGTGATCTGGCTGCTGGTGAAACCGCGATAGGAGACGAACCCGCCAAAGCCCGGCGGCGCACTGGCGTTCACCCCCGGCAAGGTGTTGGCCGCGTCCTGAAAGTTTTGCGAACCGCGACGTTCGATGTCACTGCGGTTGGCAATGGCCACCGAAGCCGGAGTGTCGCGCACGCTGAGGCCGAGGCGCGAGGCCATGCCGCTGGACTGGTCGAGGCTCAGGCCGGGTTCGGCGCCGGACTCGCCATCAATAGTGATCGGCGCCAGATCCACGGTGGATTGCGCCCAGACGTTGACGGACAGGCAGCCGCACAGGCTCGCCAGCAAGGTAAGTTGTTTCATTGATTGAATCCTGAATGCTTGTTCTCGGAGTCAGCGCACAGGCGAACGCCGCGCGTTGGCGCAGTGGGCTGACAGATCAAAAAGGCAAGGGCACTCAGGCGAGCGGCGGGGCGCGGGGATTGGCCGAAGGCCAGATAAAGCGGGCAGGAAGGTCGGCGCTGACGATGGCCGGCAGCGGCGGGCTGTGTTGTTCCGGCAGGATCGCCAGGGTCAGGCTGGAGTTGAACGCCGGACCCATGCCTCCGGTGGAGCAGAGCGGACAGCCGAAGGCTTTGGCCAGGGTCGGCAGTTTTTCTTCGGCGGGACTCGAGGCGAGCGGCGCCTGGGTGCTCGGGTCGACGGCACAGAACTGTCCGCCGATACCGTTGAGCTGCATACCGACCATTTGTCCGTGACCGATGCTGCAGGCGAACACGTTGAACAGGACGCAGCAATAGAGCATCCAGGCCAGCAGTGAGCGATCGGTACGGGTGAATTTCATGGGGCGGCACTTTACCGCACCGCCGATCGGTCGTGCACATGGAAAAATGCCGACTAGGATGTTTTGTTCAAATCCCTTTCAAGGATTCTCGACCATGACCTTTGTGTTGGCTCAATGGCTGGTGACGATATTCGCGGTGATCAGCCTGATGCATGTGTATTGGGCGATGGGTGGGCAATGGGCGGCCGTTGCGGTGGTGCCGCAGGTTCCGGTGGATAACGGCGGGCTGACCCTCAGGCCTGCGTTCAAGCCGTCAGGCTGGATCACGCTGGTGGTGGCGGCAGCCCTGCTACTGATTGCCGCACTGGTGTGCATGCGAGTGGGGTGGTGGCTGCCCGCCGTGCATCACTGGGCGCTGCAATGGGTGATCAGCGCGATTGCGCTGTTGATGTTTGCGCGGGCGATCGGCGATTCGGAGCTGGTGGGTTTTTTCAAGGAAGTGAAGGGATCGCGGTTCGCCCGGCTCGACACTTGGGTTTACTCGCCGCTGTGTCTGATATTGGGAGCCGGGCTGTTGGCTGTCGCCTGGATCTAGCTGCCGGTTTCAGTACGCCGGCTGCTGACCTCGGCCGGCACGTCATCCCCGGCCATGCGCTTGCGGAACAACGCCGCCCGCGCCAAGAGCAAGGTGGTCACCGGCACGGTGATCGACAGCAGAATCGGGATCAGCCATGCGTGCAGCACCGGCCCGGACTTGAGCGCGGAAAAGCAGATGATCGATGCCAGCGCCACACACCACGCGCCGAGGGTCGAGGCCAGTGCCGGCGGGTGCATGCGCTGGAAGTAATCCTTCATCCGCAGCAGGCCGGTCGCACCGATCAGGGCGAAAATACCGCTGAGCACCAGCAGAATCGCCACCGGGATTTCCACCCACAAAGACAGTTCAGCGTTCATTCGATCACCTCGCCACGCAGGAGGAATTTCGCCAGGGCAAACGAGCCGACGAAGCCGAACAGCGCGATCAGCAGCGCCGCTTCGAAGTAGGTGTCACTGGCATAACGAATCCCCAGGGTCAGCATCATCAGCATGGCGACGATGTACAGGTAATCCAGCGCCAGTACCCGGTCCTGCGCCGATGGGCCTTTGAACAGGCGCACCAGCGTGAGGACCATGGCCAGGGAAAACAGGAACAGCGTCAGCAGAATGGCGTTCGACAGCAGCGGGCTCATTCGAAAATCTCCATCAACGGCCGCTCGTAAGTGACCTTGAAGTGCTGGATGAACTGCGCCTCGTCATCCAGATCCCAGACGTGCAGCAACAGAATGCTGCGATCCAGCGCCAGTTCCGACCAGACTGTGCCGGGCACGACCGTACAGATCATCGACAGCGCCGCCAGGCCGTTGGCATCGCGCAGATCCAGCGGCACCTTGATGAAGCGTGAACGAAGCGGCCGACGACCGGCGTTGAGTACGCCCCAGGCCACCTGCAGGTTCGAGACGATCACGTCACGCCCGACCAGCAGAAACAATCGCAGGATCTTGCCCGGGCGGCGGATGTGAATTTGTTGCGGACGCAATTTGCGCATCATCAGCGGGGCGCAGAAACCGAGTACGGCGCCCAGCAGCAGGTTGCCCGGGCTGACCGACAGGTTCAGCACCAGCCACAGCAACCACAGCGCAAGCGACAACCAGGGAGCTGGGAACAGACGCTTCATGGTTGCACCTCCAGCAGCGCAGCCTTGGCTTCCGGGCTCGGCACGGCGCGGGTGCCGAGTACCGCCATCACGTATTGCTGCGGATTGTTCAGGGCATCGGCTGCTGCCTGGGTGTAACGCAGCAGCGGTTCAGCCTTGAAGGTCAGCGCGATGCTCAGGCCGAGCAGCAGGAAAATCGGCGTGCATTCCAGTTTGCGCAGCAGCGGCGACGGTCGCTCTTCAGGCGACCAGAAGCGCTGGATCCCCAGGCGCGAGAACGCCATCAGCGAGCCGAGCCCGGTGAGAATCAGCAGGGCCAGCAACGCCCAGGCGGCATTCGAGATCGGTTCGCCGGCGCCGAGGCCCAGCGGGTTGAGCAGGGCGCCGATCAGGTTCAGTTTGCCGATGAAGCCGGACAGCGGCGGCATGCCGATGATCAGCAGAGCGCAGGCAATGAAGCTCAGACCGAGGAACGCCATGGTCCACGGGATCACCTGACCGACCACGGCTTTCTGATCGTCGTCGAGGTTGATGCCCTTGACCGGTCGTTGCCATTCCTGCGGACGCGGCAGCAGTTCATTTTCGTCTTCCAGCGGTACTTCGATGGCGGTGCGCGAACGTTCGATCAATTCGGCCAGCAGGAACAGCGCGCTCAATGCCAGGGTTGAGCTGACCAGATAGAACAGCGCGGCGCCGATCAGGTTCGGCTGGGCGAAACCCACGGCCGACAGCAGGATTCCCGCGGATACCAGAATGCTCAGGCTGGCCATGCGTTCCAGGCGTTGCGCGGCGATGATCGCCACACCCGCGCCGGCCATGGTGGCCATGCCTCCGTAGATCAGCCAGTCGCCGCCAAAGTACGCCGAAGCGCCGGCCTGGCCCGAGAACAGCAGCGTCCACAGGCGCAGCAAGGTGTAGACACCGACCTTGGTCATGATCGCGAACATCGCCGCGACTGGCGCGCTGGCCGACGAGTAGGCCGGCACCAGCCAGAAGTTCAGCGGCCACATGCCGGCCTTGGCCAGGAACGCCACGGCCAGAATTCCCGCGCCGGCGTGCAGCAGGCCACGGTCGGCCTCCGGCACCAGCGGGATCTTCAGGGCCAGATCCGCCATGTTCAGCGTGCCGGTCACACCGTAGATCAGCGCCGCGCCGATCAGGAACAGCGACGACGCCAGCAGGTTGATCGAGATGTAATGCAGCCCCGACGACACCCGCGCCCGGCCCGAGCCGTGGAGCAGCAGGCCGTAGGATGCGGCGAGCAGCACCTCGAAGAATACGAACAGGTTGAATAGGTCCGCCGTCAGGAATGCGCCGTAAAGGCCCATCAACTGAATCTGGAACAAGGCGTGGAAGCTCGACCCGGCGCCGTCCCAACGAGCCATGGCGAACAGCAGGGCGCTGACGCCAATGATTCCGGTCAGCACCAGCATCAATGCCGACAGACGATCGACCACCAGCACGATGCCGAACGGCACCTGCCAGTTGCCCGGCAGATAAACCCCAATCGAACCGGGCACGCCGGTGGTCTGGGTCCATTGCAGCAGTATCACCGAGATGCCGAGGCCGAGGAGGCTGGAGAACAGGTTGATTTTCGCCTTCAGCGGACGGTGCTTTTCGCCGAGCATCAGCATGATGCCGGCGGTCAGCAGCGGCAGCAGAATCGGTGCGGCGATAAGGTGAGTCATCGCCGTCATTCCTTGGGCTCCCTTCCGTCAACGTGGTCGGTGCCGGTCAGGCCCCGTGAGGCCAGCAACACCACCAGGAACAATGCGGTCATGGCGAAGCTGATGACGATGGCCGTCAGCACCAGCGCCTGGGGCAGCGGATCGGTGTAATTGAGCAGGTCCTGCGGCACGCCGTCCTTGATGATCGGCTCCTTGCCGATGAACAGGCTGCCCATGCTGAAGATGAACAGATTGACGCCGTAGGACAGCAGGCACAGGCCCATCACCACCTGGAACGTCCGTGGTCGCAGGATCAGCCAGACCCCAGACGCGGCGAGCACACCGATGGCGATTGCGATGACTTCTTCCATCAGACGGCTCCTTTGGCGGCAGCGGTTTTGTGGCCCCGGACCGATTGGTGGGCGAGGGCGGTGAGGATCAGCAAGGTCGAGCCGACCACCACGGCGTAGACGCCGATATCGAAGAACAGCGCGCTGGCGATATGGATATCACCCAGCAGCGGCAGGCTGAAATGCCAGGTGTGGGTGGTCAGGAACGGATAACCGACCGCCATCGCCCCGAGGCCGGTGACGGTGGCGAACAGCAGGCCGGTGCCCATCCAGCGCAGTGGGCGCAGGCTCATTTGCGCCTCAACCCACTGAGTGCCGGCGACCATGTATTGCAGGATGAACGCCACCGACATCACCAGACCGGCGACGAAGCCGCCACCCGGCTGGTTGTGCCCGCGCATGAACAGGTAGAACGACACCACCAGCGCAATCGGCAGCAGCAGGCGCACCAGTACCGCCGGCACCATCATGAAACCGAGCGCGGTGTCGCTGGCCGAGCGCGGGTTGACCAGATCGGTCACCACGTCGGGGGCGAGCAGGCGCTGTTGAGCCGGCAGTTGCAGGCTTTCTTTCGGCGGGCGGAAACGACGCAGCAGGGCGAATACGGTCAACGCCACGGCGGCGAGCACCGTGATTTCGCCAAGGGTGTCGAAGCCACGGAAATCCACCAGCATCACGTTGACCACGTTGCTGCCGCCGCCCTCGGGCAGGGCGCGGCTCAGGTAGAACGAGGAAATGTCGTTCGGCGTCTGCCGGGTCAGCATGGCGTATGACAGCAGCGCCATGCCGCCACCGACGGCAATCGACAGCAGCAAGTCGCGCAGACGCCGAACCCGCGCCTTGCGCAGGCTGCTTGGCAGCGGCGAAACCTCTTCGATCCGCCGTGGCAGCCAGCGCAGGCCGAGCAGGATCAGAACGGTGGTCACCACTTCAACCACCAGTTGCGTCAGGGCCAGATCCGGCGCCGAGAACCAGACGAAGGTCACGCAGGTCATCAGGCCGCAGACACTGACCATGGTCAGGGCCGCGAGACGGTGATACTTGGCTTGCCACGCGGCGCCGAGGGCGCAGGCGATTGCCAGCAGCCACAGGGTCACGAACACGATCGAGCCTGGGATCTTCGGCCGGTCACCCCAGCTCAGGCTGCTGTGCAGCATCGGGATCAGCCCGGCCAGCACCGCCGCCGATACCATCAAGAACAGCTGGGTTTGCAGACGCTTGGTGCCGATCCGCCGCTCCAGCCGTCGGGCCAGACGCATCATCGCCACCAGACTGCGCTCGAACATTTGCTTGCCGTTGAGGCGGCCCGCCAGCGGCGGATACTTGAAGCGGCCGCGCTTGAGCTGGTTGCGCATCAGCAGATACAGCACGATGCCGCCGGACATGGCGATCAGGCTCATGATCATCGGTGCATTGAGGCCGTGCCAGATCGCCAGGCTGTATTCCGGCAGCACGCCGCCCACCACCGGCAACGCGGCAGCTGCCAGCAACGGGCCGACCACCTGGGCCGGGAAAATCCCCACCAGCAGGCAGGTGAACACCAGCAGTTCCACCGGCGCACGCATCCAGCGCGGTGGTTCATGCGGGGTGTGCGGCAGGTCGGTGGCGGTCGGGCCGAAGAACACATCAACGGTGAATCTCAGCGAGTAGGCAACGCTGAACATACCGGCAATGGTCGCGACGATCGGCAGGCTGGTTTCAACCCAGGCGGTGGCGTTGATGAACACGGTTTCGGCGAAGAACATCTCTTTCGACAGGAAACCGTTGAGCAGCGGCACACCGGCCATGGACGCACTGGCGACCATCGCCAGGGTGGCGGTGAACGGAATCAGTTTGAACAGGCCGTTGAGCTTGCGGATGTCGCGGGTGCCACTTTCGTGGTCGATGATCCCGGCGGCCATGAACAGCGAGGCCTTGAAGGTCGCGTGGTTGAGAATGTGGAACACCGCCGCCACAGCGGCGAGCGGACTGTTCAGTCCCAGTAGCAGCGTGATCAGACCGAGGTGGCTGATGGTCGAGTAGGCCAGCAGCCCTTTGAGATCGTTCTGAAACATCGCGCAGTACGCGCCGAGCAACAGCGTGGCGGCACCGGCGCCGCTGACGATGTAGAACCATTCTTCGCTGCCGGACAGCGACGGCCACAGACGGGCCAGCAGGAATACCCCGGCCTTGACCATGGTCGCCGAGTGCAGGTACGCCGAAACCGGTGTTGGCGCCGCCATCGCGTGGGGCAGCCAGAAGTGGAAGGGGAACTGGGCGCTTTTGCTGAGGGCGCCGATAAGAATGAGGGGAAGCAGGATGGGGTAGAGGGCATGTGCGCGAATCAGATCGCCGGCGGCCAGGACCTTGTCCAGGTCATAGCTGCCGACCACATGGCCGAGGATCATGACCCCCGCCAGCAGGCATAATCCTCCCGCACCGGTGACCATCAACGCCATGTACGCACCACGGCGCGCGTCGTGGCGGTGGTGCCAATAGCCGATCAACAGGAACGAGAAAAGGCTGGTCAGCTCCCAGAAGAACACGATCTGTATCAGGTTGCCGGAGATCACCAGCCCGAGCATGGCGCCCATGAACGCCAGAAAGAACGCGAAGAAACGCGGCACCGGATCGTCCGGCGACATGTAATAGCGGGCATATAAGGAAACGAGGGTGCCGATGCCCAGCACCAGCATCGAGAACAGCCAGGCGAAGCCGTCCATGCGCAGGACGAAGTTCAGGCCCAGGCTGGGCAGCCAGGTGAATTCTTCGCGGATCACGCCGCCGTGGGCGATCTGCGGATACAGCATCGCGACCGAGACAGTGCCGATCAGTGCGACCAGACCTGCCAGCAGGGATTCGGCGTTACGTGCGTTGTGCGGCAGCACGGCTGCCAGACAGCTGCCCAGAAAAGGCAGAAGCAGTAGAACTATCAGGGACATAGGCTTCTAATCTGCGGAAGTTTGTGAAGCATCATACGTGCCAGCTCCCGGATCGCCAAACGCGAGGATGTCTCTGAATCCTACAAAGTAGCCGTAAAACCCCCGTTTAGCCTTCGGTCTCGTGTTCCAATTCTTCCGTGACTGTTTGTGTCTCTTTGCCTTTGGTCTTCAATTCACTGACGATCACCGCCGCCACGATCAAGCCTGCACCCACCAATGCAATCGCTGGCAGACGCTCTCCCGCGATGCGCCCGACGATTCCGGCCCACACCGGCTCACCGGCGTAGATCAAGGTCGCGCGGGTCGGCGAAACACTTTTCTGCGCCCAGTTCATCGCCACCTGAATCGCCGCACTCATCGCGCCCAGGCCTAGGGCGGTGCTCAGCAACAGCCACGAGAAATCCGGAATCGCCTCGCCGGTCGGCACCACCATCAAGAACGACAGCACTGAGGTCGTTGCCAACTGCACAACGGTTACCCGGCGCACATCGACCTGGCCGGCATAGTTACTGATCAGGATGATTTCGGCCGCTATTGCAATGGCGCTGATCAGCGTGGCGATTTCACCGGGGCTGAAATTCAGCGAAGCCCCGGATGGCCCGGAAAGCAGCATCAGCCCGGTAAACGCCAGCATGATGCCGATGCTCGGCATCAAACCCGGGCGCCGGCCCAGCACCAGCCATTGCAACAGCGGCACGAACGGTACGTACAGCGCGGTGATGAACGCCGACTGACTGCTTGGGATACTCTGCAACCCAATGGTCTGCAAGCCATAACCGAGCAGGATCGCCACGCCGATAAAGGCGCCAGCCTTGAATTCGAACAGGGTCAGTTCCCGCAGGTGTTTCCAGGAGAACAGCGCAACAATGCCAGCTGCGGCGGCAAAGCGCAGGCCGACGAAAAACATCGGGCCGCTGACGGTCATCGCGTGCTGCACCAGCAGGAAGGTGCCGCCCCAAAGCATGGTGATCAACACCAGCACGCACTCGGCTTTGCTGAACCGGGAAAACCGCAGGGGAGTTTGAGGGGAGTTGGCTGACGTCATGACCTTGCGCACTTTTAAGGAGGAGACGCACAATGCGCCAAATGTTGCGCAGTATACTGCCCAACCCCAGCCAGTGAGCAATATAGTGCACAGAGATTCCGTTCAGCGGGCTTCAGTCCTGCAACACGTCAGCCAGAACGTCCGGCGCCTGCGCCACGCCGCCGACATGAGCCAGACGGCCCTCGCCGAAAAGTCCGGGGTCAGCCGCCGAATGCTGGTGGCCATCGAGGCGGGTGAGAAGAATGTCAGTCTGACCACCCTCGACCGCGTCGCCGAAGCCCTCGAAGTGGCCTTCAGCGATCTGATCCAGGCCCCGGACAATCGCGATCCCGGCCGTATCAACGAACTTGCCTGGGCCGGCAGCATCCCCGGCAGCAAAGCCGTTTTGCTATCCAAGGCCAACGCCACCCGGGCGGTGGAGCAGTGGGAATGGTGCCTGCAACCGGGTGAGGTCTATCCGTCGCAACCGGACGCCGAGGGCTGGAGCGAGCAGATTTTTGTGTTCGAAGGCTGCCTGACGCTGATGCTCGGCGACCAACCCCAGCAAATCGCGGCCGGCGAGTTTTTCATGTTCGCCAGCAATCAGCCGCACACCTACCGCAATGACGGGGAAGTGGCCGCGCGCTTCGTGCGCAATGTGGTGATCTGACTGTTGCTGCGCCGACAGCCAATAAACAGTTTGCTCCCTACCGTTTGCAGACTACTTTAGGTTGTTATCCCAATGCATTGATAAATATAGAAAATATATTCAGGCATGACTCCTGCTAAGGGTTGTGGATCCTCATCCGGAAACCACGGAGTCGCCTTGCATGACCGCTTCAAACCAAATCGTTAAACGCCTCCTGAACATCGGGAGTGCCATCTGATGCCCCGCGAAATCCGCCTCAACGCCTTCGACATGAACTGCGTCGGCCATCAGTCGCCGGGCCTGTGGGCTCACCCTCGGGATCGTTCCTGGCAATACAAGGATCTGGAGTACTGGACCGATCTGGCGAAAATCCTCGAGCGCGGCAAGTTCGACGGTTTGTTCATTGCCGACGTGCTGGGCATCTACGACGTGTACAACGGCAATGGCGAAGCGGCGATCCGGCAAGCGGCGCAGGTGCCGGTCAACGATCCGTTGCAACTGATTCCGCCGATGGCGCTGGTCACCGAACACCTCGGTTTCGGCCTGACTGCTTCGCTGTCCTTCGAACATCCGTATCCGTTCGCCCGACGCCTGTCGACCCTCGATCACCTGACCAAGGGCCGGGCCGGCTGGAACATCGTCACCTCTTATCTGGAGAGCGGCGCGAAGAACATCGGCCAGCAAGCCCAGACCGAACACGACGCGCGCTACGACTTCGCCGAGGAATACCTGGAGGTCTGCTACAAACTCTGGGAAGGCAGTTGGGAAGAGGGCGCGATTCTGCGGGATCGCGAGCGGCGGATTTTCAGTGATCCGAGCAAAATCCACGAGATCCGCCACCACGGGAAACACTTCCAGGTGCCGGGCATTCACCTCTGCGAACCGTCGCCGCAACGCACGCCAGTTCTCTATCAGGCCGGCGCTTCCAGCCGGGGCAAGCAGTTTGCCGCCGAGCATGCCGAATGCGTTTTTGTCGCGGCACCGTCGAAAGTGCTGCTGAAGAAAACGGTGGCCGACATCCGCCGCCGCGCCGCCGAGGCCGGGCGCGATCCGTCGAAGATCCTGATCTTCAATCTGCAAACGGTGATCTTGGGCGAGACCGACGCCAAGGCCAAAGCCAAGTTCGAAGAATACAAATCCTGGGTCAGCTACGAAGGCGCGATGGCGCTGATTTCCGGCTGGACCGGCATCGACTTCAGCCGCTTCAAACCGGACGAACCGCTCAAGCACGTACACACCAACGCCATTCAGTCGGCGGTCGAAGCGTTTTCCACGGCGGATCCGAACAAGGTCTGGACGCCCAACGAACTGGCTGACTGGGTCGGCATCGGCGGCTTCGGCCCGCTGTTCGTCGGCAGCCCGGAAACGGTGGCGGACCTGTTGCAGGAATGGGTCGATGAAACCGACGTCGACGGCTTCAACCTGGCCTACGCGCTGACCCACGAAACCTTCATTGACGCCGTGGAGTTGCTGGTGCCGGAGTTGCAGAAGCGCGGTGTCTACAAGACCGAGTACGCGCCGGGCACCTTGCGCGAGAAGCTGTTTGGCGAAGGGCCGAGACTGCCGGAGATCCATCCGGGCAGCGGCTATCGAAACCTCGGCGAGCTGCATCGGCAGGAGAAAAAGGTCGCGTCTGTCTAGACGTCTTCGCGGCGTCTGAATGACACTGGCCCGAGCATATCCTCAGCTGCGAGAACGGCATGACTCAAACCGATACAACCGCCACCCGTCACGCCGACATCCTGATTGTCGGCGGCGGCCTCAGCGGTACGATGCTGGCGGTGCAATTGCTGCGTTTGCCGGGGCGCAGAACGATTCTGGTGATCGAGCCCCGGGCCGAACTGGGCCGGGGCGAAGCGTACAGCGCGGTGGAGCTGGGCCACACGCTCAACGGCAATGCGGCGCGGATGAGCGTCGATCCGGACGATGCCGATGACCTGACCCAGTGGCTGACCGCTCACATCGCTGGCGGTGGCTGGCCAGAGTCGGATCAGCAGCATGTGCCGGTCAGCGAACTGTTTCCACCTCGGGGTTTGTTCGGCGTGTATGTGCAGCAGCGTCTGGCGGAGGCGCAGCAGGTGGGCGCGCAACACGGTTCGACGGTCGAGCATGTGCGCGCCGAAGTGGTCGATGTTCAGGCCTCCAACGATTCCGTGCAGCTCATCTTGAGTGACGGTCAACAGTTGCAGGGTGCTTTTGCCGTGTTGGCGACCGGGATGTTCCCGGCTGCCCGCACCCCGCAAAAAGAATCCAGCGGCCTCAACGCGGCGGCGCTCGATCCGTGGGATGTCGCGGCCATGCGCCAGCTCGATCCGCAATCCACGGTGTTGATCATCGGCTCCGGCCTGACCATGGTCGATGCCGTGGTCTCGCTGGAGCAGGCCGGGCATCGCGGGCCGATCGAAGTGTTTTCCCGGCACGGGCTGTTGCCCCATGTGCGTCGGCAGCCGCCTGCGTGGGTGGACTTCCTCGCCGAGGATCACAGCATCCGCACGCCGCGCCAGTTACTGCGCGAATTGCGCCGGCATTGCCGCGACGCCATCGCCCAAGGCATCGACTGGCAGGCGCCGCTCGACACCGTGCGGGCGCACATCGGTCGCTTGTGGAGCCAGGCCAGCGATGCGCAGCGCCGGCAGTTCGTGCGCCATGTGCGACCGTGGTGGGAAAGTCATCACCATCGTTCACCGCCGCTGAGCGCGGAATTGGTCGAGCGACTGCATCGGGAAGGGCGATTGCGCATTCAGGCGGCGTCTTACAAGGGGCTTGAGCCGGTATCGGGCGACGGCGTGGGTATCCGCATTCGCCCTCGCGGTGAGGCTGAAACCCGCGTGGTGCAGGGCGCGGCGTTGATCAACTCAAGCGGCATCGAATACGACTGGCGCCGGGTCGCGCGACCTTTGCCACAGCAATTGCTGGCGCGCGGTCTGGTTCGCCCGGGGCCGTTGGCGCTGGGCATCGCGGCGGCGGTGGACGGTGCGGTGCTGGATGAAGAGGGTCGGGTCTCGAACCGCCTGTTCGCCATGGGCCCGCCGCTGCGTGGCATGTGGTGGGAAAGCACCGCTGTCACCGACGTGGCGTTGCAGGCCAAGGCGCTGGCCGCGCGACTGGTGCGCTGACGCCCGAATGCAAGAAACCCCGCTTCGGCGGGGTTTCCTGTTTCTGGCAGCTCAAACCGATCACTCAGTAGCGCTGATATTTGGAACCGAATTCCGGGCGGTTTTCCGCGACGTACAGTTTGGTCTGTTCGGCGTTCTGTTGCAGTTTGAGGCCTTGGTGTTCGGCGTCGTTGCTGACGGTGTCGACGTTCAGGGTACCGGACTGGCCAATGGTCGTAGCCGCGACAACCGGGGTGCTGGCGTGTGGGGCAGCGATGGCGGAGGTGGCGCCGATCAGGGAAACGATGAAGCCGAGGGCGATGATGTCTTTCATGATGTTGCTCCAGAGAGTGGGGAGAAGATGGGGCCCACTGTAGTGCTGGAGGGTTTTGATGTGAAAACACCCTTGCGCATAGTTGTTATCGAAGGTGTTGATGCGCGATCAGCGCGGTAGGGTATTGCTCAGCCAGCGCTGGCGCAGTTGCTCCAGACGACCGTCGGTCCGCAACGTATCCAGCGCCTGCTGCCAGCGTGCAACCTGTTTCGGATCGGTCTGCGGCGAAAAGGCAATGTAGGTGTTCTGTTTCATCAACGGGATCTGGTACTGCAGGCGTCCCGGCTCCATGCCTTGTTCGCGGGCGAGGGCGGCCTTGGACCAGGTATCGGAGACCACGAAATCGGTACGTCCCAGGCTGAACAGTCGCATCATCTGTTCCGGGGTTTCCACGCCGTAGAGGTTGTTCAGGTCTTGCCCTTGCAGGTAGCTGTAGACCAGCCATTTGCGCGGCACGGTGATCCGGCCCAGGTGATCGGCTTCACGCAGGCTGTGCACGGGAGGCTGGAGATTGTCGCGGGCGTACAGCGCGGTTTCGACTTCGATCAGCGGCCCGACCCATTGATAGCGATCGTCGCGTTCGTCGGTACGCAGCACGGTGAATACGCCGGTGTCGGGGGTATCGCTGGCCATGCGCAGGGCGCGCAGCAGCGGGACTTGTTGCAGATGGATACGATCGCCGGTCTGGGTCGCCAGGGCCTGCACCACGTCCACACCGAATCCTGCGAGCTGATTGCCTTGCATGAAATGCAGGGGCGGGTGGTTGTCGGTGAGCAGTTGCAGGTCCGCCGCAGTGGCCGTCAGGGCCAGCATTGACAGCAGACAGGCGGCAAATCGTTTCATGGATCGTCCCTGAACAAAACAATCGCGCAGCTTAGTACGAGCCATGACGGCTGTCGTGGGGAAACAGCGGGGCTTTTGTGTCAGAGAACAAGGCTTATCGGTAGTAGCGAGGGGCCCAGGCTACCTGATTAATGACTGATAGTAGTTATCCTGTGGTTCTTGCTCAAAGTGCACGTTCCGCAGGAACGTGTGTAGAGAACCGAAGTTTCGTTCCCCAGCTAGGCACCGGGCTTGCTCAAAATGAAGCTCAATGGTCTTGAAACTGTCTTCCATGATGTTCATCGCTCGGGTGAAAACTCCGGCATCACCCCAGTCAGAAATGATTCTGCGCTTCTGCAAGTCCGTTCTTTTACTTTTGATTAATGGACTGTTGGCCAGGATCATGAGAAACGTTTTCGGACCTCCTTCCAAATCAGGGGCAAAGCCTTTTTTCTTGAAGTGGGGCGTGTGATTTATATCGCAGTAGTCATTGATGTAGCGGTAATAGACGGCAAGTTCCAGCATCAAGTCCTGCAATGCCAAATAAACTGCTACCGGCATCGGATTGAGGCTTTGGCATGAGTCCAGGATAAACATGAAAAAGCATCCGGTATTGGCTTGTGCAATAAAACGATATTGATCCAGCGTCGGCAGGCTGTCGCCTGCACTCAACTGCGTGTCGAGGTGCTGACCGATGTGCAACGCCTCGAGACTTCCCAGGGCTGCGTGAATAAGATTCGGATCCCCCAAAGCGTTCAACTTTTGCAGGCCTTCAATGTAGCCATGCATACCGGATACCAGTGCGCTGGCGATACCGAATTTCACCCAGACGGACGGGGCACCACGACGTGTAGGGTCTTCGTCAATGATGTCATCGTGTACCAGAGACGCCGTGTTGAAGAGCTCGACAATCTGGCAAAGCGTTTGCGCATGCATCGGCGCTAATTGGTAAATGTCCGCAAGCGCGAGCGTCAGTGCTGTCCTGACTTTCATGCCGGCGTGCTGTTCTTGATAGTTAAAGGCCAACGTCCAGAGTTCTCTGGCTTGCGCGTAGGTTGAGCTGGTTGATTGCAACATTGCAGAAGACTCTTTGGGCGGGTTGCCAACAGCGTACTTCTGGCAAGGGCGGGTTATACGGGAGTGACAGTTGAAACGTAGCGTATTTTTTGTGGCGATTCATGCTCAAGTAAAAACCGATTGGTTATCGACTGTAGAATTTTCAGATATATCCAGATGTTGTCTAAAGAGAGGTTGAGTGCCGAACTTGTCACTTGCTCAAATTTGTCTAGTTTTAGAATGAAGTTTTAACCCCACATGCAAAGTGAAGCCTGGTCCGACGTATCGTCCAGTCTTGAAGGGCGACGGTGACGAGAATGGAAGAGCTGATTCTTGTAGATGAATACGATCGGGAAACCGGAACTGCCGAAAAAATGCAGGTTCACCGCGACGGACTTTTGCATCGCGCCTTCTCCATCTTCATTTTCGATTTGAAAGGCCGACTGCTCCTGCAAAAACGGGCGCTGGGCAAATATCACTCTCAAGGATTATGGACTAATACGTGTTGTGGTCATCCTCGAGCCGGCGAACCGATCCTTGCGGCAGCCAGACGACGATTGTTCGAAGAAATGGGACTGGACTGCCCAGCGCTGATCGAGGTCGAGGCCTTCGTTTATCGGACACCGGTTTCGAATGGTTTGATCGAGAACGAGTATGACCACGTCTTTGTCGGGCTCAGTCGAGTGGATCCCAAGGTGAATTCCGATGAAGCGATGGATTGGAGATGGTCAAGTCTGCATGCGGTTTTTGGCGAAATCAGGCGAGATGCGGCACAGTTCACCGTCTGGCTGCAGTTAATTTTCAGGCAGCACGACATCTCGACCGTACGCGGGTGGCACAAGCAGCTTCGTGACCGTGACGCGTTAATCAAACAGCATCGAAAAGACTTCGCTCTTCCACCTCGGCTGCAACGGCTTTCATTTGCGCTAAGCCCCCATGCTCAGGCAGCGGAACTGCATACTCGCCAATGGCTGATTCGACTGGGGCTGGAGGATGGGCCGCATGCGCGTCATCAACTTGATATATACCAGCCAGGGCTCTACGCCGGTTATATGTGGCCCGATGCAGGCTGTGAGGACCTTCTGTTGTTTGCTCACCTCACCGGGTGGTTCAGTTGTCAAGACGATCTGGCCGATGAGGATTTGAGTCAGGCACCTGAGTTACTGGAGCAGAGCATCCGTGACGTGCATGAGATGGCAAGCCGCGATGGACAACCGTTTTGCACCGGTCTGGCGGGCGGTCTGGCGGACATCATTCAGCAGGCGGGGGCGCAGATGCCCGCGCAGTGGCGACAACGAACGCTTGAGCAATATGAAAGTTATCTCTATCCCTGTTTGCGCGCAGCGATGCATCGGCTTGAAGGTTCGCAGCCGGCCGAACAGGATTTTGAAAGTGTCTGGCGCAATGCCGGCGGGTTTCAGGTGTGTGTGGAATTCAATTACTTCGCCGATCGTGTACACCTGCCATCTCGTGTTTATTACAGCGACATCTGGCAGGCGCTACGCAGGCTGAGCTTGAACCTGCTGAAGGCTGTTAATGACTTGTTGTCTTTCTCCATCATGAAAAACCCCATGGAGGACGTGTACAACCTGCTGACTCATCTCATTCATCATCGACAATGTTCCCCGCGTGAAGCTGCCAGCGAGGTTCGCCGTCGAATCGATGTGTGGGCCGGTGAGTTTTTCAAGCTGCAACGGCGCTTGCCGCGCGAGCTGGATCGACTTGAGTGCGACGATGTTTTACGCGAACAAGTCTTGCGCAGTGCCCGGACGCTCGAGGTGCAATGGCACGGCAATATTGCATGGCATCTGACAGTGCCTCGTTACCGGGAAGTCGTGATCGCTGCGGGGGTGTGACACCCCCGGCAGGAATCGAGTACGACGGGTACAGCCGATCAGTAGCGCTGATACTTGGAACCGAACTCGGGACGGTTCTCGGCGACCAGTACGCTGCGGGCCGAGCGCTCGCGCAGTTCCTGCAAGCGGTCGGCGCCACCTTCAGCGACGCGTTCGCGCAAATCTTGCAAACGGTCAGCACCGCCTTCAGCCACGCGTTCACGCAGTTCCTGCAAGCGATCCGCGCCACCTTCGGCAACGCGATCCTTCTGCAGGTTTTCCGAACCGTATTCGGCAACCAGTGGTTGGGAGCTGGCGGACGCCAGGTCGGCCATGGCCAGGCCGCCCAGCAGGCTGAGTGCGAGTACCAGGGATTTCGAGGACTTGAACATGGTGCTTCTCCTTGCGTTTGATGATGAGTGAACCAGTGCTTTCTGGTGGGTTCATTCAAACGCGAGGGTGTATCGCTGATATGTGGTGTTACGGCCCAAAAACACCGGTTACGTATCTGCGCGGCGAATTTATACAGAGCGATACAAATCCGTCAGGATTCGGCGAGCATCTCCACGGCGAAGGAGAACACATAACCCTCGTTGCGCACGGTCTTGATGTAGGTCGGCTCGCGGGAGTCGTCCAGCAGCCGCTGACGCAGGCGGCTGACCAGCAAATCGATGGAGCGGTCGAACAGGTCGGCGTCACGGCCCTGAGTCAGATTGAGCAACTGGTCGCGGCTGAGCACCCGTTGCGGATGATCGAGAAACACCCGCAGCAAACGATACTCGGCGCCGCTGAGGGCGACCATGGTGTCGTCTTCATCGAGCAGGTGGCGGGCGGTGGTGTCCAGGCGCCAGCGGCCGAACGCGAGCAGCCGCCCGGTTTCGGTGATCAGCAGATTGGGCGGCAGCATTCGCGTGCGGCGCAGCACGGCGTTGATCCGCGCCAGCAGCTCGCGGGCGGCGAAGGGTTTGGTCAGGTAATCGTCGGCGCCCATTTCCAGGCCGAGGATGCGGTCTGTCTGGTCGTCGCGGGCGGTGAGCATCAGGATCGGGATCGCCTTGTGCTTGCCGGCGCGCAACTCGCGGCACAGCACCAGCCCGTCATCGCCGGGGAGCATGATGTCGAGCACGATCAGGTCGACCGTGTTGGCTTCCAGAAAGCTGCGCATCTGCCGGCCATCGGCGACCACGGTGCTGCGCAGGCCGTTTTTTGTCAGGTAATTGCCGACCAGTTCGCGGATCTCGCGGTCATCGTCGACGATCAGGATGTGGTTGATGTGATCCATGGTTCACACTCTTTTTGTGGGAGCGAGCTTGCTCGCGAAGGCGGTCCGTCAGTCAACAAAGATGCTGAATTCGATGGCCCCTTCGCGGGCAAGCCGGCTCCCACAGTGTTATGGGATGCCCTGAAGAATGGGTCTTCAGGCTTATTCATAGGCGGTGTCAGGACACCACGCGATAGCACGGCACATACGCCGCGCCACCCGGCAGTTTCATCCGGTGCTGGGCGACGAAGGCTTTGAGCAGCAGATCGAGCGGCTGCATGATCGCGGCGTCGCCACGGATCTGATACGGCCCGTGTTCCTCGATCAGACGAATGCCCTTGTCCTTGACGTTGCCGGCGACAATCCCGGAGAACGCGCGGCGCAGGTTGGCCGCCAGTTCATGAGGCGGCTGATCGCGGTGCAGCTTGAGGTTGGCCATGTTTTCGTGGGTCGGGTCGAACGGGCGCTGGAAGCCTTCGTCGATTTTCAGCAGCCAGTTGAAGTGGAACGCATCGTTGCGTTCGCGGCGGAACTGCTTCACCGCTTTGAGGCCCGCGGTCATCTGCCGCGCCACTTCGGCCGGGTCGTCGATGATGATTTCGTAGTGCTTTTTCGCCGCCTCGCCGAGGGTGGCGGTGACAAAGGCGTCCAGTTGTTCCAGGTACGGCGCGGCGTGTTTCGGCCCGGTCAAAATCACCGGGAACGGCAGCCCGGCGTTGTCCGGGTGCATCAGGATGCCCAGCAGGTACAAGAACTCTTCGGCAGTGCCGGCGCCGCCCGGGAAGATGATGATGCCGTGGCCGACGCGGACGAAGGCTTCCAGGCGTTTTTCGATGTCCGGCAGGATCACCAGTTCGTTGACGATCGGGTTCGGCGCCTCGGCAGCGATGATGCCCGGCTCGGTCAGACCGAGGTAACGGCCACCGTGAATCCGCTGTTTGGCGTGGGCGATGGTCGCGCCTTTCATCGGGCCCTTCATCACGCCGGGACCGCAGCCGGTGCAGATGTCGAGGCTGCGCAGGCCCAGTTCGTGGCCGACTTTCTTGGTGTATTTGTATTCTTCGGTGTTGATCGAGTGGCCGCCCCAGCACACGACGATTTTCGGCTCGACGCCCGGGCGCAGGGTGCGCGCGTTGCGCAGCAGGTGGAAGACGTAGTCGCTGATGCCCTGGGAGGTGCTGAGGTCGATGCTCAGGGCGTCGAGTTCGTTTTCGGTGTAGACGATGTCGCGCAGGGCGCTGAACAGCATTTCCCGGGTGCTGGCGATCATTTCGCCGTCGACGAAGGCGTCGGCCGGAGCGTTCAGCAATTCCAGGCGCACGCCGCGATCCTGCTGGTGGATGCGGATTTCGAAGTCTTTGTAGGCTTCAAGGATGGTCTTTGCGTTGTCGACATGGGCGCCGGTATTGAGGATGGCCAGGGCGCACTGGCGAAAGAGGGTGTAGGTGCTGCCGGTTCCGGCCTGGCTCAGTTGCTGAACTTCACGTTGGGAAAGGGTTTCGAGGCTGCCTTTCGGGCTGACCGAGGCATTGATTACGTGTCGTTGGGTCATGCAGTGATCCTTAAAACGATGTCATTGCCGGCCTGGCCAATGGCATCCGAATAGTGTGTATCCATGAATGAAGATGGCACGATCTGCGTGGTATCGCCATGTCCCCGTTGGACGTAGAAAAGATGAAAAGGCGCTCCAGCATAGCTAAATCCGCCTCAGAGGCGATAATGCGCCGGCCTCTTTTTATTTCAAGCCATGGAAGCCTGTCGCGATGTTCGAGATTCAACCGATCGATGCCATCAGTTATCGCCAGCAGACCCGGCGCAGCACGCTGATCATCGCGTTGCTGTTTCTGGTGCTGGCGATGGCGTTTTCGACGGCGGCGGTGGCGCTGTTCGGCGAGCCGGGCGGGGATAATCTGCGGTTCAATGTTGGCGGGGTGTTTGGCGCATTTCTGCTGACGGCGGCGTTGTTGCGCGGGCGTTTCTGGAACCAGACCTGGATGGCTCCGGCAGTGTACGGCTGGCGGCTCAAGCGCAGCCTGATGAGCGTCACCAATGTGATGCATCAGGTGACGGCGGCGGTGGAGAAGGGTGATCCGGTGGCGATGAAGGTGCTGCGTTTCTATCACCTGGGCCTGACTCAGATGCATGAACTGGATGGCAACGCCAGCGATCACGCGCAATTGCACCGGGAAGTCGAAGCGCACAAGGCGCGGATGGAGGCGCTCGGTCTGGACACCGATCAGACGCGCCTCGATCCGGCCTGGCTGGAAACCTTGAAAGCGCGCTAAAACGGAATGCGCGCGGCGCGTCTGAGTTTCCAGCGGCGAATCAGGCGCCCGTAGACCAGCAGGTTGACCGCCAGCACCACGCTGCCCAGTACCAGCTGAATCTGCGTGGTCAGCCCGGCCGGGTAGATGATCGGCCAGACGTAATGTTCGATGAAGCCGCCGGCATACTCTGTTTGCCCGGCGGCGTGGCGCATCAGGTTTTCCCAATAGGTCAGCGGACAGGTCAGGTGCAACACCTCGACCGCCACGCCCCAGGCCGCCGCCGGCAAATGCAGCCACATCAGCCGCGGCCACTTGAGCACCAGCAGTCCGCCGAACAGCACGAACAGAATGAACAGCAAATGAAACAGCACCAGCCCGTCGGCGGCTATTCGATACAGCATGTCGTCTCCCTGACGCGTGTGTGAATGGTTGCCATGTTACGCCCGTAAACGACTGACGGAAGGAAGGATTTGCGCCAACTGCGCAAGATTGTTCAAGCCATGAAAGGGCGTTTGCTGGCAGAGTCCGGGGCCTTGTCTCACGGTTGAAGCGTGTTATGTCTGACTCATTAATGCCGCGCAGTGCCTTCCTTCGCGGCGCCGCGGCGATCATGCCGTTATCCCTGGCGACCGCCCCTTGGGGGCTGCTGGCCGGCTCAATGGCGATTGAAGCCAACCTCACGCCGCTGCAAGGGCAGGGCCTGTCGAGCATCGTGTTTGCCGGCGCTGCGCAATTGGTGGCGATCGGCATGCTCAAGGGCGGCGCCGGGATTTTCTCGATTCTGCTGACCACGCTGCTGCTGACCTCGCAGCACTTGCTTTACGGCATGAGCTTGCGCCAGGTGATTTCGCCGTTGCCGGGACGTTGGCGCATCGGCCTGGGCTTTTTGCTCACCGACGAGTTGTTCGCCCTGACCAGTCAGCACGATCGTCAGCAGTTCAACCGCTGGTACGCCCTGGGCGTCGGCCTGACGTTCTACATCGCCTGGAACCTCTTTACCCTGGCCGGCATCGTGCTCGGCAGCAGCATTCCGGGGCTTGAACACCTTGGGCTGGACTTCTCGATTGCCGCCACTTTCATCGCTCTGATCACACCGGTGGTGCGCAATGTGCCGACGGTGGTCTGCGTGGCAGTGTCGCTGTTCTGCTCGGTGTTGTTCAGTTATTGGCAATGGGGTTCGGCGCTGGTGCTGTCGGGGCTGGCCGGCATGACGGCCGGGTTTATCTGCAACAAGTTGTATCGGGAGCGCACATGATGGTCTGGGCTGTGATTTTCGGCATGGGGATTCTGGTGTTCCTCAATCGTTACGTGTTTCTCGAACCACGCTTGCCGTTGCGATTAAGCAGTAACGCACGGCAATTTCTCGGTTTTGCCGTGCCGGGCATGTTGACCGCGATTTGCGGGCCGATTGTGTTCATGCCGGACAAACAACTGAATCTGCAGTGGGATAACCCTTATCTGCTGAGTTCGTTAGTGGCAATCGCACTGGTGATCTACACGCGCAACACGTTGCTCAGCATGCTATTGAGCATGGCGTTTTTCTTTGTATTGCGCTGGTGGCTTTAAGTTCTACGCTTAATGGATCAATTTCAAGAGCGAGGTGAACATGGCAACCGAGCAGAAGCGTCCTGAAGAAGATGACGAACCGAGCGAAGAAGAAATCGAACGGGAGAAACACAAGGAGCAGACCTGGAAGCATGACGACAGCCGCGAGTTGTCCGACCGTGATCAGGAACGCCCGCTGAAACCCTGAACGCCACAACGAAAAGCCCCGCGATTGCGGGGCTTTTCGTTCATCAAAGATCGTCCAAGTGCGTGAAATCGGGGTGGGAGGCCCGATAACCCAAGGTCTTGTCGATCCAGGCATTCAACTCGTTGACCATCACCGGCGGGTGGCAGGGATAGCTTTCGAGGGTGGCGCGCAGGATGCGGTCGATATCGGGTACGTCACGCAGGTTTCGAGTCTTTATGTAATGGCCGATAAAACAGTCGAGTTGAAAGCGTTCTGTCGGGGACAGATGAATACACTCCAGGCCTGTGACCTGTTTGATTGCAAAATCGTCGCGCAACTTAATTCTCTGCAAGGCTTGTAAGTTTGTGGGGGATTCCTGGTTTTGCTGACTCTTTGGTCAACTGGTATGCCAAAAGGAAATGCGGCGCGCATGCTATCCGTAGTGTTTGTAAATGTATGTATGACGGTTGAAATGTCAGACAGGCGGTTAGTTCAATCAAACGACTGTTTAGGTTGAATGTTTCGCGTTTGAAACACCGCGTGTAACACGCAGGATTCGATTCGTGAATTCCTGCTTTTGATAACGCACCACGTCGACATTTATTTACGGTACGGCATCAATCAATTCCGCACCCTGATTGCGGGAGTTGCCCACCGCTTTGCCGACTTTGTGCCATTGGAACGCTTCGCTGGGTTCGGCTTCGAACAACAGCATCTGCGCGGCACGCTCTGTGGGCGTGGCGGGATCGAGCCATTCCTGAACCCGGTCAGGGCGCAGCACAATCGGGCGCCGGTCATGCACATCGAGCAAGCCGCCTTCGCTGTTGGCGGTAATGATGACGAAGCCGTCGTCTTCCCGTGAAGGTTCGCCGGGTATCGGAAACTGGCCAATGGCGGCGCAGAAAACCGGCTGGTGATCGGTCCGACGAATCAGCCACGGTTGTCGGCTCTTGTCGGGTGCATCGACCCACTCGAACCAGTTGTCGACCGGCACGATCAGTCGATGACGCCAGATCGCTCGAAAGAACGGCCCGTGGGCGACTTTTTCCAGCCGCGCGTTGATCGGTGCGGCGCGATCCCTGGCCCAGTGCGGGCGCCAGCCCCAGCGCAGATTGTCGGCGTATAGCCGTTGTTGGTGCTGATGAAGGATCGCCAGTGACGTGGTGGGCGCGGCGTTGTAATGCGCCAGCGGGGCGTCGCCGACGTGATTGATCAGCGCATCGGGAATACTCAGCACCGCGACGAAATCGTGGATACCCCGGTATTGCGACAGTCTTCCGCACATCGGCCGACCCTCCAGCGAACACCTGCCTGAAGGTTTGAGCTTAGTTGCACGGTTCAATCCTTGCTGCCCTGGCCGGTGAACGCGTCGCGCCAGACCAGCCAGCGACGTTCCAGCACGGCCAGCAGGCCGTCGCTGAGTTTGCCCAGCAGCGCCAGGACGATGATCGCAGCCAGTACGATGTCCGGCCGCGACGTTTCGCGACCGTCACTGAGCAGGTAACCCAGACCTTTGGTCGCGGCGATCAGTTCGGCCGCCACCAGAAACATCCACGACAGGCTCATGCCGCTGCGCAATCCGGTGAACAGGCCGGGCAGGGCGGCGGGCAACAGAATCCGTTGCACCAGTTGCAGCGGGCTGAAGCCGTAGATGTGCCCGACTTCCACCAGTTTGCGGTCGATGTTGCGTATCGCCGCGACCACGTTGACGTACACCGGGAAGAACGCGCCGATGGCGATCAGAACGATTTTCGAGGTCTCGTCGATCCCCAGCCATAGCAGCAACAGCGGCACCCAGGCCAGGCTGGGAATCGACCGCAGTGCGGCGAACGTCGGTTCCAGATAAGCCTCGGCTTCACGGCTCAGGCCGACCCACGCGGCAAACACCAGCGCCAGACTCGCACCGATGGCGAACCCCAGCAGTACGCGAATCAGGCTGGCGCCGATGTGCTTCCACAAGGCGCCTTCGGCCAAATCGGTAAGGGTCAGGGCGATCTCGCTTGGCGCGGGCATCTGGTAGGACGGCAGCCAGCCGATGCGTACGATGAATTCGAGGGCGATCACGATCAGCAGTGGCAGGGCCAGGCCTTTAAGGCGCCGACGCCAGAGCGGATTCAGCAGTGGGCGTTTGCGGTGTGGTGCCGGCACGGCGAGGCGGGCGGGCAAGTCGTTGCTCATGGACGGTTCTCCGCTCACGACAAATCCGCGACGGGCGCGGACTTGTTGTGAGCCTGGTGGGTTACTGGGCGGCGACTTGCTGGAAACCGGTGTCGATCAACTGATCGATGACCTGATCGACATTCACCCCACGGCGCACCAGTTCTTCGGAGACCAGAATCGGCGCGGCGGCTTTCGAGGCCAGCACGTCCCTGGCGGTCAGCTGCGGGCTGCTCAGGTCGGTGCGCGACAATTGCAGTTTGGCCACGTCCAGCGGCAGGCCGGATTCGCTGGCGAGCAATTTGGCCAATTCGTCGGGGTTCTTCACCGACCACTCGCGGGCCTGCTCATAGGCCTTGATCACGGTGTCGATGGTTTGCGGGTGTTGCTTGGCGTATTGCTCGGTGACGCTGACCACGCCGTAGCTGTTGAAGTCGCGATTGCGGTACAGCAGGCGCGAACCGGCCTGCACCTGACTGGCGGCCATGTGCGGATCGAGGCCGGCCCAGGCGTCGACATCGTCTTTCTCCAGCGCGGTGCGGCCGTCCGGGTGCTGCAGGTGTACCAGTTCCACGTCGTCCTTTTTCAGCCCGGCCTGTTGCAGGGTGCGCAGGGTGAACAGATAAGGATCGGTGCCTTTGGTGGCGGCGATTTTCTTGCCCTTGAGGTCGGCGACAGACTGGATCGGCGAGTCTTTGCGCACCACCAGCGCGGTCCATTCGGCGCGGCTGTAGACGTAGACCGATTTGATCGGACTGCCATTGGCGCGGCTGAGCACGGCGGCGAGGCTGGCCGACGAGGCGAAATTCACGCCGCCGCTGTTAAGGTATTCCAGCGAGCGGTTACTGCCCTGGCTCAGCACCCAGCTGACTTTGCTCTGGGGCAAGGCTTTTTCCAGGTAGCCCAGATGTTTCAGCGCCAGGCTGACCGGCGAGTAATAGGCGTAATCCAGATGCACTTCAGCCGGCGGCGCTTCGGCAGCGTGGGCCAGAGGATGCAGACTCAGGGCTACTGCGCAGGCCGCGAGCAGCGTTTTGATGCGGGAAAACGGTAAGAGGGGTTTCATGGGCACGCTCCGGCAAGGCAACAGATTCTTATGTCAAAAAAGATATTTTTATCGAATGCTTCCTGCATGAATGGAATATTGCAGGCTCTGTGCCATGTGCGCGTTGTCCCGCATTTATTGGGCTTAACGCCGGTTTTGCAGGTTTGAAGTGTTGCAGGGAAAACACTCTGACGAGCCACTGTTGCTCGGCCAACAGTGCGGAGGGAAGGTGCTGAGCTTATGCGTTAATCGAATTTCAAATCTGATTTGTAAGAGCGTTATGGTCTATAAAAATCCCTCTGCAGGACTCGCCATGAAGCTCTCACGTTTCCTACGCGCCGCGTTGACCAGCGCACTGTTTGCCACGCCATTGACCTACGCTGCCGAACCCTTGGTACTGCACGTCGGCGACCAGAATTACTACAACATCCGCGCTTCGATAGAAGCGTCCGGCGTGTTGAAGGACGCGCCTTACACGGTTGACTGGAAACACTTCCAGGCTGCCGCGCCGTTGGCCGAAGCGTTGCAGACCGGGTCGCTGGATCTGGGTTTCCTGGGGGATTCGGGTTTTCTGTTTCTGGCCGCTAAACAAGCGCCGGTGAAGCTGATCGGTGTGTCGCGACAGAATCCGGATACCATCGCCCTGTTGGTGCCCAAGGATTCTCCGGTGAAAACCATCGAGGATCTGAAGGGCAAGAAAGTCGCCTACTGGCCGGGCGCCTGGAGTCAGCAGCTGACTCTTCGCGCACTGGAGCAGGGTGGTTTGCCGGAGAATTACGTCGACTTCGTCAAACTGATGCCGATCGATGCGGCGGCCGCGCTACCGCAAGGCAGCATCGACGCGTTCCCGGTGTGGGAGCCGTATATTTCCCAGCAGATCGTGTTCTCCGGCGCCCGGCCGATTCTCACCGCGAAAAACCTGATGCCGGGCTTGAGCGCCATCGCCGCGTCTGCGCCGTCCATCGACAGCAAGCGTGAAGCGATCGCCGATTTCCTTGGGCGCCTGAAGCAGGCCCGGGCCTGGGTTGACAGTCACACCGACGAGTACGCCGACCTGTGGGCGAAGAAGGCCAACCTCGATCAACAGGTTTCGCGGCACTGGTTGCGCCAGGCGCACATGACGGTCGGCCCGGTGGATCAGCAGGCCGCCGCTGACCTGCAAAGCACCGCCGATTTTCTGTTCAAGGTCAAGGCGCTACCGGCTCCGCTGGCCACGGCGGGGATCATCGACGGCTCGTTTCAACAGGCACTGGCACGCTGAGCGAGCGCCGGAACCAAACCCTGTGTATCTTTATCCAACCTCGGCCCATCTCAATGGGTCGCAGGGAGGCAGCAGCGGCGAAGGAGTTTTGCCAATCGACAACATGACCGCAACGGTCGGGCTCAAGGCAAAACATGACACAGTGGTTCAAGCTTTTCTGCGCGATGGCGATGGTCGTCGGGTTGGCCGGATGCATCGCCGCTCCCATCGAAATGTCCGCGCAGACCGAAGCCCGGCTCAAAGAGCAGGCGCCTGTGCGCTTTCTGTTGACCTTCGATGACGGCCCCAGCGCTTCGAGTCTTTTCAATCCTACCGACACCGTGCTCGACAGCCTCAAGGACAACCCGCTGCAACCGGGGATCAAAGCGGTGTTTTTCGTCCAGACCCGCGCACCCCGAGCGGGCAACAGCGAGATCGGTCGGCGAGTCATGCGCCGCGAGTATGACGAAGGGCACATTCTGGGCTTTCACACCGCCACCCATTGGCACACCAATCATCGATTGCTCGACCCGGATGAGCTCGAAACTTCGCTGACCAACGGCTCGGCAGACATCGCGGCGATCACCGGCGCGCCGCCGACGTTATTGCGTCCGCCGTTCTGGAACTACGACAAACGTACCTTCGCCGCCTATCAACAGCACCATATGCAAGTGTTGCTGACCGACCTGAGCGCCAACGACGGCAAGATCTGGGGCTTCAACGCCAGCCCCCGGCGGCGGGCGAACATGCTGCGACAACTGTCGGAGGTCCGCGAACGGATTGCCCTCGGCGAATTGCCAACGGTGGACGGAGTGATTCCGGTGGTAGTGACCTTCCATGACCTCAACCGCTACACCGCCCGTCACACCCGCGAGTACTTGCAGATACTGCTCGACAGTGCCGCCGCCACCGGCGTGCGACTGGCAGGCAAACCGTTCTATGACGATCGCGCGGCGCTGGAAAAGGCTGCGCTGGCGCGCACGGTGCGCGAGTCGTCGAAACCGGTGAATCTGCCGGGAATATGGAACTGGATCTGGGACCATGACGCCCATTGAGAGCCGCGATTTGAAGTTGTGAAGCGGTTGGCAATTTTTACACTGGGCGGCAGGGGCGGGGCAGTGAAAGCTCATCTATGCTCATCGGGTCGCCCGAGCCAACGCCTGTGAGGCGTGCCCACCATGATTGCCATTGCCGATATTTGCCGCATCGTCGAATCCGGCTTTTCGCCGTTGTATTGCGACTGCACCGAAACGGCGCAAGGCCTCTTGCAGATCAAGGTTTACGAACCCGACAGCGGGCGTGTCGAGTTGCTGCTCAATGGTGTTTCTCCTGAACATCTGGTCACTATTCGTGACATCTCCAATTTCATCGGTGAATTGCGCACGGAAATGAGCGCCGGACGCCGGGCGTTTGCCGGCTGAGGGTCAAAGGCGTCGCTGAAAGGCGCGGACGATGCTCAGCGTGGCGTCACTGACGTTCAGATTCTGCACCGCATCGAGCGGGTGCCAGAGACAGTCGACGATTTCATTCAGCGGGCGAACCTGATCGATGTTCAGCACCGATGCCTCGTAGACGTGGTGGCGGGTGCTGCCGTTCTGCAATTCCATCAGATAAAGCATGTCATCGCTGTCCAGCCCGGTTTCCTCTTTGAGTTCTCGGACGGCGGCTTGCGCGCGGGTTTCTCCCGGTTCGACGGTGCCCCCCGGAAGCGTCCAGCGGCACCTGGGTTTGCGCACCAGGAGAATGTGTCGATCCTGCTCGCAGATGACGGTTGCTCGTACTTTCATGTGTTACCCGATTGCCGGTTGTCATAAATCTGTCATGAATTAGCAATATTTGGGCCGCTACCGGTTTAGAGCTTCTGAGTGCCTGGAAGCGGCAAAAGTGCCGGAGACTTGACGCGGCCACGGTGCGACGTCCGGTCGGCACGGCAGCGCGTTGCGGGTGTAAGGTGGAAAAGTTCGTCAGCAGACAGGAGGTGCCTATGAGCATGGCGATGCTGAACAAAATGCACATGAATGGCTACGACGTACTCAGCGTGAACAACGGCCCGTGGCGGGTCTGCACGCAGGGTGACCGGCTCGCATCGTTTGCCAGTCGCGAGGAAGCGCTGGCGTATGCCGCTGCGCTGCCGGGGTACAAAAGCCGCGCACGCGGCCGCAAGACAGACTGAAGGTCTGTGAAGAAAAAGCCCCGGTTGTCCGGGGCTTTTTGCTGTGGGCTGAGTGAGGTTCAGTGGACTTTGGTTCGGCTGATGGCGCGGGCTTTCACTTCGCGGGCATACAGTTGCAGGCGTTCTTCATCGCTTTGCAGCACTTCGCAGGATCGCAGTACCGCCTGGGCGTCCGCCTCGTTGCCCGACTGACGCAGTTGCTCGGCGATGCGCTTGAGGTCCACCGCCGACCATCTCAGGTCCGATGCCACGCTTTGCAGGTCACGCTGAAGTTCGTGTTCGTATTCATTGAGCCGCATGATCACCTCCGGAACATTCTCGGTAAAACAGAGTAGCCGCATTTTTCCGGTGTGGGGCATGGTCTTCTGTCGGTGAGCTGAATGGCCCGGTTTTCGGGGAGTACCGGCAGAGCGCTACGATGGATGTCCGAACAGTTACAGGGTACATTTGCGTTTTTTCAGATGAAGGAATCACTATGCGGATGTTGATCGGAGGGATGCTGATGGCGGCATTGGCCGGTTGTTCGTTGCCTGCGTCACTGGTGCCGGGCGAGCCGAATGTCAGCAAGACCAGCGACAAGACTCCCAAGGACTACGCCGCGTGTGTATTGCCGCTATGGCAGCAGGACGTTGCCAAGACGTCCCAGACAGCGATTTCCAATGGCTACCGGATCACCGCGCCGAGCATCGTCACCGCCGACGAGATTCTCGATGTGGTCAAGTACAAGGACGGCAGCCGCGTTTCCCTGTACCAGGGGCCGCCGTGGGCGAAGTCCGGGTCGTTGCGCAAAGCGGTGCGCGACTGCCTGTAATGGCGAAATAAAAAAAGCAGAAACCGGAGATCGGTTTCTGCTTTTTTTTGCCTGCTGATCGGGCTCAGTCCGAGATGTCGGTGAGCGGAATGCCGGCGCCACCGGTCTTCTTTTCCCGGCGATCCTGCATCCAGTCTTCCACCTGGCTGTTGAACCCTGCCGGTGCCTTGCGCCCGACCTTTCTGGCGATGTCGAGGATGGTCTGCTGGGCGAGGGCTTCTTCCATGCGCTTTTGCGCGGTCATCATCGCGGCGTGAATCGAGCAGGTGCCGTCCAGCGCCCAGTCCGGCGGGGAGCCGTCGAACAGTGCGCAACGTCCGCGTATCTCCCGGCACTCGAAAATGTTCTTGCGACCATCGATGGCATTGACGATGTCGAGCAGGGTGATTTCATCCGCCGGACGCGCCAGGGTAAAGCCGCCGCGCACACCGCCGGTGGATTCCACCAGTTTGCCTTTGGCCAGTTTGGTGAAGATCTTCGCCAGATAATCCAGCGGCACCCCTTGCAGCTCTGCCAGATCGCGCACGCTGGCTTCACGACGGTCACCGCCGCTGCCTACCAGAAAGGCCAGGCAGTGAATGCCGTACTCGACCCCCGCACTGTAAAGCGACATAACTATCTCCGACTGTATTTGTCGCCGATGTTATCAGGGTTGTTCGTGGCAAACAAATCGGGAGCGCCTTGAGTGTTTGGCTATGAGGATCCCGGATTTATTGGTTTTTAGCTAAATCAATGAGTTAAGGGAGGTGGCTACGTTCGATCTGAGCTATCGAAGTTTTCGATGCTAATCATCACAAAATCTGACTTTTCGGATTCAAAGGCGACCAATACAGTCGCCGTTGTCAGGTGAGCAGCCTTCCGCGTTCTTGAAAAATACAACCGAGTCCGCTCCCGATGATGTGAATCCTTCAACCTCATTCAGTGACTTGGCTTCGTGCCTGGAGAGAACAATGAAACAGCACATTCTGGTAATCGGCGCAGGTTTCGGTGGCATGTGGACGGCATTGAGCGCCACGCGTCTGGTCGACATTCACAATCGGGACAACATCGACGTCACCGTACTGGCGCCGCAGGCCGAGCTGCGCGTTCGTCCGCGTTTCTACGAGCCGAACGCCCACACGCTGGCCGCGCCGCTGGGCGATCTGTTCGATGCGGTTGGCGTCAACTTCATCAAAGGCGCGGCGAACACCATCGACGTACAGGCGAAAACCGTGGGCTACACCGACGCAGCCGGTACGCAACAGGTGTTCAACTACGACAAACTGGTGCTGGCCGCCGGCAGCGGCCTGGCCCTGCCGGACACCCCGGGCGTGGCGCAGTATGCGTTTGACGTCGACCAGATCGAAGCCGCCATCCGCCTGGAACATCATCTGAAATCCCTGATCGACCAGCCTGAAAGCCAGGCGCGTAATACTGTGGTCGTCGCCGGCGGTGGTTTCACCGGTATCGAAACCGCCACGGAAATGCCGGCGCGTCTGCGAGCCGTGCTGGGCGATGATGCCAACATCCAAGTGATCATCGTTGACCGTGGGCAGAAAGTCGGCGCTGCCATGGGCGAAGCGATCAGCGTGTCGATTGCCGAAGCGAGCGAAGAGTTGGGCGTCGAATGGCGACTGGGTGTGTCGGTGCTGTCGGTCGATGAAAACGGCGTGACCCTGTCGGACGGCCAGCGCATCGAGGCAAAAACCGTGGTCTGGACCACCGGTGTACGCGCCAGCTCCCTGACCGAGCAGATTCCTGCCGAGCGCGATCGCCAAGGTCGGCTGCACGTTGATACCCATTTGAAAGTCATCGGCCAAGACGACATCTTCGCCACCGGCGACGTGGCTTACGCGGCCACCGACGATATCGGCAACTTCGCCCTGATGACCTGTCAACACGCGATTTCCCTCGGTCGTCACGCCGGCAACAACGTTGCGGCGCAGATTCTGGGGGTCGACCCGACGCCGTACAGCCAGCCGAAATACGTGACCTGCCTCGACCTCGGCGCCTGGGGCGCGGTGTACAGCGAAGGCTGGGATCGTCAGGTAAAACTGGTCAAGGAGGAGGGCAAGTCGCTCAAGACCCAGATCAACACCCAGTGGATCTACCCGCCGGTGGCTGACCGTGCCATCGCGCTGGCGGCTGCGGATCCGATGATCCCTGTCGTCGCGTAAAACGGCGTGTCACAGAAAATCTCGCCCGGTTGATGCCGGGCGGGATTTTTTTGTTCAGATTCCGCAAACTCCTCCGGCAAGGATCACTCGACCGAACTCGGCGTTGGCCTCCTGAGGTGTGATCGCGAGCAACTGGTCGAGGCGAATTTCCTGTCGCGCGGCTTGTTGCTCGATCACCAGGAACTCTTCCTTGTCACTGCTGGTTCGCGTGGTCACGGCCCGGGCCATCAGACGCTGACCGTCGACCAACTCAATGTCCAGCTGATAGCCGCGCAGGCAGGCTATTTCCAGGTAGTCGTGCAGATCACAGTTCAACGGCTGATAACGGGTCATGGCGTTACTCCTCGAAACCTTGCGCGATGATGAAACGATCCGGCTCGTGCATCAACCTTCATGCGGCGGTGCTGATGGCGGCAGGGAACGGTGCTGATCAGATTCTGCGGGATGTGTAATGCGCGGTGACAGTTGATTGCGGGCGTTTTTCCCGCGAGCACTAGGCTTTGAATGCCGGCCCGTTACGGGCCGGCATTGCTGTTTCTGGAGGATTGTTTTTGATTCAAGGAGCGACCGATCATGGATGATCTGGTGAAAGAAGTGATTCCGCTGTTGCAGTACCTGATTCCGGGGTTTGTCTCGACCTGGATTTTCTACACCCTGACGGCCTTCAAGGGGCCGGATACGTTCGGCCAGATTGTGCAGGCGCTGATTTTCACGTTTGTGATTCACGGGATGGTGCTGGGGGTTGGAGCGGTTTGTGTGTGGGTGGGGGAGAAGGGGTTTTCTGTAGGGAAGTGGGATGCGAAGGCTGAAGCGTGCTGGGCATTTTCTGCTTCGTTGTTGCTTGGGTTGATGGCTTGCTGTCTGGCAACCAATGACCGATTGCATGGGTGGTTACGCAGTAGAAACGTAACGAAACAATCTTCCTATCCGAGTGAATGGTTCAGCGCGTTTGCGCAAAATGATCAATTCATCACCCTGCATTTGAACGACGAAAGGCGCGTTCTAGGCTGGCCGGTCGAATGGCCTCCCGAATCCAGCACCGGGCAATTCTTGATGGGATCTCCGTACTGGCTCAATGAAGATGGCACCAAGTCGCCTTTGGGCGCGGAGTTTTTGCTGATAGATTCCGCAAAGGTTAAATGGGTTGAGTTCAACCCGACATCAGAGGGTTCAACATGACTGCTAGAGCACGACGACCTATGCCGGAGCATCTCAGACACCTGGTTTATGGGCCAGACGGTAAGCGATTGGAGAATCCACCGATTCAGGCTTCAAAGGCACCACCACCGCTGAAGTATCCCCCATCACCGCATGCCCAATCCTAACCCCATCCATCCTTCACCGCCCGGCGAATGCCCTCCAGCAACATCGCAAACGCCGGGTTGTCGTTGTTCTCCCGCCAGATCAGATGCAGCTCGCTCTGCACCCCTTCGCCCAGATCGATCTCGCGAAACACCACATTCCTGAACACCACACTGGTCGCGCAACGCGGCACCAGCGCCAGGCCCATGCCTGCGTTGACCAGCGCCAGAATCGTCAGCGAAGACCCAAGCCATTGCACGTAATCCGGGGCGACCCGGGCCGAACGCAGCATGCCGGTGAGCAATTCGTTGAACGGCGGATAGGCTGCGTGGGAATACATCAGGAACGGCTGCCCGTCCAGATCCTTCACTGACACATCGTCTGCCTCGGCCAGTCGATGGCCGCTCGGCACCGCCAGCACAAACGGCTCGCGCACCAGGCACTCGGTCGCGTAGCCCGGTTCCAGCAACGGCGCGCGGACGATCCCCAGGTCAATGCGTCGAGCGCGCAGGGCTTCGTGTTGCTGGTAGGTGTTCATTTCAGTCAGGTCGATCTTCACCTGCGGCTGCTTGAGGCGCGCCTCGGCGATGACCTTGGGCAGGAATTCATAAACCGCGCTGCCGACAAAACTGATGTTCACCGAACCGATATCGCCCTCGGCAAAACGCCGGGCGGTGACGGCGGCTTGCTGGGCGCGCTCGAGCAGGTTCTGCGCCTCGATGAAGAATGCGCGGCCGGCAGCGGTGAGCGCCACGCTGCGTGTGCTGCGGGTAAACAGTTCGACGCCCAGGTGATGTTCCAGTAACTGGATCTGCCGGCTCAGTGGCGGCTGGGTCATGTTCAGCCGCTCGGCGGCACGCCGGAAGTTGAGTTCGGTGGCGACGGTGGTGAAGCAGCGCAGTTGGGTCAGCTCGAACATTGATCTAATCCAGGTATCAATCGAATGCCAAGTTAGATTAGACGGGATCAATCACCCCGTCCATGATCGCTCTACGCCTGAGCAGGCCATCCCTACAAAAACAAAGATCGGGAGTCGCCCCTTGAATACCCTCCAGAGTCCGCCGGACATCACGGTACTCGCCCGCGCCGCCGCCAAGGTCAAGCGCCATGTGCTGCCGCTGTTCGTGGTGATGTTCATCGTCAACTACATCGACCGGGTCAACATCGGTTTTGTGCGCAGTCATCTGGAAACCGATCTGGGTATCGGCGCTGCTGCCTATGGCCTTGGTGCCGGTCTGTTTTTCATCGGTTACGCCTTGTTTGAAGTGCCATCCAACATGCTCCTGCAACGCTACGGCGCCCGCGCCTGGCTGACACGGATCATGTTCACTTGGGGCGCCGCCGCGATGGCCATGGCGTTCGTCAAGGGTGAAACCAGTTTCTATGTGCTGCGCTTCATTCTGGGCGCTGCCGAGGCCGGGTTCTTCCCGGGGATCATTTATTACTTCACCCAATGGCTGCCGGCCTCTGAGCGCGGCAAGACCATGGCGGTGTTTCTCAGCGGCTCGGCAATCGCTTCGGTAATTTCCGGTCCGGTGTCCGGCGCGCTGTTGCACATCAGCGGTCTGGGCCTGCACGGCTGGCAGTGGATGTTCCTGATCGAAGGTGCCGCGTCGGTAGTGCTCTGCGGGTTTGTCTGGTTCTGGCTGCAATCCCATCCGCGTCAGGCCAAGTGGCTGAGCGAGGAGGAGCGTGAAGCGCTGGTGACGGCAATCGCTGAAGAGCAGCGCGCCCGCGAAGCAACTCACGTCGCCAGACCATCGATGTTCAAACTGTTGGCGGACCGGCAGATCGCGCTGTTCTGTTTCATCTACTTCTCCATCGCCCTGACCATCTACGGCGCCACTTTCTGGCTGCCGAGCATGATCAAGAAGATGGGCAATCTCGGCGACTTCCAGGTCGGGTTGCTCAACTCCGTGCCGTGGATCATTTCCATCGTTGCGATGTACAGCTTTGCGGCGCTGGCCGGCAAGTGGAAATTCCAACAGGCGTGGGTCGCGCTGACCCTGGTGATCGCCGCGTTCGGCATGTTCATGTCCACCACCGGCGGGCCGATTTTCGCCTTCGTCGCGATCTGTTTTGCGGCCATCGGTTTCAAGGCGGCTTCGGCACTGTTCTGGCCGATTCCGCAAAGCTATCTGGATGCGCGCATCGCGGCGGCGGTGATCGCGCTGATCAACTCCATCGGCAATCTGGGTGGCTTCGTTGCGCCGACCGCGTTCGGTTTCCTGGAACAGACCACCGGCTCCATAGAAGGCGGCCTGTATGGCCTGGCCGCAACTTCGCTGGTGGCAGCAGTGGTGATCTTCTTTGCCCGCATGGCGCCCGGCGCCAAAGGCAAAACCCCGGCAAAGCCTGAACCCGAAACCGCCGTCGCGCCGACGGCCAATCCGGTGGCGAGCCACTGATTCCGACTCAACAGGAGCGTCATTTTGAAAATCACTCGCGTAACCGTCACTCCGATTGCCTTCCGTGATCCGCCGCTGCTCAACGCCAGTGGCATCCACGAACCGTTCGCCCTGCGCTCGATCATCGAGATCGAAAGCGACAACGGCTACATCGGCCTCGGCGAAAGCTATGGGGATGCCCCGGCACTGGCGATCCAGCAACAGTTGCAATCGCAGTTGATCGGCCTCGATCCGTTCAACCTCAATCAGCTGCGTCGGATTGTCCAAGCGACGGTCGCTGCCAACAAACCGGCCAGTCTGGCCGGTGCTGAACTCGCCCCTGGTTCCCATGCCAGTAAAGCGGTGAGCAACGCGTATTCGGCGTTTGAAGTGGCGTTCCTCGATTTGCAGGCCCGCTACTTGAATGTGCCGCTGGTGGATCTGCTGGGCGGTGCGGTGCGCGATGAAGTACCGTTCAGCGCCTATCTGTTTTTCAAGTACGCGCAACACGTCGATTCACCGTACAAGCCGGACAACTGGGGCGAGGCGCTGAACGAGCAGCAGATCGTCGCCCAGGCCGCGCGGATGATCGAGGCGTATGGTTTCAAGAGCATCAAGCTCAAGGCCGGCACGCTGCCGCCGGAACACGAAGTGGCGTGCATCAAGGCGCTGAAAAAGGCCTTTCCCGGTTATCCGCTGCGCATCGATCCCAACGGCAACTGGTCGCTGGAAACCTCGATCCGCATGGCCGAGTTGCTGGGCGATGATCTGCAGTATTACGAAGACCCGACCCCGGGCCTCGAAGGGATGGCCGAACTGCACAAACGCACCGGGCTGCCGCTGGCGACGAACATGGTGGTCACCGATTTCGATGAGTTCCGCCGCAGCGTTGCGCTGAACAGCGTGCAGATTGTCCTCGCCGATCACCATTACTGGGGCGGCCTGCGCGACACCCAGACCCTGACGAAAATGTGCGACACCTTCGGCCTCGGCGTGTCGATGCATTCCAATTCACACCTGGGCATCAGCCTGATGGCGATGGCTCACGTAGCGGCTGCCGTAACGAATCTGGACTACGCCTGCGACACCCATTACCCGTGGCAGGAACCGGATGAAGAAGTGATCAAGGGCGGCAAGCTGCCGATTGTCGATGGCTGCGTGAAGGTTACTCGTGCACCGGGTCTGGGGCTGGAACTGGATCACGATCAACTGGGCAAGCTGCATGACCAGTACCTGACTTGCGGCATTCGCCAGCGTGATGATGTGCGGCAGATGCAGCGCTATAAACCGGACTGGAAAGCGGTGAAGCCGCGGTTCTGAGTTCACGGGGCTGCTCGCGATGGCAATTGATCTGGCGATGTAGAGATTCAGAGCGTACGCATCAACCAGTCGCGAAACGCCTTCAGCGACGCCAGCGACTCATTGCGCGCCGGGTACACCAGGTAATAGCTGCGCCGGCTGCTGATCGGTTGGCCCAGTTGCAGCAGCTCGCCGTTGTGCAATTCATCTTCGACCAGAATCCTCGGCACCAGTCCGATGCCGATATTGGCGCGCACCGCCTGGATCAGGTGCGAGGTCATCTCGAAACTCGGGCCGATGCGCATGCTGCGATGGGGCAGGGCGTGATGACTGAACCACTCGGACCAGGCCTGAGCATTGCTGCTGACGTTGAGCAGCAATTGCCCGGCGATATCCTTGTCGGCCGCACGGCGTTCGGCATCGGTCAGCTGCGCACTGGCGATCACCACCAGTTCCTCGGTGTGCAGGCGGTGGGCAGTCAGCCCCGGCCAGTCCCCGCCACCGACGCAAATCGCCGCGTCGATTTCGCTGGTGTCGAAGTCGATCGTCTCGATGCGTGAATGCAGGTGCACGGTCATGCCTGGGTGCGCGGTGTAGAAATCCTTCAAGCGCGGCAGCAGCCATTTCGAGCCGAAGGTCGGCAAGGTCGCCAGGCGCAGGCTGTGGATTCCCGAACCAAACGCCATGGCCTGCAACGTCGCACTGCGGATCTGGCCGAGGGCTTCGGACAGTTCGCGCTGATACATGCGCCCGACGTCAGTGAGGATCACTCGCCGGCCTTCGCGGCTGAACAGGCGCATGCCGAGCATCTTTTCCAGGATTTGCACCTGACGGCT
This sequence comes from Pseudomonas sp. B16(2017), assembly GCF_002113205.1. NCBI lineage: Bacteria > Pseudomonadati > Pseudomonadota > Gammaproteobacteria > Pseudomonadales > Pseudomonadaceae > Pseudomonas > Pseudomonas sp. B16(2017). The sequence continues at coordinate 112,913 of NZ_NEKA01000011.1, forward strand.
GACCGCACTCTGAGTCAGCGACAGTTCGTGAGCGGCGCGGGTGTAGCTTTCATGGCGTGCAGCGGCTTCAAACGCCAGCAGCAACGACATCGAGGGAGTAAGGGTTCGCGGATTCATTCGTTTTAGTCATGGATTGCGGGTCGATTTTACGGTTGTCCCGACATCGGTCTGCAATGAACATAAGGCCTATGAGATGGCGGGAGCGTGACGCAATCATTCATTGCGCACAACTGTTCACCGCCACACGGCCCGTTTTTGACCGAGATTGCACTTCCGATGATTGCTCAGCTGTCGCCTTCCACCACGTTGAACACTGACTACCAACAGTTTCTCAAAGCCCTTGAAACCAGCGGTTTTCGCGGCGAAATCAGTGCCGACTACGCCAGCCGCGTGGTGCTGGCCACCGACAACTCGATCTATCAGCGCTTGCCGCAAGCAGCAGTATTCCCGCGTGACGCCGACGACGTGGCGCTGCTGGCCCGTCTGATCGCCGAACCGGCCTACCAGAAAGTGGTGATCACCCCTCGCGGTGGCGGCACCGGCACCAACGGCCAGTCATTGACCGACGGTATCGTCGTCGACCTGTCGCGGCACATGAACCGCATTCTCGAAATCAACGTTGAACAGCGTTGGGTGCGGGTGCAGGCAGGTGTGGTGAAAGATCAATTGAACGCGGCGCTGAAATCCGCCGGGCTGTTTTTCGCCCCGGAACTGTCGACCTCTAACCGCGCTACTGTCGGCGGTATGATCAACACCGACGCCAGCGGCCAGGGCAGTTGCACCTACGGCAAGACCCGCGACCACGTGCTGGAACTGCACATGGTCCTGCGCGGTGGCGAGCGCTTGCACGGTCGCCCGCTGGAAGAAAGCGAGCTGACAGCGGAGTGCGCCCGCGAGGGCCGGGCCGGTGAGGTGTATCGCTGTGCGCGGCAGATCATCGATGAGCAGGGCGAGCTGATCCGGGAAACCTTCCCCGATCTCAATCGCTGCCTGACCGGCTACGACCTGGCGCACCTGCGCGAGGCCGACAACCGTTTCAACCTCAACAGCGTGCTGTGCGGCGCCGAGGGTTCGCTGGGGTTTGTGGTCGAGGCCAAACTCAACGTGTTGCCGATTCCCAAGCACACGATGCTGGTGAACATACGCTACGCCGGCTTCATGGATGCCTTGCGCGATGCCCGTGCGCTGATGGCGCTCAAGCCGCTGTCGATTGAAACCGTCGACTCCAAAGTGCTGTTGCTGGCGATGCAGGACATCGTCTGGCACGGCGTCGCCGAGTACTTTCCGGAAAGCGCCGAGCGGCCGACGCTGGGGATCAACCTGGTGGAGTTCTGCGGCGACGATCCCGAGGAGCTGCAGCGCCGGGTCGAAGCCTTCGTCCAGCACTTGGGCAACGACGCCACGGTCGAGCGCCTGGGGCATACGCTGGCCGTCGGACATGCGGCGGTGAATCGCGTCTACGGCATGCGCAAACGCGCGGTGGGCCTGCTCGGCAACGTCGCCGGTGAAGCGCGGCCGCAGCCGTTCGTCGAAGACACCGCCGTGCCGCCACAACACCTGGCCGAGTACATCGCCGAGTTGCGCGACCTGCTCGACAGCCACCAATTGCAGTACGGCATGTTTGGTCACGTCGATGCCGGCGTGCTGCACGTACGGCCGATTCTCGACATGAAAGACCCACAGCAAGCCGCACTGGTGCGTCCCGTTTCGGACGGCGTCGCCGCGCTGACCCAGCGTTACGGCGGCCTGCTGTGGGGCGAACACGGCAAGGGCCTGCGCTCGGAATATGCGCCGGCCTTCTTCGGCGACTTGTACCCGGCGCTGCAGGCCCTGAAGGCGGCGTTCGATCCGTTCAACCAGTTCAATCCGGGCAAGATCGCCACACCGAATATTCCCGGCGCGGCATTGCTGAAGATCGATGAAGTGACCCTGCGCGGCGAACTGGATCGGCAGATCGACGAGAAAGTCTGGCAGGACTACGGCGCAGCGATGCACTGCAACGGCAACGGCGCCTGCTACAACTTCGATCCCGACGACGCCATGTGCCCGTCGTGGAAAGCCACCCGCCAGCGTGCGCAATCGCCCAAGGGCCGCGCCTCGCTGATTCGCGAATGGCTGCGGTTGCAGGGCGAGGCGGGGGTCGACGTGTTGGCCGATGCCAGTCGCCTTCCGCCATTTTTCAGCACGTTGCTGCAGCGCTGGCGTAACAGCCGTGCGCAGGAACAGGACTTCTCCCACGAGGTGTACGACGCCATGGCCGGCTGCCTGGCGTGCAAGTCCTGCGCGGGGCAGTGCCCGGTGAAGGTCAACGTGCCGGACTTCCGCTCGCGTTTCCTGGAGCTGTATCACACCCGTTATCTGCGGCCGGCGCGGGATTATCTGATTGCTTCGCTGGAGTACACGATTCCGTACATGGCGCGGATTCCGTTGCTCTACAACGGCTTGATGGGCGCCTCGTTCAGCCGTCGCTTGATCGAGCGTCTTGGCGGCATGGTCGATGTGCCATTGCTCAGCCGTTTCGATTTCCACGCGGCGATGCGTCGCTGGCAGGTTCAGCCGGCATCGGTCGAGGTGTTGTCGGCGCTGACTGCAGCCCAGCGCGAACGCAGCGTGGTGCTGGTGCAGGACGCCTTCACCCGGTATTTCGAGGCGCCGTTGCTGGCGGATCTGATCGAGCTGATTTCGCGTCTCGGCTATCAGGTCTACCTGGCACCGTTCAGTGCCAACGGCAAGCCGCTGCATGTGCAGGGTTTTCTCTCGGCGTTCAACCGCGCGGCGTTGCGCAATGCCGGGCAATTGCGCGCGCTGGCCGAGGTTGGTGTGTCGTTGGTAGGGCTCGACCCGGCCATGACTCTGGTGTATCGCCAGGAATATCTGAAAGTACCGGGAATGGAGAAATGCCCGGAGGTGGCGCTGGTGCAGGAGTGGCTGCTCAAGGTCATGCCGGAGCAAATCGGAAAGCGCCGCGATGAAACCTTCCGCCTGCTGGCGCACTGCACCGAAAAAACCAACGCTCCGGCCGCCACTCGGCAATGGGAGCAGGTGTTCGAGCGTGTCGGCCTGAAGCTCGCGACCCAGGCCACCGGTTGCTGCGGCATGTCCGGCACTTACGGGCACGAAGCGCGTAATCGCGAGACCTCGGCGGTGATCTACGAGCAATCCTGGGCGAAACAGATCGAGGCGCCGGTGGAGAAGGGCGAAGCATTGGCCACCGGGTATTCCTGCCGCAGTCAGGTCAAGCGCCAGGCCGATCGACAGTTGCGCCATCCGTTGCAGGTTGTGCTGGAAACCCTGCGCACCGCGTGATCGCCGTTTGAGAACCGCTAGCGATTGGATCGGTTTTTCATGTTATAAGGTAACGAAAATTTTACGGCCGCTTTCGGGCGGCCGCATTGATCAACCTTTCGATTGCGATACTTCCATGACGATTGCGGTTCCCCGTTCTGCCCCCTCGGCCACTGGCCGGTTGCTGTCCATTGATGCGCTGCGTGGCCTGGTGATTCTGTTCATGTTGCTGGACCACGTGCGCGAAACCTTTCTGCTGCATCGTCAGGTCAGCGACCCGATGGACATCGCCAGCACCGAGCCGGCGCTGTTCTTCAGCCGTACCCTGGCGCATCTGTGCGCGCCGGTGTTCGTGCTGCTGACCGGGTTGTCGGCGTGGCTGTTCGGCGAGAAGTACGACGGCAAGTCTGACGTCAGTGCCTTCCTGTTCAAGCGTGGACTGTTTCTGGTGCTGCTGGAATTCACGCTGGTGAATTTCGCCTGGACGTTCCAGCTGCCACCGACCGTGATCTACCTGCAAGTGATCTGGGCGATCGGCCTGAGCATGATCGCGCTGTCGCTGCTGGTCTGGCTGCCACGCTGGCTGTTGTTGACGCTGAGCCTGGCGATCATCGCCGGGCACAATCTGCTCGACGGACTGCACTTCGCAGCGGAGTCGGCGCTGCACGTACCGTGGGCGATCCTGCATGATCGCGGCTGGATCGAGGCGGGCGAGACCTTGCGTCTGCGCACCTCGTACCCGTTGTTGCCGTGGATCGGCGTGATCGGGTTGGGTTACGCGCTGGGGCCGTGGTTCGCTCGCGCCGCCGATGCAGCCGTGCGTCAGCGCCGCTTGTTGATCGGTGGCATCGCCGGGCTGCTGGGGTTCGTGGTCCTGCGGCTGGTCAACGGTTACGGCGAGAAACCCTGGGCCTTCGGTGACAGCGGTGTGCAAACCCTGATGAGCTTTTTCAACATCACCAAATACCCGCCGTCGCTGTTGTTCATCACATTGACGGTGAGTGTCGGACTGTTGCTGTTGCTGGTGTTCGAACGCGCACAGGATCGACGCTGGATTCGCTGGCTGACGGTGTTCGGTTCGGCACCGATGTTTTTTTACCTGCTGCACCTGTATGCGCTGAAGGTGCTGTACCTGATTGGCGTGGCGCTGTTCGGGCTCAATCAGGGCACGTATTTCGGTTTCTCGTCGGTGACGGCGGTGTGGCTGGCGGCGATGGTGCTGGCGGTCGCGCTGTTCCCGGCCGTGCGCTGGTTCTCGGCATTGAAGGCCCGGCGTCGCGACATCGCCTGGTTGAAGTATCTGTAAAACGGCTCAGCCCGTTTTGCCATCGCGGGCATGGCGGGCGAAGTCGATAAACGCCTTGAGCGGCGCCGGCACATGGCGCCGGCTCGGGTAATACAGGTGCAGACCCGGATAGTACGGGCACCAGTCCGCCAAGACCTGCACCAGACGCCCGGCCGCGAGGTGCTCGCTGACCATGTCTTCGAACACATAGGCCAATCCCAGACCTTGCAACGCCGGGCCGACCATCAGGCTGACATCGCCCAGGGTCAGCGGGCCGTTGACTTCGATTTCCTGATCGATGCCACCGCGTTCGAATTCCCAGCGATACAGCGCGCCGCTGGGAAAGCGGTGACGGATGCAGGGCAGGGTGTGCAGATCCTCCGGTTTTTGCGGCGCGGCGTGCCGTTCCAGAAACGCCGGTGAAGCGACCACCACCGAGCGCAAGGTCGGGCCGATCGGCAGCGACACCATGTCCGCCTCCAGCCGATTGCCGAACCGCACCCCGGCATCAAAACCGGCGGCGACGATATCCAGCAGCGCATCGCTTTCGACCACTTCCAGGCGGATGTCCGGGTAGGCCTGCAGGAACGCCCCGGCAATCGGCAGCAACACCAGTTCGCAGGCCTGACGCCCCGCAGTGATGCGCAGGTTGCCGGAAGGTTTGTCGCGAAAGTGATTGAGGTCTTCGAGCGCGTCGTCGATGTCGCGAAACGCCGGTTTCAGCCGCGCATATAACCGCTCGCCCGCTTCGGTCAGCGCCACACTGCGAGTGGTGCGATTGAACAGACGCACGCCCAGGCGATTTTCCAGAGTGCGCAATGAATGGCTCAGCGCGGACGGTGTCAGGCCCAGATCCACCGCCGCACGGCTGAAATTCAGGTGCTGGGCGATGCAGAGAAAGATCGACAGATCCGCCGTGGACGGGTTTTTCATTTGTGAGCACCTTTCACAAAGTCATGAAAATTTGCTGGGATTATCACATCAGTAGCACGGCTTTAAAGTCGACTCAACTCATCAAGAAGGCCCGGTAATCTCGCCAGGGTCACCGACAGGAGGAGTTGATATGCGTACTTGGCTGATTACCGGAGCTTCCCGTGGTTTTGGCATCCTTATCGCCGAACAGGCCCTGCGTGCCGGTGACGCGGTGATTGCCACCGCCCGCAACCCGCAAGACATCACCGACCGCCTCGGCGATCACCCGAACCTGCTGGCGGTGCGGCTGGACGTCACCCGTGAAGAGGAAGCCCATCAAGCGGTGGCGCAGGGCATCAAGCGCTTCGGCCGCATCGACGTGCTGATCAACAATGCCGGCTTTGGCGTGTTGGGCGCCGTCGAAGAAACCAGCGCCAGCGAAACCGAGCGCCTGTTCGCGACCAACGTGTTCGGCCTGCTCAACGTCACCCGTGCCGTGCTGCCACACATGCGCGCCCAGCGCAGCGGACGGGTCATCAACATCTCGTCGATTGGCGGTTATCAGGCCTACGTGGGCTGGGGTGTCTACGGCTCGACCAAGTTCGCAGTGGAAGGCATCAGCGAAGCGCTGCATCAGGAACTGGCGCCGCTGGGCATTCATGCCACGGTGGTCGAACCGGGCTTCTTCCGCACCGACTTCCTCGACGAGCAGTCGCTGCTCAAGACCGCGCTGGTGCTGCCGGACTACGACGAAACCGTTGGCAAGATGCGCACCTTTGCCGAAGCCGCCAACCATGCGCAACCGGGCGATCCGCTGAAGTTTGCCGAAGCGATGCTGGCGCTGGTCAACGCACCGAACCCGCCGCAGCGGCTGGCGCTGGGCAGCGACACGATTGCGCGGATCGAAGCGAAGAACCGCTTGGTGGCACAGGAGTTGGCCGAGTGGAATGAGCTGGCGCTGTCCACGGATTTCAAGGACTGACCTAGCCCCTCGTTGAAGCTATCGCAGGCTGCGCTCTATTGATCGCAGCCTGATTTTCTTTTCATTGGATGAAATCATGACAAACGTCTCCCAACACACTGGCGCGCGCGACAAGCTGCTGATCCTCGCGGCCATTTGCCTGTCGGCGCTGGTCCTTCCGTTAAGTTTTACCGGTGGCGCGGTGGCGACGCCGGCCATTGGCCGTGACCTGGGCGGCAGCCCGGTGGCGCTGACCTGGATCACCAATGCGTTCATGTTGTCGTTCGGCAGTCTGCTGATGGCGGCGGGGGCGTTGGCCGATGTCTATGGACGCAAGCGCCTGTTCACCGCCGGCATACTGTTGTTCACCGCAGCGTCGATTGCCCAGAGCCTGGCGCCTTCGGTGTTCTGGCTGGATGTGCTTCGGGCGATTCAGGGCGTGGCCGGTGCGGCGGCGCTGGCCAGCGGTTCGGCGGCGTTGGCGCAGGAGTTCGAAGGTCATGCGCGCACCCGTGCGTACAGCATGCTCGGCACCACGTTTGGTATCGGTCTCGCGTTCGGCCCGTTGGTGGCCGGGGCGTTGATCGAGGCGTTCAACTGGCGCGCGATCTTTGTGTTTACCGCGCTGATTGGTGTGATCGCGATGGTCTTCGGCCTGCCGCGCATGCGTGAAACCCGCGACCCCGACGCCAGCGGTCTCGACTGGCCGGGTACCGTGACGTTCAGCTCGATGCTGGCGCTGTTCACGTTCGGTGTGATCCAGGCGCCCGAAAGCGGTTGGGGCAGTCCGTTAGTGGTCGGTCTGTTGGGTGCTTCGGCGTTGTTGCTGGCGCTGTTCGTCTTCATCGAAATGCGCGTCAAACGTCCAATGCTCGATCTGACGCTGTTCCGCTTTCCGCGCTTCGTCGGCGTGCAGATGCTGCCGATCGGCACCTGCTATTGCTACATCGTGCTGGTGGTCATGCTGCCGCTGCGGTTTATCGGCGTCGAAGGCTTGAGTGAAATCGATGCCGGTCTGCTGTTGCTGGCGCTGTCGGCGCCGATGCTGGTGGTGCCGATGCTGGCGGCGTCCATGACCCGGTTTGTCTCGGCCGGCATCCTGTCGGGCGTGGGCTTCCTGATTGCCGCCGTGGGGCTGCACTGGCTGAGCCTGTACAACGTCGGCGAGCCGAAATTCGCGCTGGTGGTGCCGATGGTGTTGATCGGGATCGGCGCGGGTCTGCCGTGGGGCTTGATGGATGGACTGTCGGTCAGCGTGGTGCCGAAAGAGCGCGCCGGCATGGCGGCCGGGATTTTCAACACGGTACGGGTGGCGGGTGAAGGGATTGCACTGGCGAGCGTGGCGGCGATTCTTGCCTCGCTGCTGCATACCGATCTGCAGTCAGTGGCCAGCGGTGCAGACGCCGCGCTGATTGCGCAGACCGCGCACCGGGTAACCACCGGTGACATGGCCCATGCGATCAACACAGTTCCGGGGTTGGCTAACGAACGGCTGGTGCAGGGTTACGCCTCGGCGTTCCAGTATCTGCTGCACATCCTGACGATCATCACCCTGGTGTCGGCGGCTGTGGTGCTGGGGCTATTAAGCAAAGATCGGACGGTGTCGGAACTCCAACAGGCTGCGGCATAAATGAAAAAGCCCGGAAGCGCAAAACGCTTCCGGGCTTTTTTTCATTGGATCAGCAGCGATCCAGCCACACCGTCTGCGCATTACAGAACTCGCGCACGCCGAAGTGCGACAGCTCACGACCGAAACCGCTTTTCTTCACGCCGCCGAAGGTCACGCGCGGGTCGCTGGCGGAGTAACCGTTGATGAACACGCCACCGGTTTCCAGTTCGCTGGTCAGTTGCTGGGCCAGGGCGACGTTGGCGGTGTAGATCGTGGCGGTCAGGCCGAACTCGCTGTCGTTGGCCAGCGCTACAGCGTGGGCGCAGTCGCGAGCGGTGATGATCGAGGCCACCGGGCCGAACAGTTCCTGTTTGAACGAAGTCATGCGGTCGGTGACATCGGCCAGCACGGTCGGCTCGTAGTAGTTGCCCGGGCCTTGGCCCTTGCCGCCGCCGAGCAGCAGGGTGGCGCCTTCTTCCAGGGTGTCGCGCACTTGTTGATCGAGCTCGTCACGCAGATCGAAACGGGCCATCGGGCCGATGTAGTTGTCGGCGGACAACGGATCGCCCATCTTCAGCTGGCGGGTGGCTTCGACGAATTTGCGGGTGAATTCTTCGACTACGCCTTCTTCGATGATCAGGCGTTTGGCGGCGGCGCAGACTTGCCCTGAGTTCTGGTAACGACCGATCACGGCCGCTTGCACGGCTTCGTCGATATCGGCGTCGTTGAGCACGATGAACGGATCGGAACCGCCCAGTTCCAGTACGCATTTCTTCAGCGCCGCACCGGCCTGTGCACCGATGGCCATGCCGGCGCGGACGCTGCCGGTCAGCGTTACGGCGGCAATGCGCGAATCGGCAATGGCGGTCGAAACGCCTTCCGGGGTGACGTTGATCACTTCGAACACGCCATCGGCAAAACCGGCGCGGGTGAAGGCGTCGCGCAACAGATAGGCGCTGCCCATCACGTTCGGCGCATGCTTGAGCACGTAGGTGTTGCCGGCGATCAGCGCCGGGACGGCGCCGCGCAGCACTTGCCAGATCGGGAAGTTCCACGGCATCACGGCGAGAATCGGGCCGAGCGGACGGTACTCGATACGTGCCTTGCCGCCCTCGACCAGGGTCGCTTCGGCGTTGAGCATGGCCGGGCCGTGTTCGGCGTACCACTCGCAGAGCTTGGCGCATTTCTCGATTTCGCCACGGGCCTGGGCGATCGGCTTGCCCATTTCCTGGGTGATCATGGTCGCCATGGCTTCGCTGCTGTCACGCAGAGCACCGGCCAGCGCAGTCAGGGCGAGGGAGCGATCCTGCAGCGGTTTGCGTTTCCACTTGTTGAAGCCGAACGCCGCGCGGGTCAGCGCAGCATCGAGGGCTTCGGCGGATTCGAAAGCGTAGTGACCGATCTGCTCGCCGGTGGCGGGATTGATCGAGATGGCGTGGGTCTGGCTGGAAATCGGGCTCATGGCGTCGTCCTGCGAGGTCAGTGGATGCGCTCAGAGTAGGGTGGCGTTTGATTTCTGGAAACTGAATAATAAAGAGCGTTTCTTTCACGATTGGAGAATGATGATGGATCTGGTGCAACTGGAAATCTTCAAGGCCGTTGCCGAGCACGGCAGCATCAGTGCGGCGGCGGCGCAGATCCATCGCGTGCCGTCGAACCTGACGACGCGCATCAAGCAGTTGGAGGAGGACCTGGGCGTCGACCTGTTCATCCGCGAGAAAAGCCGTTTGCGCCTGTCGCCGGCGGGCTGGAGTTTTCTCGAGTACGCGCGGCGCATTCTCGACCTGGTACAGGAAGCCCGCGCCACGGTGGCCGGCGAGGAACCGCAAGGCGCTTTCCCGCTGGGCTCGCTGGAAAGTACGGCGGCGGTGCGCATTCCCGGTTTGCTGGCGACCTACAACCAGCAACATCCGAAGGTCGATCTGGACCTGTCGACCGGTCCTTCCGGGACGATGATCGACGGTGTGCTTTCGGGGCGCCTGGCGGCCGCGTTCGTCGACGGCCCGGTTTTGCACCCGGCGCTGGAGGGCATTCCGGCGTTCGAAGAGGAAATGGTCATCATCTCGCCGCTTCACCACGGGCCGATCCAGCGCGCGGCGGACGTGAATGGCGAGAACATCTATGCATTTCGCTCGAACTGCTCCTATCGCCATCACTTCGAAAAATGGTTCAGCACCGACGCTGCGGTGCCCGGCAAGATTTTCGAAATGGAGTCCTACCACGGCATGCTCGCCTGCGTCAGTGCGGGTGCCGGCCTGGCTTTGATGCCGCGCAGCATGCTGCAAAGCATGCCCGGCTGCGCGACGGTCAGCGTATGGCCGCTGGCGTCGGATTTCCGCTATTTGACGACGTGGCTGGTGTGGCGACGGGGCACGGTTTCGCGCAGTCTGAGTATGTTTGTGCGTTTGCTGGAGGAGCGCGGTGTGGTGCGTGCAGAAGAGAATTGACGCTCTGGGTTCGGGTCTTCTCCATGAAGACCTGCTCATTTGATTGAAAAGCGTGCCCGGTTCGGTGATCCGCCGAACCGGGCATTTTTTATTGGCCGTCGATGCTGCGGGGCAGGTTGAGTGGATTGGCGTCGCGCAACACCTCCGGCAACAACGCATCCGGAAACCCCTGATACGCCACCGGCCGCAAAAAGCGTTCGATCGAGGTCATGCCGACCGAGGTGAAGCGGCTGTCCGAGGTAGCCGGGAATGGGCCGCCGTGTACGGTGGCGAAGGTCACTTCCTGCGGGTGGGCGAAGGCGTTGACCACGATGCGTCCGGTGCGGCGCTCGAGGATCGGCAGCAGACGCCGGGCCAGATCCAGATCGCGGTCTTCAAGGTGAATGGCTGCGCTCAGTTGGCCCTTGAACGAACGGGCAACTGCCAGCAGTTCTTCCTCATCGCTGACCGTCACCAGCAGTGCAGCCGGGCCGAACACTTCATGGGCCAGTGCGGGTTCGTTGAGAAAGTGCTGGCCACTGACTTCCAGCAACGCCGAGCGGCCTTCAAACGGGCCATCCGTCGGCGCGCCAACCGCCACCAGATTCGCCCCCACGCTTTCCATTGCCACCAGCCCCTTGACGTATGAACCGTGAATCCCCGGCGTCAGCATCGTGCGCGCCGGCGCTTCGCTGACTCGCTTGATCATCGCGCTGCGCAACGCTTGCAGACCTTCGCCCTCGACCGCGATCAGGATCGATGGACACAGGCAGGCTTGGCCGACATTAACCAGCATCCGCTCGACAAAGCCATCGCCGATCTCACCGCCGCGCGCGGTCAGCGCTGTGGGCAAAATGAAGGTCGGGTTGACGCTGGTCATTTCGGTAAACACCGGGATCGGATCAGGCCGCAATTGAGCGCGGCGATAAAGCGCCATGCCGCCCACCTCTGAACCGGTGAAGGTCACCGCTTTAATCAAAGGATGATCGACCAGCGCTTCACCGATGGCGTTACCACCACCGCGCACCATGGAGAAAACCCCTTCATGCAAGCCATGCGACTGCACCGCTTTGCGGATAGCACGAGCCTGGATTTCCGAGGCTCCGGGATGCGCGTTATGCGCCTTGAGAATCACCGTCGCACCGGCCGCGAGTGCCGACGCAGTGTCGCCACCGGCCACCGAATAGGAGATCGGAAAATTGCTCGCACCGAAGATTGCCACCGGGCCGATGGCGATTTTCTGCAGGCGATGATCCATTCGGGGTCGCGGCTGACGCTCCGGCTGTGCCGGGTCGATTGCCAGCTGCAGGAAGCGCCCCTTGCGCACCACCTCGGCGAACTGGCGAAACTGGGTCGCGGCCCGGGCGGCTTCGCCTTCAAGCTGCGCCTGAGGCAGACCGGTTTCAAGTGCGGCGCGGGCTGCAAGCTCCTTGCGTACGGCGTCGAGATTGTCGGCGATGCTTTCCAGAAACGCCGCGCGTTCGGCCAGCGAGGTGTGGCTGTAGCTGTCGAATGCCGCGTCGGCGAGGGTTGCCGCCTGATCGACCTGGGCTGTGCCACCAAAGGCGAATTCCGGCTCGATCAGCATGTTGGTCGCCGGATTCAGCGCCTTCATCATGCCCTCAGTGGCGGGTACGTCAGCGGCGGCGATCAGCAGGTGGCCTGTCAGACTCATTTCGTTTCACCTTGCGACTGAAGAGTGGCGATCAGTTCGTCCGTGGTGGTGATGACATGGGCGAACGTCGGGCCGTTGAGTTCGTGGGCGGCGTGCATCATTTCTTCCTTGAACGCGGCGGTCGCATCGCGCACCAGCGTGACGTGATAGCCGAGTTCCGATGCATAGCGCGCGGTGGCTTCGATGCAGGTGTTGGCCAGCAGGCCGACGATGATCACGTGGGTGACGCCTTGCTGTTTCAGGCGAAAGTCAAGGTCGGTATTGGCGAAACCGCTGGAGCCCCAGTGTTCCTGAACCACGATGTCGCCGTCCTTCGGTGCGAAATCCGGGTGCCATTCACCACCCCATTCGCCGCGCGCAAAGTGGTGCATGTGCATGATCTTTTGTTGGGTCGGGGTTGGATGATCCCAGTTCTCGTAGTCGCCTTTGACCCAGCGATGATGCGGTACGATGACCACCGGAATCGGCAGGGCCCGCACGGCATGATCGAGTTTGCGCAGGTTGTCGAGCAGTCCGTTCTGCTCGGCCATCGGTTTGAGCAGCGGAAAGATCTTGCCGCCCTCGGAGAGAAAATCGTTGTACGGATCGACCAGCAGGTAGGCGGTTCTGTCGAGCGGATAGAGAGGTTTCGACATGACGATGTACTCCGGCAATGAGAGTGATCGATGCTCAGGGCTTGTTCCCGCATCGTGTTGATATGATAATCATAGTAACTGTGTAAGAGGCAAGCCCTGATGGCTGTAAACGATAGTCTTCCTGAGACCCTGTGCCCGATTTCCCGGGCCGAGGCGATCGTCGGCGACCGCTGGACGGTGCTGGTTTTGCGCGAATTGTTCATGGGCAGCCATCGCTATGACGAGATCCTGGCGCAGACCGGCGGCACGCCGCAGATGGTCGCCGCCCGTCTGAAAAGCCTGGAGGCGGACGGACTGGTCGAGCGCCGCTTGTACAACGAGCGGCCGAAACGCTACGAGTACCACCTCACCGCAAAGGGTGAGGCGTTTTACCCGGTGGTGATTGCATTGCGCGCCTGGGGCGAGACCTGGTGCAAATCGCCGGAGGAGGGGCTGGCGGTGAACATGACCCACAAGAACTGCAACCACAGCGCCGGCCTTGGGCCGTTGTGCGATCACTGCGGTGAAGTGTTGCGCCGTGAGGATTTGATCAGCCAGCCGCAAGAGGCGTACGCCGCGGAACGACAGGCGCGGCGTGAGGCGTTCAAAAACAAATGACTGAAATCACGGCGTGCCATTTCGTCCGTGCAATCGGTAAGCGGGGTGTTGGCTCAGGCGTTCGTAATAAGCGCTCACTGCGGGCAGGTGCGGATGCTCCAGCGGCGTCTCGAACCAGCGATTGACCGACAGGCCGATAGGGATGTCGGCGAGGGAAAACTGCTCGCCGCTGACATAGGCGCCGGTTTTTTGCAGCTGCCGGTCGAGGATCTCCATGTGCCTTGCCCACTCCCGGCAACCGGCCGCAAGAGCAACGCTGTCCTGATGCGCGGGTGACTTGCGCACCAGCGAAAGGAACGCGTACGACCACGACTTGTTCAGCTCCGAAGCCTGCCAGTCGATCCATTGATCCACCCGCGCGCGGGCACGCGCCTCGCTCGGGTAAAGTTGCTCGCCGCCGTAGCGCGACGCCAGGTAGCGAATGATCGAGTTCGATTCCCACAGCGTGAAGTCATCGTCCTGAATCACCGGCACCATCGCGCAGGGATTGAGTGCGAGAAACTGCGGCGTCAACGTTGATTGAAAACCTGAGCCCCAGTCTTCGCGTTCGAAGGGAAGATTCAGTTCAGCACAGGTCCACAGCACTTTGCGCACATTGATCGATGAGGCTTTGCCCAGAATTCGCAGCATTGGATTTCCATCTCCGGTTGTCGTCGGGCGTAAAGAAATAGCACAACGCAAAGCAGAAGGCCCGCGAACGGCGGGCCTTGTTGGTGCATCGAGTCAATCTCAGAGACTGCCCGCCAGTTTCCCGGAGGTCAGCCGCCGACGATAAGCACTGTCACGGGTCGCCAGCCAGAAATACAGCGGCGAAGTCACCAGCAAGCCAACCAGCCACGACAGGTCCGCGCCGTTGATGTGCGCCGACACCGGCCCGACGTACAGCGGCGTGTTCATGAATGGAATCTGCACCGCGATACCGATCGCATAGGCCAGCAAGGCCTGCGGGTTGTAACGGCCGTAGATGCCGCCGTCGACCTGGAAGATCGAGCCGATGTCGTACTGGCCTTTGTGGATGGCGTAGAAGTCGATCAGATTGATCGCGGTCCACGGCACCAGTACGACCAACAGCACCAGCACCATGTCGACGAAGTGGCCGATGAAGTCCGCCGAGGCGCCGACCGCAGCGAAACAGCAGGCCAGCAGCACGATGATCGAAATCACCGCGCGGCTCTTGGCGGTCGGGATCCAGCGGTAGGCAAAGGTCTGCACCAGGGTGATCAGCGACAGCACCGCGCCGTACAGGTTGAGGGCGTTGTGGCTGATGACGCTGAGCAGAAACAGCACCAGCATCAGCGGGCCGATGGCGCCGGTGGCGAGTTTCACCGCGTCCATGGTGTCCATGCCCACCGGGGTTGCCAGCACGGCGACGGCGCCGAACACGAACGACAGGCTCGAGCCCAGCGCCGATCCCAGATAGGTCGTCCAGAAGGTCGCCGCCACCGGCACGTTCGCCGGCAGGTAACGCGAGTAGTCCGACACGTAAGGCGCAAACGCGATCTGCCACAGCGCCGCCAGCGACACCGTTGCCAGCCAGCCCGAGAGGTTAAAGCTGCCGCGAGTGAGGAAATCATCGGTCTGGATGTGGGTGAGGATGTAGCCGAAGCCGACCACGATGCCGATCCCCAGCACCCAGGTGCCAATGCGGTTGAGCACGTGGATGAAGCGGTAGCCGATGATGCCGATGATCCCCGAGCCCAGCGCACCGATGACGATGCCGACCGGCACCGGAACGCTGTCGACCACGCCATGCAGGGACTTGCCGGCCAGCACGATGTTGGAGGCGAAGAAGCCGATGTACATGACGCCGGCAATCAACACCACCAGCAGCGCGCCGAGGGAGCCGAACTGCGCACGGCTCTGGATCATCTGCGGGATGCCCATCTGCGGGCCTTGCGCCGAGTGCAGCGCCATCAGCACACCGCCGACCAGATGGCCGACCAGAATGGCGACGATGCCCCACACCAGATTCAGGTGAAACAGTTGCACGCCGAGAGCGCCGGTGACGATGGGCAGCGGCGCGATGTTGCCGCCGAACCAGAGGGTGAACAGATCCCGAACCTTTCCGTGGCGATCTTCGGGCGGCACGTAGCCGATCGTGTGTTTTTCAATGAGCGGTGCAGACGTTGATGCAGAGGTGGTCATGACGAACTCCAAGGCAAGGACGAGTACGTGGACGTACTTCAATGAGCGCCGGCACGGACGGCGCATTTCTTGTTGGGGTTGATCATGGGCAAGGAAAGGGCAGAGATAAATTAGTAGTTTTGTTGCTTCAGGCGTTAAAAAAACGAGGCTCTCCGGTCAGTTGAAAACGCTCTGTTGCGGGCGTTTCAGCCCGGTGAACGACAACGCAGCTGACCTCCATCGGAGCAGCTGTCTGTCGGTGAGCCGGCGGCTTGGCTGCGGATTTCAATCCAGCAGCCAGGCGTTTTTTCAAAGACGAATCGCCACTAGCATCCGTTGCAGCATCGCATCGCAGGCCGTGAGCTGATCGACGCTGACGAACTCGTCCGGCTTGTGGCCCTGATCCATGCTGCCGGGGCCGCACACCACCGTGGGAATCCCCGCCGCGTCGAACAATCCGCCTTCGGTGCCAAAGGCCACGGTGCCGAAATCGTCCGAGCCACAGAACGTGGCGATCAGTTCCGCAGCCTGGCTCCGGGCATCTGTGGCCAGCCCCGGATACGCCGACAATTCGCTGAAACGGATATCGCTCTGCTCGCTGACGGCTCGCATGCGCGGCAGCATTTGCTGTTCGGCGTAGGCCTTGAGTTGCTGCGCGACCAACGCCGGGTCCTGCGAGGGCAGGGCACGGATTTCGAAGTCGAAACGGCAATCGGCGGGGACGATGTTCAACGCCTTGCCACCGCCGATCACGCCGGTTTGCACCGTGGAGTACGGCGGGTCGAAACGCGGGTCGAGGTGTTCATCCTTGAGCTGTCGACCGATGCGTCCCAGCTCGCCGATCAGCTCGGCGGCGCATTCGATGGCGTTGACCCCAAGTGGCGCGTAAGCCGAGTGACAGGCGTGCCCCTGGACATCGCAGCGCATCGCCAGTTTGCCCTTGTGCCCGAGCACCGGTTTGAGTTCGGTCGGCTCGCCGATGATGCACAGCAGCGGTTTGACCGGACGTTGCTCCAGCACCTTGAGCAGCGAGCGCACACCGAGGCAGCCGACTTCTTCGTCGTACGACAGGGCAAAGTGCACCGGCAGGCGCAACGGTGCTTCGATCAACGACGGCACCAGCGCCAGCACGCAGGCGATGTAGCCCTTCATGTCCGCCGTGCCGCGACCGTAAAGCTTGCCGTCGCGCTCGCTCAGTTCGAACGGCGGCAGCGTCCACGGCTGGCCATCGACCGGCACCACATCGGTGTGCCCCGACAGCACGATGCCCGGCTGATCGGCCGGGCCGATCGTGGCGAACAGATTGGCCTTGCTGCGCTCATCGTTGTAGATCAACTCGCACGGCACATCGAAACCTTCGAGGTAGTTGCGCACGAACTCGATCAATTGCAGGTTGGACTCGCGGCTGGTGGTATCGAACCCCACCAGCGTCTTGAGCAACGCGACGCTGTTGCTCATCGATCGTCTCCGGCAACCCCGTAGCCCGGCGCCTTTGCCGGATCGAGGGCGCGGTCGATGTAGTCCTGCAACTGCGGGCGATAGGCGTCCCACAGTTTCTGCAATTGACCGATTGGGTCTTCATCGGCCCAGTCCACCCGCAGGTTGACGATGGGCCAGGTCAACTCGCCGACCACGACCACGGCCGCCGAATGCACCGGGCCCGCTTCACCGCCCAAGGCCTGGGCGGCGTGCAAGGCCTTGATCAGGCGATCGGCCAATTGACCTTCGCCTTCTTCGAACGCGCTGACCATGGCTTCGATCACCGAGCGCCCGGCGAGCATGTTGCCCGCCGCCACGCATTGTTCGCCGGACACGGCGTTGTGTACGCCCAGGGTTTGCGCACCACTGAAATGCGCAGTCTGGCCGAGGTGATTGATCGCCGTGATCTGCCGGTACTGACTGTAGCCGTTGCGGGTCAGCACCTTGTCCAGCGCCGCCTCGGGCGCCAGGCCTTGTTCCATCAGGGCAAGCACTTCCGGGCCGAGCGATGGCAGGGTGATGTTCTGGCTCGACACCGCGCCGACCCCCGGCAACAGCCAAGGGCAGCGGGCGCCGACGGCGATGCTGGAGGAGCTGATGGCGATGCCGAACTGACCGGTTTCGGGGCAACGTGCTGCGATGGAAAATGTCATGTGTGGCCTCCTTTCGCTAAGGTCGAATTACTCGGGAATCACCGCAACCACATCAATCTCCATCAGCCACTGCGGCTGACCCAAGGCCGACACCACCAGCCCGGTGGAGATCGGGAACACGCCTTTCAGCCATTTGCCGACTTCCTGATACACCGGCTCGCGGTAGCGCGGGTCGATCAGGTAAGTGGTGGTCTTGACGATATGGCTCAGGTCGCTGCCGGCCTCTTCGAGCAGTTGCTTGACGTTGCGCATGGCCTGCTCGGTCTGCGCGCGCGGGTCGCCGAGACCGACCAGTTCGCCATCGAAATTGGTCCCGACCTGACCACGCACATACACGGTATTGCCGGCGCGCACGGCCTGGCACAGGTCGTTGTCCAGGGTCTGGTTCGGGTAGGTGTCCTTGGTGTTGAACATGCGAATGCGGGTGTGGGTTGGCTGACTCATGTGAGGCTCCTGACGAAATCGGACCCGGCGCGACGGGCGCCGGGATTGAAGAGGGAAATCAAGCGTCGACGGTGTCGACAGCGTGGTTGTGCAGCGCGGCTTCGCGTTGTTCGGCATCGCGATAGGCCAGGTATTTGCGCTGGGTGGCGATGTGATCGGCCACATGCTTGGCGTCGTGCCACACGCCCCAGATGAACGACGACCCGCGCCGCGACTGCCACGGCAAACCGAGGAAATACACACCCGATTCGCTGGATACGCCGCGCTGGTGCTGCGGCTTGCCGTTGTCGTCGAAAGCGGCGACTTTCAGCCAGGAATAGTCCACGGCAAACCCGGTGGCCCAGATGATCGAGGTGATACCGGCGGCGGCCAGATCGAGATCGGTCAGCGGGTTTTTTACGCATTCAGGGTCCGGATACGTCTCGCGGGCTTCCGGTTCCAGCGGCAGGTCGAGGCCGTTGCGTTCGATATAGGCGTCGGCGGCATCCAGCAGCGCGAGGTAGTTCTCGTCGCCACGTTTGAGGTTGTCGCGCAGATCCTGTTTGAAGGTCACCACGCCGTCGCTGAACGATTCGGTGACGCCAACCAGGGTCATGCCGCGATGGGCCAGGCCACGGAAGTCGATGGTGCGACCACCATGGGCGCCGCTGACGGCGATGGTCACGTGCTCGCGGCCGGGTTTCATCGCGGCCTGATCCCACTCGCCGAGCACGCCGAGCCACCAGCAGAAATCACGGTTGCGGTAAGCGCGAGGAGGGCGGTCATGGGCGCCGACCGAGAGGTAAACCTGCTTGCCCGAGCGCTGCAATTCATCGGCGATCTGCACGCCCGACGAACCGGCACCGACCACCAGCACTGCGCCGGCCGGCAGTTGCTGCGGGTTGCGATAGTCGGCCGAGTGAATCTGCAGCAGGCGCTCATCCTTCGGCGCAATCGCCGGGATCACCGGACGCTGGAACGGGCCGGTGGCGGCAACGACGCGGGCCGCTTCGATCACGCCCTCCGAGGTCTCGACAGTGAAGCCCGGACGCCCGACATTGCGCACCACGCTTTTCACATCGACACCGGTGCGGATCGGCGCGTTGAATTTCTTCGCATAGGCTTCGAAGTAATCGGCGACACGTTCCTTGTGGGCGAAACCGTCCGGATCGACATCATCGAATTCCATCCCCGGAAACCGGTCGTGCCACGCCGGACCGTTGGCCACCAGCGAGTCCCAGCGCCCGGTGCGCCAGCGTTCGGCAATGCGGCTGCGCTCCAGAACGAGGTGCGGCACACCGAGTTTGCTCAGGTGTTCACTCATGGCCACACCCGCTTGACCGGCGCCGACAACAAGCGTGTCTGTTTTTATTAATTCAGTGGTCATCTCTGATCCCTTCTTACGAGGCCGTTGGATTCAGGTCGCTGTCGACCTGTTCTCTGTGCTTGGGGTCAGACTAGGGAGGGGGTGGTTATCGGTAAAATATTATTAAGCTGGCATGTGAAGATAAAAACGTGATGCAGAGGCCTGAAAGCCCCGTAAACAAGGGGCTTCGCCCTGGCACCGGAATCCGGGACAACGAAAAAAAGGGCCGTCGACGGGTGTGTCGACGGCCCTTTTCAGTTGGCGCTTGATTTACATCGAATTCAACGATTGAGGAACGCCAGCAGGTCTTCGTTCAGTGCCTGCGCATGGGTCACGGCAAACCCGTGCGGCGCACCGGCATAAACCTTCAGCTCGGCACCCTTGATTTGCTCGGCGGCGCGTTTGCCGGTGGTTTCGAACGGCACGATGACGTCGCCGTCGCCATGGATCACCAGGGTCGGTACATCGATTTTCGCCATGTCAGGGCGGAAGTCGGTTTCCGAGAACGCAGTGACGCAATCCACGGTGCCTTTGAGCGAGGCCAGCAGGGCGATGTTCAGGGTTTGTGTCAGCACGCCGTCCGAGACTTTCTGACCTTTATCGAGGCCATAGAACGGCGTGTTGAAGTCAGCGATGAACTGCGCGCGATCCTTCAGAAGACCTGCCTTGATCCCGTCGAATACCGACTTGTCGACGCCCTCGGCGAAGTCCGGTTTCTTGCCGAACAGCGGGGTCACCGCGCCCAGCAACACCAGCCCGGCGACACGCTCGCTGCCGTGACGCGCGATGTAGCGGCTGACATCGCCACCGCCCATGGAGAAGCCGACCAGGGTCACTTCACGCAGGTCGAGGTGCTTGATCAGTTGCGCGATGTCATCGGCGAAAGTGTCGTAGTCGTAGCCGGTCCACGGCTGGTCAGAGCGGCCGAAGCCGCGGCGGTCGAAGGCGATGGTGCGGTAGCCGCGGCTGCTCAGGTATTCCATCTGGTATTCCCACATGTCGGCGTCCAGCGGCCAGCCGTGGCTGAACAGCACGGGCTTGCCGCTGCCCCAGTCCTTGAAATAGATCTCGGTGCCGTCTTGGGTCGTGAAGGTGCTCATGAAAACTCCTTGTGTCGGGGCGTGTGTGGTTGCCGGGATGGCATCGCTGACTATCGCGGTTAAGCGTCTGGTCTACTTGTACGCAGGTGCTAAGTTTCGCCAGCCGATCAGCGTAGACGCTTGCGTGCGCCAGAGTTGTAAGATGCAACCACGATTGGATGACCGTTTTGCTGGAGAGCGCTGAATGAAACGCAAAAGCCTGGAGGGCAACATCTGCCCGGTTGCCCGGACGCTGGACCTGATCGGCGACTGGTGGTCGTTGCTGATCATCCGCGACGCGCTGGAGGGCATCAGTCGTTTCAGCGATTTCGAGAAGAGCCTGGAAATCGCCAAGAACATGTTGAGCATGCGGCTCAAAGGGCTGGTGGAGCGGGGCATCCTGCGCCTGGTGCCGGCGTCCGATGGCAGCGCTTACAAGGAGTACGTGCTGACGGAAAAGGGCCGGGCGTTGCAAACCGTGATCGTTGCGTTGTCGCAGTGGGGTGGGGAGTTCATGTTCGAGCCGGGCGAGGCGGGGTCGGTGATGGTGGATGCGCAGAAGGGGCAACCGATTCGCAAGCTTGAGTTGCGGTCAGCCGATGGTCGAGTGCTGGCACCGGACGATGTGGCGACGAAACGGGCTGTTGAGTACTGAAGTGAAGTGAGCGGGGTCTGTCGGATGTTTCGTTTTTCGGAACGTTCTCTGATTTGGTGACCGTTTTTCCTTGGTTGATCTACGAAACATCCTGCATCTCTGTCGGAGTCGGACGATTTCACCGATGCCGCTCGTCGGCCACACTATTTCGGTGAATCCTTAATTTGACGTCAGAATAGTGGCTCTTTAACATCGCGCCATTATTCTGATATCGCTTTCCGTCTCGAGGGATCGAACATGTCCTCACCCGCCCTCGTGGCGAGGTTGTGCCTGGCTTTGCTATGCCTTTCTCCGCTCCAAACCGCACTTGCAGCACCTACCCCCGGTGAAACCGACCTGATTCGCGAACGTCAGAACCGTCTGCTCGAAGAGCAGCAGCGCCGGCTCGAAGAGCTCAAGGATCTACCTGGCAAAGAGGCCAAACCGGCTCAGCCGGAAGCCCCCACCGACACGCGTTGCTTTCAGATCAACGACATCGAGCTCAAAGGCGCCGACAGCCTGTCGGAGAGTGACAAGAGCCGTTTGCTCAAGCCCTACATCGGCCAGTGTCTCGGTGTGCCTCAGCTGAATGAAGTACTGAAGGTCATCACCGATCACTACATCGAGAAGGGTTGGGTGACCAGCCGTGCTTACCTGCCACAGCAGGATCTGTCCGGTGGACATCTCAAAGTACTGGTGGTCGAAGGCAAACTCGAGGGCTTGAAAGGCGCCGACAATAGCAAGCTTTCCGAGCGAGAGCTGTCGATGGCGTTTCCCGGCAAGGCCGGTGAGCTGGTGAACCTGCGCGAGATCGAGCAGATGGTCGATCAGCTCAATCGCCTCCCTTCCAACCAGGCCAAGATGGAGCTGTCGCCAGGCCAGAACGTCGGCGGCAGTGAGGTGCTGGTCACCAACACCCCGCAGAAACCATGGCGCGCCGGGCTGTCGCGTAGCAACGACGGTCAGCGCAGCACCGGTGAGCAGCAGTGGGGCACGACATTCGACTGGGACAGCCCGCTGGGCCTGGCCGACCAATTGAGTCTGCGCGGCGGTCATGACGCAATGACCGATCATCAGCACACCTCCAACAACGCCATGCTCAACTACAACCTGCCGTGGGGCTGGTGGAACTTCAGCTACACCTACAGCCAGAGTGAGTACCGCTCGCAGATCGCTGCCAACGGCTACAACTTCAAGCAGACCGGCGACAGCGAGAACCATCAGTTGCGCGCCGAGCGGGTGATCCATCGCGACTCGGTCAGCAAGACCTCCCTCAGCGCCGGTCTGTCGTATCTGCGCACCAACAATTTCATCGAAGACAGCAAGCTCAAGCTGAGCAGTAACCGCATTAGTGAAGCGCAGTTCGGCTTCAACCACGGGCGACGGATCGGCAGCGCCTTCGTCAACTTCGATGCCGGCATGCAGGAAGGTATCGGTGCATTCGACGCTCAGGGCAGCCACGATCCGGGTCCCGGCGAGCCCGACGCGCGCTATCGCAAGTACACCGCGACCCTGAGCTATCTGCAGCCATTCAAAGTGTGGGGCGAGTCCTTCAGCTTTAGCAGCCTGATGACCGGCCAGCGCAGTGAGGACGTGTTGTTCAGCCCGCAACGCACCAGCCTCGGCGGGTCGTCTTCGATCCGTGGCTACAAGGATCAATCGCTGTCTGGCGACAGCGGCGGCTATTGGCGCAACGACCTGCGCTGGTCGCGCCCGGTGAGTGCCGAATGGCTGCGCCCGGTGTTCGCCGAATACGGCACCAGCCTCGGTTACGACCAGGGCGTGATTCGTGGCGACCGTTACAACGGCGACCAGCACGGGCGGATGTCGAGCAACTCGCTCGAGCTGTTCGCCCGGGGCGAGCATGTGGCGGCAAGCGTGACCTTCGCTCATTCCCTGGAGCGGCCGGACGCACTGACCGAGCGCGAGGCACCGATCTACTTCCGTCTGGATTTTTTCATCTAATTACATTTACCCGAGACCACCAACATGGACGTTCGTCAGTACGCCTTTATTGCTCGACAGTCATCTGCAGATGTAGAAAAACACGAGCACTTCTGGGGCATGCCCAAGCGCGGACTGGCGTTCCTGCTGGCCAACGTCATGTTCTGGCAACCGATGTGGGCACAGGCGGACGGCATCGTGGTGGCCAATCCCGGCACAAGCCTGGGTCAGGCGGGCAACGGCGTGCCTATCGTCAACATCGCCACACCCAACGCTGTAGGCCTGTCGCACAACCAGTTCCATGACTACAACGTCGGTGCGCAGGGCGTCATCCTCAACAACGTGGCGGCGCAGACCGGGCAGACACAACTGGGCGGGATCATCGTCGGCAACCCCAACCTGACCAATCGGGTGGCGGCCCAGGCGATTCTCAACGAGGTAATCAGTGGCAATCCCAGTCAGTTGCGCGGTTACACCGAAGTCGCGGGGCAGTCGGCGCGGGTGATCGTCGCCAACCCTTACGGCATCACCTGTAACGGTTGCGGGTTCATCAACTCACCGCGGGTGACCCTGACCACCGGCAAGCCGGTGATCGATGGCATGGGGCGGCTGGACCGCTTTCAGGTCGATCAGGGCAGCGTCGCCATCGAAGGTGCGGGGCTCAATGCCAGTAACGTCGACCGCTTCGAGATCATCACCCGCAGCGCAAAAATCAACGCTGAAATCCAGGCACAGAACCTGACCATCGTGGCCGGTCGCAACGACGTCAACGCGCAAACCCTCGATGCTACGGAGCGAGCCGACGATGGCAGTTCCAGGCCGCAATTGGCGATCGACTCGTCCGCGCTCGGCGGGATGTACGCCGGGGCGATCAAACTGGTGGGTACCGAGGCCGGTGTCGGGGTGAAGCTGGCGGGCAACCTGGCGGCCAGTGGCGGTGATATCCGGATCGATGCCAACGGGCAACTGACCCTGGCGCAGGTTTCTGCGGCCAATGCCGTCAACATCAAGGCGTCCAGCCTCGATGCGCAAGGTCCGGTCTACGCCGGCACCAGTGCCAATGTGCAAACCCAGGGCAATCTGACCAACCAGCAGACCCTTGCGGCTCGCGACAGCATCAACCTCAGCGCCGGTGGGCAACTGACCAACAACGGCATCGTCGAGGCCGGTGTCAATGCGGATAACACTCGTAACAACGCGGGTGATGTAAACCTCAGCGCCGGCAGTCTCGGCAACGTCAACAAAAGTGTACTCGCCAGCCGCAACCTCACCGTCAACGTGGGGCAAACCCTGAACAACCAGGGCGGCACTTTGAGCTCGCAGAACACTCGGGTGTCGGCTTCGACACTGGACAACCAGAACAAGGGCCGGGTGCTGAGCACCGGCGCCCTCAGCCTCAACGTCGGCCAGGCGCTCAATGGCGGCGGCCTGATCAACAGCACCGGATCACTCGACGCAACCATCGGCCAGTTCAATAACCGTGGCGGCGAACTGTCGAGCCTGCAGGATGCGACGCTGCGCATGGGGAGCCTGGACAACGTGGCAGGTCTGGTAAATGCCGGCAGGGCGCTGAGCATCACTGCCACAGGCGCGATCAACAACCAGAACGGCAGACTGACGTCGCTCGACAGCCTCTCGCTCAAGGCCGGACACGTCGATAACAGCAACAAGGGGCGGATCGCCAGCAACAAGGCTTTGGCGATGAATGCCGCCAGCCTTGATCAACATGACGGCGGTCAACTCACCAGCGATACGTCACTTATGCTGGATCTGAACAACGGCGACTTGAATAACCAGAACGGCCTGATCAACGCACCGCTGCTGGTACTGAAAAACCTGCGACAGGTTGATAACCGTAACGGCGAAATTTCCAGCGCCCAGGCCTTCACACTGGCGGCTGCAAGCCTGGACAACAGCAACGGGAAACTGCTCGGCAATCAAGCCCTGACACTGCATGTGCAACAGGCGTTGACCAATATCAAGGGGCTCATCGCTGCTGCCGGCATTGATGCTCAAACCGGCAGCCTGAACAATAACGGCGGCACATTCACCAGTCGCGCAGATCTGAGTCTGCGGGCTGACGGCCGTCTGGACAATCAGGACAGGGGCCTGATCAACGCCACTCGGGTACTCGACATTACCGCTGCGAGCGTGAACAACCAGAATGGCGGTTCGCTGCTCGGCAGTGCCATTGCCATTGATTTCAGCGGTGCGATGGGCGATCTCGACAACAGCAAGGGACTGATTACCACCAAGGGACAGTTAAGCATCAGCCACCTGCGGGATCTGAACAACCAGGGTGGCGAGTTTTCCAGCGACCTCAGCTACACGCTTGCCGCACGCAACATGGACAACAGCGACGGCAAACTTTTCAGCCGTCAGCGGCTGGATTTGAACGCAGAGAGTACACGCAATCTCAACGGCCTGATTTCCGGCTGGCAGGGCTTGAGCCTGCTCGGCGGCAGCCTGGACAACCGTAACCACGGCACCCTGTCCAGCCGTGACGGCGACCTGCTGGTGGATCTCACGGGCGATATCCGTAACAGCAACACCGGCGCGCTGGTCAGTAAAGGCGCCTTGAAAGTCAATGCAGGCAGTCTAGACAACTCGGACAGCGGCGTTCTTTCCAGTGAGAGCGCGCAAACCCTGACCCTCACCGGCACTTTGAACAACGCACAGGGTGGTCTGATCGACAGTGGTGCCGATCTGGGCATTACAGCCAAACGCCTGGACAACACCAAGGCGACCATCAACGCCAAGCAGGACATCCGTTTCATCGGCACTGACCTGGATAATACCGAAGGCGTTCTGGCCAGTGATGCGGCTGTCAATCTCGACCTGCTTGGCACGCTGATCAATACCAAAGGTCAGGTGGTTGCAGCCGGCCCGCTGGCGATCACCCGTGCCGCGCAGATCAATAACCAGGGCGGCAAACTGGTGAGCCAGAAACTGCTCAGTCTGTCGACCGGCGGTCTCGACAACCGTAATGGCGGAACCGTAGCTGCAAACGATAACCTCACGCTCACTGCCAGTGGTGCGGTGCAAAACAGTGGCGGCCTGATCTACAGCGATGCGGCCGATCTGCAACTGAACGCCGCCAGCCTCGACAACGCCGGGGGATCGCTGCAAAGCGAAGGCGCACTTACCGTCAAGGTCGGTGGTGCGATCGATAACCAGAAGGGTCGACTCGTTGCCAAGTCCGGCAACCTCGACGTCACTGCCGCCAGTCTCGACAGCCGCGGCGGTGTGCTGTCCAGCCTCAAAAGCGCTTTCACTGCACAGATCGGCGGCTTGTTGCGCAATGGGCAGGGAGGGGTGATCCAGGCTCAGCATGTCACACTCAAGGCCCTGGCCGGTCTCGACAACGAGAGCGGACGGATCGCTGCGCAAAGCGGTGACACGACCCTTGATCTGGGCAACACCGGCAATTTCATCAACCGCAACGGTGTGCTGGTCGCCAGGCAGCGCGTCAGCGTCACCGGCAGGGATTTCGATAATAGTGGCGACACGGGTGGCCAGATCGCGGGCCAACAAATCGATCTCAGCCTGCGCGGCGCCCTGAACAACCGCAAAGGCATCATCGAAAGCGCCAGCACCCTGAGCGTCGGCGCCGCCAGCGTCGATAACCAGACCGGTCAGTTGCGCGCACTGGGCAACACCGGCAAAACCGCGTTCACCGTCGGCGGACTGTTCGACAACCGCAACGGCGCCGTTGAAAGCGCCAACAGTGACTTCAGCCTTGGGGCGGGTGGATTGTTGAACGCGGGCGGTAACGTGCTGCATGTCGGGAGCGGGATTTTCGACATTGCCACCGCTCAACTCGGTAGCGCCGGCGGCAGCTTCGTCACGCGTGGAGCCCTGACGCTGGCGGCGGATAGCTGGACCAACGCCAGCGTGATCCAGGCCGACCGCCTGACCGTCAACATCAACAACCTCAACCAGACCGCAAGTGGTCAATTGCTGGCGGCCAGCAAGCTGACAGGTAGCGGAGGTTACTGGAACAACGACGGGTTGATCGCCAGTGACGGATCGCTGGATCTGACCTTGTGGGGCAACTATTCCGGCAACGGTCGCACCAGCAGCCTTGGCGACCTGACGCTCAAGAGCAGTCAACTGACCCTCGGTGCCGGGACCAGCATTGGCGGTGGCGGCAACACCACGGTCAATATTAACGGCCTGTTGAGCAATCAGGGGCGGCTGACATCCAGCGGCGATCTGACCCTCACTGCCGCCACCGTCAACAACTACGGCACCCTCGGCGCCGGCAAAGACCTGACCCTGACCACTGGCGCACTCCTGAACGACA
Organism: Pseudomonas sp. B16(2017); assembly: GCF_002113205.1. Classification (NCBI taxonomy): domain Bacteria; kingdom Pseudomonadati; phylum Pseudomonadota; class Gammaproteobacteria; order Pseudomonadales; family Pseudomonadaceae; genus Pseudomonas; species Pseudomonas sp. B16(2017). Next base: position 140,306 of record NZ_NEKA01000011.1, read on the forward strand.
GAGGCCTGATCACCAGTGGCGGTGACATGCGTCTGCTGTTGTCCAGTTTCACCAATGCCTACGGCAACGTGTACGGTCTGAGCAATGTGCACATCGGCCGGGATCGCGACAGCGGCAAGGCAGACTTGCTGGACAACCGTTCTGGTGAGATCTACAGCGCGCAGGACCTGACCATCAATGCCCTGACCGTGAACAACGTAAGGGACATTCTCGAGTACACGGCACATGAAAAGAGCTCGGTAGTCATCACGCAAATCGACTGCAACCTGATCCCGATTGCCGGGTGTGATTTTCGCAGTGGCGGCCGACGCAACGGGCATTGGGAGATCGCCGAAACCGATCGACTGAAAGTCGACAACAGCAGTGCTGCCGCGAGCCTGACCAGCGGCGGCAATATGTCGATCAACGCTCAGGCGCTGAACAACGCCAGCAGCACCATCGCGGCCACCGGCAATATCAATGTGACTGCCGGCACCATCACCAACAAAGGCCTGCAAGAGCAGGAGATCATCACCAAGCGAACTTACTGGAACTACGTTGACCAGATCTTCGCCGCCGAGCCCGCCGCCAAAGCCTTCAACGACAAGAACGGCGGCACGCCTTCGGCCACCGTCGAAGCGGATTTGAGCCATTTCATCAGCCTTCTGGGCGGTGGCAAGCTGACCGAAAGCGTTTCCACCGTCACGGGTTCGGGCAGCTCCTACGACGCGGTGATACAGGCCGGCGGCAACATCCGACTGGATGCGGCTCAGACCATCGACAACAGCGTGGTACGGCCTTATTACAGCTACGTCGCGGCGGGCAAGACCAATACCGATACCGGCGTTGGCAACGGCTACTCCACCGTGGTCAAGATCAATCCGCAACTGCCCCCGGATCTGGCCCAGCAACAGGTCAGCCCGATCGACTTGCCGGGCTTCAGCCTGCCGACAGGTCAGAACGGACTTTTCCGTCTGAGCCAGGAGGGTGGCAGCGCGCCGGCCACTACCGGCCCGCAAAGCTGGACGCTCAGCGGCGGCAAAGTCACCGGCGGCGTGTCGACCACACCGGTGACCGTAAACCGCGTACAGGGTCTGCCAAGCAACGCCGGCAAATCCCAGCCGCACAAATACCTGATCGAAACCAATCCGGTGCTCACTGACCTCAAGCAGTTCATGAGTTCGGATTACCTGCTCCAGGGCCTGGGCTACGACGCCGATCAGAGCGCCAAGCGCCTGGGTGATGGCCTGTTCGAACAGAAACTGGTCCAGCAGGCTGTCGTCGCCCGGACGGGGCAGCGCTTCATCGACGGTCAGACCTCCGACGAGGGGGTCTTCAAGTACCTGATGGACAACGCCATCGCCAGCAAGAACACGTTGAACCTGAGTGTGGGCGTCAGTCTCAGTGCGCAGCAGGTCGCGGCGTTGACGCACGACATCGTCTGGCTCGAAGAGCGTGAAGTGAACGGCGAAAAAGTCCTGGTGCCGGTGCTGTACCTGGCCAACGCCAATAATCGCCTTGCGGCCACGGGCTCGTTGATCCAGGGCAAGGACGTCACGCTGATTGCCGGTGAAAACCTTGAAAACTCCGGCACGTTGCGCGCCAGCCAAAACCTCGATGCCACGGCCAAAAAGGATCTGGTGAGCAGTGGTCTGGTCGAGGCCGGCAACCTCTTGAAGCTGACGGCGACCGACAACCTGACGAACAAGGCCGGGGGGATCATTTCCGGTCGCGATGTCACGCTCACCGCCGAACGCGGCGACGTGATCAACGAACGCACCGTGACCACCCACCGCAGCAGTGACGGCCGGCTCAGCGAAGAAACCGACTTCGTCGATAACGCGGCGCGGATCGAAGCGGCGAACGCACTGGTTATTGGCGCCGGTCGGGACATCAACAACAGTGGCAGTGTGCTGAAAAGTGGTGGCGATACCACGCTGACGGCCGGGCGCGATGTACACATCGACTCGACCGAGCAGACGACTGATCGCAGCAATACCAACTATCAGTATTCGACGGTCAAGCAGCATGGCTCGGACGTCAACGTCGGCGGCACACTCAAGGTTACGGCCCAGCGTGACGTCAGCGTTGTGGCGAGTAATGTCGAGGCCAAAGGCAATGTCGATATCAATGCCAAAGGCGACCTGACGATCAGCTCGGCGGCTGACGAATCCCATGCCAGCGGCTGGAACAAGAAGTTCCGTGCGGAGGAGGATCACGTCGCCCAGCAATCGAGTGTGATCAAGGCAGGTGGAAGCCTGACGCTCAATGCCGACAAGGATCTCAACCTGATCGCCAGCCATGTCAAGTCGGGTGGCGAGGCTTTTGTTTATGCCGGCGACGACCTGAACCTGCTGACCGCTGACAACCTCGATCACTCGTTCTATACCAAGACGAAGAAGGGCGACTTCGGCAAGAAAAAGTCCGTGATGACCGAGAGCGAAAGCATCACGTCGGTCAGTTCGAGTATCGAGTCGGGAAGCAAACTGGTGATGTCTGCGGGTCAAGACATCAATGCACAAGGGGCCAAAGTCAGAGCCGATGGAACACTGCTGGCCACTGCCGGCCATGACATCAACCTCGATGTAGCCGAGGACTATGCCAGCCAGGCCAGTGCCTCTTCGAAGAAGAACTGGAAATCCAGCAAATCCAATAGTGCCGAGGCCACTCAAACCCGCTTGAACAGCACCGAGTGGGTTGCCAAGAGCATGGAGCTCAAAGCCGACAATGACATTACGTTGAAAGCGGCTTCGTTGCGTGCGGCTGATGAGATCAAGCTGACAGCCGCCAATGACGTATTCATTGGCGCCGCCCAGGAAACACAAACCTCCAGTCAGTCGCAGAGCTCTAGCAAAACCGGGGCGACGATCACCGGACTGCTGTCCAACACGCAGAAGTCACAACAGGGTCAACAGACGTCCACCGAGAGCATCGGCAGCGATATCAGCGCCGGCAGCCTGCAGATCAAGAGCGGTCGGGACACGGTCGTTGAAGGCAGTACGCTGGTGGCCGACAAGAACATCGGTATCAATGCCGGGAGAAACCTGGAAGTCATCAGCGCTGAAAACACCACGACTGCCAGTTCCTCTTCAGGCAACAAGAAGGTGGGCGAGATCGGTTCCTGGTGGCAGGGCGCGACCGGGATCGTCAAGACCAAGGAGTCGGATCAGAGCACCACGACTCGCCAGTCGGGCAGTCAGATTGCGTCGCTTGGCGGCAACATCCTGCTGACAGCCGGGGATCATTACACCCAGACAGCCAGCCAATTGGTGACCCCGGTCGGCGATATTGGCATCACGGCCAAACACGTGGACATCGGCGAGGGTTACGACACTCTCAGCTCCACCAAAACCGCCAGCACCAGTCGTACTGCCGTGGGGGGCACGGTGAGCATTCCACTGCTTGATGCGTTGCGTGGTATCCAGCAGATGGGCGAAGCCGCCGAAAAAACCACCGATGGACGAATGCTTGCACTCGCCGCCGTGAACGCGGCAATGAGTGCCGATCAGGCGATGGACGCTGGCAAGTCAATGACGCAAGACCCACGGACGGGCGTGAAAGTCAGCGTCAACCTCAGTAATAGCCAAAGCCAAATGAACAGCAGCCAGAGCGGCAGCAATGTCGTCGGCAGCGGCGTGATTGCGGGTGGCAACATCAACATCGTCGCCAAGGGTGCCGGTGCCGACAGCAACATCAATGTGGTCGGTAGCCGCATTGAAGGCGGTGGCGATGTTTCGCTGAATGCCGATGGTGCAATCAATCTTCTGTCCGCGCAGAACACCGCGCATCAGGAAAGCACTAACAGCAACAGTGGCTGGAGCGCCGGGATCGGTTTCGGCTTCGGCGAACAAAACGGCTTTACCCTTGAGCTCGCCGCCAACAAGGGGCGAGGGACCACTGATGGTGACGACGTCACGCACACCAACACCTCGGTCAAGTCCGGCGGCACGCTGAGCCTGAAAAGTGGTGGCGACACCAACATCAAGGGCGCCACCGCCAGCGGCGAAACGGTCAAGGTCAACGTGGGCGGCGATCTCAATATCGAGAGCCTGCAAGACACCAGTACCTACACCTCCAAGCAATCAAGCGCCAACGTCGGCCTGAGTGTCTGCGTGCCTCCGTTCTGCGTCGGCAACAGCAGCGTCAGCGGCGGTATCGCCCAGCAGCACATGCAAAGCGAGTACGCCAGTGTTTCCGAGCAGTCGGGCATCAAGGCGGGTAATGGTGGCTTCCAGGTCGAGGTCAAGGGCAACACCGACCTCGTCGGGGCGATCATCGCCAGTACCGACAAAGCGGTGGCTGACGGTAAAAACACGTTGAGCACCGGCACGCTCACGACGTCGGACGTCAAGAACAAGGCTGAGTACGATGCCAGCAGCATCAACCTCAGTGGGGGATATGGCGCCGACATGGGGCGTGATGCCAATGGCAATGCCAGCGCAACGGCCAACAGGGGCGGGCCTGTCGTCGCCAGCAAGGATGGCGTCAGTGCAACTACGCCGGTCGTCCTGTTCGCCAGCGGCAACTCCAGCAGCACCACTTACAGCGGCATCAGCGGCGCGGCCGTCACTATCACCAACAGTACAAAGCAACAGGAACTGACCGGGCAAACAGCCGAACAAGCCATCGCTGCGATCAACACCGATGTTTCCAGCGAGCGTGACGGCAGCAATAAACTCAAGCCGATTTTCGATGCCCAGGAAATTGGTGTTGATTTCGAGATTGTCGGCAAGTTTGTGCAGAACGTTTCGCAGTTCATCGAGAACCGCGCGCGTGAAATCGATGACAAGAAGAAACAGGCTGATCTTGAGTACGCGGCTGCGCGAAATCCGAATCTGTCTGAAAAGGATCGGCTGGCACACCACGAAAACTATCTGCAACTTCAACAGCAGATAAAAGAGGTTGGCGACAACTGGGGCGCAGGCGGAACATACCGACAGATCGCAACGGCTCTGGTTGCCGGCATCAGCGGTGGCGTAACCGGCAGCAGCGCGCAATTCGCGCAAAACATGGTCGTCAACTACGTCCAGCAGCAAGGCTCGTCGTATATCGGCGACCTGGTGAAAAAAGGCCTGAAAGAGGGCAGTCCGGAGCACGCTGCCTTACATGCGATTCTTGGCTGCGCAGGTGCTGCCGCCAGCAATCAAAGCTGTTCGGCGGGTGCCTTGGGTGGTTCGGCGTCCAGTGTGCTGGCCGGCCTGTTTGCGGATTCCGACCCGAACGAAACCGCGATAGAACGCGAAGCCAAACGTAACATCATCACCAGCCTCGTGACCGGGATTGCGGCCATGAGCAATCCGAACGGCGCGGCAACAGCGAATAACGCGGCCACCGCAAACATCGACAACAACTGGCTTGCGACACAGCAGTACGTCCAGGCCATGAAGGAAGTTGACGCAGAGCCCAATCTGGCCAAGAAGCTGGCGATCATTGCAAAGTGGGGGTACATCTCGGCCCGGCAGGATCTGCTGACAGCTTCCGGCGTCATGAAAGGCTTCACGGACGGCATGGCAGGTGCGGGACTCGGCGCGCTGGACAGTGCAGTGAATCTCCTGCGTGACCCGGTGGAAAGCTTTCACGCCATGAACGAGTTCCTTGCCTCCGATGAGGCGGTGAACATCCTTGGTAAAAGCGTTGCTGATGCCTTCAAATCGCAACTTTCGCAAATCCTTGAAGCGGCCACCGTGGGCGGCGACGAGAACGCGGAGAACGTTGGCCGGCAAATGGGGCAGGCCGTAGCGCTCATCGTTCAGCTCATGGCCGGCGGCGGCACCAGTTCCGCGAATGCGTCGCTGCAACTGTCGCGTATGGGGATCGACGTCTCGGTCAAGACCATCAAAGAGGTCGGATCGACAGTCAAGATCGACCATCTCAAGACGCAGATCACGAAGTTTTCGGAGAAGCTGCCGGATACGGATGTGCCGGTACTGGATCCGCAGAAGCCGGTGGTGCCGCCAAAAACAGATGTAACCCCACCAAAGGTGGACGTGACAGTTCCCAAAGATGGTGATCTGCCACCGAAAGACGGTGTCAAGCCGTCGGAAGTCGAGCCACCGCCTCCGGTAAAAGGGCCAGATGAGTTCATTCCACCAGGAATGGACCGACCTTTCAGACCTGTAAATCTCGACCATCCGCCCCTTCAGTCTGTTGTGGATGCGATGGAAAGTCCTCTGATTAAAAAAATGGTAGCGTGCGACAGTGTCGACTGTTCGGAAATAGCGATAAAACTATTCGACGCAGCCGAAGGAAAAGGAAAAATCATTGAGGTTAGGCCAGTCCAACCCGGGAAACTGACGCTGTTTGAGAATGGCAAGATTGAGGCGGATCAGATATACCATCAGGTTTATACGGATGGTCGCTATGTATACGACCCGCGCCTGTCTTCAAATCCGATTCCAAAAGGTGATTGGGAACAGCACATCAAGGGGATGAATCCTGAGGGTGTTAAGATTTCAGATAATTTAAAAGGTCTTTGAGTTATGAAGATTGAGAATGATGAAGGTCGCCTTTTGAATGTTATTGCTGATATCGGCGATTTGGAGTGGCGTAAGTATCGGCAGCGTTATCCGGATGTGATGGTGGGCAGTAAGATGCAGAGGGAGGATCATTCTGCTTTTCTTCCATTCATTGCGTTCAGATTCAAAGATATCAGGGAGAGTGAAATTGAAAAGTTGCGGAGTGCGGTGGAGGGCTACAAGGGAAAGATGTCGTGGTCGCTTGTTGGTAATGCACGCGAAGGTTTGCCTGGAACCAACTGGATGATAGCCCCCGCCAGGCTCTGGGAAGTAAGTGATTGTGCTTCGAAAGCAAATCTGACTGCTGCCGTCTATTTGTCGATCCATGAACCTGCACTGGGTCCGGCCGCGTACGAGGATTTGGTCGGCCTCACTGAATATGTTCGTTCGGCGTTTCAATTGTCTTAATAAGAATCACAACGGGTAGAAATTAAAAGAAATTAAAAGGGCGCTGATTTATTTGATTTAATAAATCTGTCCCTTTTTTTTGTCCCGTTTTTTTGTGAAAACTGAGCGGAAAGGGGACAGATTTATTTGATTAATAAATCTGTCTCCTTTTTATGCTATTTGAAGGGGCCTGAGGATTTTAACAAGGCGTTGACGAGCACAGCGCTAAGTGCCGGTTTCGAAAAATTTGTTGTCGCCAATGGTTTCTCGAAGGAGGTAGCCAGCAAGGCTTCGAATGCTCTCGGCATGGCCAATACTTGGGATAAGCTTGCGGACAGAACGCTGGATTTTTTAAGGATAAGTAAATGTTGGGAGAGCTCAAACGGTACAAACATGTAATTGGTCTGACATTGCTGGTGGTCGCATTAGTCGCTGGCTTTATACGGTTCAACGGGGACCGGGAGCGTTTCTTTGCGATGGTCTTGGGACAGATATGGTTTGGTCAAGCGGTCTACAATTACTTGCGCGATGGATGGGTCACGATTGGGCCGGGAGGAATGAGCCCTGAAGATGATCCAATGCACCGAGCGGTGCTGGCGGGAGTAGCGATGTTTTTGTACATGCTTGTGTTTTTTCTCTTCTGAATACAAAACGTAAATAGGGCAGACCACGTTCAGAGATATTTCGATACGTGGTGTGTCCCGGTTTGCGCGCAAAGGATCCAGGATTTGAGCGAAGTAAAAAAATACCCACGTCTGAAAGTGTTCCTGGCTTTTCTTCTCTGCCCACTGGTTCCAGGATTTATCGCAAGCATCATCAAGACCCTTGCAACGATCTTCCATCTGGCCATGAACCCACGGCTGATGGGCGAGGTCGTGGGAGGGGAGTTAATGTTGATGCCGTTCCTCGGCCCCTTGCTCGCCGAGGTGGTATTTCTTGTACCGTTTTTGCTGTTCGCAATGGTGATTGCACTGATGAAGGTCAAACGGACGGACCGATCCTGTTCAGTGATTGCTCTGTCGGGTGCCGCGTTGGCTACTTTATGGGTGACACCGTTTGTGCTGGCCGTTGTATCGGATGTAAAGGGAGCGACCTTTTCGGATGAGATGTTCGGAATGTTCGTGCTGTTCGTCACGGCAATGGCGACATGCTGGCTGACAGCGCGTTTCTTTCTGCCTGTTCCGGCAGAGCCATCGTTGCCTTGAACCCCCAAATGAAAACGCCCCGAACATTTCGGGGCGTTTTCATATACCGGGTAGCAGGTCTATCTGAACGCCGGCACCACATGCTTGATAAACAACTCCAGCGACTTCTTCTTCTCCGCATGCGGCAAGCTGTTGTCGCACCAGAAACTGAACTCATCCACCCCCAGTTCCTGGTAGTACTTGATCCGCGGAATGATCTCTTCCGGCGTACCGATCATGGCGGTCTTGTGCAGACTCTCCAGCTCAAACTCCGGACGACCAGCAAATTTCTCTTCCGGGCTCGGGGCGAGGAAACCATTAACCGGCACTTCCTTGTTGCCGAACCACGCATCGAACGTGCGATAGAAACGTGAGATGGCTTTCGCGCCCACCTTCCAGCCTTCCGAGTCATCCGCCGAGTGCACGTGGGTATGACGCAGCACCATCAATTGCGGACGCGGCACATCGGGGTTGTTGTCCAGCGCGGTCTGGAATTTGTTTTTCAAATCGAGGACTTCTTCATCGCCTTTCATCAACGGGGTGACCATCACGTTGCAGCCGTTAGCGACGGCGAAGTTGTGCGAGTCCGGGTCGCGGGCGGCGATCCACATTGGCGGATTGGGCTTCTGGATCGGTTTCGGCACGCTGGTGGAGGTGGGGAATTTCCAGATCTCGCCGTTGTGGGCGTAGTCGCCTTGCCACAGTGCGCGCACTACCGGAACCATTTCCCGCAGTGCCTGGCCACCGCTGGAGGCGGGCATGCCGCCGGCCATGCGGTCGAATTCCACCTGGTAGGCGCCACGTGCCAGGCCGACTTCCATTCGGCCGTTGCTGATCACGTCGAGCAACGCGCATTCACCGGCGACCCGCAGCGGGTGCCAGAACGGCGCGATGATGGTGCCGGCGCCCAGGTGAATGGTGGTGGTTTTGGCCGCGAGGTAGGCCAGCAACGGCATCGGGCTCGGCGAGATGGTGTATTCCATCGCGTGGTGTTCGCCGATCCACACGGTGCTGAAACCGCCGGCCTCGGCCATCAACGTCAGTTCGGTCAGGTCTTCGAACAGTTGACGGTGGCTGACGCTTTCGTCCCAGCGTTCCATGTGTACGAACAGGGAAAATTTCATGACGCTACCTCGAATCTCTTGTGGTCGGCCGGTCGCTTGCCAGCCTGTTTAAGTGCAATCGTGCGGATCAGGCGAAGGCGGGAAGGGCGCCCATCTTGCCGTGGCAATACACCAGCGGGCCGGCGTCCTGCTGAGGGACGATGAGGTTTTTCACCGCGCCGACCATGATCGCGTGGTCGCCGCCTTCGTATTCGCGCCACAGCTCACATTCGATGATAGCCGTCGCGTTGGCCAGGATCGGGTTGCCCAGTTCGCTCAGCGTCCACTCGATGCCCTGCGCCTTGTCCTTGCCTTTGCGGGCGAACGCGTAGGCTTCGCTTTGCTGACCGCCGGACAACACGTGAATGGCGAAGCGTTTGTTCTTGATCAGGACAGGGTAGGAATCGGAACTGTAGTTGGGGCAGAACAGCACCAGGGCCGGGTCCATGGACAGCGAACTGAAGGCGCTGGCGGTGAGGCCGACGATCTGGCCGTCGTCATCAAGCGTGGTAATGACAGTGACGCCGGACGGGAACGAGCCCATGACTTGTTTGTAGACGGCAGCATCGATCATTGGTCAATCCTCGAGTGCGGTGAAGCGTTTTTTATGTGTTTATGGGTCTGATGGTATACCGTAATACGTCGATTGCAAGCGCTTTTTTGGTGAAACGATAAACGTGGTTCATCCGTCGGAAACTCAGCATTTACGGGGCTTTTCTCTAGCCGCGAGCGTTGGCTATCAGGGAGGATGCCGGATCAGATGCCGTCGTAAAGAGCGGATCAGTCTTGTGAAAATGTTGGAATACCATAATATGGTGTTCATCTGAGGAGCGGCCACGAAGCGCTCCCGGTTTGGCTTCATACAACGATAAGAACAGACCCAATCGAGTTCATTTTTATGTCCCAGATGTCCCGGCAAGATCCGTTGATCGAGAATCACACGGTCGACTACGTCCCACTCGCGGAACGCCACGGGAAGGCCCGCGACCTTTTCACTCTATGGTTCAGCACCAACATTGCGCCACTGCCCATCGTCACCGGCGCCATGGTGGTTCAGGTGTTTCATCTCGACCTGTTCTGGGGGCTGCTGGCGATTGCGCTGGGGCACATGATCGGCGGGGTGGTGATCGCCTTGGCGTCGGCGCAAGGCCCGCGCATGGGCATTCCGCAGATGGTGCAGAGTCGTGGCCAGTTCGGGCGTTACGGCGCGCTGTTGATCGTGTTCTTCGCAGCGATCATCTACATCGGTTTCTTCATTTCCAACATCGTGCTGGCCGGCAAATCCATCGTCGGCATTGCGCCGTCGGTGCCGGCGCCGTTGAGCATTCTGATCGGTGCCCTGAGCGCCACGGCCATCGGCGTGATCGGCTACAACTTCATCCACACGCTCAACCGCATCGGCACCTGGGTGATGGGCAGCGCGCTGCTGGCCGGGTTCATCTACATCTTTGCCCATGAGTTGCCGGCGGACTTCTTTACCCGTGGCAGCTTCAACCTTTCCGGTTGGCTGGCGACAGTGTCGCTGGGCATCATCTGGCAGATCAGCTTTTCGCCGTACGTCTCCGACTATTCCCGTTACCTGCCGGCGGACATCGGGATCGGCAGACCATTTATCGCGACTTATCTGGGCGCCACGCTGGGCACGATACTGTCGTTCACCTTCGGCGCGGTGGCGGTGTTGGCGACTCCGGAAGGCACTGAGGCGATGGCGGCGGTCAAGCAGTCCACCGGTTGGCTGGGGCCGATTCTGATGGTGTTGTTCCTGCTCAATATCATCAGTCACAACGCGCTGAATCTGTATGGCGCGGTGCTGTCGATCATCACCTCGATCCAGACCTTTGCCAGCCAATGGACGCCAAGCATCAAGGTGCGGGTGATCTTGTCGAGCATCGTGCTGACGGGCTGCTGCGTGGTGGCGCTGGGGGCGTCGGCGGATTTCATTTCCGAGTTCATCGGGCTGATTCTGGCGTTGCTGCTGGTGCTGGTGCCATGGGCGTCGATCAACCTGATCGACTTCTACCTGATCAAGCGCGGCAGTTACGACATCGCCTCGATCTTCCGCGCCGATGGCGGCATTTATGGACGCTTCAACCTGCACGCGATCATCGCCTATTTCATCGGCATCATCGTGCAGCTGCCGTTCGCCAACACATCGTTGTATGTCGGGCCGTACGCCAATCTGGTGGAAGGCGCTGACTTGTCGTGGCTGGTCGGCCTGATCGTGACGTGCCCGCTGTATTACTGCCTCGCGACCCGTGGCCAGACTCAGCGGAGCAGGGCGGCGCGGTTGGGTTTTACCGACTGAGCGTTCGCAAGCTGTTCAAACAATGCCCGGCGCTTCGCCGGGCATTGTTGTTTCCGCATCCCGGCGGTCACGCAAATTGGCCATTTCGATCCCCTTTTGGCCAACCGGCTACTGTCCTGCGTCTACGCTGTCAGCAAGAATCGAAGCCACAACTAAATGCTGCACTTTCCTTGCCCATGGCTGATTTTGCCAGCCACTGCCGTGTACAGAACATAAAAACCATCGACTCACGCTGCATTCGGGGAAACACAACATGGTCACGATGAAACGCATTCTGGGCGCTACTGTTTTCGGGCTGACGCTGCTGGCCAGCGCCGTACAGGCCGAACAGCGCGAACTGCGGGTGTACAACTGGGCGGATTACATCCTGCCATCGGTGCCCAAGGAGTTCGCCGCCAAAAGCAACATCAAAGTGACCTGGGACACCTTCGACACCAACGAATCCCTCGAAGCCAAATTGCTGACCGGCAACTCCGGCTATGACCTGGTGGTGCCGTCGAACCAGTTCCTCGATACCCAGATCAAGGCCGGCGTGTTCCAGAAACTCGACAAGTCCAAGCTGCCGAACTGGAGCCACCAGGACCCGGCGCTACTCAAGTTGCTCGACGCCAACGACCCCGGCAATCAGTACGGCGTGCCCTACATGGTCGGCACGGTGCTGATCGGTTTCAACCCGGCCAAGGTCAAGGCTGCGCTCGGTGAGAATGCGCCGGTGGACAGCTGGGATCTGGTGTTCAAGCCGGAGAACATGGAAAAGCTGAAATCCTGCGGCGTGGCAATGCTCGATTCGCCGTCGGAAATCCTGCCGCTGGCTCTGCACTACCTGGGCCTGGACCCGAACAGCCAGAACCCGGCCGACTATGAGAAAGCCAAGGACCTGATGCTCAAGGTTCGCCCTTACGTGACCTACTTCAACTCGGCCAAGTACATGACCGACATCGCCAACGGCGATATCTGCGTGGCCATCGGTTATTCCGGCAGCTTCTACCAGTTTGGCAACCGTGCCAAAGAGGCGGGCAACGGCGTGGTGGTCGACTGGCGCTTGCCGAAGGAAGGCGCGCCGATCTGGTTCGACACCTTCGCCATTCCGAAGAGTGCGAAGAACGTCGAAGAGGCCCACGAGTTCCTCAACACCTTGCTCGATCCGAAAGTCATCGCTTCGATCAGCGACTTCCTCGGCTACCCGAATGCCAACAAGGATTCGCTGCCGCTGATCAACAAGGAAATTACCGGCAACCCGAACCTGACGCCGACCAGCGAAGCGCTGAAGAAACTGTACGTGGTGCAACCGTTGCCGCAGAAACTGGAGCGGGTGCGGACCCGAGTGTGGACCAGCATCAAGTCGGATAAATAAGCTCAAAGCCGAGGGAGCGAATCCGTTCGCTCCCTCGGCCGTTATTTCGCCTGACTTTCTTCGGGCGACTTGTCCTTCGTCAGCATCAGACTCAGCACCACCGACGCCAGAATCAGCCCGCCGACAATCGCCAGCGACCATTCCACCGGCATGTGAAACCATGGCATCACCGTCATCTTCCCGCCGATGAACACCAGCACCAGCGCCAGTCCGTACTTGAGCAGATGAAAGCGGTCGGCCATGTCCGCCAGCAAAAAGTACAGCGCCCGCAGGCCCATGATCGCGAAAATGTTCGAGGTGAAAATGATGAACGGATCGGTCGTCACCGCGAAAATCGCCGGGATGCTGTCGACCGCAAACATCAGGTCGCTGGCCTCGATCAGCACCAGCACCAGAAACATCGGCGTGGCCCAGCGCACACCGTTCTGCAGCACAAAAAAGCGCTCGCCGTGAAAACCGTTGGTGATCCGCAGATGTCCGCGCACCCAGCGCAGCAGCGGGTTGTTATCGAGATCCGGTTGCTGCTCGGCGAACACCAGCATCTTGATCCCGGTGATGATCAGGAACACGCCGAACACATACAGCAGCCAAGTGAATTGCGACACCAGCCATACGCCGGCAAAAATCATCGCCGCGCGCATCACGATCGCCCCGAGCACGCCGTACAGCAGCACCCGGCGCTGCAACTCCGGCGGCACGGCGAAGTAGCTGAAAATCATCACGAAGACGAACATGTTATCGATCGACAGCGACTGCTCGATCAAGTAACCGGTGAGAAATTCCAGGGTCTTGACCTTGGCGATTTCGGGACCGAATTCGCCGTTGAGGTACCACCAGAGCAACCCGGCGAAGGCCATCGCCAGCATGCACCAGGCAATCACCCAGCATGAGGCTTCCCGTACCGAGACCCGATGCGCCTTGCGCCCACCGAAGACGAACAGGTCGACGGCCAGCATGGCGAGGACAAAAACGATGAAGGCGACCCACATCCAGGGTTCGCCGATGTTGATGGGGTGCATGCCGTTCTCCCTGTCTTTCTGTTTGTCGGGGTAGACGGGGCCATGCTAGTAGGAGCTTTCCGACGAAGAAAAATCGTTTATTTCGTGGGTATTGTTCGTTATTAACGAAGTGTCTGCCTTGGCAACGGGGTGACGGAAGGTATTTCAGTCAGTGCTTCTTTGCTAACCTCCCTTCGAGCCAGTCCATCATTCCTTGGGAGTCACGATCATCGAAACGCCAGATCCTCAAGCCGTCTGCAGCCCGATCACCAGCGCTGCCATCTTCATCGTGGCGACCCTTAACGCCGAGGCCGAGGCCGCCGAAAAAATCCGCGGCTGGTGCGCCGATATCGCCGGTCTTACGCGCTCGGTCGGCAAGCGTGTCCCTTCGGGAAACCTGTCCTGTGTTTGCGGGTTCTCTTCCAACGCCTGGGATCGTCTGTTCGGCAGTCCACGCCCGGCATCCTTGCACGACTTTCGCGAATTCGGCGTAGAAGGGCGGCGCGCTGTTTCCACACCTGGCGACTTGCTGCTGCACATTCGTGCCGATCAGATGGACCTGTGTTTCGAGCTGGCAACGCAGTTGATGTCGGCGCTGGACGGCGCCGTGACGGTGACCGACGAAGTACAGGGTTTCCGCTATTTCGACATGCGCAGCATCATCGGTTTTGTCGACGGCACGGAAAATCCGGTCGGCCGCAAAGCCGAGCATTTCACCCTCGTGGGTGATGAAGATCAGACGTTCAGCGGCGGCAGTTACGTGCTGGTGCAGAAGTACCTGCACAACATGAAGGCCTGGAACGAATTGTCGGTCGAAGCGCAGGAGCGGGTGATCGGGCGCACCAAACTGTCTGATATCGAGCTGGACGATTCGGTCAAGCCGAGCAATTCCCACAGCGCGCTGACGACCATCACCAAGGACGGCGAAGAGGTGAAAATCCTGCGCGACAACATGCCGTTCGGCCGACCTGGCGCAGGCGAGTTCGGCACTTATTTCATTGGCTACGCGCGTTCGCCGGAGCCGCTGGAACAGATGCTGGAGAACATGTTTGTCGGCAAGCCACCCGGCAATTACGATCGACTGCTGGATTTCAGCACCGCCGTCACAGGCAGTCTGTTCTTTGTGCCTTCGGCGGATTTGCTGGAAGAACTGGCAGAACCATAGAAAAGCGGCGGGATCAATTGATCCCGCCCTTTTATGTCCCTCTTCAGGTTCTGCACCGGACTGCCAAACACCAAAGTTTTTATTCAATGGTTGGTTGTTTGGTAGTGTGCTTATTCAAGTGGGAATGTTGGATCTAGATAGAGCTTTCCTTTCAACTCGTAATCGAGTTCGTCAGTTTTTATGGAGAATTCAAAGGTCGCTTCAATCCTCTGGTTGGCGTCGTTGCGGGTGAATTTTATGAAGCCACTCCTTGCGCTGTAACCGTTGGGGTAGTGTCCAGCATAGGCGTGGGGGAGGTTCGGGTCGGAGTTGTTGAAAGGATATTCACCAGGCGGCAAGCGTTTTGGAAGAATAATTGAAATCTGATCGTCTGGAAGATCATCTGGTCTTTTTCTATATCCCAGGAGACTGAGGGTGTCTGGGGTCAGGCTTGCGTAAAAGTATCGCTCCGCAATAAATTCAGTACCAAGACCCGGGTGCCTCGGTGCAAAACTTACCCGGAATATGGAAGCTTCTTTTTCCTCATTGGAGAGGACAGTTATAGCTTCATTGTTGCCGTCTAAACCTAGCGCAGCTTTGATTTCTGGCGAGAATTTATCGATTTCCATAATCATTGACCTTCATCAAATTGGTAGTTTGGCAAACGCAATTGTGAATTCTGCCGCTCTTGCAATCCGAATCTAGTTGTCTTTTTTTTTATTTACAACTGTCAGAATTGGCAGTTGCTTATAAGTTGAAAACGTGGGTTTGTGTCTGGAAATATGTGCCGCGAACAGGCTCACGGCACACGTTTAAAGCGCGGACTCACAGGGTGAGAGTCAATCAACGCTCGCTGGAAAGCGCGGGTGTACGTGGGGGAATCCGGCGCTTCGACCCGGTGGCTTCAAACGCCGCCGCCAGTCGCAGCAGCGTCGAGTCGTCATAGGCGCGCCCGGCAAACGTCAGACCCACCGGCATGCCGATATCGGCCATCACGCCCATCGGCACGGTGACGGTCGGTACGCCGAGGTGGCGGATTGCGAGGTTGCCGTTGGCGACCCAGATACCGTTGCTCCAGGCGATGTCCGCCGAGGCCGGGTTGACGTCGGCGTCGGCCGGGCCCACGTCGGCGTTGGTCGGGAACAATACGGCGTCGAGGCCGAGGCGATCCATCCAGTCTTCGAGGTCGAGCTTGCGAGTCTTCTCCAGACCGCGCAGGCCGTCCGGCAGGGTCGGGATCTGATCCCACGGTGTGATGCCACGCTGGGCCATGCGCACGTATTCGTCCATGCCGGCGGCGAGGTCGCCTTCACGGTTGGGCAGGGTGCCCGGGTCGTGGGGGAAGATTTTCGGGCCGTCGACGTCCGCCAGTCGATTGAGTTTCGGGTCGCCGTTGGCGCGCAGGAAATCATCGAAGGCCCAGGCCGACAGGTCCCACAGTTCGTGGTGCATGAACTCTTTGGAGACGATGCCGCGATTGAACACGGTCGGTGCGCCCGGACGATCACCTTCGCAGTTGGAGACCAGCGGGAAATCCACTTCGATCACTTCGGCGCCGGCGGCTTCGAGGGCCTGACGGGCCTGTTTCCACAGATCGATCACCGAGGCGCGGGTGTTGATGCGCTGCCCGGTCGGGCCGCCGATGCCCGGTTCTTCGCTGGTGCCGGCTTCAGGGTCGGCATTGATGTACATGCGCGGCACGCCCAGGCGTTTGCCGGCCAGTGCATCGCTCTTCACTGCCAGATCGAGATAGGAAGTCGGACGCACCGAGGCGACGCTCGGGATCGGAACCCAGGGTTGCAGGCGCCACAGGTCGCCACGGGTGTCGCTGTCTTCGGCGACCACCACGTCGAGCACTTCCAGCAGGTCGGCCATGGTGCGGGCGTAGGGCACCACCACGTCCATGGTCGGCGTCAGCGGCCAGTTGCCGCGTACCGAGATCACGCCGCGCGACGGCGTGTAGGCGCACAGCCCGTTATTCGAGGCAGGGCCGCGACCGCTCGACCAGGTTTCTTCCGCCAGACCAAATGCCGAGAAGCTCGCAGCGGTGGCGGTGCCGGCACCGTTCGATGAGCCGGAAGCAAACGGTGCAGTCAGATAATCAGCGTTATACGGGCTTTCGGCACGGCCATAGACCCCGCGCTGCATCCCGCCATTGGCCATCGGCGGCATGTTGGTCTTGCCCAGGCAGATCGCACCGCCCGCACGCAGGCGCTCAATGGTGAACGCATCGCGCTGGGCTACGAGATCGGCGAAGGCCGGGCTGCCGGACGCGGCGGTCAGGCCTTTGACCAGATAGCTGTCCTTGGCGGTGTAGGGGATGCCGTCCAGCGGACCGAGGGTTTCGCCCTTGGCACGACGGGCGTCCGAGGCTTGCGCTTCTTTCAGTGCGTCGGGGTTACGCACGATCACCGCGTTCAGCGCAGTGGCGGTGTCAGGGCCGTCATAGGCGTCGATGCGCGCCAGATAGGCCTGCACCAGCTCGACCGCCGTGGTCTGGCCGGATTCGAGCGCCGCGCGCAATTGGGCAATGGAAACTTCAGTGACTTCGATCATGCTGTTACCGCCGACAGGTTCGCTAAAGGGTGGTTGATCATTGTTATCGTCGAAAGATGTCAAAGGTTCTTGATGGGCGAAACTCTACCCTGAAATTTGCCCAATGGCATGTATAAAGTCGATAAATATCGGTTAATTTCATCGGGAAAACTCTCCCGGCGTCTCGCCGAACTGTTGGCGAAACGCCGCAATAAAGGCCGATGTCGAGTCATAACCACAGGCCAAAGCCACGTCGGTGACGCGTTCGCCGCGTTCCAGCGGCGTCAGCGCACCCAGCAGACGCAGGCGCTGGCGCCAGGTGCGGAAGGTCAAACCGGTGTCGCGCAGGAACAGCCGAGTCAGAGTTTTCTCGGTTACGCCGAATTTTTCGCTCCAGTGCGCCAAGGTGGTCTGCTGTTCCGGATGTTGCTCCAGACTCTGATAGATCTGGCGCAAGCGACTGTCCTGCGGCAGTGGCAGCATCAGGTCGATGGGCGGCGCCTCGGCCAGTTGATCGAGGATCACCTGGGCCAGACGCCCGTGCGAGCCGCTCTGGTCATATTCGACAGGTATCTGACTGAAGGCCCGAATCAGCTCACGCAAAAGATCACTGACGCCGAGCACATGACAACGCTCCGGCGCCCAGTCGGCGACGCTGCAATCGATGTACAGGCTGCGCATTTCCGTGTGCGGCGAACTGAACACCCGATGCGGCACACCCGCCGGAATCCAC
The DNA here is from genome assembly GCF_002113205.1 of Pseudomonas sp. B16(2017). NCBI lineage: Bacteria > Pseudomonadati > Pseudomonadota > Gammaproteobacteria > Pseudomonadales > Pseudomonadaceae > Pseudomonas > Pseudomonas sp. B16(2017). Next base: position 158,543 of record NZ_NEKA01000011.1, read on the forward strand.
ACCGCCCGCTCCGGCGGCGCAACGAAACGACCGACGGCAGTCTGTACTTCGAGTACGCCCTGAATCGCGTAGGACAACTGCACCCACGGATGACTGTGGCGGCGGGTGAGCGCACGATTGGGCAGCGATTCGGTGCGCCCATACAGTGGACGCGGCAGGCTGGGCAGCCCGGGAATGCTGCGTCTGACGCTCTTGTCGTGTCCTTTTGGCGGCATCTGTGGTTTCTTCGGCGTTAGTCGGTAATTTCCAGTCACGTTAGAGTCGCTTCCACGTACTGGCAACCCCCGGATGAACAAACCATGACGCGCCCACGATTTTTGCCCGACAACTTCACCCTGACCCTGATCGGCGTGGTGCTGCTGGCCAGCTTCCTGCCCGCCAGCGGTCAGGTCGCGACCGGTTTCGGCTGGCTGACCAACATCGCCATTGCGCTGCTGTTTTTCCTGCACGGCGCCAAGCTGTCGCGTGAATCGATCATCGCTGGCGCCGGCCACTGGCGCCTGCATTTGCTGGTGTTCGGCCTGACGTTTGTCCTGTTCCCGCTACTGGGGTTGGCGCTCAAGCCGCTGTTGTCGCCGCTGATCGGCGATCAGCTGTACATGGGCATGCTGTATCTGTGTGCACTGCCGGCCACGGTGCAGTCGGCGATTGCCTTCACTTCGCTGGCGCGGGGCAATATTCCGGCGGCGATCTGCAGTGCGGCGGCGTCCAGTTTGTTCGGGATTTTCCTCACGCCGCTGCTGGTGACGCTGCTACTGAACGTCCACGGCGACGGCGGCTCGACCCTCGACGCAATCGTGAAAATCAGCGTGCAATTGCTGCTGCCGTTCATTGCCGGCCAGATTGCCCGTCGCTGGATCGGCGCCTGGGTCGGTCGCAACAAGAACTGGCTGAAATTCGTCGATCAGGGCTCGATTCTGCTGGTGGTCTACGGCGCGTTCAGCGAGGCAGTGAACGAGGGCATCTGGCACCAGATTCCGGTGATCGACCTGCTGGGGCTGGTGGTGGTGTGCTGCATCCTGCTGGCGCTGGTGCTGCTGGCGTCCACGCTGCTGGGCAGGGCGTTCGGTTTCAGTCTTGAGGATCGCATCACCATTCTGTTCTGCGGTTCGAAAAAGAGCCTGGCCACTGGCGTGCCGATGGCGCAGGTGTTTTTCGCCGGCAGCACGATTGGCGTGTTGATTCTGCCGCTGATGCTGTTCCATCAGATTCAACTGATGGTCTGCGCGGTGCTGGCGCAGCGGTATGCGAAGCGGCAGGAATCGGTGCCTGAACTGATGGCCCAAGTCGATCCTTGATCCTCATCGAGCGGGCCAGCGGGTATGCAGGAACTCCTGCAAAAAATCGGTGAAGGCCTTGACCTTGGCAGTCATGGCCGCCCGTTCCTGTACACAGGCATAGATCTCGAGCGGTGCGGCGCTGGCAAAGGTCGAGCCGCCGCCCGGTTCGAATAAAGAGACCAGTTGACCACTTTCCAGATAGGGCGCGGCAACGAATTCCGCCAGTCGGGTGACCCCGGCACCATGAGCAGCCATTTGCGCCAGGGCGTCGATATCGTCGCTGATGGCGGTCGCATTGATCGCAGCCTCAAAGCGCTGACCCTGCTCAACGAACCACCAGCGCAGTAACCGTCCGTCCAGCGGATAGCGGAACGCCAGACAGGCGTGCTGTTGAAGATCCGCCGGAGTAGAAGGACGACCGGCCTTTTGCAGGTAGTCAGGGCTGGCGCAAATCACGAACGGCACCGTCGCAACCTTGCGCGCGATGATGCCGTCTTCCAGTTGCGGCTCGATGCGCAGACTCAGGTCGATACCTTCGTGGAGGTGATTGATTTTGCGGTCGGTCGTCGAGAGCTCAAGCGTCAACTGCGGGTAGCGTTCGGCGAAACCGGCAATGACCGGGGCCAGTACATGGCGCCCGAACCCGGCGGTGGAGGCGATACTCAAGTGTCCCTGGAGTTGCGTCTGCGCGTGGCTGATGGCGCTCTGCGCGGACTCCAGATCGAGCGCGATACGTTTTACTTTCTCGAAATACACCGAACCGCTCTCCGTCAGCGCCATGCTGCGGGTGGTGCGTTGCAGCAGGCGTGTGTCGAGGTGATTTTCAAGGCGACCAAGGGTCTGACTGACGGCGGCGGCACTCACCCCGAGGATTTTGGCGGCGCCGACAATCGATCCCGCCTCAACGACTTTGATAAAACAATCGATTGCACCCAAGAGGTTCATGCGTGGATCCCGGCGAGGACGAATTAATAAGATTTTGTTTATAAAGTGCTCACGGCGATCAGTCTAGTTACGGCTTGGCAGACTTGTTAGGGTGCTCGGCGCCTATCCACTTCGGCCAACAAGGACTGACATGAATCAGAGACTATCCCCAAGAACCACAGTATTCAGCCCGCGCAAGCTGTCTGCCCGTGCCATGCCGTACGTATTTGCGTTGTACATGGCGACAATCATGGCGTTTCTGATGTCGCTGGTGATCACCGCCTCCAATTTCGGAATTGATGCCGATTACCTTAGCAATGCGCTGCACGCCTACAAACTGGCGATGCCCGTGGCATTTCTGTGCATTCTCGTGGTCCGGCCGATTGTGGTGAAACTGGTCGCACTGACCGTCCACCCGCACGCCTGATTTGGAGGCACGCTACAAGGCCCCGGCGTATTTCACCGCCGCCGCTGCCCGCGACGGCACGTTGAGCACCCGCAACAACGACGACACATGAATCCGCACCGTGAACGGCGAAATATCCAGTTCGCGGGCGATTTCCTTGTTGGTCTTGCCTTGGGCGATCAGCCGCAGCACATCCTGCTGACGCGGGGTGAGGGCGGTGCCGGAGTCCAGCGGCAGCAGGCCGGACGGGGCGAATTTCACCAGAACCTCACCTTCACGAATCGCCCGGATCGCCTGACCGATCTCGTCGGGGGCGATGTTCTTGCCGATAAAACCATCGATGCCGGCCGCCATGACTTCACCGATCAGCGCCTCGTCATCGACCATCGACACCACAATCAGCGTGGTTCGCGGCAAACGCCGGCGCAGCTCCGCGAGCTGGGTCACACAGGTCAGGCCGGGAAAGCGCAGGTCGAGGATCAAGGTGTCAGGCTCATCGCCCGCCGGCAGCAGGGCGAGCACGGTGTCGAGGTCGCCGGCTTCTTCGATCAGGGCTTCGGGCAGCAAACGCTGGACGGTGCGCAGCAGCGCTTCGCGAAACAACGGGTGATCGTCGGCTATGATGATTCGGCACGCCATGGCGCAACCCTCCCTGGGTCTGCATTGCTCATGGCATGCACCTTAGCATCGGGCGAAGGCATTGCCTGTTGATTCGTGCGTTTATGACGACTGCTGCACAAGGACGTTCCCCCATGAAGTTCGAAAAGAACACCGAGCTCGACCAGGCCAATCTGCGCATCATCATCGCCAGCATCGCGCTGGTTTACATGGCCGTGCTCGGTTTCCTGCCGGGCCAGCGCTTCGATACCTATCTGCCGGTGGTCACTTACATTTCCCTGTTTCTGCTGGCCTCCGTCGTGCTGCGCCAGGCCATTGTGCGCTGGCCGGGGCATTATCCGGCGCGGCGGATTTTCGGCATGCTCCACGATTACACCGGCACCAGTTTCGGGCTGGTGGTCGGCGGCGAGGCGGCGTTGCCCATCTATGCCGTCATGGTCTGGGTCAATCTCGGCAACGGCATGCGCTACGGCTCACGCTACCTGGCGATCGCGACGGTGCTGGCGTTGCTGGCGCTGCTGGCGGTCTATCGGTTGACGCCGTACTGGCAGGCGCAACCGTTCATGGTGTTGATGCTGATGATCACCAGCACGGTGATTCCGGTGTATGCGCACCTGCTGCTGGAGCGCACGCGCAAGGCATCGGAAGAAGCGGTCGCTGCGAACCTTGAGAAGTCGCGTTTCCTGGCTCAGGCCAGTCATGACCTGCGTCAGCCGATCCACTCCATCGGCTTGTTTACCGCATGCCTGCGTGAGTCGCGGCTGGGCGAAGAGGAGCGGCGGCTGGTGGACAGCATCGACCGTTCGCTGCTCAACGTGTCGCAGTTGTTTCGTTCGATTCTCGATCTCTACACCCTCGACAACGGGCGGATTCTGCCCCGGTTGCAGACGCTTGAGCTGGGCGAGTGGCTGACGGATCTGATCCGGCAGAACACTGAAGCCGCACGCTGGGCGGGTGTGGAGTTGCGTTTGCGGCCTTGTGAACACTGGGTGCGCACCGATCCGGCGTTGCTGGCGACCATGGTCCAGAACGTGCTCTCCAACTGCTTCAAATACGGTGCGCAGCGGCCAGTGCTGATCGGTGTGCGCAAGCGCGGCGCGGGGTTGGCCATCGCGATCTATGACCGGGGCAGCGGGATCGCCGAAGAGCATTTGCCCAAGGTGTTCGAGGAGTTTTATCGGGTTCGCCAGTTGCGCGACAAGGACGTCGAAGGCGTGGGCCTGGGGCTCTCGATTGTCCGGCGTCTGGGGCAGTTGATCGGTGTCGACGTCGCGATCCGCTCACGGCTGGGGCATGGCACGGCGGTGACCCTGCATGGACTGCCGCTTGCGCCGCCGCAGGTGCCGGTCAATCGTGAAGAGGCTCGGCAAATCGGTTTGCTGACGGGGTTGAAGGTGTGCCTGGTGGAGGATGATCGCAACGTTCTGCTGGCGACCTCGGCGTTGCTCGAGCGTTGGGGCTGCGTTGTGCAGGCCGAGTTGAGCGGGCAGGGCCTGATCACGGACTGCGACATCATCGTTGCCGACTATGACCTCGGTGCGCACAGCACCGGCATCGAGTGCATCGATGAGGTTCGCCGTCAGCGCGGTTATGCGGTGCCGGCCATGATCATCACCGGGCACGACATCGAAAAAATTCAGGCGGCCCTGCACGATCGCCAGATCGCCATTCTGTCCAAGCCGGTACGCCCGGCCGAGCTGCGCGCGACCCTGCGTGCGCTGCGCGACCGGCAGACCGAAGGGGTCAGCGCTTACACAGATAATCCTGCGTGATGGTGGTTTGCAGGCAGTTGTACTGGCCCATGGTGCGGCAGATGTTTTTCTCCGAGCCTGATACTTCGGCGCTCTTGTAGCCCCAGACCTTGCAACGGGCTTCTGCCGTGGCCAACCCTTGAGCGGCGGAGGTTTGCCCGCTTTCGAACTGGCCCAGTTCATAGGAGACCTGGACAACGCCGTCGGTTTTGCTGCCGCCGGTGGCTTCCCATTGCTTGGGGGTGGCGCAGCCGGTGAGAACGACGGCCGCGAGGCTGAGGGTGGCGATGAGTGTTTTCATGGTCGAACGGAATCCTTTACCGGATGAGAAGAGGCGTTGAACGGTTTTCCTGCGCCGGATTACTGGTACGGAATCGGCGACGCGCCTTTGGGCAGGCAGGACAGCGGAGGCGTCATGATGCCCATGCTCGCCACCGCGATGATTGCGCCGCTGGGCAATTCGCAGTTGTATTCGCCGGCGGCGGTGTAGGCGGTGTAATAGGTCAGCGTGCTGTCGTTGCGGATGTTGCCGATCTTGGTGACCGGTTGGCCGATGACGGTCTGGGCACGCTCACGCATGCTGTCTTCGGTGGGTTTGGCGGTCTGGCAACCGCTGGCGCCGAGTAGCAGGGCACCGAGAACCGTGATCTTGGCGAGGCTGAGCTGCAGTTTCATGGTGTTTCTTCCTTGGTGTTGTTGTTTTTCCAGGCACAACGATCCCGCGCACTGCACAGCGGCAATGTTGGGGAGCGTCGGGGGTTGCGAGGGAATATAACGCCAGGGATCGGGGTGGTCGATTAGCACAAATGTGCTAGTGCGGCGCAACCAGCGGTGGGCTGATTGCGCCGATAGCGGTTATTGAGGGCTGTTGAACTGGTCGGAATAGCTGCCGCTCATGAGGGCGGAAGCCACCTGGTCCGAACCGACGCCTGCGCGGGAGTAGGCGAGCCGGTTGGCACCGACCTTGTCTGCGCCATCGGCGGCGACTGCGCCTGCGCCGACGTGATCCGCACCGTCAGAAGCAACGGCTCCGGCGCCGACGTGATCGGAGCCGTCAGAAGCAACAGCACCAGCGCCGACGTGATCCGCGCCGTCGGAAGCAACGGCTCCAGCGCCGACGTGATCGGAACCGTCAGAAGCAACGGCTCCAGCGCCGACGTGATCCGCGCCGTCGGAAGCAACGGCGCCAGCGCCGACGTGATCGGAACCGTCAGAGGCAACGGCGCCAGCGCCAACGTGATCGGAACCGTCAGAAGCAACGGCGCCAGCGCCAACGTGATCGGAGCCGTCGGAGGCAACGGCTCCGGCGCCGACGTGGTCCGCGCCGTCAGAAGCTACCGCGCCAGCACCGACATGATCGGAGCCGTCAGAGGCAACGGCGCCGGCGCCAACATGATCCGCACCATCAGAAGCAACCGCCCCCGCCCCCACATGATCCGCCCCATCCGACGCCAATGCCTGCGCCTGCGCAGCCCAGACATTGGGCATTGCCACCGTTGCCGCAACTGCCAGGACGAAGCCCGGCCAAAGCGTGTGCTTCATGATTTTCTCCACGCCCCATCAGCCACACAGCAGCCGAGCATTACCCGTCATTCGTTTATCGACGGAAGGCTCGTTGGCCCGGGGTCAACCAGATTGGTGAATGGCACGGGGCACCGGAGGGTGCACGGGTGTCGACGGTTTACAGGAAATCTGGACAGCGAACTGAAAAGTATAGTTCGCCCTTGGCGGGAGGCAGGCTGAAGGGGCGTGAAGGCGATAGTCGGTTAGCTTCCTTGCAGGCCTGCGCTAGAAAACAAACAGTCTAAAAAACGCGTAGCGCAATGCAGTGTGTTTGCTAGGCTCAAGAATGTAGGCGAAGACGCAGACTGATGCGCAAGCGGATAGCAAGGGGACGTGGGGCGCGTTCCGAAGGGTACACGGTTAGAAAGATCTCCGCGCTGAGATCCAGCCCTTATGCCGTGTGAAGCAGCCGAGACCGTACCCCTTTCAATTTGGTCCGGTACTGTGAGAAGCCTGATAAACCTTGTAAGCCAGAGACCAGCACTGGCCGCCTACTCGAACACCAAAGCCCGCCTTGTGCGGGCTTTGACGTTTTCGGGCTTTAGATGCTGGCCAGCGCCTGCGCCAGATCGGCACGCAGGTCTTCGATGTCCTCGACGCCCACCGACAGACGCACCAGGCTGTCACCGATGCCGAGTTTGGCACGGGTTTCGGCCGGAATGGTCGCGTGAGTCATGATTGCCGGGTGCTCGATCAGGCTTTCCACACCGCCAAGGCTTTCGGCCAGGGCGAAGATCTGCACGTTCTCCAGGAAGCGCCGGGCGCCGGCCAGATCACTGTTCAGATCCAGGGAAATCATCCCGCCGAACCCACGCATCTGACGCTTGGCCAGTTCGTGCTGCGGATGGGATTCCAGACCCGGGTAGTAGACGCGTTTGACCTGCGGCTGTTGCTCCAGCCAGCGCGCCAGATCCAGCGCATTGCTGCAATGACGCTCCATACGCAGCGCCAGCGTCTTCACGCCACGCAGGGTGAGGAACGCGTCGAACGGGCCGGAGATGGCACCGACTGCGTTCTGCAGAAAGCCCAGACGCTCGGCCAGCGCAGGATTGTCGCCAACCACGGCAATCCCCCCGATCACGTCGGAGTGACCGTTCAGGTATTTGGTGGTCGAGTGCAGCACGATGTCGAAACCCAGTTCCAGCGGACGCTGGATCCACGGGCTGGCGAAGGTGTTGTCGGCCACGCAGATGATCCCGCGCGCCTTGCAGATACGGGCGATGGCGGCGAGGTCGGACAGACCCAGCAGCGGGTTGGTCGGGCTCTCCACGATCACCATGCGCGTGTCGTCCTGCAACGACGCTTCGAACGCCGACAGATCCGCCAGATCGACGTAGCTGAAACGATGCCCGGCACTGCGCTGACGCACCTTGTCGAAGAGACGGAAAGTGCCGCCGTACAGGTCATTGCCGGACACGATGTGCGAGCCGGCGTCGAGCAGTTCGAGCACGGTGGAAATCGTCGCCAGCCCGGACGCGAAGGCGAACGCCTGGGTGCCGCCCTCCAGATCCGCCACGCAGCGCTCCAAGGCAAAGCGCGTCGGGTTGTGCGAGCGGCCGTAGTCAAACCCCTTGTGCACGCCGGGGCTGTCTTGCAGGTACGTGGAGTTGGCGTAGATCGGCGGCATCAGCGCGCCGGTGGTCGGGTCCGGCGTTTGCCCGGCGTGGATCACGCGGGTGGCGAAGCCTTGTTGACGGGCGTTCTTGTCGTGCTGGCTCATGCCAGGGATCTCCGTAATTGATTGAGCATGTCGACGCGGGTGATCAGGCCATGGAAGCCTGAAACGTCGGCAATGATGGCCACCAGACCGCTGCTGAGTACGGCTTCCAGTTCAGCCAGCGTCGCGCCGGGGGCGAGGGTTTGCAACTTGTCGGTCATCGCGCTGGCGACGGGTTTGCTGAAGAGCGAGGCGTCTTCGTGCACACGCACCAGAATGTCCGATTCGTCGATCACGCCGACCAGTTGCTTGCCATCCACCAGCACCGGCAGTTGCGAAACATCGGCCAGGCGCATGCGTTGGAACGCGGTCATCAGCGTATCGTCCGGGCCGACGCTGACGACTTTGCCGTCTTCGAAGCGTCGGGCAATCAGGTCGCGCAGGTCGCCGTAGCGTTTGCGCTGCAGCAGGCCCTGATCGGTCATCCACTGGTCGTTGTAGACCTTCGACAGATATCGGGTGCCGGTGTCGCAGACGAAGCTGACCACGCGTTTCGGCTCGGTCTGTTCGCGGCAGTAGCGCAGCGCGGCAGCGAGCAGGGTGCCGGTGGACGAACCACCGAGAATGCCTTCGGCTTTCAGCAGCTGGCGCGCGTGATCGAAGCTTTCCTCGTCGCTGATCGAGTAGGCGTTGCGCACGCTCGACAGGTCGGTGATCGACGGAATGAAGTCCTCACCGATGCCTTCCACCGCCCACGAACCTGCGGTGCCGAGATGCTTGCTGCGGCTGTATTCAGCCATCACCGAACCGACCGGATCGGCCAGGACCATTTCCAGATCCGGTTGCACGCGCTTGAAGAAGCGGGTCAGGCCGGTCAGCGTGCCGGCCGAGCCGACGCCGACCACGATCGCGTCCAGGTCATGCTCGGTCTGGGCCCAGATTTCCGGCCCGGTGCTGCACTCGTGGGCCAGCGGGTTGGCCGGGTTGTTGAACTGGTCGGCGAAGAACGCGCCGGGAATGTCCTTGGCCAGACGCGCGGCGACATCCTGGTAATACTCGGGATGACCCTTGCCGACATCGGAGCGGGTGATGTGCACTTCGGCGCCCATGGCCTTGAGGTGCAGGACTTTCTCGGTGGACATTTTGTCCGGCACCACCAGCACGACGCGGTAGCCCTTGGCGCGGCCGACCAGGGCCAGGCCCAGACCGGTGTTGCCGGCGGTGGCCTCGACAATCGTGCCACCCGGTTGCAGACGACCGTCGCGCTCAGCGGCGTCGATCATGGCCAGACCGATGCGGTCCTTGATCGAGCCGCCGGGGTTCTGTGATTCGAGTTTGAGAAACAGGGTGCAGGGACCGGTATCGAAGCGGGTGACTTGTACCAGCGGCGTATTGCCGATCAGCCCAAGTACGGCAGGGCGTGAATCCTTTGACATCTCTTCACCTCTTTGTGGTGTTGATCGCGTTCCATTCGCGGGGAAAAAGCTCGCGTGCAACATAGGCTCAGACCTGAGCTGTCGCAACCTTTAAACGGCCGGAAATACTGCCATTTCGATCTAACGATAGAACGAAATCAGCGAGGGGCAGGAATCGATTTGCAGGGGTTTATACGCAGGCGCCATCGAGTATTGAAAGGGCGTCTTCAGCGTCATGAAGCGCTTGATCCGATAGGAAAAATCTTGCAGCTAAAAATGCTGATTGATTGCTCGTCAGAACGTGAAATACACACAGCCGCAAAGTCGCGTCATACCAGTCTCCGGTGCCGGGAAGATTTTTTTCGCCGCGATTTACCGGGTATGCAGCGTTTGCAATCCCGGGCGATACACGATTAATATACGATCCATATACACTTCGTATCGGATATTGCCATGGGCATCGTAAAGATTTCAGAGGACATGCACGAGAATCTGCGCATCTCCAGCAACGCACTCAGCCGCTCGATCAACGCGCAGGCCGAACACTGGATGCGCATCGGCATGCTCGCCGAGTTGTATCCCGATCTTGATCACCACGCCATTTGCCGGTTGCTGATTCGCGCCGAGCAGTCGGGCGGTCTGGATCTGCAGCAAGTCTGCGCACTGGCGGATGCCGCGCAGAACGCCTCGGCCAAAGAGGCGGTAAAGGCATGAGAAACCCGATCAAGATCAACACCAAGGCCGAAATCGCTCAATCCCGCGAGGCCGGCAGATTGGCCGCCGAGGTGCTGGCGATGCTGGTGCCGCACGTCAAGGCTGGCGTGACGACCGATCAACTCGACCAGTTGTGCAACGACTACATCGTCAATGTGCAGAAAGCCATTCCGGCCAACGTCGGTTACCACGGCTTCCCGAAAACCGTCTGCGCGTCGGTCAACGAAGTGGTGTGTCACGGCATTCCGTCGAAGCGCGTGTTGAAGGATGGCGACATCGTCAACCTCGACATCGCGGTGATCAAGGACGGCTGGTTCGGCGACACCAGCCGCATGTACGTGGTCGGCGAGCCGACGCCCGAGGCGCGCCATCTGATCAAGACAACCTACGACGCCATGTGCGCGGGCATCCGCGTGGTGCGGCCGGGCGCCACGTTGGGCGATATTGGCCATGCGATTCAAAGTCTGGCGGAAAAAGAAGGGTTCAGCGTGGTGCGTGAGTACTGCGGGCACGGGATCGGCAAGGTTTATCACGATGAGCCGCAGGTGCTGCATTACGGTTATCCGGAGCAGGGCTTGAAACTGAAGGCGGGGATGATTTTCACCATCGAACCGATGCTCAATGCTGGCAAGCGGCATGTGAAAAGTCTGGCGGATGGCTGGACGGTGGTGACCAAGGATCAATCGTTGTCGGCGCAGTGGGAGCACATGGTGGCGGTGACGGAGAACGGGTTTGAAGTGTTGACGGCTTGGCCGGACCAGATCGAAGGCTATTCGCCAATCAACTGATTGGCGCAGAACTTGTGGGAGCGGCGGTGCGACGATTCGACTTGCCCGCGAAGGGGCCAGCAAATTCAGTATTGATGTTGAATGTGCCGGCCTATTCGCGGGCAAGCCCGCTCCCACAGGGTTCCGTTGTTTTCTGAAGAACTTAGTGTGATCCGGCAGCTTTATTTAGATCGCTCTCAGCCCACTCGGTATAGACGCATGCATCCGCCGTCGCCCAACGCACCCGAACCGGATCCCCAGCCTTCAACGGCATCCCCGCCGCCGACAATGCCTTCACCGTCATCGAAGTCCCGCCCGACGTGACCACACTGCACGTCTGGCTCTCACCCAGAAACAACACCTCGACCACCTTCGCCGAAACCTCGTTCCAGCCCGCTGCCAACGGCTCACTCGCCGCCTGCTGCACACTCAACGCCAGTGCTTTTTCCGGACGCACCATCAGCAGCACATCCTGCCCGGTCTGCAATCCAGCGGTCAGGCGAATCGACAGCGACTGCCCCTCAAAACTCGCCGCCGCATTGCCCTGCGCCTTGAGCTTGAGAAAGTTCGAGTTACCCAGAAACGACGCCACAAACGCATTCGGCGGATTCTGATAAAGGTCATAACCGCTGCCGAGCCCGACAATCTTGCCGTGACTGAAAATCGCGATGCGCTGGGACAGGCGCATGGCTTCTTCCTGGTCGTGGGTCACGTAGACGATGGTGATGCCGAGGCGACGGTGCAACTGGCGCAATTCATCCTGCAGGTCTTCGCGCAGTTTCTTGTCCAGCGCCCCGAGCGGTTCGTCCATCAGCAGAATGCGTGGCTCGTAAACCAGCGCCCGTGCAATGGCGACCCGTTGCTGCTGGCCGCCGGACAGTTGCGAAGGACGACGATGGGCGAACTGTTCCAGCTGCACCAGTTTCAACATCGCATCGACGCGTTTATCACGCTCGGCCGCAGCGAGTTTGCGGATCGCCAGCGGGAACGCGATGTTGTCGCGCACCGACAGATGCGGGAACAGCGAATAGCGCTGGAACACCATGCCGATGTCGCGTTTGTGCGGTGGCACATTCACCAGCGACTGGCCGTTGACCAGGATCTCGCCGCTGCTCGGGGTTTCGAAGCCGGCGAGCATCGACAGCGTGGTGCTTTTGCCCGAGCCGCTGGAGCCGAGGAAGGTCAGGAATTCGCCGTCCTTGATGTCTAGCGAGATGTTGTCCACGGCCGCAAAATCGCCGTAGTGCTTGTTCAGGTTGCGCAGGCTGACCAGGGGTTTGTCGTTCTGCTGGGATGCGTCTTTGATCACGGCACTCATGTCGTACTCCTGGGCGCTCAGGCGCTGATTTCGTTGCGCCGGCGCAGGGCGGCGGCGATCACCATGACCAATACCGACAGGCCGATCAGCAGCGTCGAGGCGACGGCGATCACGGGCGTCAGGTCCTGGCGCAGGGTGGTCCACATTTTCACGGGAAGGGTTTGCAGGGTCGGGCTGGCCATCATCACGCTGAGCACCACTTCGTCCCACGAGACCAGGAAGGCGAAGAGGGCGCCGGCCACCATCCCCGGGCGAATCGCCGGGAAGGTCACCTTGAACACCGCTTGCAGGCGTGACGCACCGCAGATCACCGCCGCGTCTTCAATCGACTGATCGAACAGCTTCAGCGAGTTGATGATCGAGATGATGGTGAACGGCAACGCGACGATCACATGGCTGACGACGAAGGCGAACATCGTCCCGGTGTAGCCAAGCTTGAGGAACAGCGCGTACACCGCCACCGCGATGATCACCAGTGGCACGATCATCGGTAGGGTGAACAGGCCGTAGAGCATTTCCCGGCCGGGGAAGCGTCCGCGCACCAGCGCAAAGGCCGTCGGCAAACCGAGGGCGACGGCGCAGATCGTGGTCAGCACCGCGACCTTGAGGCTGGCCAGCGCTGCGCTCATCCAGTCGGCATTGGAGAAGAACTGCACGTACCATTTCAGCGTCCAGCCCGGTGGCGGGAACACCAGCCACTGGGATGAACCGAACGACAGCAGGACGATGAACACGATCGGCAACAGCAGGAACAGGCCGATCAGCCCGGTGGTGAAATACAGGCCGAAGCGCATCCGGCGACTCATGGCATTGGGCGTCAGGAGCATGTCGGCTTACCTCGCGTTACTGGCGCCAACCGGGGATTCCGGCTGCAGCTTCAGGTAGACGTAGAACAGCACCAGCGTGATGACGATCAGCAACGCGGCGCCGGCGCTGGCCAGGCCCCAATTGAGGAACGACTGCACCTGCTGAATGATGAATTCCGGCAGCATCATGTTCTGCGCCCCGCCCAGCAGCGCCGGGGTGACGTAGTAACCGAGGGACATCACGAACACCATCAACCCACCGGACGCCAGCCCCGGCCGGCACAGCGGCAGGAACACCCGGAAGAAGTTGGTCCAGGGACTTGCGCCACAGATCGAACCGGCCTGCAGGATCATCGGGTCGATGGCCTGCATGGTCGCCTGCAAAGGCAGCACGATGAACGGGATCATGATGTAGCTCATGCCGATCACCACGCCGGTCAGGTTGTGCACCATTTCCAGCGGCTGATCGATGATGCCCATCGCCATCAAGGCTTTATTGATGACGCCCGAAGCCTGCAACAGCACCAGCCACGAATAGGTGCGGGCGAGGAGGCTGGTCCACATCGACAACAGCACGATGTTGAGGATCCAGCGTCCCCAGCCGCGCGGCACCAGAGTGATCGCCCAGGCCAGCGGAAAGCCCAGCAGCAGGCTGAACACCGTCACCAGTCCCGCCACCGAAAAGGTGTTGAACAGCACCCGTGCATACGCCGTGTTGGCGAACAGTTGTTCATAGTTGCCAAGGCCCGGCACCGGTTCCAACACGCCTCGCAGCAACAGTCCAATCAGCGGGGCGAGAAAGAACAGACCGAGGAACAACAGCGCCGGCGCGAGATTGCCGGCGCCGCGCCAGCGTTGCTTGAGGGACGGGGCTTGCGCCATTGCACTCGCCTTGCCTGACGCCGGGCCGGCAGCGCTCGCGGCGCTCCCGGTGGCAGTGGAGGGACGGGACGCGGTGGCCGCCATTTTCATTTGACCAGCCATTCGTTCCACCGTGTCGCGATGGCCGGACCGTTCTTGGCCCAGTACGCGAAATCAAGAGTGATCTGATCCTTAGCGTAGGCAGTCGGCAGGTTCGGGGCCAGCGTCGAGTCCAGACGCGCCACGCTGTCGACGTTGACCGGGGCGTAAGCGGTCAGGTTGGAGAAATCGGCCTGGCCTTTGGCACTGCTGGCGCTGGCCAGGAATTTCATCGCCGCGTCCTTGTTTTTCGCGCCCTTTGGCACCACCAGAATGTCGGCCATGACCAGGTTTTGTTTCCAACTCACGCCGACCGGTGCGCCGTCTTCTTGCAGGGCGTGGATCCGGCCGTTCCAGAACTGGCCCATGCTCGCTTCACCGGAAGCCAGCAGTTGCTGCGACTGCGCGCCGCCGCCCCACCAGACGATGTCATTCTTGATGGTGTCGAGTTTCTTGAAGGCGCGATCCAGGTCCAGCGGATAGAGCTTGTCGGCTGCTACGCCGTCGGCGAGCAGGGCCAGTTCAAGCACGCCGGGGCTCGGCCATTTATAGAGGGCGCGTTTGCCGGGGAAGGTCTTGGTGTCGAACAGCGCGCTCCAGTCCTGCGGCTTGTTGGCGCCGAGTTTGCCCTCGTTGTAGCCGAGGACGAAGGAGAAGAAGAACGAGCCGACGCCGTGGTCGCTGACGAAACGCGGGTCGATCTTGTCGCGTTGGATCTGTTTGAAATCGAGGGGTTCGAGAAGGTCTTCGGCAGCGGCGCGCAGGGCGAAGTCGGCTTCAACGTCGACCACGTCCCATTGCACGTTGCCGCTTTCGACCATGGCCTTGAGTTTGCCGTAGTCGGTCGGGCCGTCCTGCACGACGGTGATGCCGCTGGCCTTGCTGAACGGATCGGCCCAGGCCTGTTTTTGCGCATCCTGGGTGCTACCGCCCCAGCTGACAAAGTTCACACTCTCGGCGGCCATCGCGGCCTGACCGGTCACGCTCAGCAGTCCCGCAAAAAAGATCGCGGTTGCAGCTTTGTTCAACACCATTTTTACGCCCTCATTGTTGTGTTTTTGAGCGGGCTTGCGTTGTTGCCCGCCTGTCGGGAGCAGTAGCTGGACGCTTTTTCAGGTCGTCCGGTCTATGGAATATCATATTATGGTATTCCAAGCTTTGTGCAAGCACTTTGCCGTACCGGCTATCTGGCAAACAGGGTCATTCGGTGAAGGGAATGCTCTCGACCACTTCCAGATCGTAGCCGGTCAAACCGGCATATTTCAGCGGCGGGCCCAGGTGGCGCAGCTTGCCGACGCCCAGGTTCTGCAGAATCTGCGCCCCGGTGCCGACCTCCGAATAGATCCGCGATTGCGAGCGACTGAACTGCCGAGGCGGTTGAGTCAGTTGCGGAATGCGCTCCAGCAGCGCCTGTGAAGATTCATGATTGGCCAGCACCACCACAACGCCATGCCCCTCGGCGGCGACCCGTTGCAGCGCCGCCCACAACGTCCAGTTCGACGGCCCGCTGTACTCGGCGCCCACCAGATCGCGCAGCGGATCGATCACATGCACGCGCACCAGCGTCGGTTCCTCACGGCGCAGCTCGCCCATGACCATCGCCATGTGCACGCCACCCTCGATGCGATCTTCGAAGGTGATCAAACGGAATGTGCCATGCACCGTCGGCAACTCCCGTTCGCCGATGCGTTCGATGGTGTGTTCGGTGCTCAGGCGATAGTGGATCAGGTCGGCGATGGTGCCGATCTTGATCCCGTGCTTGCGGGCGAAGACTTCCAGATCCGGACGACGGGCCATGGTGCCGTCGTCGTTCATCACCTCGACAATCACCGAGGCCGGCGTGAAACCCGCCAGCCGCGCCAGATCACAACCAGCCTCGGTGTGGCCGGCACGGGTCAACACGCCACCTTCCTTGGCGCGCAGCGGAAAGATATGGCCCGGCTGCACCAGGTCTTCTGCGCGTGCGTTCGGCGCCACCGCAGCGGCTACCGTACAAGCGCGGTCGGCAGCGGAAATGCCGGTAGTCACGCCGACCGCCGCTTCGATGGAAACCGTGAACGCCGTGCTGAACACACTGCCATTGCTCGGCACCATTTGCTCAAGTCCCAGGCGCTGGCAATGATCGTCGGTCAACGTCAGGCAGATCAGCCCCCGGGCCTCACGGGCCATGAAACTGATCGCCTCGGGTGTGCAACGATCGGCGGCCAGCAGCAGGTCGCCTTCGTTTTCCCGATCCTCGTCATCGACCAGCAACACCATTTTGCCGAGGCGATAATCTTCGATGATTTCTTCGATGCTGTTGAAGGCCATGCTGGACTCTCGATGTGGATGAAATTCGTGGTATACCATAATACAAAATCAACCAAGAGGTCACTATGAAGGCGTACTGGATTGCACACGTGGACATCACCGATCCCGATCACTACAGCCAATACACCCAGCGCGCGCCGAAAGCGTTCGCCGAGTTCGGCGCGAAGTTTTTAGCCAGAGGCGGGCGCAGCGAAGCGATGGAAGGGCGACCGACGCCACAGCGCAGCGTGGTGATTGAATTCGACAGCTACGAGCAGGCGGTTGCGTGCTATCGCTCAGCGGCGTATCAGGAAGCGAAGAGCTACCGCGAGGAATGGGCGAGGGCGGAGATCGTCATCGTCGAAGGTATCGCCCCGCTTTAAGCCACACTACAGATCCCTTGTGGGAGCGGGCTTGCTCGCGAATGCGGTCAATAATTCAACATTTCTTGCGACTGACACGACGCCTTCGCGAGCAAGCCCGCTCCCACAGGGGGAGAGGTGATCCTTAGCGCATGAAATGAATCTTGCCGCTGTCGTCATTGCCCATGTACATGCCATACACCCCGGCCTGGCGTTCCTCGATGTAGCGTTCGAGGATCTGCCGGATCGCCGGGTAGTAGATCTGCTCCCACGGGATGTCTTCGGGGGCGAAGAATTTGCAGGCGAGGGTTTCCGGGCCGTACTGGCCGGTGATCTCCAGCGCGAGGGCGCGGAAGATGATGTAGACCTCGCTGATCTTCGGCACGCTGAAGATCGAGTACGGCGAGACGATTTCCGCGCGTACGCCGCTTTCTTCCCAGACTTCGCGCAGGGCGGCCTGTTCGGTGGTTTCGCCGCTTTCCATGAAACCGGCGGGCAGGGTCCAGGTGCCGGGGCGCGGTGGGATCGCCCGTTGGCACAAGAGGTATTTGCCGTCCTGCTCGATGATGCAGCCGGCAATGATTTTCGGGTTCACATAGTGGATGTAGCCGCAGCCGCGGCACATCAGGCGCTCGTGCGTATCGCCCGGCGGCACCTGCTGACCGAGGTCAGCGCCACCGCATTTCGGGCAAAAGCTCGGGCTGAACATGTCAGTGACCTATGCGCGGTTCTTTCAGCGCGATCGGCAGGGTGATTGGCGGTGTGGCGCCGGTCTCTTCCTGTTTACGCTTGAGGTAATCAAGGGCCACGGCAGCCGCCGCGCGGACGTGATCGACGCACGCCTGATGCGCCGCCAGCGGATCGCCGCTCTTGATCGCCTCGACCATTTTTTCCATCTCGTGATTACTGGCGCCGCGCCGGTTTTCCTGGGACACCGACGTCGCGCGCAGGTAGCTGATGCGCGCCTGCAACTGACGCAGTTGAGTGGCCGCGACATGGTTGCCCGAGCCTTCCAGCAGGACGTCGTAGAAACCCTGTACCGAATCGATCACCTGTTGCAGCTCGCCGTCCTTGAGCGCCTTGCGGTTCTCGTCGAGGGCTTTTTCCAGGGCCTTGATGTCCTTGGCCTTGGCGCGCAGGGTAAACAGCTGGACGATCAGGCCTTCGAGCACGCAGCGCAGTTCATAGATGTCGACGGCATCGGCGAGGGTGATGATCGCCACGCGCGGCCCCTTGGCGTCGGCGAATTCCACCAGGCCTTCGGATTCCAGGTGACGCAAGGCTTCACGCACCGACGTACGGCTCACGCCCAGGCGATCGCACAGATCGCGCTCCACCAGGCGATCGCCCGGCAGCAGCTGGAAGTTCATGATGGCGCTTCGCAGTTTATCCAGCACGATTTCGCGCAGGGTGACGGGGTTGCGATTGACCTTGAAGCTGTCGTCGAGTGGCAGGCGTTTCATGGGGTCCGCTCTTTAAGGTGGCTGTCCATGCCAGACGGGCATCAAAACAGCCGAGGGGTTAACTGGAGGCCTCGGCGTCGGCTTCGGCGAAGGCTTCACGGGCGAGCCGGAAACTGTCCACGGCTGCCGGGACGCCGCAATAAATACCGACCTGAAGCAGAATTTCGCGTATTTGCTCACGACTCAGGCCGTTACGCAAGGCGCCGCGCACATGCAGTTTCAGTTCGTGCGGACGGTTGAGCGCCGAGATCATCGCCAGGTTGATCATGCTGCGCTCCTTGAGCGACAGGCCTTCACGTCCCCAGACGTGGCCCCAGCAGTATTCGGTGACCATTTCCTGCAGCGGGCGGGTGAAGTCGTCGGCATTCTCGATCGAGCGCTGCACATAGGCTTCGCCCAGCACCTGGGTGCGGATCTTCAGGCCCTTTTCATACTTCTCGCTACTCATAAATCCTCCAGTCACCACAATTCCCTTGTGGGAGCGGGCTTGCTCGCGAATGCGGTAGCTCATTCAACATAGGTGTCGGCTGACACGACGCCTTCGCGAGCAAGCCCGCTCCCACAGTGGGATTTGTGTGAATCTTTCAGGCCAGTGTCGGCAACGCGCCGAGCTTGCCCTTGTGATAAATCATCGGCGTCACCGGTTGCTCCGGCAGGATCAGGTTCTTCACTGCGCCAACGATGATCGCGTGGTCGCCGCCGTCGTATTCGCGCCACAACTCGCACTCGATGATCGCCGTGGCCTTGGCGAGGATCGGGTTACCGAGCTCGCTCAAATGCCACTCGATGCCGTTGGCCTTGTCCTTGCCTTTGCCGGCGAAGGCATAGGCCTCGGCGGTCTGGTCTGCGGACAGCAAATGGATCGCGAACTTCTTGCTGTCGCGCAGTACCGGGTAGGTGTCGGAGGCGTAGTTGGGGCAGAACAGCACCAGCGCCGGATCAATCGACAGCGCACTGAAGGCGCTGGCGGTGATGCCGACGATGCCACCGTCCGGGTCGAGGGTGGTGACCACCGTGACCCCGGACGGAAACGAGCTCATGACGTCTTTGTAAATGCCGGGTTCGATCATGTCGCAGGACTCCTAACGCATCACAAACGGATCAGGCATCGGCGCCTGGGAGAGGTTGATCCACACCGTTTTCAGTTCGGTGTAGGCCAGCACCGAATCGATGCCGCTTTCGCGTCCATAGCCACTGTTCTTGAAGCCGCCGATCGGTGCCATCGCCGACACCGCGCGGTAGGTGTTGACCCAGATAATCCCCGAGCGCACGTCCCGGGCCAGGCGATGGGCACGACCCAGATCGCGGGTCCAGATGCCGGCGGCGAGGCCGAACTGCGAGTCGTTGGCAATCGCCAGCGCTTCGGCTTCGTCCTTGAAACGGATCACCGAGGCCACCGGACCAAAGACTTCTTCCTGCATGATCTTCATCGAGTTGCGATCGCATTCGAACAGCGTCGGTTCGTAGAACCAGCCGTCACCCACGCCACTCGGACGCTTGCCACCCAGACGCAGGCGTGCACCTTCGGCAATGGCATCAGCCACCAGACCCTCCACCACCGCCAGTTGCTGCGCGGTAGCCATCGGGCCCATTTCGCTGCTGTCGTCCTGCGGGTTGCCGATGCGGATGCGCTGGGCGCGTTCCACCAGTCGGCTGACGAACTCGTCGTAGATTTCGTCCTGCACCAGCAGTCGCGAGCCGGATACGCAACTCTGCCCGGATGCCGCATAAATCCCGGCAATCGCACCGTTGATCGCGCTGTCGAGATCAGCGTCGGCAAAGATGATGTTCGGCGACTTGCCGCCCAGTTCCAGCGACAGCTTGGCAAAGTTCTCGGCGCTGCTGCGCACCACATGCCGGGCCGTGGCCGCGCCACCGGTGAAGGCGATCTTGCGGATCAGCGGATGACGGGTGAGGGCGGCGCCAGTGCTCGGGCCGTAGCCGGTGACAACGTTGACCACGCCCGGTGGAACCCCTGCTTCGAGGGCCAGACGCGCCAGCTCCAGAATGGTCGCCGAGGCATGCTCGGACGGTTTGATCACGATGGTGTTGCCCGCCGCCAGCGCCGGCGCCAGTTTGATCGCGGTCAGGTAAAGCGGGCTGTTCCAGGGAATGATCGCGGCGACCACGCCCATGGCTTCGTGCACGGTGTAGGCGAACAGATCGGGCTTATCCAGCGGCAGGGTGCCGCCTTCGAGCTTGTCGGCGAGGCCGGCGGTGTAGTGGAAGAACTCCGGCAGATAACCGACCTGACCGCGGGTTTCGCGGATCAGTTTGCCGTTGTCGCGGCTTTCCAGCTGCGCCAGTTGCTCCTTGTTTTCAGCGATCAGGTCACCGAGCCGACGCAGCAGTTTGCCGCGCGCGGTGGCGGTCAAACCACGCCATGCCGGGCTGTCGAAGGCGGTCTGTGCCGCTTGCACGGCGCGTTCGACGTCGGCCTCATCTGCGTCGGGCAATTCGGCCCAGGGTTCGGCCAGCGCCGGGTTGAGGCTTTCGAAAGTCTTGCCGGAGAGGGCGTCGACCCATTCTCCGCCGATGCACATCTGGAAGCGTGCGAGCGTCATGCAACGATCCCCTTTATATGGTTTTGTCGGGCGTATGCGGTGTCGAGAAATTCCAGCAGCGTCTGGTTTACCAGCCGTGGCGACTCTACCGGCATCATATGCCGTTGCTCGGGCAGCACGGCAACCTTCGCGCCGGGAATGCGCGCGGCCAGTTGCTCGGCCATTTCCGGGGTCGATCCGGGGTCCAGCTCGCCGGTGGCGATCAGCGTCGGCGCCTGGATGCTGCCCAGGTCGTCGGCGCGGTACATGTCCTGGGTGGCGAACAGTTCATAGGTGGTCAGATAGCCTTGCGGATCATTGCCGGCCAGGGTCTGGCGGATCGCAGCGATCTGCGCCGGGTTGGCCGCCTGATATTCACGGCTGAACCAGCGCGACAGCGCCGCTTCGGCATTCGCGTCCGGCCCGTGTTCGGCAGCCTGCGCGGTGCGGGCGATAACCCCGGCGCGCTGCTCCTCGCTGCGGTTGAACACGCTGTTGAGCACTACCAGGCTTTTCAGGCGTTCCGGGTAATGCAAGGCAAACGCCCGCGCCACCAGACCGCCCATGGAAAACCCGATCACCGACGCCTCGGGCAATTGCAGGTGGTCAAGCAGCTCCAGCAACTGATCAGCGTAACCGAGCAGGGCGGTGCCGCTGGCCGGTCGCGGGCTGGCGCCATGGCCGAGCATGTCGTAGGCGATCACCCGGTATTGCGTGGCCAGGCCAACGATCTGGCCGCCCCACATTTCTTTGTTCAGGCCTACGCCGTGGATCAACACCACGGGTTGGCCAACGCCTGTCGCCAGATAACTGGTGCCGGCCGGGGTGAGTTCAGCGGTGAGCCGAATCATGGAGCGCTCCTGCAATGCCTTTTTTATTGTGATTACTGGGCTTTTTCGGCGGCCAGTTCTTCCAGATCGATGTAGCGGTTGCCGATGCGCGGGTGCAGGCGACCACCGTCGGCGCAACCGAGCACC
Source organism: Pseudomonas sp. B16(2017) (assembly GCF_002113205.1). NCBI lineage: Bacteria > Pseudomonadati > Pseudomonadota > Gammaproteobacteria > Pseudomonadales > Pseudomonadaceae > Pseudomonas > Pseudomonas sp. B16(2017). The sequence goes on from NZ_NEKA01000011.1 coordinate 180,356, forward strand.
ACGACGATTTCGTCGGCGCGCGGGGCGTCTTCGATCTGCATTTCCAGGGTGATGTAGTGCGAGCGCAGGCCTTCGTCGTCCTTGTGCATCATCGGGATCTGAATCGAAGTGCCCGGACCGCCGCGCTTGTTGGTGAAGCTCAGGTAACTCTTGGCCTTGACCGCTTCGCGGTAGTGGTTGCCGAAGCGCAGGGTGTGGATCACCGCCGACGCGTGTTCGATTTCGCCATCGGCACCGACCACCGCGGCTTTGCCGTAAGCCTCGATCTTCTCGGCGCCGCCGATGATCCCCACCAGACGCTCGACCATCATCGCGCCGAGATCCGAACAATTGGCGCGGATCTGCGGCTTGAGGTCTTCGACAAACCCATTGCCGACCCACGGGTTCTTCATCACGACGGCCAGGCCGACCATGGTCACCGGGGTGTCGGACGCCTTGCCGCCTTCGATGAAGGTCTCTTCGACATAGCTGACGATCTTGCGAATTTCGAAACTCATGAGCTGCTCCGTAGGGGATAAAGAGTGTCTGTGCGTCTGATGGTATACCATAATACCGATCGTGCAAGTCCCCATCGCAAGAATCCCCGCCATCAGTCGGACGAATGCCCGCGCATTCAGCCGCCGCTGTAGTCCCTTTCGGTTAACAAAAGATAACGTTGCGCCGATTGTCAGACGTTTCGAATGCCCGATAGGATGAGCCAGCTTCCGAATGGGCTCTGGATGGCGGGTTTCAGGACTATGCTTGTGACCAGGCAGTCACCGTGAGCACCCTTGCGGCGCCCTTTAAGGTCCATGACCAACAATAATAAACAGGGGAAGGTCTATGAGTCGTTGCCGCCCGCCGGCGTTACGCAACACCGCGTTGCTGGCCACAGCACTCTCTCTGCTGGGCTTTGCCACATTGTCGGCGCCGGTTCTCGCCGCCGAAGCGCCAGCCGACGTGGTCTATTCCACCGAATCGGCCAAGGCCTCGAAAAGCCTGATGCTCGATGTCGTTCACGCCGGAACCCGCCTGGTGGCGGTCGGGGATCGTGGGCACATTCTCTATTCCGACGACCAGGGCAAGACCTGGACCCAGGCCAAGGTGCCGAGCCGCCAGTTGCTGACCGCCGTGTATTTCGTCGATGACAAGCACGGCTGGGCCGTCGGCCACGACGCGCAGATCCTCGCCAGCGAAGACGGCGGCCTGACCTGGACCAAACAGTTCGAAGACCTCAAGCGCGAATCGCCGCTGCTCGACGTCTGGTTCAAGGACGTCAACAGCGGCCTGGCGGTGGGTGCCTACGGCGCGCTGCTGGAAACCACCGACGGCGGCAAAAACTGGGAAGACGTCAGTGATCGCCTCGACAACGAAGACCAGTTCCACCTCAACGCCATCGGCGCGGTAAAAGACGCCGGTCTGTTCATCGTTGGCGAGTCGGGCAGCATGTTCCGCTCCGCCGACTGGGGCCAGACCTGGGAAAAACTCGAAGGCCCGTACGAAGGCTCGCTGTTCGGCGTGATCGGCACGGCGCAGCCGCAAACCCTGCTGGCCTACGGTCTGCGGGGCAACCTTTACCGCTCCACCGATTTCGGCAGCACCTGGGAGCAGGTCGAACTGAAAGCCGCGCGCGGTTCGCTGGAGTTCGGCCTGTCCGGTGCCACACTGCTTGCGGACGGCTCCATCGTCATCGTCGGCAACGGCGGCTCGGTGGTCAGCAGCAGTGACAACGGCGAAACCTTCAGCGTGTTCAACCGTCCGGATCGCATCTCGCTGTCGTCGGTCACCGCCGCCGGCAACGGCAATCTGATCCTGAGCGGGCAGGGTGGCGTTCGGGTCACGACTGCGAACGGCGTCGAGCTGGGCAAATGAGCCGAATCAATAATAAGAAGGCGGGGCTATGACTTCCTTGAGCACTCATCATCAGGACAAGGCGACGTTTCTCGAGCGCCTGATCTTCAACAACCGCCCGGCAGTGATCGTGATCTGCCTGCTGGTCAGCATTTTCCTGTTCTGGCAGGCCACGCTGATCCGTCCGTCCACCAGTTTCGAAAAGATGATCCCGCTCAAGCATCCGTTCATTGAAAAGATGATGGAGCACCGCAACGATCTGGCGAACCTGGGCAACACCGTGCGGATTTCGGTGGAAGCGAAGGACGGCGACATTTTCTCCAAGGAGTACATGGAGACCCTGCGTCAGATCAACGACGAGGTGTTCTACATCTCCGGCGTCGACCGTTCCGGCCTCAAGTCGCTGTGGAGCCCGAGCGTGCGCTGGACCGAAGTGACCGAGGAAGGTTTTGCCGGCGGCGAAGTGATCCCGCAGAGCTACAACGGCTCCCAGGACAGCCTCGATCTGCTGCGCAACAACGTGCTCAAGTCCGGTCAGGTCGGGCGTCTCGTGGCCAACGACTTCAAGTCGAGTATTGTCGACATCCCGCTGCTGGAGTCCTACCCGGACCCGCAGGATCAAGGCAAGCTGCTGGCGCTGGACTATCGCCAGTTCTCCCATGAGCTCGAAGACAAGATCCGCAACAAGTTCGAAGCGCAGAACCCCAACGTCAAGATCCACATCGTCGGTTTCGCCAAGAAGGTCGGTGACCTGATCGACGGCCTGGTGATGGTGGTGATGTTCTTCGGCATTGCCTTCGTCATCACTCTGATCCTGCTGCTGTGGTTCACCAACTGCCTGCGCAGCACCGTGGCGGTGTTGAGCACCACCCTGGTGGCGGTGGTCTGGCAACTCGGGTTGATGCACTTCTTCGGGTTCGGCCTCGATCCGTATTCGATGCTGGTGCCGTTCCTGATCTTCGCCATCGGCATTTCCCACGGCGTGCAGAAAATCAACGGTATCGCCCTGCAATCCGGTGAGGCGGACAACGCGTTGACGGCCGCACGGCGGACATTCCGTCAGCTGTTCCTGCCGGGGATGATCGCGATTCTGGCGGACGCCGTCGGCTTCATCACGCTGCTGATCATCGACATCGGCGTGATCCGCGAGCTGGCCATCGGCGCTTCCATCGGCGTGGCGGTGATTGTGTTTACCAACCTGATCCTGTTGCCGGTGGCGATTTCCTATGTCGGCATCAGCAAGCGCGCCATTGCCAAGAGCAAGAAGGACGCGCACCGCGAACATCCGTTCTGGCGCCTGCTGTCGAACTTCGCCAACCCGAAAGTCGCCCCAATCTCCATCGCTTTGGCGCTGGTCGCCTTCGGTGGCGGCCTCTGGTACAGCCAGAACCTGAAGATCGGCGACCTCGACCAGGGCGCGCCGGAACTGCGTCCGGACTCGCGCTACAACAAGGACAACAACTTCATCATCAATAACTACTCGACCAGCTCCGATGTGCTGGTGGTGATGGTCAAGACCAAGTCCGAAGGCTGCTCGCGTTATGAAGCCATGGCGCCGATCGACGAGCTGATGTGGAAGATGCAGAACACCGAGGGCGTGCAGTCGGCGATCTCGCTGGTGACCGTGTCCAAGCAGATGATCAAGGGCATGAACGAGGGCAACCTGAAATGGGAAACCCTGTCGCGCAACCCGGACGTGCTGAACAACTCCATCGCCCGGGCCGACGGCCTGTACAACAACAGTTGCTCGCTGGCGCCGGTGCTGGTGTTCCTCAACGACCACAAGGCCGAAACCCTGGATCGCGCGGTGCATGCGGTGCAGGACTTCGCCAAGGAAAACAACAAGGAAGGCCTGGAATTCATCCTCGCCGCCGGTAACGCCGGCATCGAAGCGGCCACCAACGAGGTGATCAAGAAGTCCGAGCTGACCATTCTGATCCTGGTGTACATCTGCGTGGCGGTGATGTGCATGATCACCTTCCGCTCGTGGGCGGCGACCCTGTGCATCGTGTTGCCGCTGGTGCTGACTTCGGTGCTGGGCAACGCGCTGATGGCGTTCATGGGTATTGGCGTGAAAGTTGCGACGCTGCCGGTGGTGGCGCTGGGCGTGGGGATCGGCGTGGACTACGGCATCTACATCTACAGCCGTCTGGAAAGTTTCCTGCGTGCCGGTTTGCCGTTGCAGGAAGCCTATTACCAGACCCTGAAATCCACCGGTAAGGCGGTGCTGTTCACCGGCCTGTGCCTGGCCATTGGTGTGTGCACCTGGATCTTCTCGGCGATCAAGTTCCAGGCCGACATGGGCCTGATGCTGACCTTCATGCTGCTGTGGAACATGTTCGGTGCGCTGTGGCTGCTGCCGGCGTTGGCGAAGTTCCTGATCAAGCCGGAGAAACTGGCAGGGCAGAAGGGCAATTCGTTGTTTGCTCACTGATCCGTTTGGCTGAAATGAAAAAGCCGCAACCTTGAAGGGTTGCGGCTTTTTTATGGGGCAAGATCAAAAGCCCCTCACCCTAGCCCTCTCCCGGAGGGAGAGGGGACTGACCGCAATGTCTCGCGTGATACATCGACCTGAAAAATCGAGTCGATTATGGATTAAAAGCGGATCGTTCAAGTCGGCGTATCTCTCAAGTATCCCCCAATCGGTTCCCTCTCCCTCTGGGAGAGGGCTAGGGTGAGGGCAAGCAGTCTCAAGGCTTACGAAAGATCCGCCCCCAGCACAACACTCAAGGCACTGCGCGCATCATCCAGCTGCACCAACGTCGCATGCCGCGCCCCCAACGCATCCCGATTCTCGATCGCCGTCAAAATCGCTTTGTGCCGAGGCAACGCCAGTTCATGCAGATTCGGCCGCTGATTGGAATGCTTCAGCGCCTCGGCAATCGCCACCGCGAGCATGTTGCACAGGTTCGCCAGCAAATCGTTGTGGGTCGCGTCGGCAATCCGGCTGTGAAAGTCCAGATCCGGCTGCAGCAACGCCTCAGGCGTTGGGGCCGCTTCCATGCGCTGGTAAGCCTCGGCAATCGACGCAATGTCGGCATCGGTCGCATGCTGGGCGGCGAGGGCGGCGGCGGCCGGTTCGATGATGCTGCGCACGCTGGTCAGGACGTTGAAGAACTCGTTCTGCGGGCTGCTTTGCATCAACCAGTGCAATACGTCCGGGTCGAGCATGTGCCATTCGCGGCGCGGCTTGACCACGGTGCCGACGCGGGGTTTGGAATACACCAGGCCCTTGGCGACCAGCACTCGCGTGGCTTCGCGCAACACCGGCCGGCTGACCGCGTACTCCTCGCAGAGCAGGGCTTCGGCGGGCAGTTTGTCGCAGGGCAGAAAACGTCCGGAAACAATCTGCATGCCCAGTTCCTGGACGATGCGCGAGTGCATGCTTTTACGGTCGGAAGGTTTGCGGTAATCCATGGGGAGTGGCGCGATCCTGAGCGATGGAGATGCCGCGCATCATAGCAGGCACGACACAATCTTGAGGCAGATACACACGCCAAATGTGGGAGCGGGCTTGCTCGCGAATGCGGTGTGTCAGCAATGCATATTTCGACTGGCACACCGAATTCGCGAGCAAGCCCGCTCCCACAAGGGGGGCGGTGTCAGTGGGAGTGGCGCGGGACTTCAGCCCCTCGGCAACCAACGAGGAAGTCGAAATCGCAACCCTGATCCGCCTGCAGCACATGGTCGATGTACAACTGACGATACCCACCCACCAACAGCTGCTGCGGCGGTTGCAGATCCGCCATGCGCGCCGCCAGTTCCGCGTCCGGAATATCCAGATGCAAACGCCCGCTGGCGCAGTCCAGCTCGATCCAGTCGCCTTCCTTCACCGCCGCCAAAGGCCCGCCGGCCGCCGCTTCCGGAGCTACGTGCAAGACAACGGTGCCATACGCGGTGCCGCTCATCCGTGCGTCGGAGATGCGCACCATGTCTGTCACTCCCTGCGCCAGCAGCTTGGCCGGCAAACCCATGTTGCCGACTTCGGCCATGCCCGGATAACCCTTCGGCCCGCAGTTCTTCATCACCAGAATCGAGTCCGCATCGACGTCCAGTTCCGGGTCGTTGATCCGCGCCTTGTACATGTCGAAGTTCTCGAACACGACGGCGCGGCCACGGTGTTGCATCAGTTCCGGCGTGGCGGCTGACGGCTTGAGCACCGCGCCCAGTGGCGCCAGGTTGCCGCGCAACACGCAGATACCGCCGTCGGCGCGGATCGGATTGTCGAGGGTGCGGATCACTTCGTCTTCACCGTAGATCGGTGCGTCCTTGGTGTTCTCGCCGATGGATTTGCCGTTGACGGTCAATGCATTTGGATTGGGAATCAGATTGGCCTCTCCGAGGCGGCGCAGCACGGCCGGCAAACCGCCCGCGTAGTAGAACTCCTCCATCAGGAAACGCCCGGACGGTTGCAGGTCGACGATGGTCGGCATGCCGCGACCGATGCGCGTCCAGTCGTCCAGATCCAGCTCGACGCCGATGCGCCCGGCGATGGCTTTGAGGTGGATTACCGCGTTGGTCGAACCGCCAATGGCCGCGTTGACCCGGATCGCGTTTTCGAAGGCTTCCTTGGTCAGGATCTTCGACAGTTTCAGATCCTCACGAACCATCTCCACCGCACGCATGCCGGACATGTGCGCCAACACATAACGCCGCGCATCCACCGCCGGAATCGCCGCGTTGTGCGGCAGGGACGTGCCCAGTGCTTCGGCCATGCAAGCCATGGTCGACGCGGTGCCCATGGTGTTGCAGGTGCCGGCCGAGCGAGACATGCCGCCCTCGGCCGCCAGGAAATCGTCAATCGTGATGGTGCCGGCCTTGACCTGTTCGCTGAGCTGCCAGACCACGGTGCCGGAACCGATGTCCTTGCCCTTGTGCTTGCCGTTGAGCATCGGCCCGCCGGTGACAACGATCGCCGGCACGTCGCAACTGGCCGCGCCCATCAGCAGGGCCGGGGTGGTCTTGTCGCAACCGGTCAGCAGCACCACGCCGTCAATCGGGTTGCCGCGAATCGCTTCCTCGACGTCCATGCTCGCCAGGTTGCGGGTGAGCATGGCGGTCGGGCGCAGGTTCGATTCGCCATTGGAGAACACCGGGAATTCCACCGGGAAGCCGCCAGCCTCGATCACTCCGCGTTTGACGTGTTCCGCGATCTGGCGGAAGTGCGCGTTGCACGGGGTCAGTTCCGACCAGGTGTTGCAGATGCCGATGATCGGCTTGCCGTGAAACTGATGGTCGGCGATGCCCTGATTCTTCATCCAGCTGCGGTACATGAAGCCGTTCTTGTCGGCCGTGCCAAACCATTGGGCGGAGCGCAGGGTGGGTTTCTTATCAGACATGATCGATTCTCTTATTGTAAGACTATTGTTTGCGAGCTTTGACTAAACATAAGCGCAAAATCGCCCGTTTGGAAGTGTTGTTGCGTAATTAGTATTACTATATAGTCGATTTCGACGGAGGGATGGCCCTGGCGGTTTTCCGCGAGAGGCGTCCCCCGAGGTTCCATAAAAACAACAATCGGAGACCGATCTCATGAGCCAGGAACTGCGGCTTGTCCGGCGCATCACGTTGAAACTGATTCCCTTCCTGATCCTGCTGTACCTGATCGCCTATGTGGATCGCTCTGCCGTCGGCTTCGCCAAGCTGCACATGGGCGCCGACATCGGTATCGGCGATGCCGCCTACGGCCTTGGCGCCGGGCTGTTTTTCATCGGCTACTTTCTGTTTGAAATCCCCAGCAACCTGATGCTCGAACGCTTCGGCGCGCGGCGCTGGTTCGCGCGGATCATGATCACCTGGGGCGCGATCACCATCGGCATGGCCTTCGTTCAGGGCCCGCACAGTTTCTACGTGATGCGCTTTCTGCTCGGCGCGGCGGAGGCGGGGTTCTTTCCCGGCGTTCTTTACTACATCACCCAATGGTTCCCGGTGCGCCACCGCGGCAAGATCCTCGGGCTGTTCATCCTGTCCCAACCCATCGCGATGATGATCACCGGCCCCGTTTCGGGCGGTTTGCTGGGCATGGACGGCATCCTCGGCCTGCATGGCTGGCAGTGGCTGTTCATCGTCATCGGCACCCCGGCGATCCTGCTGACCTGGCCGGTATTGCGCTGGCTGCCGGACGGCCCGCAGCAAGTGAAATGGATGGACCAGGCCGAGAAGGACTGGCTGACCGGCGAGTTGAAAAAGGACCTGCAGGAATACGGCCAGACGCGTCACGGCAATCCGCTGCATGCGCTGAAAGACAAACGCGTGTTGCTGCTGGCGCTGTTCTACCTGCCGGTGACCCTGAGCATCTATGGCCTGGGCCTGTGGTTGCCGACCCTGATCAAACAGTTTGGCGGCAGTGATCTGGTGACCGGTTTCGTGTCATCGGTGCCGTACATTTTCGGGATCATCGGCCTGCTGATCATTCCGCGCAGTTCCGACCGTTTGAACGACCGTTACGGCCATCTCGCGGTGCTCTATGTGCTGGGTGCCATGGGCCTGTTCCTCAGCGCCTGGCTGTCCTTGCCGGTGGCGCAACTGGCGGCGTTGTGTCTGGTGGCGTTCGCGCTGTTTTCCTGCACGGCAGTGTTCTGGACGCTGCCGGGCCGATTCTTTGCCGGTGCCAGCGCGGCGGCCGGGATCGCCTTGATCAACTCGGTGGGCAACCTCGGCGGTTACATCGGCCCGTTCGTGATCGGCGCGCTGAAGGAATACACCGGCAACCTCGCTTCGGGCCTGTACTTCCTGTCCGGGGTGATGGTGTTCGGGCTGATTCTGACGGGCGTCGTTTATCGCGTGCTGGAGCGCAAGCATGTGCTGCCGGTTGACCAATTCGCCGCCAGCGCACGGGGTGCGACGCGCACCTGAATCTGCAGAACCATACATAACCTATGTGGGAGCGGGCTTGCTCGCGAATGCGCTGGGTCAGCCACCCTCACAGTTGAATGACACACCGCTTTCGCGAGCAAGCCCGCTCCCACATAGGGACGGCGCTGAACTCAGGATTTGTATAGAGGAGAGGATTTATGCATCTGGTTCAATTCGAATTGAGTAACGGCGAGCGCCGTGTCGGGGTGGTCGAGGGCGGTCTGGTGCATGAAGTGCAGGATGCGCGCACGGTTCGTGATCTGGCACTGGCGGCAATCGAGGCCGGCAACATGCTCGCGCAGCAAGTGCAGACCCTCGGCCTGGGCATCAGCCATGATTACGCCGAGTTGCTGGCCCAACTGCGCATCCTGCCGCCGTTAGATCACCCGGACCCGGCGCACCTGCTGGTCAGCGGCACCGGCCTTACGCACCTCGGCAGCGCGTCGGCCCGGGACAAGATGCACCAGCAGGCCGGCGACGAAGCGGCGATGACCGACACCATGCGCATCTTCAAGTGGGGCGTGGAGGGCGGCAAACCGGCGGCGGGGCAGGCCGGGGTGCAGCCGGAATGGTTCTACAAGGGCGACGGCAGCATTGTCGTGCGTCCCGGCCAGCCGTTCCCGCTGCCGCCGTTTGCCGAAGACGCCGGCGAGGAGCCGGAGATGGCCGGCCTCTACATCATCGGCCACGACGGCAGGCCGTATCGCCTCGGGTTTGCGGTGGGCAACGAGTTCTCCGATCACGTCATGGAACGCAAGAATTACCTGTACCTGGCCCACTCCAAGCTGCGCAGTTGCAGCTACGGCCCGGAACTTCGCACGGGTGAATTGCCTCAACACCTGGCGGGCACCAGTCGCATCCTGCGCGACGGCGAAGTGCTGTGGCAGAACGAATTCCTCAGCGGCGAGGCCAACATGTGCCACAGCCTGGCGAACCTCGAATACCACCACTTCAAGTACCGCCAGTTCCTGCGTCCTGGCGACGTGCACATTCACTTTTTCGGCACCGCGACCCTGTCGTTTGCCGATGGCATCCGTACTCAACCGGGCGACGTGTTCGAAATCAGCCAGGCTGAATTCGGCGCACCGCTGGTCAACGGCATCGCCCCGGTTGCATCGGCATTTGAACCGGACAGCATCGGCACCCTTTAAGGAGATCCCATGACTCAGATTCTCGGTCACAACTACATCGGCGGTCGTCGCAGCGCGGCGGGCAACGTCAAGCTGCAAAGCGTCGACGCCACCACGGGCGAAGCACTGCCCCACGATTTCATTCAGGCCACGGAAGCGGAAGTCGACGCTGCCGCCAAGGCCGCTGCGGCGGCGTATCCGGCGTATCGCAGCCTCAGCGCCGAACGCCGCGCGCAGTTTCTCGATGCAATCGCCGATGAGCTGGACGCACTGGGTGATGATTTCGTCGCCGTGGTCTGCCGCGAAACCGCGCTGCCGGCCGGGCGGATTCAAGGCGAAAGAGGGCGCACCAGCGGTCAGATGCGCTTGTTCGCCAAAGTCCTGCGACGCGGTGATTTCTACGGTGCACGCATCGACCTGCCATTGCCGGATCGTCAGCCGTTGCCGCGTCCGGATCTGCGTCAGTACCGTATCGGCCTGGGGCCGGTGGCGGTGTTCGGCGCCAGCAATTTTCCGCTGGCGTTCTCTACTGCTGGCGGCGATACCGCGTCGGCGCTGGCGGCCGGTTGCCCGGTGGTGTTCAAGGCTCACAGCGGTCATATGGCCACAGCCGAACTCGTCGCCGACGCGTTGATCCGTGCAGCAGAAAAAACCGCTATGCCGGCCGGTGTGTTCAACATGATCTACGGCGGTGGCGTCGGCGAATGGCTGGTCAAGCATCCTGCGATTCTGGCCGTGGGTTTCACCGGCTCGCTGCGCGGCGGACGGGCGCTGTGTGACATGGCGGCCGCGCGGCCTCAGCCAATCCCGGTATTTGCCGAGATGTCGAGCATCAACCCGGTGATCGTGTTGCCCCAGGCACTGGCCGTACGTTCGGAAACCGTCGCCCGCGATCTGACCGCGTCGGTGGTGCAGGGCTGCGGTCAGTTCTGTACCAACCCGGGCCTGGTGATCGGCATTCGCTCAGCGCAATTCACCGCGTTCGTCGAGCAAGTCGCGGCGCTGATCGGCGATCAACCGGCGCAAACCATGCTCAATGCCGGGACGCTGGGCAGCTATGGCAAAGGCCTGGAAAAACTCTTGGCGCACGCCGGCATCGAGCATCTGGCGGGCAATCCGCAGCAGGGCAATCAGGCGCAGCCGCAGTTGTTCAAGGCCGATGTCAGCCTGCTGATCGATGGCGATGAAGTGCTGCAGGAAGAAGTGTTCGGCCCGACCACGGTGATTGTCGAAGTGGCCGACAAGGCGCAGTTGAGCGCGGCGTTGCAGGGCCTGCACGGGCAACTGACGGCGACCATCATCGGCGAGCAGACGGATTTCGAGCACTTCCCGGAGCTGACGCCGTTGCTGGAACAGAAGGTCGGACGGATCCTGCTCAATGGTTATCCGACCGGTGTCGAAGTCTGTGATTCGATGGTTCACGGCGGGCCGTATCCGGCGACCTCCGATGCTCGCGGCACCTCGGTGGGTACGCTGGCGATCGATCGATTCCTGCGTCCGGTGTGCTTCCAGAACTACCCCGACAGTCTGCTGCCGGAACCGCTGAAAAACGCCAACCCGTTGCGCATACAGCGGCTGGTGGATGGCAAGCCATCGCGCGACGCCCTCTAACCGCCGAACCCAGTCAATGTGGGAGCGAGCCTGCTCGCGATCGTCAGGCGACATGAATGTCGACTGATGCACCGCTATCGCGAGCAGGCTCGCTCCCACAGGCAGGGCTCAGCAGCTGCTTTGAGCTATCATTGCCCCTTTCCCCCTGAAAGACATGATTGCCATGACTGCCGTAACCGACACCCTTCTCAACGCCCTCGAACACTGCGGTATGGTCGAAATCGACGGCCTGCACGCTTTCGAATTCGCCCTCGACGAAGACGACAACCTGCACATCGAATGCATCGATGGCCGGGCAGCCAAGCATTGGGAGTTCACCCCGGCGCAGGTGGCAGCGGCGACGTTTGATCAAGATTTGCAGAGTTGGCTGATCGTCGGTTTTTCCAGCGACACCAAAACCGTTGGCGAGCACCGCTTGGTGTGCCTCGGTGATGTACTGAGCAGCGCCGACGACGAGGAAGAAACCGAATGAACATGCGTAAATTCTGGCCATTGCTGATGGCCGGCAGCGTCGGCGCGATGGGCCTTTCCAGTGCCTCGGCCGAGAGCTTCCAGTTTTTGGTGGGCTCCTACACCGCTGACACCAGCGAAGGCATTTACCGGATGAACTTCAACAGCGCCACCGGCCAGATCGACGCCAAGCCGCTGCAAGTGATCAAGAGTGAAAACCCGTCATGGCTGACCCTGTCGAAGGATCAGCGTCGGCTGTTCGTGGTCAACGAAAACGGCCCTGGGCAGAAAGACCCGGTCGGTCGCGTCAGCAGCTATGCCATCGATCCGAAAACCCACGCGCTGAGCTTGATCAATCAGGTCCAGAGCCTGGGCAACGAGCCGACCCATTCCAGCCTCAGCGGCGACGCCAGCCATCTGTTCGTCAGCAACTATTCGGTGATGGAAGATCCGGGCGGCACCCTCGCGGTATTGCCGGTGGGCAGCGACGGCAAGCTCAAACCGGTGGTGCAGATGAGCGCGCACCCGGCAAGCCGGATCAATCTCGAGCGTCAGGCCTCGAACCACGTGCACTCGACAGTTTCCTCGCCGGACGGTCGTTATGTGTTCTCCAATGACCTGGGCGCGGACAAGGTCTTTGTCTACCTGTTCGATCCCAAGGCCAACCCGGACTTGCCATTGACGCCGGCGATGACCGCTTCTGTGCCTTTGCCCGCCGGCAGCGGCCCGCGTCATCTGTTGTTCAGCGCCGACGGCAAACACGCCTGGCTGACCATGGAAATGAGCGCCCAGGTTGCGGTGTTCGATTACCACGACGGCGTGCTGACCCAGACGCAACTGGTCGATCTGGCGGCTGGTCAACCGACCTCGGACAAGGCTGCCGCCGCGTTGCACGCGTCCGCCGACGGCAAATTCCTCTATGTCAGCAACCGTGGCACCGCCAATCAGTTGCTGGTGTTTGCAATCGATCCGGCGTCCGGTCAGCTCAAAGAGTTGCAGCGACGTTCGGTGGAAGGTGATCACCCCCGTGAGTTCAGCCTCGACCCAAGCGGCAAATTCCTGCTGATTGCCAATCAGAAGAGCAACCAGATTGTCGTGGTCGAGCGCGACGGCAAGACCGGTCTGTTGGGCAAAACCGTGCAAAAACTGCCGATGGACGCCCCGAGCGACATCAAGTTTCTCGTGCGTCAATAAGCCGCAGGCCCCGTTCTACGGGGCCTGCGGCTTTGTATTAATCCTGCTGATAACAGGTAATGTTGCAAAGCATTTCAAGCGATCAACCCTCGAGCGTTAAGTTTGCTCCACGGCCCAACCGGGCAAGCAATCCAACTGAACACGAGGGTTACCGCCATGAACTTCAATCTCTTCTCCGTAATTGCCGCTTCCGCCATCTCCGCCACCGTGGCTCTGCCAGCCAGTGCCAACGTTGAAATCAGCGACAAAAAATCCCACACCCAGAGCTATACCCAGAAATACCTGCAACAAAGCGCCAACTTCTACGCCGCGCTGGATCACAAAGCTCAACACTGAAATTTCCGTCACGCCCTGGAACTGCCCAAGGCTGCGATCCTTTGATCTTGTTTCCTGAAAAGCAAAATCAAAAGATCGCAGCCTTGGGCAGTTTTTGTCTGCGCCCCGACCAACGATAGCTATTTTCAAACGGCGAGATAGACCGGCTAAATAATCAACGAAGCTGATGGTTACTATGGAAAACCCTGAGTGGTTACCCCGGCTTTTTTGATCGATTCTGTGGACCTCGAAACATTGTCCACGGAGCACACATCATGGCCAGTTCAATCATCACTTCCGCCAAACGCGGCGCCTACGTGGCCATCGGTCTGTACCTGGTCATGGTGCTGTTTGTCAGTCTGGCGTCGCAGTCGCAACACAGCTTCGAAGCACCGATCGACGTCGCACATCCCGGCATCCAGTTCGAACTTCGCTCGCAAAACGCAGCGGTCGGTTCAGCTGAACTCGCGGGAGTCGGCGGAGCATGAAAGGCTACAGACTCTGGGTCATTGCCGGACTGGCGTTCATGACCAACGGCGCTTCCCTGTTGGGATTTGGCCAAGGCTCGGTCGGCGGGCTGGCCCGGGCCATAGAGGCCAACCACAACATCGCGCACAACATCGAACGGGCCAATGCGCTGGGGCTGCTGGCCGGCAATCCGCCAGCGAAAACCGCCAGCGGTTTTCTCGGCCCGTTCGAAGTGGATTGTTCGGCCATCGGCATGTGTGAAGTGCTGGCGTAACGCGCCTACTTTTTCATGATGCCGGTGAACAGCTCCGATTCCAGAAACCGCTGCAACCAGGCCTGCAACCGCACGTAAGGCGTCTGCGCAAACCAGTCACGATCAACATGGGCGAACTGGCGAACGAACGGCAACAGCGCGATGTCGGCCAGGCTTGGATGCGCGGTCAACAAGTAATCGCAACCCTCGAGCAGCTCATCGAGCCGCTGCAAGAACAACGCACCTTCCGCCCGATAAACCTCCAACGGCTGTTCCGGATAACGCTCGGCGTACTTGTAGCGATTCAGGTGAATCTTGAACACTTGATCGTTGGCCTCGATCAACTCGGCGATCCTTGAATCGCCACCCAGCAACCAGTTATCCGGATCATTCTGCGCCAGCGCCCAGTGCATGATCTCCAGGCTCTCGTCGATCACCTGACCGTCCGCGTCCAGCACCGGCACCGTGCCCTTGGGCGAGATCGCCAGCATCTCGGCCGGTTTGGCTTTCAGGCTGACTTCGACGATCTCCACCGGCACACCCGAATAACGCAGGGCCATCCGTGCCCGCATCGCGTACGGGCAGCGGCGGAACGAATACAGCGTGTTCATTTCACCTCCAGTGTGCTCAAACCGTTGCCTTGGCGCTGTACCTGAATCTGCACCGGAATCCGCTCGTGCATTTCCTGCACGTGGGAAATCACCGCGACCTTGCGCCCCTGCGCCTGCAAGCCATCAAGAGCGTCCATGGCCAGTTGCAGGGATTCCGGATCGAGACTGCCGAAGCCTTCGTCGATGAACAGCGATTCGATCTTCAACGTGCTCGACGCCATCGAAGCCAGGCCCAGGGCGAGGGCCAGCGACACCAGAAACGTTTCGCCGCCGGACAGCGAATGCACCGAGCGCAGTTCGTCGCCCATCTCCGTGTCCATCACCAGCAGGCCGAGCATGCTGCCGCCGCGCTTGAGGCGGTAGCGCTTGACCAGTTGCCGCAGCTGCACGTTGGCGTGATGCACCAGCAGGTCGAGGTTGTAGGCCTGGGCGATCTTGCGGAAGGTGTCGCCAGTGGCCGAGCCGATCAGCGCATTGAGCCGCGCCCAGCGCTGATATTCGGCATAGGCATCGGCGATCTGCTGCGCCAGCGCCTGATTGGCGTTCTGGCGGCGCTGGTCTTCGGCCTGCTCGGCGCGCAGTTCGGCGCATTGCTGTTCGCTGGCCGTGCACTGGTTTTGCAGGTCGGCGAGGGCGCTGGCGAGTTGTTCGGCGTCCAGGTTGCCGTTGTGTTGGCCCTGATGTTCGAGCAGACGCTGATCGCGTTCCTGCACCAACACCGTGGCCTGTTCAACGGCTTTTTCGTTGCGCTGCAAGCGCTGGCGCAGCTCATCAACTTGCGCGTCATCAATCCGCAGCAGGTCTTCGAGGCCGCCGTCATCCAGCTCCGGATGACGGGCGCGCCAGTCGGCAATCTTGCCGGCCAGTTCGCGGTCTTCGGTTTCCAGCGCTTGCAGACGCTCTTGCTGCGCCTTTAGTTCGGCGGCGATTTGCACCCACTGCGTACGCGCTTCCTGCAACGCCTGAGTCGTCGTGGATTCGGCGTTGCGCGCCTGTTCCACGGCCTGTTCCAGTTGCTGCTGCCAATGCTCGGCGCAGGTGTGCTCGCCGAGCAATTGCGCCAGTTTTTCCTGGCTGGCGAGTTGCTGTTCGGTCAGCGTGTTGAGTTGCTGTTCAGCGTTTTGCAGCTGCTGCACACGGCCCTGTTGGCGGTCCTGTTCTTTCTCGAGCGTCTGCTGGCGTTGTTGCTGTTCGGCCAGCTCTTCCTTCTGCTGATCGACTTGCGCCAGACGTTCGGCAATCTGCCGGTCAAGTTGCATGAAGGTGGCAGCCGGCTCGGCGCGCAAGGCATCGAGGGTGTCGCTCGGCAGCAGTGTGGCAAAGGCCGCCAGCTCTTCGTCCAGACGCTGGCGGTCAGCGCTCAGTTCGCGTTGCTGATTGCTCAGGTGCTGCGCTGCTTGCTGGTGCGCCGTCTCGGCCTGACGCAATTGCTGGGTCAGTCGCGCCGCATCCTGTTGCAGCGTGAGCAGGGCGGTCTGGCGCTGTTCGTCCTGGGTGATGCTCTGGTTCAGTTGTTCATTCTGGCGAGTCAGCCACGCAGCGCGTTTGTCACTGTCCTGATTCAGCAAGGACGCCGCCAGCGGATGCGCCTCGATACTCGGCGTCAGCGCCTGCTGCTGGGCGGCCAGTTGTTCCTGCTGTTGCAGCAACTCTTTCTGTTGGGCAATCACGCCACCGACACTGGCACGCAGCTCGGTGAGTTTTTCCTTCAGGTGATCGACTGCTTGCTGCGCGCTGGCCTGCTCGCTTTCATCGTGACGGCCGAGGCTTTGCAGCAGGGCTTCCGGCTGGTGATACGGATGCTCGTTGCTGCCGCAGACCGGGCACGGTTGGTCGTCCTGCAACTGCGCGCGCAGCTCTTCGACACTGGCACTGCGGGCCAGACGCTGACGCTCGAGCAGTTCACGGGTGACGTTGAGGGTCTGTTCGGCGACGGTCAGCTCGGACTTGCTTTTCACCCCGTCCTGGGTCAGGCGCTCGCGTTCCTGTTGCGCATCGAGCTGACGCTGTTGCAGCTCGGCACTGCGTTTGTCCAGCTCCTGCTGACTGGCCCACAGGCGCGTCAGGTCCTCGACGGCGCGCAATTGCTTGCGGTTGTCCTGCAACAGATTGCCGAGGATGCCGATCTGCTCGGCAACGGCATCAGGCTCAGCGCCGGCCTCTTTGAACAGCACTTCCAGCTGCTGCTTTTGCGTGGCGAGCGCTTCGCTGGCGCGGGCGGCGTTTTCTTCGAGGGAAGCGAGTTCGCTTTCGCCCTTGCTCAACCGATTGCCGATCAGCATCAGTTGCTGCAAACGGTCGCGATAGGCATTCCACGCTTCGCTCAACGGTGCCAAGTGAGCGCTTTGCTCAAGATCGACGGCGATGCGCTGCAAGCGTTCGGCGACCTGTTTTTGCTGATCGAGCAGGGACTGGATCGTGCTTTGGCCCTGGGCGCAGGCTTGCTCTGCGGCGTGCTTCGCTTCGGTGCCGGACGTAACGTCCTTGGCGAGGCGGGCGAGGGTGCTTTGCTCCTCGAAAGCCTGGCGCAACAGCGGCGCGCTTTCGCTCAGCTGCGTTTGCGCCTGGGTCAGGGCGATCTGCGCTGCGGCGAGATCCTGTTCCAGTCGAGTCTGGCGCTCAGCCAGTTCGCTTTGTTGCCGGGTGTGCGCGCTGATCTGTTCCGCCAGTGGCGTCAGCAGTACATCCAGTTCGGTTTTGCGGGCGAACTGGTGCCGTTGCGGGGCGAGCTGTTCCAGGCGTGTCAGTTTCAGACGTTCACCGGCCAGCGATTCGCGTTCATGCTCGGCGCTGCGTAGTTGTTCAGCGGCGGCTAGCTGCGAGTCTTGCAGCCGCAGCAGCTCCTTGAGCCAGTCGTGCTGTTGCTCGATTTGCCTGAGCTGCGCCTGCTGCAACTTCAGTTGTTGCTGGGCGGCGTTGAAGCGCTCGTCCAGCTCCGCGCGGGCCTCAGGGGTCAGCGGAGTCACGCCGGTGGCCTGATCCTGCAACTGCTTGTGGGCTTCGCGGGCCTCTTTGGTCTTGTCGAACGCGCGACGGCCGAGGCGGGTGTAGAGCGCGGTGTCGGTGAGTTTTTCCAGCAGTTCACTGCGGTCGTTGTCGTCGGCCTTGAGGAAGGCGCTGAATTCGCTCTGGGCCAGCAGCACGGCGCGGGTGAACTGTTCGAAGTTCAGGCCCAGCGCGGCCTCGAGCTGAGTCTTGTACTCGCCTTTCTGGCTGGCGAGCAGTTGATCCTGATCGATGTCGCGCAGGCTCTGACGGCTGGCCTGCAACTTGCCACCGGCCTTTTCCCGGGCGCGGTTGGCTTCCCAGCGCGCGCGATAGCGACGGCCATCGACGCCGACAAAATCAACCTCGGCAAATCCTTCGCCCGTACCACGACGCAGCAGGGTGCGCGGGTCACCGGTGGCGATTTCGCCGTCGGCGTCCGGCACCTTGGCGTCACGCCCGGTGTTGTTCAGTCGCGGCACGGCACCGAACAGCGCCAGGCACAAGGCGTCGAGCAGGGTACTTTTACCGGCGCCGGTCGGGCCGGTGATGGCGAACAGGCCGGCGCTGGCCAGCGGTTCGGCGGTGAAATCGATTTCGAACGGGCCCGCCAGTGAGGCGAGGTTCTTCAAACGAATGGCGAGAATCTTCATGGCTGCTCGCCCTCCATCTGTACGTCTTGCAGCAGTTCGGCGAAGTCCTTGAGGGTTTGCTCGTCGACTTCGCTGCCGTAGTTGTCGAGCCAGGCGCGGCTGAACAATTCCTGCGGTGTGAGCTGGTCCAGTTCGATCAGCGCGCTGCCGTCTTCGGCGCCATCAGCGCCACGGTTGCCGGCGTATTCGGCAGCGATCCGTACCAGTCGCACAGCCTTGCCTTGCAAGGCGCTTTCGACCTGATGGCGCAGATCCGGTTGTGGCTCGTCGAGGCGCACCCGCACTTCCAGCCACGGCTGGCGCTGGGTTTCGGCGAGCAGGTCGATATTCGGCAGGTCCGCCAGTTGCAGCAGGATTTCCGCCAGCGGCGCAGGGCCGAGGCGTTGCAGATTGACGGAGCGGGGGATCAGCATTGGCTCGACGCTGACCAGGGTTTCGCCGTCCAGAACAACGTCGAGCACCTGGTGCTGATAACTGATTTCCGAAAACGACAACGGGATCGGCGAGCCGCTGTAGCGAATTCTTTCTTCGCCATTGACCTTCTGCGGCTTGTGCAAATGGCCGAGGGCGACATAGCTGATGCTCGGCCCGAACAGGCTGGCAGGCAGCGCTTCGGCGTTGCCGATGATCAGGCTGCGTTCGGAGTCTTCCGACACCGAGCCGCCAGCCATGTGCGCATGGCTGATGGCGACCAGCGCCTGGCCCGGTTGGCGCTTGGCGTTCGCCGCTTCGATCAGCCATTCATGCACCTGGCCAATGCCGCGCAAATAGTTGTCGCCCAGATGCGCGCCGGTCACTTCGGCAGGCCGCAGGAACGGCAGCGCCAGGCACCATGCAGCGATTTCACCGGTGGCGTCCGGCAGCGGCAACAGCAGGCGTTCCGCATCCAGCTGCCCGTCGTCCAGCCATAACACCCGGCCCAGCGCATGGGTACGCAAACGCCGCATCAACGGCGCGGGCAGTTCGATCCGCGAACCGGAATCGTGGTTGCCGGCGATCATCACGATGGTCAGCAACGGTTGCTGTTCGTGGGCGCTGACGATGAAATCGTAGAGGCGTTCCTGGGCTTTGACCGGCGGATTGACCGTGTCGAAGATGTCGCCGGCAATCAGCAGCACGTCCGGCTGCGCCAGCTTCAATTGGCGCAGCAGCCACTCGAGAAAACAGGCGTGCTCGAAATCGCGCTCCTGGCCGTGCAGGTTTTGCCCAAGGTGCCAGTCGGAGGTGTGAAACAGACGCAAGGCTGACTCCGCAATATAAAAAGGTGATGGCCGCCGAGATGAGAGGGCGGCGAAAGAGGGGAGAGTTTACAGATTATTGCGGCGGGTAGGCTTGTCCGGGAGATGGCGGCCGCGATCTCGGTGACCCCATTAATTGACGACTCGGCACCGGTTACCTACCATCGCGCCACTATATTGATATCGTTTTTGGGGTCTGGCGACTCGTCGTGCTTCAACCCGCACGCCACGATAGCTCACAGAGACATAGAGTCTGGAGCAAGCGTAATGAAACGGGTTAATTCGATACCTTCCGTTACTGACAATCCAGCGTATTTTTCCTGGAAAAAACAGTGGTCGAATCAGGAAGGCCTGGACGTTTATTCGTACATCTTCGATCAATGCCAGCCCGAACATATTCTGTTGTTTTCAAAAATGCTTTTCCCGGATTTTGTGGTGAAAGAGGGTGGCGTATTTTTAGCGCGGAATTTCTCGACTGAAGTGCTTGATAGGTGTTCTGGCCTTACCTCTGGTGATATTTCAAAGACTGAAAAGTTATTGAATGTTGTGAGGATCTATGACGTTTTTGGCCAGGTTGCTGCTGGTGTTTCGGATGACGTGTTTCTTCAATTGTGCAATGTGATCGGTTTCGCGTGGCGCATGGTGCTGAAAGAAAAATTTCCAGAGAAGGTGTTTTGTGTAGAGGTGTCGAACTCGGAGCAGAACTATGGCCCGGATATTACTTTCTACCAGGTTGGATCGTTGAGTCCGGGAGCCGAGGCATGAGGTTTCGGGACCTGGAGCAAGGACCGGATGTTTACGGGCCCCCGGTAAAGCTCTCGTCGTTGGATGAATGGTATTTGTCCGTGCGCGATACGCCCTTGGATTGCTTGAGTGTGGGAGATGTCTGTCGTGCATTGAGGCAGGATTTGCATGTGCGGGAATTGTTGCCCATCGGCATCGCTTTACTGACCGAAGACGTCCTGGAAGGCGATAGATATGACGGAGAATTGCTGGTCGCGCTGGCGGGTTTGAGAACTGTGTATTGGCACGAGAATGTCGAAGCATCCCGCAAGGCTGTTGTGGCTGTGGCCGAAGTGAATCGCTTGAGTGCTGACGCTGAGCTGTTAAAGGCTGCTTCAGCCCTGACAGGTTGCTTGAGATGACTATGATTTTTAGCTTGTTGGGTCGCGGTGATCTGGGATTGATTCGCGCTGGTATGACGCGAGACCAGTCCCGAGCGACCCTTGGTGGAAAGTTTGATGAGTTTTTCAAGACTGAAGATTCGGCAGTGCCGACGGATGCTTATGATGATCTAGGCGTTCACATGTACTTTGATGAGAGTTTCATTGTCGTTGGTGTTGAATTTTTAAAGTGGAGTGAGCTTGTTTGGGGGGATCAGAAACTGGTCGGTGAAGACGCTTTGGTGATACAGCGGTTTCTGAAAAGCCGAGGACAAACGCTGGTTTTCAACAACTCGGGTTTTGATGTTGTTGATATGGGTTTGAAGTTTTACGTGCCTGACTTCGAAGAAGATGACGCCATCGTCGAGGCTGTGTATGTAGAGCTTTATCGCGCCTGATGAAGACTTCAAAAGTAATTAAGGTCGCAGAATCCTTGAGTGTTGTGCTGATTGATCGACTTGGGCAGGAATCACTTTTCGATGAGGCTGAGTGCTCGAGAAATATCTATTTAATAGATGAAGCCGGTCGTAGGGTTTGGCAAGTCTTTTCTGACTTTGACGCCCATGCAGGTCCCTTCACAAATATCATCCTCAATGAGAGGGGGCTTAAAGGTTATAGATGGGATGGTGGTATGTATGAGATTGATATCGAAACGGGAAGGGCGGTTCCTGGCGAGTTTATGAAGTAGGTGCTAACAGACAATGAGCTAGATAAAAGTGGAAATTCGTTGCTCAGGATCGAAAAGCGAAAAAGGCGATAAATGACCGCAGGGGTTGCGATGAAGGATGGAGAAGTGTTCCGAAAGACGTTGATTGACTTGATTGCCGAAAAGTGGGGCACTTTCGAGGCTGAGAGTTGGGCGGCCGACTATAGGCTGAATTGGAATGACGAACTGTCGGAATTGATGGGTAACGCTGTGTCCGATGTTTCGAGAGTCGCGCAAGCATTGAAAAATAAAGATGACGTTGAGTTGTGTGTGGCGGCGGGGAGGGCGCGTACGGGTTTTTTGGATCTGTCAAATTTTTTTAGAGGAATATTTGATGATTTCGATGCATTGGTCAGAGAAGCCGAGTGGCAAGAAATACCTGACGACTATGTTTACGACAAGACATGAAAGTGAAAGGAAAGGGGGGCTTTTTTATTAAATAAATCTGTCCCTTTTTTTACTATGTTTGAGGATTGCTGTGAAAGCTAACAAGGCAATGGAATCGCTGCTGGCTGACCTGCCACTCGTTGTTATCGAGGGTGAGCTAGAGCGTATTGCACGTTCTGATTTTGTCGAGCGTGATGGTTGTATTTTTATCGCAGCTCTGAATCCTCAAAGTCATATGAGCCTCGATAGCTTCCCTGATAGAACCGGTTATGAGTGTTTCGTGAACTCGGTTCATATTGATGATTATGTCAGCGATGATTTATTAGCCACCGCTATTTCCTGGTTGTCCCTGGTACTTGATCAATGGAATAAATTCGGTCTGCCGGGTGTTCTTCAGGGGAGCGTTTCAACCGACGAATTCGGTGCAACGGTCAAGGTTCATGTGCTCCGACCTGATGAGCCCTGGTTGGGCGATGACCTTGAGGGGTATGAGCAAGCAGTGCTTACTGTTAACTCGGGTGACATGGGATTTCTTGCCCAGTAGCAAAAGGGGACAGATTTATTTGATTAAATAAATCTGTCCCCTTTTTGTCTTGACTCCGCAATATAAAGAGGTGATGGCCGCAGGAAAAAAACGCGGCGAAAAAAGAAGAGAGTTTACGGGCAAAAGCCTCTATTGGACTGCAACTACTTCGGATAAAGCGGCGGCAACCCACTATCACCGACCGGATCCTGCACCCGCTCCGCCGTCGGAATCGTCCGGATCGCCCGCCACAGATCCTCACCCTGCCAATGCTGCCCGGTCTCGCTGTACAGCGCGCCGTTCAGCCCGTCGAGCGCATCCGACAACGGCACAAAACGCGCCGCCATGTCCGCCAGGGTTTCCGGCTGCTGGCGGGCCCAGGCGTCGAGGGCCTGGCGGGTGGCGTGGGGGTCGTTGGCCTGGCTGGCGCGTTTGATGTCGTCGAGCAGGGTGCGCGGGCTCGGGCCGGTTTGCGCGGCGCGCAGGATTGCCGGTTGCCAACGGGCACGCCACCAGAGGCCGAAGCCGAGCAGGGTGGTGCAGGCGAAAACGAACGTGCTGAGCTTCCACCACCACAAGGCTTCGCTGTCGGCGGCGCTGAGCGGTTGCGCGTTGCCCGCCGGGGTGTCGACTTGCAGGCTCGGGTTGTTCGCCACCTGCAGGGTGCGCGCTGGCAGGCTGGTGTGTTCCAGGTGATCTTCGAAGGTGTTCCACCAGACCACGTCCACCGTTGGCAACTCGATCGCGCCGCTGCGGCTCGGCACCAGCGCTTCACGTTCTTCACGACTGCCGATCAGGCCTCGATCGCTGCTCTGGTTGTTCAGCACCGGTTGATCCGGGTAGCGGCGCAGGCCGTTGGCTTCGGTGGCGGGCAGGGCGGGCAGTTGCGAACTGGCCAGGCCTTCGACCTTGAGGGTCAGGCTGCGGGTCAGGGAGTCGCCGACCTGAGTGTGATCCGGCTCCGGGTTCCAGCTTTCGCTCAGGCTCAGGCTGCGGGCCGGCAGCCACGGCGCATCGCTGGGGTAGGTCATCGGTTTCGGTTTGACCGTCAGCGAAGTCGCGGCGGAGCTGATGTGCATCAGTTTGCCCGGTTTCGGCCCCTGCGCCGTAGCGTCCTGCGCGGGTTGGGTATCGACCAGTGTGGCGCTGAAGGTTTGCGGGGCGATGCTCAGCAAGCCGCTGTGCTGCGGATAGATCGCGTAGCGCATCTCGATCACGCCGTGGCGCACACCGTTGATGTCTTTTTCGTAGGTGCGCATGTCGCCCAGTTGCTCGATGCGCGCGTCGGCGATCTGCAACGGCGTCAGGCTGCTGTCATCGTACAGCGACACCGAATGGTAGATGCGCAACGTCAGGATGGCCTGGGCCTGCACGTAGACGCTGGTCTGGTCGAGACTGGCTTCGATGAACACCGGTTCGCGGGCATTGTTCTCTTCGCGGGTGTCGCTCTCGATCACCTGCACGGTGATCGGCTGGCTCTCGACGTCGCCCAGTTTCAGCGGCGGGATTTCAACGCTGCCGTTCTGCTTGGGCAGCAATGTGATGATCCAGCGCGTGGTAGCGCGGTTGTCATCGTTTAGCGTGTTCAACTGGTTGACCTGACGCGTGCCGCGCACTTCGAACAGCGGCTCCAGCGGGCTCAGGTCCGGTTTGCCGAACTGCGTGACATCGTTGGATTCGAGGGTGAGTTCGACCGTCTCGCCGGAGTTCAGGCGACTGCGATCCACACTGGCCGTCAGCTCGGCCGCCTGGGCGGTGGCCGTGCAGATCAGCAGGGGCAGCAAGAGAGCGGTGAAACGGGTCATCGAATGTTTTCCTGATCCTGATGTTGTTGCTGTTCGTACCAGAATTTGCGTCGCAGCAGTTCGCCCGGATCATCCGGGATCTTGCCCAGCCATTGTTCCAGCGCCTGCTGTTGCTCGCCTTCGAGGGTGTCCTCATTGGGGCGCAGCAGCGGCGGGGTGTTGTGTTCCTCGCCCGGTTCGCTGTCCGGCAGCTCGTTGGCACCCGGCAGCAGCGGAGTGGTCGGTGGCGGTTCGCTGGCGGATTCGCCGGTCTGCGGCTCGCTGTGCGTTTCGCTTTTGACCGCTGGTGGTGGTGCGGTCTGTGGCGGTGGTTCGTCGCCCGGAATGTTTTGCTGCGCCGGTTTGTCTTGTGGTTCGGCCGGCGGCGGGGCGTTTTTCTGTTTCAGCAGGTTTTCCACCAGCGCCTTGTTGGTCAGCGCCGGACGCAGATCCGGCTGGCGTTCCAGGGCCTGTTCGTAGGCATCCAGCGCCGCTTCCAGCTCGCCGCTTCTGGCCAGGGCATTGCCACGATTGTAGTGGGCGTGGGCGTCATTGCCCTCGGCGAAACGCTGAGCGGCGCCACTGTAGTCGCCGGCCTCGTACAACGCCACCCCTTGCCATTGCGGATCTTCGAAATGCTTCGCCGCCTCGGCCGGGCGCTTCTGTTTGAGCAGGTGCAAGCCTTGTTGATCGGGACGCAGCCACAGGTCTTCGAAGTCGAAGGCATAGCTCGGTTGCGGCAACGCGAGCAGCAACGGCAGGCAGAACAGCCAGCCACGCCGCCCTGCGCACGCGGCGAGCAACAACAGCGGCAACAGCAGCCAGTAACCCTGATCGGCCCAGGTGTCGAGGCGCACGGTCTGGCCATCGTCGCGCAGGCTGCGCGGGCCATCGAGCAGGCCGAGGTCGCCAAGATCGGATTCATCCAGCCGTGCGCTGCGGTACTCGCCGCCGACCGCGTTGAGAAATGCGCCGAGGCCCGGGCTGTCGAGTTGCGGCACGCGGATTGCGCCCTGGGCATCCTTGAGGAAGCTGCCGTCTTCCTGCGCAATCGGCGCGCCCTCGGCGGTGCCGACACCGAGCATCAACAACTGCGCCGATTGGCCGCTCAGCGCATTGCGAATGCCTTGACGTTCTTCTTCCGACAGCGAAGAGCCGATCAGCAGAATCCGCCCCTGACCCAACGCACCCTGCTTGAGCAACGCCAACGCCTTGCCCACTGCCAGATCGGCGCGATGGCCGCTTTCCGGCATCAGCGAAGGCTTGAGCGCGTCGAGCAGGTTGCGGCTGGTCGCCAGGTCATCCGACAGCGGCACCAGCGTATGGGCGCTGCCGGCGTAAACGACGATGGCGGTCTGGGCGTCGCTGCGCACCTGCAACAGGTCGAACAGCTTGCGCCGGGCCTGTTCCAGTCGCGTTGGTGGCGAGTCGGTGGCGAGCATTTCCGGGGTCAGCTCCAGCACCACCACCAACGGGTCGGCGGGTTTCTGGCTGGTCTGTTCGACCCGTTCCCAGCTCGGCCCGAGCAACGCCAGAATCGTCAGCAGCCAGGCCACGCTCAGGGCGACCCACGGCAACTTGCTGTCACGACCGCTGCCACCACTGAGCAGCGTGGCGTGGAAGGCCGGCGGCAGAATCATCTGCCAGCGACCGGCGCGTTTCTGCCGGTGCCAGAGCTGCCAGATCAGCCAGCCGAGCAACGGCAGCAGCAACAGCCACCAGGGACGGAACCAGTGCGGCCACAGGTCGATCATCGGCGCCTCCGCAAACGCAGACGCTTGAGGCGCTCGCGCCAGTCAGGCAGGGGGCTTTGCAGATACAGCTCCTTGGTGAACAGCCGTTGCAGCGGGTTGTCCGGCCACAACACTCGGGCCACCAGCAAAATGCTCAGCAGCAGCGCGAATGCCAGCGGCCATTGATACAACGCCTGCGCCGGGCGGGCCTGGGTCGGTTGCTGAGTCACCGGTTCGAGCTGGTCGAGGGTGTCCTTGATCGCTTGCAGCTCCCTGCCATCGCGGGCACGGAAATAGCGCCCGCCCGTGACCTCGGCGATGGCCTTGAGCGCCGGTTCGTCGAGATCGAGGGTCGGGTTGCCGCCGAGCAACGCCGTGGCGCCGCTTTCTTCGGGATCGGCGCCGATGCCGATCGGGTAGATTTTCACGCCTTCGCTGGCGGCCAGTTTTGCGGCGGTCAGCGGGTCGATTTCGCCGCCATTGTTCGCGCCGTCGGTGACCAGAATCAGCACCCGGCTCTGGGCCGGACGCATGCGCAGGCGCTTCAGGGCCAGACCGATGGCGTCACCAATCGCGGTGTTCTTGCCGGCAATGCCGATCCGCGCCTCATCGAGCCAGACCCGAACGGTGCGTCGGTCAAACGTCAGGGGTGCTTGCAGATAAGCCTGGCTGCCAAACAGGATCAGACCGACGCGGTCGCCATCGCGGCTTTCGAGAAAATCACCGAGCAAATGCTGAACCAGCGACAGACGACTGACGTCTTCGTCGTTCCATTGCATGTCCGGGAAATCCATCGAGCCGGACACGTCCACGGCTACCAGCAGATCACGACCGCTGGCGGCAATCGGCAGCGGTTCGCCGAGCCATTGCGGGCGTGCGGCGGCGGTCAGCAACATCAGCCACAACAACAGAAACGGCGCCTGTTGGCGCCACGCTGGCAGATTGGCCCGGGCGCGGCGGCGGGCGAGGCCTTCGAGGTCGCCCAGGAAGCTCACTTTCAACGCCGGCTCACCGCTGTCGGCCACCGGCAGCACAAGGCGCATCAGCCACGGCAGCGGCAACAGCAGAAAAATCCACGGCCAAGCGAACTCAAACATGTTTGCGGATCCAGGTGTCGACTGCCTGGGTCAGGCCGGCGATGGCTTTGTCGTCTAGCTTGCACTCGGGTTTATAGGCGCCTTCGACGAGCACCATCCAGCGGGTCAGGCCGGCGGCGGGGCAACGATTGTCGAGAAACGCCAGCCATTTGCGGCCGTTGAGGGTATGGCTCTGGCTGTAGGGATAGTGGTTGCGGCACAGGCGCTTGAGCAGGCCGTTGAGCTGCTGCAGCCAGGCGCCGGCCGGGGCGCCGTCGTAGGGTTTGGGCATCTGCGCCAGTTCGGCGAGTGCAGCGATGCGCACCGGGTCCAGTGGCAATTCGGCGCGCACGACCGGTTTTTTCTTGATCGGAATGAAACGCCGCAGCCGCCAGGCTGCAAAACCAATCACCGGCAACAGCAAAAGCAGCAACCACCAGCCCGGTGCCGGCGGCCAGAAGGCAATCGGTGGCGGGGAGATCAGCGGTTGCAGTTGTTCGAGGCCGTTCATCGACCTTTCCCCGGACGCTGCGGGTTAAGGAACTCGCGCATCTGCTCGACCATTTCGCTCTGGGTGCTCAGCGGCATCAGCAGCACGCGCAGCTTCTGCGCGAGCAGTTCCCAGCGAGCGATCCGCGCTTCAGCCTGGGCGCGATAGGTCTGGCGCAGATCGAAGTTCAGGGTGTCGAGTTCCAGCTGCGCGCCGCGCTCGGCGAACCTCAGCAGTCCGGCGGCGGGCAGGGCGTGATCCAGCGGATCGGACAGCGGCAGCATCAACAGGTCGCAATGGCGCGACAGCAGGCTCAATTGCTGCTCAGCGCTGTCGGACAGTGCGCGCTCGTCGCAGATCACGATCACCAGACTGCCCGGTCGCAGCACTTCACGGGCCCGGCGCAACGCCACGCCAAACGCATCGCGATCCGGCTCCCGCTCGCTGTGCAGCGACTGGTTGACCTTCACCAGCCGGTTGAGCAGCTGCAACAGGCTCTGCTTGCTACGCCGCGGTTTGATTTCGTAATGCTCGTTGTCGCCGAACACCAGCCCGCCAACCCGGTCGTTGTGGCCCAGCGCCGCCCAACCGATCAGCGCCGCAGCCTGCGCCGCGAGCACCGACTTGAACATCAGCCCGGAGCCGAAAAACAGCCGCGTGCTTTGCTCGACCATGATGAAAATCGGCCGTTCGCGTTCTTCATGGAACAGCTTGGTGTGCGGTTCCTGCGTCCGCGCGGTGACGCGCCAGTCGATGGTGCGCACGTCGTCGCCGGCCTGATAGACCCGCACCTGATCGAAGTCGACGCCGCGACCACGGAATTTCGAGTGATGCAGGCCGATCAGCGGGCTGCGCTGGCTCGGCGTGGAAAACAGCTGCACTTCGCGCACGCGGTGACGCATCTCGATCAGCTCGGCGAGGCTGATGCGGATGCCCGGTTCGGACGGCAGGGAGGCGTTCATCGAGGTCAAGCGACGGCTACGACGTCGAGAATCCGTTGCACCACCCGATCCTGGTCGATGCCGGCGGCTTCGGCCTCGAACGACAGAATGATGCGGTGACGCAACACGTCGAACAGCACGGCCTGGATGTCTTCCGGGCTGACGAAGTCGCGACCGGCCAGCCAGGCGTGGGCGCGGGCGCAGCGGTCGAGGGCGATCGAGCCGCGCGGGCTGGCGCCGTAGGCGATCCACTCGGCCATTTCCGGGTCGAACTTGGCCGGGTTACGGGTCGCCATGACCAGCTGCACCAGGTATTCCTCCACGGCGTCCGCCATGTACAAGCCAAGGATTTCCTTGCGCGCGGCGAAGATCGCCTGCTGGCTGACCCGACGTTCAGGCTTGGTCTCGCCGTTGAGGGCTTCGCCCCTTGCCTGTTGCAGGATCCGGCGTTCGACAGCCGCGTCCGGGAAACCCATTTTCACGTGCATCAGGAAGCGGTCGAGCTGCGCTTCGGGCAGCGGGTAGGTGCCTTCCTGCTCGATCGGGTTCTGCGTGGCCATCACCAGAAACAGCGGCGACAGCTCGTAAGTACTGCGCCCGACACTGACCTGACGTTCGGCCATGGCTTCGAGCAAGGCTGATTGCACCTTGGCCGGGGCACGGTTGATTTCGTCGGCCAGCACCAGGTTGTGGAAGATCGGACCTTGCTGAAACACGAAACTGCCGGTTTCCGGGCGATAGATCTCGGTGCCGGTGATGTCGGCCGGCAGCAGGTCCGGGGTGAACTGAATGCGATGGAACTGGGCTTCGATGCCCTCGGCGAGCTCTTTGATCGCTTTGGTCTTGGCCAGACCCGGAGCGCCCTCGACCAGCATGTGGCCGTCGGCGAGCAGGGCGATGAGCAAGCGCTCGATGAGTTTTTCCTGGCCGAGAATCTGCGTTGAAAGAAAGGTTCGCAGCGCCAGCAGCGCTTCACGATGTTCCATCGATGACTGTTCCTGGAAAGGGTGGCCACAGGCGTTCGGATAACGCCGGGGCTGGGGGCGTTACTTTAATCCATCGCAGGGGGTGGCGACTAACGGCATTTTGCGCAAAGTGCGGGAAATGACCGGGGCAATTGTTGGAATTTTGTAGGGCGGGGGAGGTGCGGTGTTCTTTCGGGCCCTATCGCTGGCAAGTCGAATCGTCGCACCGCAGCTCCCACAGGGGAGCGCGTACTACAGACAGAACGCGGTCAATGTGGGAGCGGGCTTGCTCGCGAAAGGGCCGGCCCAGACACCATCAAATCTGGCTGATATAGGTGCCAGTACCATCAAGAATGTTCTTCAGGGTTTCCTCGACTTCAGCCAGATCGACCATGTCCGGGTTGAAAGTGATTTCCAGCACATCATCCCCATTCAGCGCATCGGCATCCGCCGCCGCGATTTCGATCTTCAGCAGGGTCTTGCTCAGGGTGACCTTGACGCCATCAAGGTTCGACGGCTCGCCATCCAGGGTGATCTCCAGCTCGTCCTCGTCCGGGTAACGGCTCATCAGGAACATGTCGCCCTTGTCGCTGTGGCAGCAGAGCATGGCCATGTTGTCTTCTTCGTCGTCGCACGGGTTGACGATCAAAAGGGCGGTGGTCATTTGCATGGGGAATTCCTGCCTCGGCGGGCGTGTTGGTCGCAATTGGGCGCGATTCTGCCAGTCCGCGGGAATTTCTGCATGTGAGAGTGTCAGAGGATGTGTCGTGAACGCGACACAGGTCAATGGTCATTCCTGGCACGCCTGTACCGTAAAAACGGGCATTCAGACCGGCGTTCCGCCCCATGAATGCCAGTGTTTACCGATGCGCAGGCCTTTGTTTACGTGCCAATGACCGAATATGTCGCAGCACCGCAAGCAGACACATTGTCGCACCCATTAAGCTGCGCAACGGATGAGCACCCGTAAAGGCATTGCCAGGGCCCCGCGAGCGGCGCCAGACAGTCGTTTTTGCAGATGCCCATTCATGGAAGGTGAATGTGACCTGAGTGTCTCGTCCAGCTTCACCCACCTGTCACCCTG
Source organism: Pseudomonas sp. B16(2017) (assembly GCF_002113205.1). Lineage (NCBI taxonomy): Bacteria > Pseudomonadati > Pseudomonadota > Gammaproteobacteria > Pseudomonadales > Pseudomonadaceae > Pseudomonas > Pseudomonas sp. B16(2017). The sequence goes on from NZ_NEKA01000011.1 coordinate 210,801, forward strand.
TTTCCTCTGCCCGAGAATCAGGAACAGGGCGACGGAACGCCCCGAAAGGGGTTTTGCACGCGACGCTTTCCATCAATAACAAGCCCAAGCGGAGTACCACAGATGGCGTTCTTCACCGCAGCCAGCAAAGCCGACTTCCAGCACCAACTGCAAGCGGCACTGGCGCAGCACATCAGTGAACAGGCACTGCCACAAGTGGCGCTGTTCGCTGAACAATTCTTCGGCATCATTTCCCTGGACGAGCTGACCCAACGTCGCCTCTCCGACCTCGCTGGCTGTACTCTTTCTGCGTGGCGCCTGCTTGAGCGCTTCGATCACGCGCAACCGCAAGTGCGCGTCTACAACCCCGATTACGAACGTCACGGCTGGCAGTCGACGCACACCGCGGTCGAAGTGCTGCACCATGACTTGCCGTTCCTGGTGGACTCGGTGCGTACCGAGCTGAACCGTCGCGGCTACAGCATCCACACCCTGCAGACCACCGTGCTGAGCGTGCGTCGTGGCAGCAAGGGCGAGTTGCTGGAAATCCTGCCAAAAGGCACCACCGGCGAAGGCGTGCTGCACGAGTCGCTGATGTACCTGGAAATCGACCGCTGCGCCAACGCGGCCGAATTGAATGTGCTGTCCAAGGAACTGGAACAGGTCCTGGGTGAAGTCCGCGTCGCGGTCGCCGATTTCGAGCCGATGAAGGCCAAGGTGCAGGAAATCCTCACCAAGCTCGATAACAGCGCATTCGCCGTCGATGCCGACGAAAAGAACGAAATCAAGAGCTTCCTGGAATGGCTGGTGGGCAACCACTTCACCTTCCTTGGTTACGAAGAGTTCACCGTTGTCGATCAGGCCGATGGTGGCCATATCGAATACGACCAGAACTCCTTCCTCGGCTTGACCAAGATGCTGCGCACCGGTCTGACCAACGAAGACCGCCACATCGAAGACTATGCCGTGAACTACCTGCGCGAACCGACCCTGCTGTCGTTCGCCAAGGCCGCGCATCCGAGCCGCGTGCACCGTCCGGCCTACCCGGACTACGTGTCGATTCGCGAAATCGATGCCGACGGCAAAGTGATCAAGGAACACCGCTTCATGGGCCTGTACACCTCTTCGGTGTATGGCGAAAGCGTGCGTGTCATTCCGTTCATCCGCCGCAAGGTCGAGGAAATCGAGCGCCGTTCCGGCTTCCAGTCCAAGGCTCACCTGGGCAAGGAACTGGCACAGGTTCTGGAAGTGCTGCCGCGTGACGACCTGTTCCAGACTCCGGTCGACGAACTGTTCAGCACCGTGATGTCGATCGTGCAGATCCAGGAACGCAACAAGATCCGCGTGTTCCTGCGCAAAGACCCGTACGGCCGTTTCTGCTACTGCCTGGCCTACGTGCCGCGTGACATCTACTCCACCGAAGTTCGCCAGAAGATCCAGCAAGTGCTGATGGAGCGCCTGAAAGCCTCCGACTGCGAATTCTGGACGTTCTTCTCCGAGTCCGTGCTGGCCCGCGTGCAACTGATCCTGCGCGTCGACCCGAAAAACCGCATCGACATCGACCCGCTGCAACTGGAAAACGAAGTGATCCAGGCCTGCCGCAGCTGGCAGGACGACTACGCCGCCCTGACCGTCGAAACCTTCGGCGAAGCCAACGGCACCAACGTGCTGGCCGATTTCCCGAAAGGCTTCCCGGCCGGCTACCGCGAGCGCTTCGCTGCGCATTCGGCCGTGGTCGACATGCAGCACTTGCTCAATCTGAGCGAGAAGAAGCCGCTGGCCATGAGCTTCTACCAGCCGCTGGCCTCCGGCCCACGCGAGCTGCACTGCAAGCTGTATCACGCCGATACCCCGCTGGCCTTGTCCGACGTGCTGCCGATCCTGGAAAACCTCGGTCTGCGCGTGTTGGGTGAATTCCCGTACCGTCTGCGTCACACCAACGGCCGCGAGTTCTGGATCCACGACTTCGCGTTCACCGCCGCCGAAGGCCTGGACCTGGACATCCAGCAACTCAACGACACCCTGCAGGACGCGTTCGTCCACATCGTCCGTGGCGATGCCGAGAACGATGCGTTCAACCGTCTGGTGCTGACCGCCGGCCTGCCATGGCGCGACGTTGCGCTGCTGCGTGCCTACGCCCGTTATCTGAAGCAGATTCGTCTGGGCTTCGACCTCGGCTACATCGCCAGCACCCTGAACAACCACACCGACATCGCTCGCGAACTGACCCGGTTGTTCAAGACCCGTTTCTATCTGGCCCGCAAGCTCGGCAGCGACGATCTGGACGACAAGCAACAACGTCTGGAACAGGCGATCCTGACTGCGCTGGACGACGTTCAAGTCCTCAACGAAGACCGCATCCTGCGTCGTTACCTGGACCTGATCAAAGCGACCCTGCGCACCAACTTCTACCAAACCGACGCCAACGGCCAGAACAAGTCGTACTTCAGCTTCAAGTTCAACCCGCACTTGATCCCTGAGCTGCCGAAACCGGTTCCGAAGTTCGAAATCTTCGTTTACTCGCCACGCGTCGAAGGCGTGCACCTGCGCTTCGGCAACGTCGCTCGCGGTGGCCTGCGCTGGTCCGACCGTGAAGAAGACTTCCGTACCGAAGTCCTCGGTCTGGTAAAAGCCCAGCAAGTGAAGAACTCGGTCATCGTGCCGGTGGGTGCGAAGGGCGGCTTCCTGCCGCGTCGCCTGCCACTGGGCGGCAGCCGTGACGAGATTGCGGCCGAGGGCATCGCCTGCTACCGCATCTTCATCTCGGGCCTGTTGGACATCACCGACAACCTGAAGGACGGCAAACTGGTACCGCCGGCCAACGTCGTGCGGCATGACGACGATGACCCGTACCTGGTGGTCGCGGCGGACAAGGGCACTGCAACCTTCTCCGACATCGCCAACGGCATTGCCATCGATTACGGCTTCTGGCTGGGTGACGCGTTCGCGTCCGGTGGTTCGGCCGGTTACGACCACAAGAAAATGGGCATCACCGCCAAGGGCGCGTGGGTTGGCGTACAGCGCCACTTCCGCGAGCGCGGCATCAATGTCCAGGAAGACAGCATCACGGTGGTCGGCGTGGGCGACATGGCCGGTGACGTGTTCGGTAACGGCCTGTTGATGTCCGACAAGCTGCAACTGGTTGCCGCGTTCAACCACATGCACATCTTCATCGACCCGAACCCGGATCCGGCCACCAGCTTCGCCGAGCGTCAACGCATGTTCGACCTGCCGCGTTCGGCCTGGTCCGACTACGACACCAGCATCATGTCCGAAGGCGGCGGCATCTTCTCGCGCAGCGCGAAGAGCATCGCCATCTCGCCACAGATGAAAGAGCGCTTCGACATCCAGGCCGACAAGCTGACCCCGACCGAACTGCTGAATGCCTTGCTCAAGGCACCGGTGGATCTGCTGTGGAACGGCGGTATCGGTACTTACGTCAAAGCCAGCACCGAAAGCCACGCCGATGTCGGCGACAAGGCCAACGACGCACTGCGCGTGAACGGCAACGAACTGCGCTGCAAAGTGGTGGGCGAGGGCGGTAACCTCGGCATGACCCAACTGGGTCGTGTGGAATTCGGTCTCAATGGTGGCGGTTCCAACACCGACTTCATCGACAACGCCGGTGGCGTGGACTGCTCCGACCACGAAGTGAACATCAAGATCCTGCTGAACGAAGTGGTTCAGGCCGGCGACATGACCGACAAGCAACGCAACCAGTTGCTGGCGAGCATGACCGACGAAGTCGGTGGTCTGGTGCTGGGCAACAACTACAAGCAGACTCAGGCCCTGTCCCTGGCGGCCCGCCGTGCCTACGCGCGGATCGCCGAGTACAAGCGTCTGATGAGCGACCTGGAAGGCCGTGGCAAGCTGGATCGCGCCATCGAGTTCCTGCCGACCGAAGAGCAACTGGCCGAACGCGTTGCTGAAGGCCATGGTCTGACCCGTCCTGAGCTGTCGGTGCTGATCTCGTACAGCAAGATCGACCTCAAGGAGCAGCTGCTGGGCTCCCTGGTGCCGGACGACGACTACCTGACCCGCGATATGGAAACGGCGTTCCCGCCGACTCTGGTCAGCAAGTTCTCCGAAGCCATGCGTCGTCATCGCCTGAAGCGCGAGATCGTCAGCACCCAGATCGCCAACGATCTGGTCAACCACATGGGCATCACCTTCGTTCAGCGACTCAAAGAGTCCACCGGCATGACCCCGGCGAACGTGGCTGGCGCTTACGTGATCGTGCGCGACATCTTCCACCTCCCACACTGGTTCCGTCAGATCGAAGCCCTGGACTATCAGGTCTCCGCTGACGTGCAACTGGAGCTGATGGACGAGCTGATGCGTCTGGGCCGTCGCGCCACGCGCTGGTTCCTGCGTGCCCGCCGCAACGAGCAGAACGCTGCCCGTGACGTCGCGCATTTCGGTCCGCACCTCAAAGAGCTGGGCCTGAAGCTGGACGAACTGCTGAGCGGCGAAATCCGCGAAAACTGGCAGGCGCGCTATCAGGCATACGTCGCCGCCGGTGTACCGGAACTGCTGGCGCGTATGGTGGCGGGTACTACCCACCTCTACACGCTGCTGCCGATCATCGAAGCCGCCGACGTGACCGGTCAGGATCCAGCCGAAGTGGCCAAGGCGTACTTCGCCGTGGGCAGCGCGCTGGACATCACCTGGTACATCTCGCAGATCAGCGCCTTGCCGGTTGAAAACAACTGGCAGGCCCTGGCCCGCGAAGCGTTCCGCGACGACGTCGACTGGCAGCAACGCGCGATCACCATCGCTGTTCTGCAAGCGGGCGGCGGTAACCTGGACGTGGAAGAGCGTCTGGCGCTGTGGATGGCGCAACACGACGCGATGATCCAGCGCTGGCGCGCCATGCTGGTGGAAATCCGTGCCGCCAGCGGCACCGACTACGCCATGTACGCGGTGGCCAACCGTGAGCTGAACGACGTGGCGCTGAGCGGTCAGGCGGTCGTGCCTGCTGCGGCGACGGCGGAGCTTGAGCTTGCTTGAGTAGCCGTTGAATGAAAAAGCCCCTGCATTGTGAGATGCGGGGGCTTTTTTTTGCCTGATGGTTTTCTCGTTACTGCAAGTTATGTCCTTGTTTGTTATCAAGCATCGACACTTTATCTGCCGGCCTGGTCAGCAAATTACTGAGCGACTGGTCAAACTTTTGCAACGCCCGAACCTGAACTTCCTGTTGCTGATTAATATCCGCAACAATCTCCTCTGAACGCTTGAAGTCCGCCCAGACCGGCGTCAATTCTTTTGCCTCAGACCCCTTGGCCGTGCCGATATAGTTGAACTTCCCGTCATAAAAATCCGCGCTCACATCCGCCTTGATGTCCGAACTGCGCGAAGTTATCAACTGGCTGTGAGTATCGACGATCGCCACCACATCCGGGTTGGCCGCACGCAGGCTCTGCATGTCCGGGTACACCGTGACCGAGCCGAACTGGCGTTGCAGCGAGGCTTTGACCCAATCCACGGCCATGTCCGGTTTCGAGGTGGCGACGTAGGCGTCATGAATCGGCTGCACCAGCAGGCTCTGGCCGAAACCGGTGCCGGCGTTGGCCTGGTAGTTCCGTAAATAGTCGCGGTTGGCTTGGGTGCTTGGGCTGTAGATGACACCCAGCGAGACACCGGGACCGCTTTTGACCTGGGTGGCGCTGCTGCGTCCCACCGGTTGGGTGAACAGCGTATCGAGGGAGGAAACCGCCTTCGGAGCGGTTGGAACAGAACAGGCTGACAACGCTAAAACTGATATCGCCAAGGTACTGGCAAAGGCAAGTTTCATGGTGAGTCTCCCGTGAAGCAACTTCAGTCGGAAAGTCAGGCATGTCGGGGTTGATTAAATGGAACCGGCGACAGTTGCCTCAGACTACTCCCGCCCAACTGAAAACAACCTGACAATTTGCTGAATGACTGTCATGCAATAGTTTTATTGGCTGTAAGCGTTCTTGATTAATTGCCGCGAGAAATAAAAAAGGCGCCAATCAATGTTTTGCGCCTTTCATTTATGGCTGGTTAAACAGCCATCAGTTTTTCAATGGGATCAATACTTGCTCGTTGGGCGACAGCACCATGAACACCAGCAACCTGGCCGGCTTGCTCTTGCTGGCGTTTTTCGAGATCAAATGCTCGGAGCCGGCCGGCTCGTACCAGTATTGGCCCTTCTTGTAGGTGATCGGTTGCTCGCCCTTGACCTGTGACACGATCTCGCCTTCGAGCACGTACGCCATGGCGGTGCCGTCGTGTTTGTGGGCGATGGAGGACTGACCGGGTTTGTAGTCGACTTCGATCATCATGGCTTTTTTGCCGGGGACGTTTTTCAGCATCTGGTCCTGCAGGACCGAGATTTTCTCGGACGGGGAATCGGTACCGTGGGCCAGTGCCGAAGCGCTGATGGTGAGGGCCAGAGCGGCGAGCGGGGCGGCAAGCAAGTGCAGGACTTTCATGGTGATTACCTGATAAGTGGGGGAGTCGGTAATCACAGTAGTCCGCGTGCCGAGGTATTCAAACGGCCAATATTCGGGAAGTTCGGGTGACCAATCGCGCGAAAACAAGGCCGGCAAAACGAACGATGGCGACGGAGGGGGCTCCGTCGCCATCGATGTGGATCCTGTTGTTTTTATACGATCGGGAAACTGTTGAAATCCACGCTATTGGCCAGACGACTGTCGATCAAGTCAATAAACCCCTGAGCTTCCGGGCGATTGAAATGCGCCTGCATCGCCGCTTCCGACTGCCAGCGGGCGCTGACCGTCCAGCGGTGGCTGTCCTCGGGGCAGCGGTCGACCATGTAGGAATCGCAGCCCGGCGTCTGGCGCAGGGTTTCGACGATCTTCTGCAACTGCTTGCCCAGCTCCTCCGATCGGCCGGCGGCAGCCTGCACCTGTACGGTGTTGATCACTTCGTTGGACATTGCTCACACTCCTGAATCAGGCCGGACGAATCCTGCTCACTGAGGGATAACGCTTGTGCAGGATAGGCCTGCATCCCCGGATCACCAATAACCAATCGGCGGTTAATCGTTTAGGCCAATTTAACCAACGACCTGTTGCAGAATGTCGCGCAGGCGGTCCAGCGCGATGTCGATGTCCAGCGTCTCGATGGCGCCGAAACCGAAATACATGCCGCTTCTGGCTGGCTGCTGGTAATAGAAGCCATCGATGGCGTACAGCCCGACTTCGACCTTTTTCGCCAGTTCGATCACCAGCGGCAAGTCGATCGGCACCTTGCAGAACACCGCCATGTGAAACCCCGCGCTGGGCGGCACGGCCTCCAGCCACGGCGACAGGTCGGTGGCCATGCGCGCCAGAATCCGCTCGCGGCGCTGGGCATAAATGGTGTGGCAGCGGCGGATGTGCTTGAGCAGACAGCCTTCGGCGATGAACTTGGCCAGCGCCCATTGCGGCAGGGTGGAGGCGTGCAGATCGGTGAGCTGCTTGGCGCGGATCACCGCTTCGAGAATCGCCGGCGGCAGGATCGCGTAGCCGAGGCGCAGCTCGGGCAGCAGGGTTTTCGAGAAGGTGCCGACGTAAGCGACGATGCCGCGCTGATCAAGGTTGTGTAGCGAGTCGGTTGGCCGGCCTTCGTAGCGGAATTCGCTGTCATAGTCGTCCTCAATGATGATCGCGCCCAGCTCATGGGCCCGCTCGAGCAGGGCCTCGCGCCGCGCCTGGCTCATCGGCATGCCCAGCGGAAACTGGTGCGACGGCGTCACGTAGATCAGCCGTGTGCCCTCGGGAATCTGCTCGACCTGAATCCCTTCCGCATCCACCGGCACGCCGACCACCGCCGCCCCGTGAGTGCCGAACAGCAGCCGCGCCGGCGGGTAGCCGGGATCTTCCATCGCCACCAGACTGCCGGGGCGGATCAGCACTCGGGTGATCAGGTCCAGCGCCTGTTGCGCGCCGTTGCACACCACGATGTCCTCGTCCTGGCAGTTCACGCCACGGGAAAACGCGATGTGCCGGGCAATCGCATTGCGCAGCGCCGGCAGGCCTTCCGGCACGCTGTAGAAACCTTTGGCATTGGCCATCTGCCGAAGCGCATGAGCGACGCAGCGACGCCAGTCATCCTGGGGAAACTGGCCCTTGCTGGTGGCGCCGCCGATGAAGTCGTAGCGCAGCGAGCCCTCGAGCGTCGGGTGGCGCAGGAACACCGGCAGATTGCGCCAGCTCTCGATCACCTCGGAACTGGCCAGTTCGGAATAACTTTGCTTGCGCTGCACCGGCGTCGAGCGTGCGTTGACGTAAGTGCCTTTGCCGATCACCCCGGTGAGGAAGTTCTCATAGGTCAATTGCGCGTAGGTGTCGGAAATGGTCTTGCGCGAGATCCCCAGTTGCTCGGCGAGCAAACGGCTGGGCGGCAACTGGGTGCCGGCGGCCAGACGCCCGGATTCAATGGCGCCGCGCAGTTGCTGGTACAACTGACCGGCCAGATCCTTGCGGCCATTGATCACGACATGCAGTTCCATACCGACGGTGCGCTCCGGGCGATTGAGTGTGCCGGCCAGATTACTCCCGTTTGTTTACGGGGCAGTAGTTGCGTAGAGCAAAAATATCGAATTGGTCACTTACTCTTGTGGGAGCGGGCTTGCTCGCGAAGGCGTCGTGTCAGGCAACTAAAAATCGACTGGCACACCGCCTTCGCGAGCAAGCCCGCTCCCACAGGTATCGTGTTTGGCTCGGGGGAAATGGTCTGCCATTTTTTCGTGGAATTGGGGCTGTAACGTTGCCGAACCAGCGCCTACCGTGAAATCACTCTTCTGCTGCCCGAGGCCCGCCCATGTCCCCGCGTCTGGATTACTACAGTGCATCGCCCAAAGCCATGAAAGCGATGATTGGCCTGGAAGCGCTGACCAGCAACCTGAGCATCGAACCGCCGCTGCTGCACCTGATCAAGATCCGCGCCTCGCAACTCAACGGCTGCGCGTTCTGCACCGACATGCATTCGGTTGAGGCGCGACGGGCCGGGGAGACGGATCGACGCTTGTACGCCATCGCGGTCTGGCGCGACAGCGGCTTCTTCAACCTGCGCGAGCGGGCGGCGCTGGCCTGGACCGAGGCGGTGACGCTGCTGGCGGATAGCCGGGTGCCTGACGATGTTTACCAGCAGGCGCGGGAACAGTTCAACGAGACGGAACTGGTGGACCTGACCATGGCCGTCAGCACCATCAACAGCTGGAACCGGTTGGCGGTGAGTTTTCGCCAAATCCCCAGCGACTGATCACTTGCCCAGTAGCGGTGAAGCGCCGGTATTCACCGGCGGCCGCTGCGGTTTCACCGACGTGCCAAACGTATTGCCCATCCGCGTACTCGTGGCCGCCGGCGTCGCCAGCCCCACCTGATTCGGCGGGCGCTTGTTGACCGGTACATTCATCGCTTCCTGATTCTTCTGCGCAGCCGCCGCGCCGTCGGGGTTGTTGCCCATCTGCTGGCTCAGGCAATCGTAATTCGGCGCCTTGTAGCCGCCCACCGTCACCTCGACACAGCCCAGCGGCTCCTCCGCGTGCGCACCGCCCAACACCGTCAGCAACAACCCGCCGAAGACGACTTTCCAGACTGATTTCATGCCTGCCTCCTGGCCGACCCGAAGGGGCCGCTCTGGCTACAGAGTCTAGTGCAACGGGCGCGCCGATCCCGTGATGGTTTTTTTGCAGTGGCCGTCACACCAGATTCATAAACAGCCCTCAGGATGACGGTTTTCAGGGGTGCATCAGCCGTGCAGCGAGGCCGTGCCAGGGACGAATTTGCGCGCTCAGCGCTCGTGCGCCAGCTCTGTCTGGGGCTGCTGCTTGGCTTGTTTCTGAGCCGCGTCAGCGCCGACCCGATGCCGGCATCGATGCGCATGACGCTGCACATCCCGGCCCAGGAACTGGCCCGCGCCCTCGAACAGTTCAGCCGCGCCACCGGCATGGCGGTGCTGGTCGACAGCCAGTTGAGTCGCGGTCGCCGCTCGTTGGCAGTGGAAGGCGAATTCACTGCTGCCGAAGCATTGCGCCGGATGCTCGGCGGCAGCGGCTTGATGGCCAAGTACAGCCGCGACGACGCGTTCACCTTGCAAGTGGCGCAAGTCGAGGACGTGCCGATGCCGGCGGAGAAACCGACCCCGGCCAGCGCAGCGGTCAACCGTAGTTACGCCACAGCGGTTCAGGCCGCGATTGAACGCAATCTGTGCCGCTCGCCGCTGACCCGGCCCGGCAGTTTTCGCGCGGTGTTGCAGCTGTGGATCGGCCGCGACGGCGTGGTGCAGCACAACCGGTTGGTCACCTCGACCGGCGATGTTCGGCGCGATGCAGCGCTGGTAGACAGTTTTCACACGCTCAAAATCGACCGGCCCACACCCGGCGCATTGCGCCAGCCAGTCACGTTGCTGTTGTTACCCGAATCGTCAGGAAAGCGCATGGAATGCACACAATGGGAAGGAGTTTCCGGGGGATGAAAGACGCCGGACAAAGTTCGATGGTCCAGCTGTTCCTGACGTCCTACGAGGACTTTCGGGTGCGCCTGCGACGCCGTCTCGGCTCGGAGGACCTGGCCAACGACGTGCTGCACGAAACCTACCTGCGGGTCGACCGCATGGAAACGCCGCCTAACCTGCTGCGCCCCAACGCCTACCTCTATCGCATGGCCCTGAACATCGCCGCCGACCGCCGCCAGGCCGATGCGCGGCTGCTCACCGGCAGCGAAGTCGAAGAACTGCTGCAAGTCAGCGACGAAGCGCTGGACCCGATGCGCGTGGTCGGCGGCCAAAAGGAAATCCAGTCCCTGCTCAGCGCCCTCTACGAACTGCCGGCGCGGCGGCGCCGAATCTTCATCGCCGCACGGCTGGAAGAAGCGCCGCACCTGGAAATCTCCCAGCGTTTCGGCATCTCCACGCGCATGGTCGAGAAGGAAATCAAGGCTGCCCTCGGACACTGCGCGGCCAAACTGGAAAGAAAAGTGTTTCAGCGGTTCGGTCGCGGGGCCGGAAAACCGTCTAGTGAATGAAGCTCCCGATCAACCCGTCGAGTACCTGCGCGTTTGAACATCTTCCGTCTGACACCTGCCGAGCCCACGCCTGCCGAGCGTCTGCAAAGCGAAGCCCGCGACTGGCTGATCCTGCTGACCTCCGGCCGCGCCACGGTCGCCGACGCCCGAGCGCTGCGCCAGTGGTGCGCGCAAAGCCCGGAACACGCCCGCGCCTTTGAAGAGTGCAAGGCGTTGTGGCATCTGCTGCTACCGGCGGCGGAAGCGATGCAGGCGCCACGACGGTTTGGTCGCCGGGCCTTTCTTGGCGGCGCGATGGCTGCTTCGGCGGCGTTCCTGCTGGTGCGTGGCACGATTCCGGGCGGGTTCTCCGGGCTTGGCGCGGATTACATCACCGAAGTCGGCCAGCAACGCCGGGTCGAACCGGTCGATGGTTTGAGCCTGGAACTGAATACCCAGACCCGCATCAACCAACGCTCGGTGGATGAGGGCGTGCAAGGCTTTGAACTGGTCAGCGGCGAAGTCGAAGTGCAGACCGCACGGCTGCCGATGGCGATGCAGGCCGGTGGTGGATGGCTGCGGGCGAGCAGGGCGCGGTTCAACCTGCGTAACCTTGATCAGCAGGTGTGCGTGACTTGCCTCGATGGCGCGGTGGATGTGGAAGTTGAAGGCCGTAGCCTGCGACTGGAACCGGGCCAGCAACTGACCTATGACGCACAACAGGTCGGCACCGTGCAAAGCGTCGACACGGGGGCGGTGATGAACTGGCGTCAGCAGGTGCTGGTGTTCAACGGCGCGACGCTGAGCCAGATGATCGACGAGATCAACCGCTACCGCCCAGGCATGTTGCTTCTGCTCAATCGCGAACTCGGCCAGCGCCGCGTGCAGGCACGTTTCTCCCTCGATCAACTGGCCGGGGTAGGCGCGTTGATCCGCGACGCCTACGGCGTCAAATGCACCGAGTTGCCGGGCGGCGTAGTCGTCCTCAGCTAACTACACAACACCCACAAACACCCTAAAACCCTGTGGGAGCTGGCTTGCCAGCGATAGCGGTATGTCAGGCAATGAGATGTTGGATGTGAAGGCCCCATCGCTGGCAAGTCGAATCGTCGCACCGCAGCTCCCACAGGGATCTCAGTGAACCCAGTTATTGGAGCGGCCCCATCACCTGCCGATACTTCTCCACCCCCTGCGCCGTCTCCCGAGTCAACCACACCTCCAACCCCAACGGATCCTCCCGCCGATTCCCGCTCAACTGCCGCCACCCCTTGTCCATCTCCCAAACCCGCACCTGCAAATCACTCACCTCACTCAACACCGCCACCCCAGCAGTCGGCGCCGGCAACGGATACCGACTACGTGCCGGCGCCACCGCGCGATACAACGTGTCCCCCTTGAGCCACCAGCGCACCCGCTGCAAAGCCCCCGGCTGATCCGCCGCACTACGAATGATGTCCAGCCGAAACCCCTTGCTGTCACTGCTGCGCACCGTAAGCGCAGGCGGCGCCGTCGCCGGTTCATCCTCAGTGCCGACCTTCTTCGGCTCCGTCAGCTCGATCCCGGCGCGCATCTCCACATCCCGTTGCATCTGATTCAACGCCCGCAACATGCTGTCGCTCTGCTCACCACTGGCCTGCAAATGGCTGTCGGCGCGGGTGACACTGTCCAGCCCCTTCCAGGCAATCAGACTGACCACCGCCATCAACAGAATCGCGACCATCACCTCGATCAGCGTAAAACCTTGTTGTCTGTTCATTGCACGCTAATCCGGCCCGACGCATCGCGCAGCACACTCAACCGATTGAGCCCGTCAGACAGCGTCAACTGCAGCGGCGGATTGATCCATTCCGCGTTCAGCACCACCTTCTGCTTCGGCTCCACCCGCACTTCCAGCTTCGGACTCTGCCAGGGACGCGGCCGCAACTGCGGGTCCTGATCAAAATGATCAAAGCCCTTGCCACTGTCATTGCGCCGACTGAACCGAAACCCCTTGCCATCGCTCAACCACGCAATCGGCCGGCCATCGGCGCGGGCCTCCGCCTGAGCAATCTGCAGCAACTGCGCCACGCGCTCGGCGTCCTTGCGCAGCAACTGCAACGGATCGGGCTTGATACTCAGACTGATCGCCGCACTGGCGATACCGATGATCACCAGCACCACCATCAACTCGATCAGCGTAAAACCCTGCTGCCTGCACCGGTTCATCGAATGCGCACTCCCTTGCGTCCAGCCCGTCCCAAAAAACCATCCTGCACGGCCAACATGTAAGGCGTGTGAAATAAAACCGTGAGAATTGCCGCGTAGTCTGGTCACCGGGACTAAAAGGAGATTCAGCCCATGAGATTCACCGCACACTTTTCACCCCCCCAAATCATCCAGGCCGCCGCACTGCTGGCCGCCCTGGTCGGCATCGCCACCTGGTCATCCCTGCTCCTGACCACCGCCGAATCCCACACCCCGGCGGCCACCCCGCAACTGCTCGCGGCGCGTAGCGATAACCCGGCATTGCAGTGGTTTTCCAATCGCACGGCGCCGGTGGAGATCAAGGTCAGTGGGGTGATGGCGGGGAGTCGGGGGGCGGTGGCGATACTCAGCCTGAACGACGGACCGCCGAGGAGTTTTTTGCAGGGAGAGCGGGTGAGTCCTGGGGTGAAGTTGGTGGCGGTGGAGGGGGATGGGGT
>NZ_NEKA01000012.1:0-196416 GCF_002113205.1 Pseudomonas sp. B16(2017)
CCATCCCGAACTCAGAAGTGAAACGATGCATCGCCGATGGTAGTGTGGGGTTTCCCCATGTGAGAGTAGGTCATCGTCAAGATTAAATTCCGAAACCCCAATTGCGAAAGCAGTTGGGGTTTTGTTTTGTACGCAGGAAAGTGCCTGGAGGAAGCTGAAGCTCCAACCGTCACGATCGCAACCATTGGGGAAATCCCTCTGAAATGACCGCCCGGTTTTTGGTATGGTGCAGCTCGTTTTTTAACGGACTGATGTCACGCCCAAGGATCGGCGCTCATTTTTTTGTCAAAGAGTGGCTGCAGAAATGCCCGAACCCATCCCAATCAAAGATCACGAAAAAGAGACGCGGCTGGTCAACAAACGCCTGATCGCCTGTGCCTTGTTCGTCTTCGCCATTAGTTGCGCCCTGGTGGTGCGCCTGTACATCTTGCAAGTCGTCGAGTTCGACTACCACTCGACCATCTCCGAAAACAATCGCGTCCATGTCCTGCCGATACCGCCGACACGCGGCCTGATCTACGATCGCAACGGTGTGTTGCTGGCCGACAACCGTCCCAGCTACAACCTGACGATCACAAGAGAGCGCGCGACTGACGTCAACCAGGAGCTGGATGAAGTCATCAACCTCCTGCACCTGCCCGCCGAAGACCGCGCGGTCTTCGACAAGGCCATGAAGCAGTCGCGTCACCCGTTTACACCAGTGACGCTGTTCTACGAGCTGACCGAAGAACAGATCGCCGTGCTGGCAGTCAACGAGTTCCGCCTGCCGGGTCTAGATGTCGAGCCGCAATTCGTTCGTAACTATCCATTGGGCGCACACTTCGCACACTCGATCGGCTATGTCGGCCGTATCAACGAAAAAGAATCCAAGACCCTCGATTCTGTCGAATACCGTGGCACCCAATCCATCGGCAAGACCGGTATCGAACGCTTCTACGAGCCGCAACTGCACGGCCACGTCGGTTACGAGGAAGTTGAGACCAATGCTCAAGGCCGCGTACTGCGCGTGCTGAAACACACCGATCCGATACCAGGCAAAAACATTGTTCTGAGTCTCGACGTCAAACTCCAGGAAGCCGCCGAAGCCGCACTGGGCGACCGTCGCGGCTCGGTGGTTGCGCTGGACCCATCGACCGGCGAAGTGCTGGCCATGGTCAGCAACCCGAGCTTCGACCCCAATCTGTTCGTGACCGGTATCAGCTCCAAGGAATACTCCGCGCTGCGTGACTCCATTGACCGCCCGCTGTTCAACCGCGTGTTGCGCGGCCTGTACGCGCCCGGTTCGACGATCAAGCCAGAGGTGGCGATTGCCGGGCTCGACGCCGGCGTGGTCACGCCTCAGACCCGCGTCTTCGATCCGGGTTACTACCAACTGCCTGATTTCGATCACAAGTACCGCAACTGGAACCACAGCGGCGACGGCTGGGTGGACATGGACGCCGCGATCATGCGCTCCAACGACACCTACTTCTACGACCTGGCGCACAAGCTCGGCATCGATCGCCTGCACGACTACATGGCGATGTTCGGCCTCGGCGAGAAAGTCTCGCTCGACATGTTCGAGGAGTCACCCGGCCTGATGCCGTCCCAAGCCTGGAAACGTGCAACTCGTCGTCAGGCCTGGTTCCCTGGCGAGACTGTGATTCTCGGTATCGGCCAGGGCTACATGCAAGTCACGCCACTGCAACTGGCCCAGGCCACCGCGTTGATCGCCAACAAGGGCGTCTGGAACCGTCCGCATCTGGCCAAGACCGTCGACGGTGTAGCACCGGTGGACGAACACCCGATGCCGAATATCCTGCTAAAGGATCCCCGTGACTGGGAACAGGTCAATCATGGCATGCAGATGGTGATGCACGACGCCCGAGGCATTGCCCGTGCGGCGGCGGCCGGTGCGCAATACCGCATCGCCGGCAAGAGTGGTACGGCGCAGGTGGTGGCGATCAAGCAGGGCGAACGCTACAACCGCGAGAAAACCCTTGAGCGCCATCGCGACAACGCCTTGTTCGTCGGCTTTGCTCCGGCCGAGCATCCGAAGATCGTGATTTCGGTGATGATCGAAAACGGCGAGGCCGGTGGCCGCGTCGCAGGTCCCGTAGTGCGGCAGATCATGGACGCCTGGCTACTCGACCAGGACGGTCACCTCAAGCCGCAATACGCGGCGCCGACCAAAGCGCCGGGCGATCCCCACGTGTAATCCGTCACAGCTTCACAGCACAGGCTCACGCAAGCTGAGCATGTGCTGGAAGCTGTCGAGGAACACCGTTTCAGCCTGAGTCATCTTCTGCTCGCGATTCCACAGCAGCTGAATATCGAAATCCACCACCCCATCCTCCGGCGGCAAACGCCACAGCAAGCCCTGTTCGACATCCCGTCGAACCAGGTGAATCGGCAAACAACCAATCCCGAATCCCGCACAGATCAGGCGATAAATTTCTTCGAAACTGGTGGAGGATGCGACGATCTTGCCGGTAAAGCCCTGTTGATCACGAAACAGCGTCAACGGCGAAAGATTGCCGCCGAGCTGATCACTGGTGAAGCTGACAAAGTTCTCTGCCGCGAGTTGCTCCAGCGTCAGATTCTGCTGCCCGAACAGCCGGTGCCGCTGCCCGCAAAAGTACGCATAGCGCTCACGAAACAAAACCCGTTGTTCCAGCCTTGGCTGCGGTAGACGACACAATCCGACACCTACCGTAGCGGTCTTTTGCAGCAATGAACTGATGATGTTCGAGCTGCCCATCACCTCGACTTCCAGCTCGATTTTCGGGTGAGTTTCGTGGAAATCCGCAAGAAACTCGTCGTAATGCCGCGCCTGCACGCCACTGACGGTGAGGATACGGATCTTGCCGACAACGTCGTCATGGCGGTTCTCGACCACCGTGCCCAAACGGGAAATATCGCCGTAGATATCCGCCGCAATCCGCAGGACTTCTTCCCCGGTTTCCGTCAGATCAAAGCGCCTTCCACTGCGCGCAATCAACACACAATCCAGTTGTTCTTCGAGACGTTTCAACGCCTGGCTGACTGCCGACTGGGTGATGTGCAAGCGGGCAGCGGCACGGCTCATGCTGCCTTCCTGCCCGATCACCAGATACGTGCGGAGCAGGTTCCAGTCCAGCCGGTCATTGAGAAAACGTCGGCCAATCCAAGGATTTGCGGAGGAAGTCATGTAGTAGCCACGCTAATAGTAAAGATAAGTTTTTGAAAATTGACTAATCCTTTCACGGAAGCGATAAAGCCCACAAGCGCCACAGAGCGCGACTGTCAGCCGCCTCGACACCTGCCCAAAACTATAAATACACAGGGTTCTTGCATGCACACCACCGCTCAGCCGCGTCGCGCCGCGGCCGCTGCCTTCATTGGCACGACCATCGAGTTCTACGATTTCTACATCTACGCCACCGCCGCCGCACTGGTGCTCGGCCAAGTGTTCTTTCCCAGCAGCGACCCGGTGACCAGCACCCTCGCCGCGTTCGGCAGTTTTGCTGTCGGCTTCATCGCCCGCCCGATGGCCGGGATGGTGTTCGGTCATTTGGGCGATCGTCTCGGTCGCAAGAAAATGCTGCTGGTGACCATGGCGTTGATGGGCTTGGCCACGGCGGGTATCGGTCTGTTGCCGAGCTACGCCAGCGTCGGTATCTGGGCGCCCATCGGACTGATCGTGTTGCGCCTGATTCAGGGCATTTCCGTCGGCGGCGAGTGGGGCGGGGCAGTGTTGATGGCCAGTGAGCACGCCCCGGCCAAGCGTAAAACCTTCTATGCCTCCTTTGCACAACTCGGCAGCCCGGCGGGTTTGCTGCTGGCGTTGATCGCGTTTCGACTGGTGACGTCGCTGTCGCCGGAAGACTTCCTCGCCTGGGGCTGGCGTCTGCCGTTTCTCGCCAGCGGCGTGCTGATGATGGTCGGCCTGATGATCCGCTCCGGGGTGCATGAATCGCCGGAATTCGCCAAGGCCAAGGACAACAACGAAACCGCTAAATACCCGGTGAAAGACGTGATCCGTCAGTGCTGGCGGCAGATCCTGTTCGCCGCCGCCGCAGTCACCATCGGCTCGGCCGGGTTCTTCTTCACCAACACCTTCATGATCACCTACGTCACCCAATATCAGGGCATTCCGCGCGCGACCATTCTCGACTGCCTGTTCCTGGTGACAGTCATTCAACTGCTGTCGCAACCGTTGTCGGCACTGCTCGCCGAGCGCATCGGCGAAGGCCGATTCCTGATGTTGGTGGCGTTGCTGTGCATGGGCACGCCGTACCCGATGTTCCTGCTGGTCGGCACTCAAAACATTCTGTTGATGACCCTCGGCATCGCTGTCGCGGTGGTGATTCTCTCGGCCTTGTACGCGGTGATCGCCGGGTACATGACTCAGGCCTTCCCGGTGCATCTGCGCTATTCGGGCATCTCCATCGCTTACCAACTGAGCTGTGCAGTGGCCGGCGGCACGACGCCGCTGATCGGCACGCTGCTGGCCAGCAAGTTCTCCGGACAGTGGCTGCCATTGGCGGTGTTCTTCACGCTGCTGTCCGCCCTGTCTCTGATCGGTGTCTGCGGCCTCGCGCGCTTGCGGGCCAACCCGGTCGTCCTTAATACCAACAAAGAGGTGTATTCGTGAGTAAGCCCGCCCACATTGACCCGATCGAATGGCAAGCCCGTTGCGAGCTCGCGGCGTTGTACCGATTGATCGCGCACTTTCGCATGACCGACCTGATCGACACCCACATCACCCTGCGGATTCCGGGGCCTGAGCACCATTTCCTGATCAACCGCTACGGCGTGATTTTCGACCGCATGCGCGCCTCCGATCTGGTGCGCATCGATCAGGACGGACGCATCGTCGACCCTGAATACGCCGGGCATCGAGTCAACGCTGCCGGCTTCGTGATCCACTCGGCGATCCACATGGCGCGGCCGGATCTGAACTGCGTGATCCACACCCACACTGCTGCGGGCATGGCCGTCGCCGCGCAGAAGCAAGGTCTGCTGCCGATCAGTCAGCATGCGTTGAAGTTCTACGGAAAACTCGCTTACCACACCTACGAAGGTATCGCTCTGTCGCTGGACGAGCGCGATCGGTTGATCGCCGACCTCGGCCCGCACCGGGCGATGATCCTGCGCAATCACGGCCTGCTGGTCGGCGGTTCGAGCGTGGCCCAGGCATTCCAGGAAATCCACTTTCTGGAGCGCGCCTGCCAGGCTCAAGTGCAAGCGCTGGCCGGCGGTTGCGAGCTGCATTTCCCGTCGCCGGAAGTCTGTGCCCACACCGCCGAACAGTTCGACCGCGATGAGCAGGACAACATCATCGACCTGGCCTGGGAGGCCGCATTGACCCTGATCGAATCCCAGCGCGAGTCCTATCTGTCATGAACACCGTTGCACTGATGTCCCGCGACACGCTGTTGCTCAAACAATTGCAGGAAGCCTTTGCCCGCCGTGCGCCGCAGCTTTCGGCGGTGCTGGCTGACGATCCCCGTGCGGTGAATGCGCAGATCGCAGCGTGCTGGTTTCCGTTGCCGGACAGCCTCGCCGCGTTGCCCAATCTGCAAGTGATTCACTCGGTCGCCGCCGGGATCGATCATCTGGAACACGATCCGTCGTGCCCGGATTTGCCAGTGTGCAGGGTAGTTGATCCCGGCCATCGCCAAGGCATGACCGAGTATGTGCGCTGGGCGGTGATTCACTTTCATCGCGGCTTCGATCAAGTGCTCGAGCAACAACGCCAACAGCATTGGGAGCGACCGCTGCAACGCCCGGCCCGTGAGTTCCGGATCGGTGTGATGGGGCTCGGCTCGCTCGGCAGCGCGATTGCCCAAGACCTGGCCAGTGCCGGTTATGACGTGCGTGGCTGGGCGCGCAGCAAAAAGGATTTACCGGGCGTGCAGACCTTTGCCGGCACCGGTGCCTTCCACCCGTTCCTCGACGGTGTGGAATTGCTGATCAATCTGTTGCCGCTGACTCACGAGACTCGCGGCATCCTCAATCGCCAGACTTTCGAGCACTTGGCAAACGGCGCGGCGCTGGTCAACGTCGGGCGCGGCGGGCATCTGAACATCGACGATCTGCAACAGGCACTGGCCCGTGGAAATCTGCGCGGTGCACTGCTCGATGTCTTCGAACAGGAACCGCTGCTCGCCGATCATTCGCTGTGGAAAACCCCGGGCGTGACCATCACCCCGCACATGGCTTCGGCAGCCTCCCACGATTGCATCGCCGATCAGATCGCCGAGAACTTTCGCCGTTTGAACGCCGGCGAACCGCTGCTCAACAGCGCGGATCGACTGCTCGGCTATTGATCCGCCAGACGGGCCTGCAAGCGTTCGATGAACAGCGTTTCGGCGCGGCTCATGCGCTGGTCGCGGTTCCACAGTAGATGAATGTCGACATCGGCAATCCCCTCGTTGGGCGGCAGACGCCAGAGCAATCCGGCCTCGACGTCCGCCGCCACCACGTGCTCCGGCAAACAACCGATACCGAACCCGGCGATCACCAGTCGCCGCACTTCCTCCAGGCTTGGCGATGAGGCGACGATGCGTCCGCTGAAGCCTTGCTGATCACGAAAAATCGTCAGCGGCGAAAGCATCCCGCCAATCTGGTCGCTGGTGAAACTGACGAAGTTTTCCCGCTGCAAATCGCCTTCGCCGATGTCCTGTCGGCCAAACAGCGCGTGGTGTTTGCCACAGAAAAACGCATAGCGTTGACGCAGAAACAGACGCTGTTCCAGACGCGGTTGCGGGCGGCGATTGAGGCTAAGGCCGAGCGTCGCGGTTTTCTCCTGAAGGGCGCTGACGATGTCCGAACTGCGCATCACATCGACCTCCAGATCCACCCGTGGATACTGCCGATGAAAGTCAGCGAGGAAGTCATCGAAGCGCTCAGAAAAGATCCGGCTGATGATCAGCAACCGCACCTTGCCGATCACCTCGTCGGCCGGTTGCTCCAGCAGGCTGCTGACCTGGGACATCTGCCCGTAGATCTCGCCGGCCAGTTCGAAGATCTGCTCGCCGACTTCGGTGAGGGCAAAGCGTGGGCCGCGCCGGGCGATTAGCTGGCGACCCAGTTGCTCCTCCAGACGCTTGAGTGCCTGGCTCACCGCCGGTTGAGTCAGGTGCAGACGCGCGGCGGCGCGGCTGATGCTCAGCTCCTGGCCGATCACCCGGAAGGTGCGCAAAAGGTTCCAGTCCAGGCGGTCGTTGAGCAGGCGTTGGACATCGCGTTCGGCCATGGCGGCTCTCGATTATAAGGTGAGGTAATACTCGGAATAATAAATAGAAAATTGACTAATCATAGCCCCGGGACGATAAATCACCCCACGACAGGCGCCGCCAGAGCGCCTTGGATTTACGTTTTCCTCCTGCCAAAAAAACAATCAAAGGAGCCCGACCCCATGAAGCCCCACGCTTCGAACCAGCCGCGCCGTGCGGCGGCCGCAGCCTTCATCGGCACCATGATCGAGTGGTACGACTTTTACATCTACGCCACCGCCGCCGCGCTGGTGTTCGGCGCGCTGTTCTTTCCCTCCGACGATCCGCTGTTCAGCACCATGGCCGCATTCGGCACCTTCGCCGTGGGCTTCTTTGCCCGGCCGCTGGGCGGGATCATTTTCGGTCATATCGGCGACCGTATCGGCCGCAAGAAATCACTGATCATCACGCTGTTGATGATGGGCGTGGTCACGGTGTGCATCGGTCTGTTGCCGACCTACGCGCAGATCGGCGCAACCGCGCCGGTGCTGCTGATTCTGTTGCGCATCGTCCAGGGCATTGCCGTCGGTGGCGAGTGGGGCGGGGCGGTGTTGATGGCCGGCGAGCATGCGCCGAAGGGCCGGCGCAATTTCTTCGCCTCGTTCGCACAACTGGGCAGCCCGGCGGGTTTGATCCTGTCACTGCTGGCCTTCAGTGCCGTGACCCGTTTGCCGGAAGCAGACCTGATGAGCTGGGGCTGGCGCCTGCCGTTCCTCGCCAGTGCGCTGTTGCTGTTGGTGGGCCTGGCGATTCGTCTGGGCGTGAATGAGTCACCGGAATTCCTCGCCAGCCGCGAGCAGGCCAGCAAGCAAATCAAGAAAGAGCAGGCGCCGGTGATGGAAGTCCTGCGCACCGCGTGGCGCCCACTGTTGCTGTGCATCGGCGCCAACACGCTGGGCATCGCCGGGGTGTATTTCACCAACACTTTCATGATCGCCTACACCACTCAGCAACTGGCGCTGCCACGTTCGCTGATTCTCGAATGCCTGTTCTTCGTCGCGATCATCCAGTTCTGCATTCAGCCGCTGGCCGCGTGGACGGCGGAGAAGATCGGCGCGACGCGTTTCCTTTGCCTGGTGTCGCTGCTGGCGATGGCCTCGCCGTATCCGATGTTCGTGCTGGTCAGCTCGGCCCAAGCGCCGCTGATCATCCTCGGCATCGCGCTGGCGGTGGTGTGCATGGCCTCGTTCTATGCGGTGATCGCCGGTTATGTCAGCGGCATGTTCGAGACCCGCGTGCGCTACACCGCGATCTCGTTGGCCTATCAGATCTGCGGCGCGGTGGCCGGTGGGCTGACGCCGCTGATCGGCACGATGCTCGCGCACAAGTTCACCGGGCAGTGGTGGCCGATGGCGGTGTTCTACAGCCTGATCGCCGGCATTTCGCTGGTGTGCGTGCTGTCCCTCGCCCGTCGTCACGCCAGCGCCCATCGCGCGGAACTGGCCCGTGCCTGACCCGGAATTTCAGGAGAACCTCATGTTGAAAATCAATGGCCAACGCCTGTGGGCGAGCCTGATGGCCATGGCCGAAATCGGTGCCACAGCCCGAGGCGGCAGCTGCCGTCTGGCATTGAGCGACGAAGACAAGGCCGGTCGCGAACTGTTCGCCCACTGGTGCCGCGAAGCCGGCATGACCCTGAGCTTGGACGCCATCGGCAACCTGTTCGCCCGTCGCGCCGGCACCGATCCGGACGCCGCGCCGGTGATGATGGGCAGCCACCTCGACACCCAGCCCGAAGGCGGGCGTTTCGACGGCGTCTACGGCGTACTCGCCGGGCTGGAAGTGGTGCGTTGCCTCAACGACCTGAACATCCAGACCCGCAAACCGCTGGAAGTGGCAGTGTGGACCAACGAAGAAGGCGCACGCTTCACCCCGGCCATGTTCGGCTCGGCGGTGTTCACCGGGATCATGGATCTGAACGCCGCGCTGGCGGTGCGTGATGTCGATGGCATCAGCGTTGCAGAAGCTTTGCAGCGTACCGGTTACGCCGGTGATCGCCCGTTGGGAGGCGCGGTGGACGCGTATTTTGAAGCGCACATCGAACAAGGCCCGATCCTCGAGGACAACGCCAAAAGCATCGGCGTGGTCACGGGCGGTCAGGCGATCCGCTGGCTGGACGTGCGCGTGGAAGGCATGGCTGCCCACGCCGGCACCACGCCGATGCCGCTGCGCAAAGATGCGCTGTACGGCGTGGCGCGGATGATTCAGGCGATTGAAGGCTTGGCCACGGATTTTGCCCCCGAAGGCCTGACCACGGTCGGCGAGTTGAGTATCAACAAGTCCTCGCGCAACACCATTCCGGGGCTGGTGAATTTCACCGTCGATCTGCGTCATCACCGCGACGACGCCATTGCCACCATGGAGCAACAAGTCCGCGCCCGCCTGCAGGCGATCGCCGATGGGCGAGGTCTGAATCTGACGATCACCCCGCACTGGATCAGCCCGGCCACACCGTTCGACGCCGAGTGCGTGGCGGCGGTGCAAGAAGCGGTAGATGCGCTGGGCTACGCTCAGCAGTCGATTGTCAGCGGCGCCGGGCATGACGCGATTCACCTCGCGCGCTACTGCCCGACGGCGATGGTGTTCATCCCGTGCGTTGGCGGCCTGAGCCACAACGAAGCCGAAGACGTGTTGCCCGAAGACGTGAAGCAGGGCACCGATGTATTGCTCAACGCCGTGCTGGCCCGCGCCGGTCGAATCGAACAGGGAGCCTGAACCATGCGCAGTTTTTTCCACCCCGAACAATTGCTCCACCATCCACGCAGCTATTACTCGCGCGGGCAGATGCGCACGCCGCAGGAAGTCCCCGAGCGTGCGCAACGTCTGGTGCAGGCCGCACACGGTTTGGGTTTCAGTGTCGAGCAGCCGATCGATGCCGGCCTCGCACCGTTGCTGGCGGTACACGGTGCGCCGTATCTGACGTTCCTTCAGGAAGCGCATGCACGCTGGAAGGAAATCCCCGAAGACTGGGGCGATGAGGTGATGTCGAACATCTTCGTCCGCGAGCCCAACGCCTTGCGCGGCATCCTCGCCCAGGCGGCGCGCTATCTGGCGGACGGCAGTTGCCCGGTCGGCGAGCAGACCTGGCGTTCCGCCTACTGGTCGGCGCAAAGCGCAGTGGCCGGTGCGCAAGCGTTGATCGACGGTGAGCCGGCGGCCTACGCCTTGTGCCGTCCGCCGGGGCACCATGCCCGGGCCGAAGCGGCGGGCGGTTTCTGCTACGTGAACAACGCAGCGGTGGCGGCGCAAGTGCTGCGCGCCAAGTTTGAAAAAGTCGCCGTGCTCGACACCGACATGCACCACGGTCAGGGCATCCAGGAGATTTTTTACGACCGCGATGACGTGCTCTACGTCTCGGTGCATGGTGATCCGACCAACTTCTATCCGGGCGTCGCCGGGTTCGCCGACGAACGCGGCAGCGGCGCGGGGGAGGGCTTCAATCTCAACCTGCCGATGGCCCATGGTTCAAGCGAAGCGGATTTTCTCGGGCAACTGGAAGTCGCTTTGGATGCGGTGCGCGAGTTCGGCGCCGAGGTGCTGGTGCTGTCGCTGGGCTTCGATATCTATGAGCTGGACCCGCAAAGCAAAGTCGCCGTGACCCGTGAGGGCTTTGCGGTACTGGGCGAGCGGATCCGCAGCCTGGGCCTGCCATGCCTGATCGTGCAGGAGGGCGGTTATCACCTGGAAAGTCTCGAAGACAATGCCCGAGCGTTTTTCCTGAATGGCGAGGTGTGGCAACGCTGAGGCACTCCACCTGCCGTAGCGCCGGTGGTGCTTGCCATCGCCCTGAAGCCATCGCAAGCAAGCCCGCACACACATTTGAAATGCGGTTCAAATGTGGGAGCGGGCTTGCCCGCGAAGAAACCCTCGAAACCGCTACAAAAGTCAGGCCCCGGGCACCGGACAGCTCATGTCACCTTCCTCACACTTCAAATACTGCTTGAGCGCCTCGGTTCGCGTCTTTGTCACTGAGGTGATGCAATTGTTGTAGATCAACGGATAAACACTCCCGCCTGCCACCCCGGATGCCGAAAACTTGCACTCGGCATCGCGAAAGCCGATCCATGCCCGTTGCGCGCTCACCAGCATTTTTTTGCCCTCAGGGTTGTCCTTCAAACGGGCGGTGATCTGTTGATAAACCGCGTTCAACTCTTTGTCCGCCGCCTTGTTTTCCTGCGCGGCGCACTGATTCATCGTCGCCTGATCGCTGGCATTGGCGCAGTCCACGGCGGCGTGGACGACGGAAGTGAAAAGAAAGGGTGTCAGGGCCAAAAGCAGGCGTGGGGACATGAGTCATCTCGCTTTGATGAATGAACTTGCCGGGCAGTTTAGCGGCTTCGTCGCGCTAACAAGGTGTGCGATGTCTGGATGCGTTGAGCAACCGTTCGGCAGTCGCGGCAATTTCCTCTCCGTCATGCAGTTTTTCCAGCCACGCGGACGGGATTCCCTGCACGCCGTAATGGGCACCGGCCAACTGACCGACGATGGCGGCCGTGGTGTCCGCGTCATCGCCCAGATTCGCCGCTTGCAGGACGGCGGTGGCAAAACTGTCGGTGTGCTGGAAGCACCATAACGCCGCTTCCAGGGATTCGACACAGTAGCCGCTGCCGCGGATTTCGCGCTCGGTCTTGTGCAGGTAGTTACCCCGGGCAATCGCCGCCACCTTGGGCTGGTTGAAAGATGTTTGGGGCAGAGTGCGCAGTTGCGCTTTCGATGCGCCTTCCAGGGCCTTGCAGAGCAGTTCGGCAAACAACTGGCAACATTCGATGGCCTCGGGCGCCGCGTGGGTGGTGCGTGAACTGTCGGCGGCGAATCGCCTGATTTGCCGGGCATCGGGGAAATAAAACAGAACCACGGGCACCAGTCGCATCAACGAGCCATTGCCGGCGCTATCGGGATCGGTGGAGCCGGCAAACGGCTCTCCGGTGTGTTGATAGCGATCCAGCGCCTGGCTCACGGTCATGCCAATGTCGAAGCATTCGCCGGTCGAGCTCAGATAACCCCATTGCCACCAGTTCAGATAGCGGCCCATCTGATCAGCGGCATCGAATGCGTTTTTGTTCAGCAGACTCTCCGCCAGGCACAACGCCATCGAGGTGTCGTCGGTCCATTGTCCGGGCTTCAAGTGAAAAGGTCCGCCACCGACCATGTCGGTCAGGGGCTGGAAGCTGCCGCGAGGCTGGAATTCGACGGTGGTTCCCACGGCATCGCCGCAGGCCAGGCCGAGCAGGGCGCCACGGTAACGTTCGGGGAGGGAGGGCTGCATGATGACGTCCTTGTGTCGTTCAATTCGCTGGGAACGTTAGCAGTTTCGCCGCGCCGATCCGTGCGCATTCTGACGAACCGGTGATCCAAAATACTGCCGGATATTTCAATCAGACCCGACCGTTGCACTGGATTGATACAACTTCGGATTGGACATGTGGTCATACAAGCCTACTGTTCAAAACAGGAGGTGACGTATGAAACCAGTACCCAACAGCTTTGAACGCAAGATCATGCTCAGGTCGCCGCGCTCCCATGTCTGGCGCGCCCTGGTCGATGCCGAGGCGTTCGGCCAGTGGTTCGGCGTTGCGCTGGAGGGCCGGCGGTTTATCGCGGGCGAATGGACGCAAGGGCAGGTCACGTACCCCGGTTATGAACATGTGTTGTGGAACGTGCTGGTGGAGCGGGTCGAGCCGCAGCAGTTGTTCTCCTTCCGCTGGCACCCCTACGCGGTGAACCCGAAAATCGACTACTCCCAGGAACCGACCACGCTGGTCAGATTCGAATTGCAGGACTACGAGAACGGCACGTTGCTGAAAGTCTCCGAGTCCGGTTTCGCGCACATTCCCGACGTTCGCCAGAAAGAGGCGTATTACATGGACAGCCGGGGCTGGGAGGAACAGTTGAGTCGACTTGAACACTTCCTCGCGGAGAGCGAACGGGCCCGCGAGCGTGAAGGTGGCTGATCTCGGCCTGTTCACGCCGTGGCTGGAACGCTGGGCGCTGGTGCCGGACGGCGAGCCGGTCATCACCCCGGGCAGCCGCCTGTTGCCGGTGCGTCAGGGCGATGTGCCGGCAATGCTGAAAGTCGCGGTGGACGACGAGGAAAAGTACGGCAACCTGCTGATGACCTGGTGGGACGGCGATGGCGCCGCCCGGGTGCTCGCTCATTACGAGGAAGGCCTGTTGCTGGAGCGGGCCATGGGCCAGCGTTCGCTGATGCACATGGCGCTCAACGGCGAAGACGACGAAGCCACACGGATCATGTGTCGAGCGCTGGCGCACCTGCACGCACCGCGACCAACGCCGCCACCCCCGTTGGTGGAACTGGCGCCGTGGTTCGCATCATTAAGAATGGCCGCGACCCGATACGTCGGCCAATACGCCGAATGCCTGCAAACCGCCCAGACCTTGCTCGCCGAGCCGCAGGACGTAGTGGTGCTGCACGGCGACATGCACCACGACAACGTCCTCGATTTCGGCCCACGGGGCTGGCTGGCCATCGACCCCAAGCGGGTGCGGGGCGAGCGCGGTTACGACTACGCCAACCTGATCTGCAACCCGGAACTGCCGACGGCCACCGATCCGGAGCGCTTTCGGCACCAAGTCAATGTGATCTGCGAAGCAGCGGCAATTGAACGCAAGCGCCTGCTGCAATGGGTACTGGCCTTCGCCGGACTGTCTGCCGCGTGGTTCATGGAAGATGACGAGCCAAAAGCCGCCAACGGACAGCTGAAAGTCGCACGACTGGCGGCTTCCGCGCTCAATGCCTGACACGCCTAAGGGTTTTCGGAAGGCGCGCTATGGCGAATGTCTTACACGCGCTGGTAGCTTTTTCGACTATTGCCGATTGGATCCAGAGCGTAATCTAGCCTCATCAACTGAAGCACAGGGAGTGTTTCAGGATCACGGATGATCGACCATTAGCAAGGATCGCTGCCGACAGGGAGTCGATAATGGTCTTGGGAAAAACCCGCTTCGGCGGGTTTTTTTTCGCCCGCAGAAAAGTGACATGCGCAAACAGAAACACCGCCGATCTGGCGGTGTTTCTGCATCTGCAGGTCTTACGAGGCGATCAACTGGCGCAACACGTAATGCAGAATCCCGCCGGACTTGAAGTACTCCACCTCGTTCAAGGTGTCGATGCGGCACAGCACTTCGATTTTCTCCTGCCGTCCGTCTTCACGGGTGATGACCAGGCTCAGGTTCATCCGTGGCGTCAGCTCGACACCGCTCAGGCCCTGGATATCCAGGGTTTCCTTGCCGGTGAGGTTCAGGCTCTTGCGGTTCTGATCCAGTTTGAACTGCAACGGCAGCACGCCCATGCCCACCAGGTTGGAACGGTGGATGCGCTCGAAGCTTTCGGCGATCACCGCTTTCACGCCCAGCAGATTGGTGCCCTTGGCCGCCCAGTCGCGGCTGGAACCGGTGCCGTATTCTTGCCCGGCAATCACCACCAACGGCGTGCCTGAGGCCTGATAACGCATGGCCGCGTCGTAGATCGCCAGTTTCTCGCCGGTCGGAATGTAGATCGTGTTGCCACCTTCTTCGCCGCCGAGCATTTCGTTGCGGATACGGATATTGGCAAACGTGCCGCGCATCATCACTTCGTGGTTGCCCCGGCGCGAGCCGTAGGAGTTGAAGTCCCGTGGCTCGACGCCTTGCTCGCGCAGGTAACGTCCGGCCGGGCTGTCGACCTTGATGTTGCCGGCGGGGGAGATGTGGTCGGTAGTCACCGAATCGCCCAATAGCGCCAGCACTCGTGCACCTTTCACATCGGCGATCACCGGCAATGGCCCGGCAATGTCATCGAAGAACGGCGGATGCTGGATGTAGGTCGAATCCGCCTGCCAGACGTAGGTCGCGGCTTGCGGGACTTCGATGGCTTGCCACTGTTCGTCACCGGCAAACACCTCGGCGTATTCCTTGTGGAACATCGCCGTGTTGACCTGATTTACCGCGTCGGCGATTTCCTTGCTGCTCGGCCAGATGTCGCGCAGGTAAACCGGGTTGCCCTGCTGGTCATTGCCCAGCGGCTCGCTGCTGATGTCGGTGCGCACAGTGCCGGCCAGGGCGTAGGCGACCACCAGTGGCGGTGACGCCAGCCAGTTGGTTTTCACCAGCGGATGCACCCGGCCTTCAAAGTTGCGGTTGCCGGACAGCACCGAAGCCACGGTCAGGTCGGCTTTCTGGATGGCTTTTTCGATCGGTTCAGGCAGCGGCCCGGAGTTGCCGATGCAAGTGGTGCAGCCGTAACCCACCAGTGAAAACCCGAGCTGGTCGAGGTACTGCGTCAGCCCGGCGGCCTTGTAGTAATCGGTGACCACTTTCGACCCCGGTGCCAATGAGCTTTTCACCCACGGCTTGCGGGTCAGGCCTTTTTCCACGGCTTTTTTCGCCAGCAGGCCGGCGGCCATCATCACGCTCGGGTTGGAGGTGTTGGTGCAGGAGGTGATCGCGGCAATCACCACGGCGCCGTTTTTCAGGCGATAGGTGTGGCCGTCGTACTCGTAATCCGTTTCGCCGACCAAGTCGGCATTGCCCACGGCGACACCGCCGCCGCCCTCGCTTTCAAGACGTCCTTCTTCCTTGCTGGTGGGTTTGAATTGCAGGTCGAGGAAGTCGCTGAACGCCTGGCCGACATTCGGCAGCGAGACTCGGTCCTGTGGGCGTTTCGGCCCGGCGAGGCTGGCTTCGACGCTGCCCATGTCCAGCGCCAGGCTGTCGGTGAACACCGGTTCCTGACCGGGCAGGCGCCACAGACCCTGAGCCTTGGTGTAGGCCTCGACCAGTTTCACCACTTCAGGCGGACGGCCGGACAGGCGCAGGTAGTCGAGGGTCACGTCATCCACCGGGAAGAAACCGCAGGTCGCGCCATATTCCGGGGCCATGTTGGCGATGGTCGCGCGGTCGGCCAGCGGCAGGTCGGCGAGGCCGTCGCCATAGAACTCGACGAATTTGCCGACCACGCCTTTCTTGCGCAGCATCTGGGTGACGGTCAGCACCAGGTCGGTGGCGGTGATGCCTTCCTTGAGCTTGCCGGTGAGTTTGAAACCGATCACTTCCGGAATCAGCATCGACACCGGTTGCCCGAGCATCGCCGCTTCCGCCTCGATCCCGCCCACGCCCCAGCCCAGTACGCCGAGGCCGTTGATCATGGTGGTGTGGGAGTCGGTGCCGACCAGTGTGTCGGGGAAGGCATAGGTACGGCCGTCTTCGTCCTTGGTCCACACCGTGCGACCGAGGTATTCGAGGTTGACCTGGTGGCAGATCCCGGTGCCCGGCGGCACCACGCTGAAGTTATCGAAGGCGCTCTGGCCCCAGCGCAGGAAGGCGTAGCGTTCGCCGTTGCGCTGCATTTCGATGTCGACGTTCTGTTCGAAGGCGCTGGCGCTGGCGAACTTGTCGACCATCACCGAGTGGTCGATCACCAGATCCACCGGCGACAGCGGGTTGATCCGCTGCGGATCACCACCGGCCTTGGCCATGGCGGCGCGCATCGCGGCCAGATCGACGACCGCCGGTACGCCGGTAAAGTCCTGCATCAGCACACGGGCAGGGCGGTACTGGATTTCCCGGTCGGAGCGGCGCTCCTTGAGCCACGCGGCAAGCGCCTTGAGGTCGGCGCCGGTGACGGTTTTTTCATCTTCCCAGCGCAGCAGGTTTTCCAGCAGAACTTTCAGCGACATCGGCAGCCTGTCGAGATCGCCCAAGGTCTTGGCGGCATCCGGCAGGCTGAAATAGTGGTAAGTCTTGTCATCGACTTTGAGGGTTTTCAGAGAATTCAGACTATCGAGGGACGGCATTACGATCACTCCTTTGAATCCGCACGGCTACGGATTGAGGGGACGGGCAGAGCTATCAACGTAGCCCTGTTTTCAGTAGCTGGCTAATAACTGGACTCTATGGGCAAGTCCAAGGTTCCGACATGGGCTATCATGCGCCGGTTTTCGTGACAGGCTTTGCTTCAACGCAGGGTCTGGGCATCGCGCAGGGGATGAATGATCGCCCTCTGCCCAGGAGTAAGAATGAACACCCTATTCATGCATTGCCGGCCAGGCTTCGAAGGCGAAGTCTGCTCGGAGATTTCCGACCTCGCCGCCCAACTGAACGTGGCCGGCTACGCCAGGGCCAAACCGGCCACCGCTTGCGCCGAGTTCGTCTGCACCGAAGAAGACGGTGCCGAGCGCCTGATGCGCGGTCAGCGTTTCGCCGAGTTGATCTTCCCGCGCCAGTGGGCGCGCGGGTTTTTCATCGATCTGCCGGAAAACGACCGCATCAGCGTGATCCTCGCGCACATGGCTGAATTCCCGGTCTGTGGCAGCCTGTGGCTGGAAGTCGTCGACACCAACGACGGCAAGGAATTGTCGAATTTCTGCAAGAAGTTCGAAGGCCCACTGCGCAAGGCGCTGACCGGCGCCGGCAAACTGGTGGAGGACGCGAGCAAGCCGCGCCTGCTGCTGACCTTCAAGAGCGGTCGTGAGGTGTTTCTCGGTCTGGCCGACGCCGGCAACTCGGCGATGTGGCCGATGGGCATTCCGCGCCTGAAGTTCCCACGCGAGGCGCCGAGCCGTTCGACCCTGAAACTGGAAGAGGCCTGGCACCACTTCATCCCCCGCGATCAGTGGGAAGATCGCCTGCACAGCGACATGACCGGCGTCGACCTCGGCGCGGCGCCGGGCGGCTGGACCTGGCAACTGGTCAATCGCGGCATGCTGGTGACGGCCATCGACAACGGCCCGATGGCCGAAAGCTTGATGGACACCGGTCTGGTGCAGCATTTGATGGCTGACGGCTTTACCTTCAAACCGAAGCAGCCGGTGGACTGGATGGTTTGCGACATCGTCGAGAAACCGGCGCGCAATGCCGCGATGCTCGAAGAGTGGATCGGCGAGGGGCATTGCCGGGAAGCAGTGGTCAACCTGAAGTTGCCGATGAAGCAGCGTTACGCCGAAGTGAAGCGCTTGCTCGAGCGTATCGCCGACGGTTTCAAGGCCCGTGGGATCAAGGTCGACATCGGTTGCAAGCAGCTGTACCACGACCGTGAGGAAGTGACCTGCCATCTGCGCCGCCATGACGTGAAGAAAGCCAAAGCCCGCTGAGCGCACGACAGGTGACCGAATACCCGGCATTGGGCGACAATGCCGGCCAGTTTCAGGAGTGAATCATGAGTGAAATGATCGATACGCCGGTCGACGGCACCCTCGACGCCACGGGCCTCAACTGCCCGGAGCCGGTGATGATGCTGCACCAGCACATCCGCGACCTGGTGCCCGGTGGCCTGCTCAAGGTGATCGCCACCGACCCGTCGACCCGCCGCGACATCCCCAAGTTCTGCGTGTTTCTCGACCATGAATTGGTGGGGCAGCACGAAGAAGCCGGGACCTATCTGTACTGGATCCGCAAGAAGTCCGGTTGATCGCAAGGCAAAAAAAGACCTGCAAATGCAGGTCTTTTTTTATGGCCGGTCAGCCCATCAAGCGGCTGATGCGAATGCGTTTGCGTGCGCTGCGCGTCAGGCGGATCGACAGCATCAGCGCCGCGCAGCTGAGGCCGACGATCAAACCTTCCCACAAGCCGCTCGGGCCACGCGGTTCGCCGAGCCAGTCGGTCAGGCCGAGTGCGTAACCCACCGGCAGACCGATACCCCAATAGGCGAACAGGGTCAGGATCATCGTCACCCGGGTGTCCTGATAACCGCGCAGGGCGCCAGCAGCGGTAACCTGAATCGCGTCGGAGAACTGGAACAGCGCCGAGTACACGATCAGCATCGCCGCGATATGAATCACCATCGGATCGGAGGTGTAGATCGCAGCAATATGTTCGCGCATCAGCAGCATCATGCTCGCCGACAGGCAGGCGTAAGCCAGCGCGGTGCCCATGCCGACACCCGCGGCGAAACGCGCTTCACGGGGTTCTTCACGGCCCAGGGCCTGGCCGACCCGCACGGTCACGGCCATGCCCAGCGAGTACGGAATCATGAACACCAGGGAGCTGACGTTCAGCGCGATCTGATGCCCGGCCACCACCGTGGCGCCGAGGCTGCCGATCAGCAGCGCGATCACCGCGAAGATGCTCGACTCGGCAAACACCGCGACGCCGATCGGCAGACCGATGGCCAGCAAACGCTTGATCACCGCCCATTGCGGCCAGTCGAACCGGCTGAACAGTTCGCTCGACTTGTAGGCTGGTGCCCAGCGCTCATAACCGGCCAGACCCAGCGCCATCACCCACATCACGATCGCCGTGGCCCAGCCGCAGCCGACGCCGCCCATCGCAGGCACGCCAAAGTGGCCATAAATGAACACGTAGTTCAGCGGAATGTTCAGCGCCAGCCCACACAGGCCCAGCACCATCGCCGGCCGCGTGCGGCCGAGGCCGTCACTGGTGCAGCGCAGCACGTGATAGAAGGCCACCGCCGGCAGACCGCTGGCGATGCCGTGCAGGTACTGCATGCACGGGCCGATCAGCTCCGGATCGACTTTCATCAGGTGCAGGATCGGTTCGGCGCTGAACAGCATGATGGTCGCCATCAGGCCCACCACCAGAGCCAGCCAAAGGGCCTGACGCACAATCGGGCCGATTTCGCTGTGGGTGCCGGCACCGAAGCGCTGGGCGACTTTCGGGGTGGTGGCCAGCAGGGTGCCGGTCATCAGCAGGAACACCGGCACCCAGATCGAGTTGCCCAGCGCCACGGCCGCCAAATCCTTGGGCCCCACGCGCCCGGCCATCACCGCATCGACGAAGCCCATGGCGGTGGTCGCCAGTTGCGCGATCATGATCGGCAGGGCCAGACCGAGCAGATTTTTCAGCTCCAGGCGAACCCGGGCAGGGCGGTTGAGGGAAACGGCGGCAGGGCGGTCAGTCACGGAATTCACAGGCAAAGCGTCCACAGGGGTTGATGCGCAAGGCCGGGCATTCTACGCCGCTGACGTAACGGTCAGGAAAAATCCTCTGTTGCGTATTTGTAATCGCGGCGCCTCATCAAGAAATCACAGCCTGCTGGCTCATCGCAGTCCCAGCGCCTACACTGCCGATCCGCCCAAGGAGCCCCGCCATGTTGATTGTTGCCGACGAAAATATCCCGCTGCTCGATGCCTTTTTTGCCGGTTTCGGCGAGATCCGCCGGGTTTCGGGTCGTTCCATCGACCGGGCCACGGTCGAACACGCCGACGTGCTGCTGGTGCGCTCGGTGACCCACGTCAATCGCGCATTGCTGGAAGGCAGCAAGGTGCGTTTTGTCGGCACCTGCACGATCGGCACCGATCATCTGGATCTCGATTACTTCAACGAGGCCGGCATCACCTGGTCCAGCGCGCCCGGTTGCAATGCCCGGGGCGTGGTCGATTACGTGCTGGGCAGCCTGATGACCCTGGCGGAAATTGAAGGCGTCGATTTGCGTGAACGTACTTACGGTGTGATCGGTGCCGGTGAAGTCGGCGGTCGCCTGATCAAGGTCCTGAAAGGCTTGGGCTGGAACGTGAAAGTCTGCGACCCGCCACGTCAGGCGGCCGAGGGCGGCGACTATGTCAGCCTGGAGCAGATCATCGCGCAGTGCGATGTGATCAGCCTGCATACCCCGCTGACCCGCAGCGGTGACGGTGCGACCTGGCATCTGTTCGACGAGCAGCGTTTGCAGCAGCTCAAGCCCGGTGCCTGGCTGATCAACGCAGCTCGTGGTCCGGTAGTGGATAACACCGCGTTGCGCGAGGTGCTGCTGGAGCGAGAAGACCTGCAAGCAGTGCTCGATGTCTGGGAGGCCGAACCGCAAGTCGATGTGGCGCTGGCCGAGCTCTGCGTGCTGGCGACGCCGCACATCGCCGGTTACAGCCTCGACGGCAAACAGCGCGGTACGGCGCAGATCTATCAGGCGTACTGCGAATTTATCGGTGAGCCGGCCAGCATTCAGCTCGGTGATCTGCTGCCGGCGCCGTGGCTGTCGGAGGTTTCCCTGCATGCCGACAGCGATCCGGCTTGGGCGCTGGCGATGTTGTGCCGTGGCGTGTATGACCCGCGCCGGGACGACGCGGATTTCCGTCGCACGCTGCTGGGCAGTGTCGGTGAGCAACGTGCCGCGTTTGATCTGCTGCGCAAACAGTATCCATCGCGACGCGAGATCGAAGGTTTGAAGGTGCGGATCGACGGTGATTCGCCGTCCCTGCGCCAGATCGTGACCGCGCTGGGCGCTGTGGCCGTATAAACAGCGGGCAGAAAAAACCCGGCCTGCAAGGGCCGGGTCAGGAAGACGGTGGCGATATCACTTTTGTTCGGCAGGCTTGACCAATCGCTGCTCCAGTTCGCGGCAGGCGTCCTGGATCATGTCTTCAGTGATCTCGATTTCACGCCCGTTTTCGTCGATGATCGAGCAACCCAGAGGTTGGCCGGGCTTGGTGCGGATCACTTCAATCTTGTCATCGCTGCTGTTTTGCAAGGACATGGCCTGTCTCCTCATCAGGTTGTGTGCCTAGGTTAAAACCGTCAGGTGACCAGGCTGTGACAACTCCCTGCGGTCGGTCCGGAACGGCATCTCCACTCAAACAGAAATGACCGTCTGTCTCAACCCGGACCTTAGACCAATAGCGTCTAGGGGGTAGTCTTGCCGGTCATAATTAACCTGACTCATTGTGATTTGCAGAGTTCCACCCCATTTGACTCTGTAGGCTGGCCCTATCCATCAGCACACGACGTGAACCTGAATGATCTCGATGCTTTCCTCGCGCCACCGCCGGGCCTTGCGCCTGACCAGTCATTTCCTTGCTCCCTATCGCTGGCCGGCCTTCGGCGCACTGCTGGCGCTGATCGTCACGGCGGGCATCACCCTGTCGATGGGGCAGGGCATCAAGCTGCTGGTCGATCAAGGCTTCATGACCCAGTCGCCGCACTTGCTCAACCAATCCATCGGCCTGTTCATGCTGTTGGTGTTCGGCCTGGCGGTCGGCACCTTTGCGCGGTTTTACCTGGTGTCGTGGATCGGTGAGCGCGTGGTGGCAGACATTCGCCGGCAGGTGTTCAACCATCTGGTGTACCTGCATCCCGGGTTCTACGAAGACAACCGCAGCTCGGAAATCCAGTCGCGTCTGACCGCTGACACCACGTTGCTGCAATCGGTGATCGGCTCGTCGCTGTCGCTGTTCCTGCGTAATCTGCTGATGGTCATTGGCGGTGTCGTGTTGCTGTTCATCACCAACCCAAAGCTCACCAGCATCGTAGTGATCGCGCTGCCGCTGGTGATTGCGCCGATCCTGATTTTCGGCCGTCGCGTGCGCAACCTCTCCCGGCTGAGTCAGGACCGGATTGCCGACATTGGCAGTTATGTGTCGGAAACCCTCGGCCAGATCAAAACCGTGCAGGCCTACAACCATCAGGTGCAGGACGAACAGCGGTTCGCCAGCACCGTCGAGCAGGCGTTCGAGACCGCGCGCAAACGGATTTTCCAGCGGGCCTGGCTGATCACGCTGGTGATCGTGCTGGTGCTCGGCGCCGTCGCGGTGATGTTGTGGGTCGGCGGCATGGACGTGATCGCGGGGCGGATTTCGGCGGGTGAACTGGCGGCGTTCGTGTTTTACAGCCTGATTGTTGGCAGTGCGTTTGGCACGTTGAGCGAAGTGATTGGCGAGTTGCAGCGAGCAGCCGGCGCCGCCGAGCGCATCGCCGAATTGCTGCGTTCGGAGAACATCATTCAGCCACCGACCGCGGGATTGGTGACGCTGCCGGAGCGAGTCAAAGGCGAACTGGAATTACAGGATGTGCGTTTTTCCTACCCTTCGCGTCCCGAAAGTCTTGCCGTCGATGGCTTGAGTCTGACGATCAACGCCGGAGAAACCCTCGCGCTTGTAGGACCGTCCGGCGCGGGCAAGTCCACGGTGTATGACTTGCTGCTGCGTTTCTACGATCCCCGGGAAGGGCGGATCCTGATCGATGGCGTGCCGCTGACGAGCCTTGATCCGCTGGACTTGCGTCGCTGCTTCGCGCTGGTCTCGCAAACCCCGGCGCTGTTCTTCGGCAGCGTCGAAGAGAACATTCGCTACGGCTGCCCCACCGCCACGCTGGAGCAGGTGCGGGAAGCCGCGAAAATCGCCCACGCCCACGACTTCATCGAACAGATGCCCGACGGCTACCAGACCCATCTGGGCGACGGTGGCCTCGGTCTGTCAGGCGGACAACGCCAGCGCCTGGCCATTGCCCGGGCGTTGCTGGTCGACGCGCCGATCCTGCTGCTCGACGAAGCCACCAGCGCCCTTGACGCCCAAAGCGAACACCTGATCCAGCAAGCGCTGCCGAGCCTGATGCAAAACCGCACCACGCTGGTCATCGCCCACCGGTTGGCCACGGTGAAAAACGCCGACCGGATCGCGGTGATGGATCAGGGCAAACTGGTGGCGATCGGCACACATCAGGAGTTGATTGCCAGTAATCCGCTGTATGCGCGGTTGGCGGCGTTGCAGTTCAGTGATGGTCATCAAGCTTCGACCGACCCTGTAACCGACTAAGTAACCGACCCAGTAGAACGCCATAAAAAATGCCCGCATCTCTCGATGCAGGCATTTTTGTTCACGTCGATCTATCGGCAATACGCGCCCCGATCACTGATCGTCGAAATACCGCTCATGCCAGTCCACCAGCGGCTGTGGCGAGTTGAGTTTCTGGCCGTAGATCACCGAATAGGACAACACATTCTGTACGTACTGGCGGGTTTCGTCGAACGGGATGCTTTCCACCCACACGTCGAAGCTCAGGTGGTCTGCGCCGCGCAGCCATTGGCGCACGCGGCCGGGGCCGGCGTTGTAGGCGGCGGAGGCGAGTACGCGGTTGCCGTTGAACTGGCTGTGCACCTGGCTCAGATAGGCGGCGCCGAGCTGGATGTTTTTATCCGGATCCAGCACTTGCTGCGGCGAGGCCAACGGAATGCTGAACTTGCGCGCGGTTTCCTTGGCGGTGCCGGGCATCAGTTGCATCAGGCCGCTGGCGCCGACGCTGGAGCGGGCGTCGTCCATGAACGCACTTTCCTGACGGGTGATGGCGAACACCCAGCTCGAATGCAGGCCGCGCACCTTGGCTTCGCGCACCAGGGTGTCGCGGTGGGCCATCGGGAAACGGATATCCAGATCATCCCAGTACTGCGCCTGACTGATGGTGCGGATGGCCGGGAAATACCATTTCAGGTCGTAGGCCAGTTTTGCCTGAGCGACCATTTCGTCGCGGCTGAAATGCCGGCTGACGTGATACCACTCGCGGCGACCGTCGACGATCTGCCCACGGGCGTGGAACTCCAGCGCACGACGCACGCCAGGGGTGTTGCGCACCTTGTTGATCAGCGCCTGACTGAGCACCAGCGGCTTGTTGTTCAGCGAGTAAGGCGACTGCGAGCGGTCGGCGGCGAGGAAGCCGTAGAAATCACGCTCCCGCGACAGATTCTTGTACAGCGTCTGCGCTTCCGGGTTCTGCGGTTGCGCCAGTTCCAGGCTGCGGGCCTGCCAGTAGCGCCAGCGGTTGGTGGTGGCCAGGTCCTGTGGCAAACGGCGGGTCAGTTGGTAGGCGTCATCCCAGCGCGCCAGACGCAACAACAGACGCAGGCGCCATTCGGACACGGTGTTGTCGCGCAGTTCCGGATCGTATTTGGTCATCACGTCCAGCGCGCGGCTGTCGAAGCGGCGGGCCAGCGTCAGGCCGATTTCCCGGGCGATCGCGACTTTTTCATCCCGGGAGAAATGCATGCTGCTGGCATAACCGTCGAGCAGGGCCATGGCCTTGTCCGGATCCTGGCGCGCGAGGCGGCGCAGACCGAGGCTGACCACGTCCGACATCGGTTCATCGGCCGGCGTGAAGCGCGACGGCTGGTTGAGCAATTCCGGTTTCTGCGCCACGTCCACCAGCAGGCGGCCGCGTGGGGCGAGGGTGGTCAGGCCGTTGACCAGGCTGTTGGCCAGTGGATAGTTGCGGTGCTGGGCGGCGAGTTTGGCGCGTTCCCAGCGTTTCTGTTCGGTCAACTGACCTTCGGCGGCCCACATGCCGAACAGCGCATCGCAGGCGGCGGGCTGGGATTTACCGGTCAGCCACAGTTTCTCGGCGTTGGCGTAGCCCTCGGCCTTCTTGTTGTGGCTGATCTGGTACTGCGCGTTGAGGCAGTCCAGTTCGGTGAAATTCAGTTTCGGGTCGTAATACTTGACGAACGTCGCCCAGTCGCCGCGATCGGCCAGCCAGCGCAGCCAGCGCAACTTCATCCAGTTGGCCTGGGGCAGGTCACCGTGTTCGGCGAGGAATTTTTCGATCTCCGCGTTGCTGGCGGTTTTCAGGCGGGCGGTCAGCTCGTCGTAAGCCAGGTATGGCTCCAGCGGATAATCAGCTAGAGCCTGGCTGTAACGGAAATACGGGCCAGTGTCGCCCTTGGCCAGGGCGCGCTTGGCTTCATCGTAATACTGGCGTTGGGTGGACAGGTCCACCGCCTGGGCGGATTGAACGGCAGCGGCGGAAAGCAGCAAACATGAAAAAACACTGAAGAGGCGACTGCGCATGAGACATCCGGGCAGAGAAATCATGACAAGTGCCGGCCCAAAACCGGCACTGAATTGTCTGTAGCTTAGCCTTTTGCCAGCAGGCGGCGAAAGCTTTGCCGGCCTTGCAGCACAAGTTCGCAACAATTGTTGTGCAGAGTGCGTCAGCGGCGAAATTGCCGGCCTGCTCGGGCCCCGATTCAGGTAGAATGCGCGCCCGGTTTTTGGAGAAGCTCATGACCCTGCTCAAATTCAGCGATGTGTCCCTTGCATTCGGCGCGATGCCGTTGTTGGACAAGGTGTCCTGGCAGATCGCCCGTGGTGAGCGGGTGTGCATCATCGGCCGCAACGGCACTGGCAAATCCAGCATGATGAAACTGGTCAAGGGCGACCAGAAGCCTGATGACGGCTCGGTGTGGCGTGCCCCCGGTCTGAAAATCGGTGAATTGCCGCAGGAATTGCCGGTGGCCGACGAGCGGACTGTGTTCGACGTGGTCGCCGAAGGTCTCGACGGCGTTGGCGCCTTGCTCGCCGAATACCATCACCTGAGCCAGAACATCGTCACCGATGCCGATCTGGACAAGCTGATGCACGTCCAGCACGACCTCGAAGCCCGCGATGGCTGGCGCTTGCAGACCCTGGTCGACAGCACCCTGAGCCGCCTGCAACTGCCGGCCGACAAGACCCTCGCCGAACTGTCCGGCGGCTGGCGTCGTCGTGTGTTGCTGGCGCAGGCGCTGGTGTCCGAACCGGATCTGCTGCTGCTCGACGAACCGACCAACCACCTGGACATCGGTGCGATTGCCTGGCTTGAAGAAGCGCTGAAGGATTTCCAGGGCGCCGTGCTGTTCATCACGCACGACCGTTCTTTCCTGCAAAACCTTGCCACCCGCATCCTCGAACTGGATCGCGGTGGCCTGATCGACTGGAACGGCGACTACGCCAGTTTCCTCGTCCATAAAGAAGCCGCGCTGGCCGCCGAAGAAACCGCCAACGCGCTGTTCGACAAGCGTCTGGCCCAGGAAGAAGTGTGGATTCGCCAGGGCATCAAGGCTCGTCGTACCCGTAACGAAGGCCGCGTACGTGCGCTGAAAGCCCTGCGCGTGGAGCGCAGCGAGCGTCGCGAGCGCACCGGCAAGGCCAACATCCAGCTGGAAACAGCGGAGAAGTCCGGCAAGCAGGTAATGGTGCTGGATAACGTGAGCTTCGCGCATCCGGGCGGTCCGTTCCTGATCCGTGATTTTTCCATGGTGCTGCAACGCGGCGACCGGATCGGCCTGCTCGGCGCCAACGGTACCGGCAAGACTACCCTGCTGAAACTGATGCTCAGCGGTCTGCAACCGACCAGCGGCAAAGTGGAAGAGGGCACCAAGATCGACGTGGCCTACTTCGACCAGTTGCGTCATCAGCTGGATCTGGAAAAAACCGTGATCGATAACGTCGCCGAAGGTCGCGACTTCATCGATATCGACGGCCAGAGCCGCCACGTGCTGAGCTACCTCGGCGACTTCCTGTTCAGCCCGCAGCGTGCCCGCACGCCGGTGAAGGCGTTGTCCGGTGGCGAGCGTGCGCGTCTGCTGCTGGCCAAACTGTTCAGCAAGCCGGCGAACCTGCTGGTACTCGACGAACCGACCAACGACCTCGACGTGGAAACCCTCGAGCTGCTCGAAGAAGTGCTGCTGACCTTCAACGGCACTGTGCTGATGGTCAGTCACGACCGGGCATTCCTCGACAACGTGGTCACCAGCACGCTGGTCTTCGAAGGTGAAGGCAAGGTTCGCGAATACGTCGGCGGCTATCAGGACTGGATCCGCCAGGGCGGCTCGCCGCGTCTGCTGGGCGTGACGGAAAGCAAATCCGGCAAGGCTGACCTGAACTCGGCGGTGGTCACTGCCGAACCGGCTCCGGTTGCCGCACCGGTTGCTGCGGCCCCGGCTGCGAAAAAGAAGCTGAGCTACAAGCTTCAGCGCGAGCTGGAAGCGCTGCCGGGCGACATCGATGCCAAGGAGCAGCAGATTGCTGCTGTCGAGGCTGAAATGGCTGAGGCTGGTTTCTATCAGCGTCCGCCGGCCGAGACGGCCAAGGTGATTGCTTCTCTGGAGCAGTTGCAGGCTGAGCTGGATGCGCTGGTGGAGCGCTGGGCCGAGCTCGACGCCTGATTGATTCCAGGCATGAAAAAGCCCGGCGTCCAGTGATGGGCGCCGGGCTTTTCAGCTTTTCATAAGTGACTGGTATCAGCGTTTGACCAGGTGCACCGCCAGCACATCGCATGGTGCGCCGTGCAGCACGTCATTGGCGGTCGAGCCCAGCAACAATGCGAGACCATGCCGGCCGTGGCTGCCGACCACGATCAGGTCGCACTGCTGTTCCTTGGCAAAATGGTGGATTTCCTGACGTGGCTGGCCATAGGTCAGGTGGCAGTTGGCGCCTTCGAGCTCGGTGTACTTGTGCTTCAGGCGTTCGAGTCGTTCCTTGGCCTGGTCGAACTGCTGTTGTTGCAGTTGTGACAGATCCATCGGCACGTCACCGCCGAAGGCCATGGCCATCGGTTCGACGATATGCACCAGCGACAGCTTGGCGCCATTGCTCACCGACAGCTCTCGGGCGCGGTGGATCACAGGGTCGCACTCTTCGGTCAGATCTACGGCGACCAGGATATGGTGGTAGGGCATGAGGTGCTCCTCGTGAGGGATCAATATTGGTAAGTATGGCTGGTTTCAAGCGCATTGGTTCCAAAGTGACGCAATGGGCTCATCAGGATTCGGGAGTAGAGATATGACGGTCTGGCTGGTGGTGTCAATCCTGCTGGTGGTGTTGAGTCCGTTGGCATGGTTGCGTCCGTCCCGTGCTCAGAGTGGCCGGATAGCCCTGCGCACGGAGGCCCGGCGCATCGGGCTGGCCATGCAGCTGGCGCCTCAGGAATGGCCGCACTGGATGTCTCAGGAGCCGCCTAGCCCGTGTGCGCAATACCATCGGCCACGCCGTGGCAAACAGCCGGCGTGCTGGACGTATTGGCAGAAATCCCCGGGTGTTTGGGTGAATCAGTGGCAGGAAGTCTGTGACGATCCGCTGTTGCTCAATCATTTCGAAAAATTGCCGGGCAACGTTTTCAAGGTCGAGGCCGACAAGCAGATGATCGCCCTTTATTGGGGCGAGAAGGGGGATGCGTCGGTTTTGCTGGACATTGATGCCACGCTGAAAGCGCTGGCATGACTTGCGGATTTTTCGCGCTGCAACGGTGCGAAACGTCTGGCAGACGCGCAATAAAAAGCCCGACATGATTCATCGGGCGGGGTTGGCCAGGCAGGCCGGAAAGTCTTTTTGGCGCTGAATCGGGTGATCCGGTCAACAAACGTGCGCCTGTTTTCCTTCGTAGTCCAGCCAGCGTAGCCTGTTAAACAAGGCGTGCCGTGAATTAGGGCGACTTTTCTAACTATTAATCTTATGAATGCCCCCACATGCAAGCGTGTGTGGCCGGGCTGCGTCCTACAGAAATGACCGCAAAGTCGCATTTCAACCCGTATTTTGGGCGATTGACAATTGTCGGAAATTCCGTGAAGGTGGCGTACCCAAATCAAACGGGCGTATGAATTGAGCGTTTGTATTGCAGACTGCTCCTACAGAATCCCGACTATCGCGTTGGCGGGTGTGCCGGGTGGATGGGTGTCAGCATCGACGAAAAAGCGTCCTGCCGAGCCATTCGCCTGCGTCCGACGTGTACTGTTCAGCTTCCATATCGTGGAGATCAGTTGATGATTTACGAAGGTAAAGCCATCACGGTTAAAGCTCTTGAAAGTGGCATCGTCGAATTGAAATTCGACCTCAAGGGTGAGTCCGTCAACAAGTTCAACCGTCTTACCCTGAACGAACTGCGTCAGGCCGTAGACACCATCAAGGCAGATGCTTCGATCAAGGGCGTGATCGTCAGCAGTGGCAAGGACGTGTTCATCGTCGGCGCCGACATCACCGAATTTGTCGACAACTTCAAGCTGCCGGATGCCGAGCTGGTTGCTGGCAATCTCGAAGCCAACAAGATCTTCAGCGATTTCGAAGACCTCAACGTTCCGACCGTCGCCGCGATCAATGGCATCGCTTTGGGTGGGGGGCTGGAAATGTGCCTGGCAGCGGACTACCGCGTCATGTCGACCAAGGCCAAGATCGGTCTGCCGGAAGTCAAACTGGGCATCTACCCTGGCTTCGGCGGCACCGTGCGTCTGCCGCGCCTGATCGGTGCCGACAACGCCATCGAGTGGATTGCCGCCGGCAAGGAAAACCGTCCTGAAGACGCGCTGAAAGTCGGCGCCGTCGATGCCGTGGTTGCCCCTGAAAAGCTGCAGGATGCCGCCCTTGAGCTGATCAAGCGCGCCGTCTCCGGCGAGTTCGACTACAAGGCCAAGCGTCAGCCTAAGCTGGAAAAGCTCAAGCTGAACGCCATTGAACAAATGATGGCTTTCGAAACCGCCAAAGGTTTTGTGGCTGGCCAGGCTGGCCCGAACTATCCGGCCCCGGTCGAAGCGATCAAGACCATCCAGAAAGCCGCGAATTTCGGTCGTGACAAGGCGCTGGAAGTCGAAGCGGCAGGTTTCGTGAAACTGGCCAAGACCTCTGCCGCGCAGAGCTTGATCGGTCTGTTCCTGAACGATCAGGAACTGAAGAAAAAGGCCAAGGCCTACGACGAAATCGCCAAGGACGTGAAGCAGGCTGCCGTACTGGGCGCTGGCATCATGGGTGGCGGTATCGCCTATCAGTCGGCTTCCAAAGGTACGCCGATCCTGATGAAGGACATCAACGAGCACGGCATCGAGCAAGGTCTGGCTGAAGCCGCCAAGCTGCTGGTCGGTCGCGTTGACAAGGGCCGCATGACCGCCGCGAAAATGGCTGAAGTGCTCAACGGCATTCGTCCTACGCTGTCTTACGGCGATTTCGGTCACGTTGACCTGGTCGTTGAAGCCGTGGTCGAGAACCCGAAGGTCAAGCAAGCCGTTCTGGCGGAAGTCGAAGACAAGGTCAAAGAGGACACCATCCTCGCGTCCAACACCTCGACCATTTCCATCAGCCTGCTGGCCAAGGCCCTCAAGCGTCCGGAAAACTTCGTCGGCATGCACTTCTTCAACCCGGTGCACATGATGCCGCTGGTGGAAGTAATCCGCGGCGAGAAATCCAGCGAGCAGGCCATCGCCACCACCGTTGCCTACGCCAAGAAAATGGGCAAGAACCCGATCGTCGTCAACGACTGCCCGGGCTTCCTGGTCAACCGCGTACTGTTCCCGTACTTCGGCGGTTTCGCCAAGCTGGTCAGCGCCGGTGTGGACTTCGTCCGTATCGACAAGATCATGGAAAAATTCGGCTGGCCGATGGGCCCAGCGTACCTGATGGACGTGGTCGGTATCGACACCGGTCACCACGGTCGTGACGTGATGGCCGAAGGCTTCCCGGATCGCATGAAGGACGACCGTCGTTCGGCCATCGACGTGCTTTACGAATCCAAACGTCTGGGTCAGAAGAACGGCAAGGGCTTCTATGCCTACGAGGCCGACAAGAAAGGCAAGCAGAAGAAAGTCGCCGATCCGTC
This sequence comes from Pseudomonas sp. B16(2017), assembly GCF_002113205.1. Lineage (NCBI taxonomy): Bacteria > Pseudomonadati > Pseudomonadota > Gammaproteobacteria > Pseudomonadales > Pseudomonadaceae > Pseudomonas > Pseudomonas sp. B16(2017). The sequence continues at coordinate 31,290 of NZ_NEKA01000012.1, forward strand.
GGTACTGGAAGTGCTCAAGCCGATCGTCTACGAGCAGCGCGAAGTCACTGACGAAGACATCATCAACTGGATGATGATCCCGCTGTGCCTGGAAACCGTGCGTTGCCTGGAAGACGGCATCGTCGAAACCGCCGCCGAAGCCGACATGGGTCTGGTCTACGGTATTGGTTTCCCTCCATTCCGTGGCGGTGCGCTGCGCTACATCGACTCGATCGGTGTTGCCGAGTTCGTTGCCCTGGCCGACCAGTACGCTGATTTGGGCGCGCTGTACCACCCGACCGCGAAGCTGCGCGAAATGGCCAAGAACGGCCAGAGCTTCTTCGGTTAAGCGCCCCCAACTAGAGTGAGAGTGAACTTATGAGCTTGAATCCTAGAGACGTCGTGATTGTCGACTTCGGTCGTACTCCGATGGGCCGCTCCAAGGGCGGCATGCACCGCAACACCCGCGCCGAAGACATGTCGGCGCACCTGATCAGCAAATTGCTGGAACGCAACACCAAGGTCGATCCTGCCGAAGTCGAGGACGTGATCTGGGGCTGCGTCAACCAGACCCTGGAGCAGGGCTGGAACATCGCGCGCATGGCGTCGCTGATGACCCAGATCCCGCACACTTCGGCCGGCCAGACCGTCAGCCGTCTGTGCGGCTCGTCGATGAGCGCGCTGCACACCGCGGCGCAAGCGATCATGACCGGCAACGGTGACGTGTTCGTGGTTGGCGGCGTCGAGCATATGGGTCACGTGAGCATGATGCACGGTGTCGATCCGAACCCGCACATGTCCCTGTACGCGGCGAAAGCCTCGGGCATGATGGGCCTGACCGCTGAAATGCTGGGCAAAATGCACGGCATCACTCGCGAACAGCAGGACGCCTTTGGCGTGCGTTCCCACCAGTTGGCCCACAAGGCGACTGTGGAAGGCAAGTTCAAGGACGAAATCATCCCGATGCAGGGTTACGACGAGAACGGTTTCCTGAAAACCTTCGACTACGACGAAACCATTCGTCCGGAAACCACCCTGGAAAGTCTGGCGGCTCTGAAGCCGGCGTTCAATCCAAAGGGCGGCACCGTGACGGCCGGTACTTCGTCGCAGATCACCGATGGTGCTTCGTGCATGATCGTGATGTCGGCACAGCGCGCACAGGACCTGGGCATCCAGCCTATGGCGGTGATTCGCTCGATGGCGGTAGCGGGTGTGGACCCGGCCATCATGGGCTATGGTCCGGTACCGGCTACTCAGAAAGCACTGAAACGTGCTGGCCTGGGTATCAACGATATCGACTTCTTCGAGCTCAACGAAGCGTTCGCCGCACAGGCCCTGCCAGTGCTGAAAGACCTGAAAGTGCTCGACAAGATGAATGAGAAGGTTAACCTGCACGGCGGCGCGATCGCCCTGGGTCACCCGTTCGGTTGCTCCGGTGCCCGTATTTCCGGCACGTTGCTGAACGTGATGAAGCAGAATGGCGGCACCTTCGGGGTGGCCACCATGTGCATTGGCCTCGGCCAAGGCATCTCCACCGTCTTCGAACGCGTTTAAGCGTCTCGTCGATGGAAGCCGGGGCCAAGTGCCCCGGTTTTTGTTTTTGCGGATTTATTTTGTTTTTATTTTGAAAATATTTGAGTGAGGGCCAAAGCATGCCGATACAACCTGGGCTCTACCAACATTACAAAGGTCCGCAGTACCGCGTATTCAGTGTCGCGCGGCATTCCGAGACCGAAGAAGAAGTAGTCTTTTACCAAGCCCTGTATGGCGATTACGGCTTTTGGGTACGTCCCTTGAGCATGTTCCTGGAGTCCGTCGAGGTTGACGGCGAGCAGGTCCCACGCTTTGCTTTGGTGCAAGCCGAACCGAGCCTTTTTTCGAAGCCGTAAGGCGAGTGCGCGCAAAACCCTGCGCTTGACCTCACCTTGTAGCCACTATATATAGCGGTGCCGCGTCAGGCGCCAACCGCCTTTCACTTCTAGAATTCAGGAATTTTCTGATCCATGGGCAAATCGCTGGTCATTGTGGAATCCCCGGCTAAGGCCAAGACCATCAACAAGTATCTGGGCAACCAATACGTGGTGAAGTCGAGTATCGGCCATATCCGAGACCTGCCCACCAGCGGTTCGGCTAGCGCCAGCAAGGAGCCAGCCGCCAAGCGCGGCAAGGCTGCTGCGGGCGAAGCGCCAGCGCTGTCGCCGAAAGAGAAGGCGCGCAAGCAGCTGGTCTCGCGTATGGGAGTCGATCCTGAACACGGCTGGAAAGCCAAGTACGAGATCCTCCCGGGCAAGGAAAAGGTCATCGAAGAGCTGCGCCGGCTCGCCAAGGATGCTGACACCATCTATCTCGCAACCGACTTGGACCGCGAGGGGGAAGCCATTGCCTGGCACCTGCGCGAAGCCATCGGTGGTGACGACAGCCGCTACAAGCGCGTGGTGTTCAACGAAATCACCAAGAAGGCGATTCAGGAAGCCTTCTCGGAGCCGGGCGAACTCGACATCGATCGAGTGAACGCGCAGCAGGCCCGTCGTTTCCTCGACCGCGTCGTCGGCTACATGGTCTCGCCGCTGCTGTGGGCGAAGATCGCCCGTGGTCTGTCCGCCGGTCGCGTGCAATCGGTTGCCGTGAAACTGGTGGTCGAGCGTGAACGTGAAATCCGCGCGTTCAACCCGGAAGAGTACTGGGAAGTGCATGCCGATCTCGGCACCGCCAAAGGCTCGACCGTGCGTTTCGAAGTGGCTCGCGAGAAAGGCGAAGCCTTCAAGCCGCTGAACGAAGCCCAAGCGACGGCAGCGCTGGAGAAGCTCAAGTCCTCCAGCTACAGCATCGTCAAGCGTGAAGACAAGCCGACCAGCAGCAAGCCGTCGGCACCGTTCATCACCTCCACACTGCAACAGGCCGCGAGCAACCGCCTGGGCTTCGGTGTGAAGAAAACCATGATGATGGCCCAGCGTCTGTACGAAGCCGGCTACATCACTTATATGCGTACCGACTCGACCAACCTCTCGGCTGATGCCGTGGCGATGGCGCGCGATTACATCGAAACCGAGTTCGGCAAGAAATACCTGCCGGAGTCGCCGAATGTCTACAGCAGCAAGGAAGGCGCACAAGAGGCTCACGAAGCGATTCGTCCTTCCGACGCCAACACCACGCCAAGCAAGCTGGCCGGCATGGAGCGTGACGCTGAGCGCCTCTATGAGCTGATCTGGCGCCAGTTCCTGGCTTGCCAGATGCTGCCGGCGCAATACCTGTCGACCACCGTCAGCGTCGCTGCCGGCGACTTCGAGCTGCGCGCCAAGGGCCGCATCCTGAAGTTCGACGGTTACACCCGTGTGCTGCCGCAAATCACCAAGCCTGGCGACGATGACGTTCTGCCTGATATGGCGCAGGGCGACGTGATGAAGCTTATAAAGCTCGATCCGTCCCAGCACTTCACCAAGCCGCCGGCCCGTTATTCGGAAGCCAGCCTGGTGAAGGAAATGGAAAAGCGCGGCATCGGTCGTCCTTCGACCTACGCAGCGATCATCTCGACCATTCAGGATCGCGGCTACGTGACCCTGCACAACCGTCGTTTCTATTCGGAAAAGATGGGCGACATCGTTACCGAGCGTCTGTCGGAAAGCTTCTCGAATCTCATGGACTACGGCTTCACCGCCGGCATGGAAGAGAATCTCGATGACGTGGCCCAGGGTGAACGCGACTGGAAAAACGTGCTGGACGAGTTCTACGGCGACTTCAAGAAAAAACTCGAAGTGGCGGAGAATCCGGAAGCCGGCATGCGTGCCAACCAGCCGGTGATGACCGATATCCCGTGCACCACCTGCGGCCGTCCGATGCAGATTCGTACTGCCTCGACTGGTGTGTTCCTTGGTTGCTCGGGCTACAGCCTGCCGCCGAAAGAGCGCTGCAAGGCCACCGTCAACCTGGTGCCGGGCGACGAAATCGCGGCTGATGACGAAGGTGAGTCGGAATCCCTGGTATTGCGCGGCAAGCACCGCTGCCCGATCTGCAGCACGGCGATGGATGCCTACCTGCTCGACGAAAAGCGCAAGCTGCACATCTGCGGTAACAACCCGGATTGCGCCGGCTACGAAATCGAAGAAGGTAGCTACCGCATCAAGGGCTACGAGGGGCCGAGCCTGGAATGCGACAAGTGCGGCAGCGAGATGCAGCTCAAGACCGGCCGTTTCGGCAAGTTCTTCGGTTGCACCAACCCGACGTGCAAGAACACCCGCAAGCTGCTGAAAAGCGGTGATGCGGCGCCGCCGAAGATGGATCCGGTGAAGATGCCTGAGCTGAAATGCGAGAAGGTCAACGACACCTACATCCTGCGTGACGGAGCGTCCGGCCTGTTCCTGGCGGCCAGTCAGTTCCCGAAAAACCGCGAGACCCGTGCTCCGCTGGTGATCGAGATTCTGCCGCACAAGGACGAGATCGATCCGAAGTACCACTTCCTGTGCGAAGCGCCGCAGAAGGATCCGGATGGTCTGCCAGCCGTGATCCGCTACAGCCGCAAGACCAAAGAACAGTATGTTCAGACCGAAGTCGACGGCAAGCCGACTGGCTGGAAAGCGTTCTTTGACGGTGGCAAGTGGACGGTTGAGGACAAGCGTCCGGCGAAAGCCAAGGCGTGAGCTGACTCCGACCTTGCGATGGGCTGATGTTATCGGCCCAATACGACAAAAGGCCGCATGACAACCTTCGGGTTTTCATGCGGCCTTTTTGTTTAATGCTTGCGGTTGGATCGGCTGATCCATGACACTGTCCGGCCTGTGTGAAGCAATTATTTCGATGTGGAGAGTGCCGACATGGCCCACGAACTCTATACCCGTACCAATCAGAAGATCTATTTCGCGGGTTTGTCGCTGGAAGCGCTGGCCAGGGCCGAAGAGGGGCGGGCGATGAACTCGCTGGCGCTGATTCAGGCCGGGCGCGAATCCGCACTGTTTCATCTCTACGGTGCGTTGTTGGGGTTGTGTCATGAAATCGCCGGCTTCTACCGTCTGCCGCAAGCCAATACGTCGCGGGCGGAAACTCTGCTGACCCGCGAAGTGCTGGAGTCGATTGCCATTCCTGAGCTGGCAGAGATGATTGAGCTGGCGGGCAATCCGGAGACCTGGCTGTCTAAGTTACTGGCTGCGCATTCGGCGTTGTTTCAGCCGCCACGCGTGCCACACAAGCCGAAGGGCGATGTGACGCAGCCATTGATTCAGGCAGTGAATCTGGATGAAGAAGAGGTGGTTGAAGAGTTGAGCCGTGAAGAGCTCGAGAGCTGGCGGCAGAACCTCAAGGGGCTGGCGCTCCGTTTCCGTGAAGGCTTGAGCGAGTGCTGAGGGGCGTGGGTTGGCGGCGACGAGAGGCGTGCTGCTGGTCAAGATCCCGAGCGAAGCCTGAATGATGTCTATATAATCCCTGCCTTTCGTGGAGATCAGACCTATATGCCAACGTCCTTTCTAGAAATTGTCGAGCTACCAGACGGCCGAATCGAACTGCGCAGGGCCGAGGACGAGGGTTCTCTGGTGACTCTGGATTTCTCCGAGGATGCCAAGGCGTTTTTGCAGGGCCAGCACGTTGAAATTGCCAAAGCGATGTTGAGCGTTGGCGTGCAAATGGCGGGGCGTATGGTTGAAGGCGAATTCGATAAAGATGAGGGGCCGCGGGTTCTTCATTGATCCGCTGTCTGTCAGTCACTGCTCCAGACCGGCTTCTCTATCCTTGGAGAAGCCCTGCGCTTAACTTGGCGCACATTGTTGCTGAATCAACCCAAACGAATGTTCAGGCTTTGAGCGTCCCCGGTGCGGGCGGCGCTGATCAGCTGTTGCCGTGACCCTGCGCTTAGTGGGTTCAGCCACGTGACGACCGTGTGGCTGCGGCCCAGGCGTAGTGCTTCGCAGGCCAGTTGCTGAGCGCTTTGGGCGCCGCGTGGTTGCAGGAGCAGGATGCGTTCGCGATTCAATCCAGCGTCCCGCAGCCAGGTCTGAGTCAGGCTGGCAGGCGGTGCAATCAGGGTCAGCCAGCGTGCGTCCTGATCCTCGCTCAGTTCGCGAAGAATCGGTGCCAGCAGGCTCAGGCAGTTCCCGGTCGCGCCGCGTAGTGACAGCTCGCTGAACGCTTCAGGTTCGGTATTCCACGGACGCTCGACAACATCCTTGAGGATGGGGGCGAGTGGTTGCGCCAGAAATGCCTCGAACAACGGCAGTTGTGTTTGCTGAGGTGCGTGTGGGAACTGCATAAAGCCTCCTTTAGCGGCGGATGACGCCGACACTCAAGCCTTCGATAACCAGTTCCTGGTCTTTCAGGTTGACTTCGATAGGGGCGAACTCGGGGTTTTCGGCAATCAGCCAGACTTTGCTGCCGTCACGCTTGAAGCGTTTGACGGTGACTTCGTCGCCGATCCGGGCAACCACGATCTGACCGTTGCGTGCCTCGCGGGTGGTGTGAACCGCCAGCAAGTCGCCGTCGAAAATACCGATGTCCTTCATGCTCATGCCGTGGACGCGCAACAGGTAGTCGGCGCGCGGATGAAAGAAGGCCGGATTGATGTTGCAGGACTCCTCGATGTGTTGCTGAGCGAGAATCGGCGCGCCGGCAGCTACTCGACCGATGATCGGCAGCGTGGACTCGTCGACCTTGGCTTCAAAACCGGGAATGCGAATGCCGCGAGAAGCGCCGGGTGTCATCTCGATCGCGCCTTTGCGGGCAAGCGCCTTGAGATGTTCTTCGGCCGCGTTGGGCGATTTGAAACCCAGTTCCTGAGCGATTTCCGCACGGGTCGGCGGGTAACCGTTGTCTTCGAGGCAGCGTTTGATAAAGGCCAGAATCTCGGCTTGGCGTGGCGTCAGCTTAAGCATATTGATCGCTCTGTCTTTTTATACAGTGACTGGGATTATATACAGTGAAGCGGTCTTGGCAATCATCGTTTTTTGCCATGCCGCCGGACGGTCAGTGACGGCGCTGATTAATGTGGCGTCCTTGTTGTGGTTAAATAACTGACCGACCATTCCCAAAACGAACTGGCAGGCTTGACAAGGCATAGACTGAAACGTATGTTTCAAACAAGTGTTTGTCAGGCGGAGTAGCCATGGCCCAGTCGGAAACCGTTGAACGCATTCTTGATGCTGCAGAACAGCTGTTCGCGGAAAAAGGTTTCGCTGAAACCTCATTGCGTCTGATCACCAGCAAGGCAGGGGTCAACCTCGCTGCGGTGAACTATCACTTCGGCTCGAAGAAGGCGCTGATCCAGGCGGTTTTCTCGCGCTTCCTTGGTCCGTTCTGCATCAGCCTCGACAAAGAGCTGGAGCGCCGCCAGGCCAAACCAGAGAACAAGCCTTCGCTCGAAGAGTTGCTGGAAATCCTCGTCGAGCAAGCGTTGGTAGTACAGCCACGCAGCGGCAACGATCTGTCGATCTTCATGCGTTTGCTCGGTTTGGCCTTCAGTCAGAGCCAGGGCCACTTGCGCCGTTATCTGGAAGATATGTACGGCAAGGTATTCCGCCGCTACATGTTGCTGGTGAATGAAGCTGCGCCGCGTATTCCACCAATCGAACTGTTCTGGCGCGTGCACTTCATGCTCGGCGCTGCGGCGTTCAGCATGTCCGGGATCAAGGCCTTGCGTGCGATTGCCGAGACCGATTTCGGCGTCAACACCTCCATCGAGCAGGTGATGCGTCTGATGGTGCCGTTCCTGGCGGCCGGCATGCGTGCCGAAACCGGCGTCACGGACACGGCCATGGCCACAGCGCAGTTGCGTCCACGCAGCAAATCCGCGCCGGTACCTGCCAAGGTTTGACCGTTCATGGGTGGGCGCGACAGCTGACATCCGCTAAGCTAGCCGCCCATGTCGACTCTCGTTCTGAACCCGTTTCTCATCGAAATCACCGACCCGCCGGGCAATGTCCCTGGTGGTGATTTCGTGGGCGACGGGTTTTTCGTTTTCAAGGAATCTCTATGACTGCTGGCCTGCAAGGCTCGTTGATGGTGGACGTCGCCGGTACCTGGCTGACGGCCGAAGATCGCCAATTGTTGCGCCAGCCCGAAGTGGGCGGCCTGATCATCTTTGCCCGCAACATCGAGCATCCGCGCCAGGTGCGCGAACTGAGCGCGGCGATCCGTGCCATTCGTCCGGACTTGTTGCTGGCGGTGGATCAGGAAGGCGGTCGCGTCCAGCGTCTGCGTCAGGGCTTCGTCCGTTTGCCAGCCATGCGCGCCATCGCTGATAACCCGAACGCCGAGTATCTGGCCGAGCAATGCGGCTGGATCATGGCCACCGAAGTGCTGGCAGTCGGACTCGACCTGAGCTTCGCGCCGGTGCTGGATCTGGATTACCAGCGCAGCGCCGTGGTCGGCACCCGCTCGTTTGAAGGTGACCCGGAGCGCGCCGCACTGCTCGCAGGCGCTTTCATCAAAGGCATGAACAGCGCGGGCATGGCCGCCACCGGCAAGCATTTCCCTGGCCACGGCTGGGCGGAAGCCGACTCCCATGTCGCAATCCCCAACGACGAGCGCAGCCTCGAAGAGATCCGCGCCAACGACCTGGTGCCGTTCGCCAGACTCAGCAAGCAATTGGCCGCCGTCATGCCGGCCCACGTGATTTATCCGCAAGTCGACACACAACCTGCCGGTTTCTCCCGGCGCTGGTTGCAGGACATCCTGCGCGGCGAGTTGCAGTTCGACGGCGTGATCTTCAGCGACGACCTGTCGATGGCCGGCGCCCACGTGGTTGGCGACGCCGCCAGCCGTATCGAAGCGGCACTGAGTGCCGGTTGCGACATGGGCCTGGTGTGCAACGACCGCGCAGCTGCCGAGCTGGCCCTGAGTGCCGCGCAGCGCATGAAGGTCAAGCCGTCGCCGCGCATCGCACGCATGCGCGGTCAGGCATTCGCCAATACCGAATACCGTCAGGATCCGCGCTGGCTGACCGCCGTCGGCGCGCTCAAAGACGCTCAACTGATCGATTAAGGATTTTTTCGCTATGACGGTTTACGCAATCATTGGCGGCACTGGCCTGACCCAGCTGGAAGGCCTGAGCATTCGTCAGTCGCTGGCGGTGGATACGCCTTATGGCGCGCCATCGGCCGAGGTCCAGATTGGCGAGTACGCCGGTAAGGAAGTGCTGTTCCTCGCTCGTCACGGCCACCCGCATCGCTTCCCGCCGCACAAGGTCAACTACCGCGCCAACCTTTGGGCATTGAAGCAGGCAGGGGCTGAAGCAATCATTGCGGTCAACGCCGTGGGCGGGATTCATCCTGCAATGGGCACCGGACATTTCTGCGTGCCGCATCAGATCGTGGACTACACCAGCGGTCGCGAGCACACCTATTTCGCCGATGATCTGGAACATGTCACACACATCGACTTCAGCTTTCCCTACAGCGAACCGCTGCGTCAGCGACTGATTGCTGCATTGGCCGCGGAAGAGTGTGAGTACAGCGATCAAGGCGTTTATGCCTGTACCCAGGGCCCGCGTCTGGAAACCGTGGCCGAGATCGTGCGACTGGAGCGTGACGGCTGCGACATCGTCGGCATGACCGGCATGCCGGAAGCGGCGCTGGCTCGCGAGCTGGATCTGGATTACGCGTGTCTGTCGCTGGTGGTGAATCCGGCGGCGGGCAAGACCACTGAGGTCATCACCATGGCCGAGATCGAGCAGGCGCTGCATGACGGGATGGGCAAGGTGAAATCGACGTTGGCGCGGGTGCTGAAGGGCTGAGTCTGGCTCAAAACCGAGTCGAGCCATTCGCGGGCAAGCCCGCTCCCACAGGTTAAGCGCTATCTCTGTGGGAGCGGGCTTGCCCGCGAATCGATCTGGTAGACGACAAAGACTTCAGCGCTTGTCGAATTTGTCCGGCAGCGGCGCAAACAGCGCCTCGATATCATCACTCTGCAATTTCCAGTCCCCGGCCTTGCGCCCATCCAGCACGCCGGCCGCCAGGTCGGATTTTTCCCGCTGCAAGTGTTGAATCTTCTCCTCGACCGTGCCCCGGGCAATCATCTTGTAGACGAACACCGGCTTCTCCTGGCCAATGCGATACGCGCGGTCGGTTGCCTGATTTTCGGTCGCCGGGTTCCACCACGGATCGTAGTGAATCACCGTGTCCGCTTCTGTCAGGTTTAGACCCACGCCGCCAGCCTTCAGGCTGATGAGAAAGATCTGACGCTTGCCGCTCTGGAATTCCTTCACCGGTGTACGCCGATCACGGGTCTGTCCCGTCAACAGCGCATAGGCGACATTGCGTTTTTTCAGCTCGTCCTCGATCAGTGACAGCATCGAAGTGAACTGCGAGAACAGCAGAATCCGCCGTCCTTCCTCAAACAACTCCTCGAGCATTTCCATCAGGCTGTCGAGCTTGCCTGATGTGCTGCCGCGAGCGGGCAGGGTGGCGTCGTTGACCAGGCGCAAATCGCAACAGACCTGACGCAGCTTGAGCAGCGCCTCGAGAATGATGATCTGACTGCGCGCCACGCCTTTACGGGTGATTTCGTCGCGAACCTTTTTATCCATGGCCAGGCGCATGGTTTCGTACACGTCGCGCTGCGCTTCGTTGAGCTCGACCCAATGAATGATTTCGGTTTTCGGCGGCAGCTCGGTCGCAACCTGCTCCTTGGTGCGGCGCAGCAGAAACGGTTTGATCCGACCGTTGAGGTGCTGAAGTCTGACTTCGCTCGCGCGTTTTTCAATCGGCACGCGGTAATCGGCGTTGAAGCTTTTGACGTCGCCGAGCCAGCCGGGCAGCAGGAAGTGAAACAGTGACCACAGTTCGCCCAGGTGGTTTTCCAGTGGTGTACCGCTCAGGCACAGGCGCTGACGCGCATTGAGTTCACGGGCAGCCTGTGCAGCTTTGCTGTTCGGGTTCTTGATGTACTGCGCTTCGTCCAGCACCAGTACGTGCAGCGGCTGCTTGGCCAGACGTTCGACATCCTTGGGCAGCAGCGCATAAGTGGTGAGGATCAGGTCGTAATCGGCCAGATGCTCGAAATGCTTTTTACGGCTGGCACCGTACAGCGCGACAACCTTGAGCTGTGGCGTGAAGTGCGCCGCTTCGTCGAGCCAGTTGGGAATCAGGCTGGTAGGCATTACCACCATGCTCGGGCGATCCAGGCGTCCGGCGTTCTTCTCGCTGAGAATGTGCGCCAATGTCTGTAGGGTTTTGCCCAAGCCCATGTCGTCCGCGAGAATCCCGCCGACCTCAAGTTGCCGCAGCGACTGCATCCAGCTCAAGCCTTCGAGCTGATAAGGACGCAGCGTCGCATTCAGCCCCTTCGGTGCTTTGGCGCTGTAATCGCGGATGTCGCGCAAGCGCTGGGCGAAGCTGCGAATCTGCTCGCCACCCTCCCAGAGCAGGGGAATGCCTTCCAGCGAATTCAGGCGCGTGGCGTCGGCCTTGCTCAGGCGCAGGGTGGTTTCGCCCGGCTCCTGAAGATAGAACTCGCCAAGGGTCGCCAGCACCGGTTTCAGGCGACCGAGGGGCAGGGCAACTTGCAACGGCCCGTGCTCGCTGTTGCGTTGCGGGATGTTCACCAGAATCAGTTCATCATCGCGACGGCGGGCGAGACGTTCCGGGTTGAGGATTTCCGTGTGCGAACGCATCAGGTTGAGCAGGATCGGCAGCAGGCTCAGGCGCTCACCGTTGACGATGATCCCGAGCTCCAGATCGAACCAGTCGCGTTCCGGCGTCTGCTCGACGGTGGCGTACCAGTCGTCCACGGCAGTCAGGTCGAAACCGAACTCATCATCGACCAGCAGCTCCCAGCCCTGGGTGCGCAGCTTCGGCAGATCGTTGAGAGTGAAGGTCAGCCAGGCGCTGTCGTTGACCATCTCGTAGAGTTCTCCGGCGCTTTCCGGCAGGGCTTTGCTCTGCCGGGTGGCGATGCGGAAACCGAGAATTCGCAACTGCTCGCGGTAGCTTTGCTCGACGTCCGGATGGCGCTTGACCCGCAGGGTCTGCGCTTCCTGGCGAATCAGAATGTCGCTGTTCTTCTGGCCGCTGACGTATTCGTCGAGGTAACTGAAGGACAGCGCCGCGCGATGTTGGATATAACGCTGCATTTTGCCGTTACGCGGTTCGAATGCGCTGAACTCGACGCTGGCCAGCCACAAGCGCGGCACCGGTTGCACGTTGTCCACCAGCACTTGCGGCGGCGCTTTCGGGCTGCGGTTTTCCAGTACGGCCTGGAGTTTTTCCAGCAGTACGGCGTCTTTGGCGGCGGCGGGGTATTCGAGGGTTTCCTGCACTTGCAGCAACACCGCCGCGCAATGTTTGCAGTTGCTGTGCACCGGGCAGGTGCAGGTGGCGTCGACCATCAGCAGCGTGCCTTTGGCCGACTCGCGCAGATGAATCGTCTGACGGTACACATTACCGCCAGAACCTTCGCAGCTGGCGGTAATGGTCGCGTCGCCGACCTGCACGAATCGCACCCGGTTTTCCAGGGCATAGCGGCGGCCACGCTCCAGGCTTTGTTCCTTGAACCGACTGACCCAGGAGGAGGCCAGCGGTTTACTCAGAGGCGGGGACATAAGGACTTCAGTCAGTCCGGAATGGCTTCAGGCGCTTCCCGAGGCGCGGGCGCCGTCAGTGAAGTGATCTTGATCAGCAGGGCCAGGTGGCCGTTATCGAGGTAGTTGAGTTGGCCATTTTTGGTATGGCTGTCCTGTTTCAGGCGCTCGCTGGCGGTGACCATGCCGTTGGCGTCGATCTGGTTGACCCAGAAATCGGCGTTCACGTCGGTGAAGCGCCCGAGCTTCATTTCAATCGTGCCTTCGATCGGGAACTGGCCGAACTGCTCCTGACCTTCGCTGACCGCAACTTTGGCAGGCGTCTCGCCCAGCGTCTGCTGCCAGGCTTTGTGCATCAGCACGCTGTATTCGCCGCTTGCGGTGAGTTTGGTCACAACGTCGTTCAGCGCCGGCGTGCGTTTACTGTCATCGCTCAGCCGCTGGGCGCCCGCCGCCCAGTCTTCCGGTGCCGCGCGGCTGACAATCGCCGGGACGGCGTTCTGGCGTACCAGAATCATTTCGACCTGATACAGGTCATCGGCAAACGTAGTCGGTGCTACCAGAGTCAGTAGCAAGGTCAATGAGCGAAACAGGCGCATGCGGCGTCCTTCAAGCAGTTTTCGGGATGAGGCGCTCGAACAGCGCCTCCACAGTATTAAAGCGCTCTTCCGGGCGCTCCATCGGCACCTGGAACTTGAACATCGTGGCGCCTTCGAATTTGTAGCGTTTTGGCTGACTCTGGATCAGTTTGATCAGGGTCATCGGGTCGACCGGCGTCTGCGCCGCGAACTCGATGCGTCCGCCTTGCGGACCGCCATCGACTTTCTTGATACCCAGTTGCTCGGCCTGCAATTTCAGCGCCGTGATGCGCACCAGATTCTTGGTTGGCTCCGGCAGCAGACCAAAGCGGTCAATCATCTCGACCTGCAGATCCTTCAGACCTTCCTCGTCGGTGGCCGAAGCGATGCGTTTGTAAAGGATCAGGCGTGCGTGAACGTCCGGCAGGTAATCTTCCGGAATCAGCGCCGGCACCCGCAGGTTGACCTCCGGGCCACCGCCGAGCGGTTGATCGAGGTTCGGCTGTTCGCCCTTGCGGATCGACTTCACCGCGCGCTCGAGCATTTCCATGTACAGCGTGAATCCAACGGCCTGAATCTGCCCGCTCTGGCCGTCGCCCAGCAGTTCGCCGGCGCCACGGATTTCCAGGTCGTTGGTGGCCAGTACGAAGCCCGCACCCAGATCCTGAGTATTGGCAATCGCCTCCAGGCGTTTTTCCGCATCACCAGTGATTTGCTGGCGAGGCGGAGTCAGCAGGTAGGCGTAAGCCTGGTGGTGGCTACGGCCAACGCGGCCGCGCAACTGGTGCAACTGCGCGAGGCCGAACTTGTCGGCGCGCTCGATGATAATGGTGTTGGCGCTCGGAACGTCGATGCCGGTCTCGATGATGGTCGAGGCGATCAGCACGTTGAAGCGCTTGTGGTAGAAGTCGCTCATCACCTGTTCGAGCTCGCGCTCGCGCATCTGCCCGTGGCCGATGCCGATTCGTGCTTCCGGCACCAGTTCGGCCAGTTCGGCGGCGCATTTCTCGATGGTCTTCACGTCGTTGTGCAGGTAATAGACCTGACCGCCACGCAGCAACTCACGCAGCAGGGCTTCTTTGACCGTGCTCTTGTTCTGCTCCATGACGAAGGTGCGCACCGACAGGCGTCGCGCCGGCGGCGTGGCGATGATCGACAGGTCGCGCATGCCCGACACCGCCATGTTCAGCGTGCGCGGAATCGGCGTGGCGGTCAGCGTAAGAATGTCGACTTCGCTGCGCAGGGCCTTGAGCTGCTCCTTCTGACGGACGCCGAAACGGTGCTCTTCGTCGATGATCACCAGCCCGAGGTTTTTGATTTTGACGTCATCCTGCAGCAACTTGTGAGTGCCGATGACGATGTCGATATTGCCTTCGGCCAGTTGGGCCACCGCAGCGTTGACTTCCTTGGCCGACTTGAAGCGGCTCATCACTTCCACGGTCACCGGCCAGTCGGCGAAGCGGTCGCGGAAGCTGTTGTAATGCTGCTGGGCGAGCAGGGTGGTCGGCACCAGGATCGCCACTTGCTTGCCGCCGTGCACGGCGATGAACGCGGCGCGCATGGCGACTTCGGTCTTGCCGAAACCCACGTCGCCGCAGACCAGGCGATCCATCGGTTTCGGCGCGAGCATGTCTTCGCGCACGGCTTCGATGGTGGATTGCTGGTCCGGAGTTTCTTCGAACGGGAAACCGGCGCTGAACGTCGCGTAATCGGCCTTCGGATCGGCAAACGCATAACCTTCGCGGGCGGCGCGACGGGCGTAGATGTCGAGCAATTCGGCAGCCACGTCGCGGACCTGTTCAGCGGCCTTGCGCTTGGCTTTCTGCCAGGTCTCGGAGCCGAGGCGGTGCAGCGGGGCCAAGGCATCGTCGCTGCCGGTGTAGCGGGCGATCAAATGCAGGTTGGCCACGGGCACGTAGAGCTTGGCGTTCTCGGCATACTCGAGGGTCAGGAATTCGGCAGCCTGATTGTCGATTTCCAGAATCGTCAGGCCGAGATAACGACCGACACCATGGTCGATGTGCACCACCGGCGCGCCTTCGCGCAGCTCGGTGAGGTTCTTGATCACCGCATCGTTGTTGGCATCGGCGCGCTTTTCGCGACGGCGACGCTGCATCACGCGCTGGCCGAACAGCGGACTTTCCGCGACCAGTGCCAGCGCCGGGTCGTCCAGCATCAGGCCTTCGTCGAGCGGGGCAATGGTGATCGCCAGACGATCCTTGCTCGCGACAAAGTCCGGCCAGCTGTCGACGGTTTTCGGGCGCAGCTTCAGGCGCTCGAGCAATTCCAGCAGCACTTCGCGACGACCTGCGGATTCGGCGGTGAACAGCACGCGTCCGGGGAATTCATCGAGGAATGCCGAGAGTGCAGCAAGCGGCTGGGTAGCTTTGGCTTCGATCGCCAGATTCGGCAAGGCCTGCGCCGGGAAGCGCTCGCGGCCGACGCCAGTTTCCACGTCCTGCTGGCTGGCGACCACGCGCGGCCAGTTCTTCAGGCGGGCGAAGCAATCTTCCACCGGCAGGAACAGTTCGGCCGGCGGCAATAAAGGACGCGATGGATCGACGCGGCGCTCTTCATAACGGTTGCGCACATCGTTCCAGAAGTTTTCCGCCGCCTGCTCGATGCCCGGCAGCGAGAACACCTGGGTGTCTTGCGGCAGGTAATCGAACAGGGTCGAGGTTTCTTCGAAGAACAGTGGCAGGTAGTACTCGATACCGGCCGGCGTGATGCCGCTGCTCAGGTCCTGGAAGATCGGGCAGCGGCGGAAATCGACGTCGAAGCGCTCGCGAAAGCGCGCCTTGAAGCGGGTGACCGCCTCTTTTTGCAGTGGGAATTCCTTGGCCGGCAGCAGCTTGACCGAATCGACCTTTTCAATGGAACGCTGGTTTTCCGGGTCGAAAGTGCGCAGGGTTTCGATTTCGTCGTCGAACAAGTCGATGCGATAGGGCAGTTTGCTGCCCATCGGGAACAGGTCGATCAGTGCACCGCGTACGGTGAACTCGCCGTGCTCGTAGACGGTGTCGACGTAGCGGTAGCCGCTGGCTTCGAGCCGCGAGCGCATTTGCTCGACATCGAGTTTCTGCCCGACATCCAGCACCAGGCTGCTGCCGAGCAGGAATTTGGTCGGCGCCAGACGGTGCAGGGCGGTGGTGATCGGCACCACCAGCACGCCATGTTCCAGTTCCGGCAGTCTATAAAGGCTGGCGATGCGCTGAGAAATGATGTCCTGGTGCGGCGAAAACAGATCGTAGGGCAGGGTTTCCCAGTCCGGGAAATGCAGCACCGGCAAATCCGGGGCGAAGAAACTCAGCTCCTGTTCCAGCCGTTCGGCACTCTGGCTGTCGGCGGTCAAAAGCAGCGTGAAGCGCTTGGCAGCGCTGGCAGCCTCGGCAATCGCCAGGCTCAGGGCGGCACCGGGGAGGTTGCCCCAGTGCTGTTTACCTGCCGCAGCAGGGAGAAGCGGTAGACGCAGAACAGGCACGGAAGGTTGAGCTCCAGGCGTTGCGACAAAGTCGGTAATTGTAGCGGCGTCCGGTGCCGCCTGTCAGTTGCAGGATGCGTCTATCTGCACCGTTTGGGAAAAATGTAGTGGTAACCATAAAAACCAGCGCTTTTTTTACGGTTATGTAGTGCCAAAAGTCGGTGGTGTTACGGAGGGTTACAGACATCGTCTAACAGTCGTCGAAAAACTGACTGCGCTGGAAGCCCCGGTTTTACTGGGCTGGCGGAGAGCGTTATTTTTTTGGACGGGTTTTTGTTACCGATTGCGCGACAGGCGCGCATTGCTACAAGAGGTTCTCGGCGGCATAATGTAGCCCCTTTTTTCTGCCCCTACATGTGGAAGGTTACCGTGACTCAGAAGCCCGACCAGTGTCTTGGTGAATGGATCGACCGTGAAGCACTCGCAGAAGCGATGATTCCGCTTATCGGTCAGCTCTACCGCAACAACAACGTGGTGAGCTCGATCTATGGCCGCAGCCTGATCAACCAGTCTGTCATCGCGATTCTCAAAGCTCACCGCTTTGCTCGCCACCGCTCTGCCGACGACAGCGAACTCTCCGTCCACGAAACATTCCCACTGCTCAAGGCCATGAGCGAGCTCAAGCTCGGCGCGGCCTCGGTAGATCTGGGCAAGCTGGCGTACAAATTCCGTAACGAAGGCAACGGCCGCACCGCCGAGCAGTTCGTGCGTGAAGAAATGGCTGACGTGGTTGGCCAGCAAAACGCTTCGGCCCGCAAAGGCACCGACGTTGTGCTGTACGGCTTCGGTCGTATCGGCCGTCTGCTGGCGCGTATCCTGATCGAGAAAACCGGTGGCGGCGACGGCCTGCGTCTGCGTGCCATCGTGGTGCGCAAGGGCGCCGAAAACGACCTGACCAAACGCGCCAGCCTGCTGCGTCGCGATTCGGTACACGGTTCGTTCAACGGCACCATCACCATCGACGAAGAAAACAACACCATCACCGCCAACGGCAACCTGATCCAGGTTATCTACGCGAAGAACCCTACCGAAGTGGACTACACCCAGTACGGCATCAAAGATGCGCTGCTGGTGGACAACACCGGTGTATGGCGTGATGCCGATGGCCTGGGCCAGCACCTGGCGTGCCCGGGTATCGACCGCGTTGTTCTGACCGCACCTGGCAAGGGCAAGCTGAAGAACATCGTTCACGGTATCAACCACAACGAAATCACGGCTGACGACAAGATCGTGTCCGCCGCTTCCTGCACCACCAACGCCATTGTGCCGGTGCTGAAAGCCGTGAATGACAAGTTCGGCATCATCAACGGTCACGTCGAAACCGTTCACTCGTACACCAACGACCAGAACCTGATCGACAACTTCCACAAAGGCGATCGCCGTGGCCGTAGCGCCGCGCTGAACATGGTGATCACCGAGACCGGTGCTGCCACCGCTGCTGCCAAGGCCCTGCCTGAGCTGGCCGGCAAGCTGACCGGTAACGCGATCCGCGTTCCGACGCCGAACGTGTCCATGGCCATTCTCAACCTGAACCTTGAGAAAGCCGCCTCCCGTGAAGAGATGAACGAGTACCTGCGCTACATGGCGCTGCACTCCGATCTGCACAAGCAAATCGACTTCGTCAATTCGCAGGAAGTGGTTTCGACCGACTTCGTTGGCTCGCGCCACGCCGGTGTGGTCGACGCTGAAGCGACCATCGTTCAGGACAACCGCGTTGTTCTGTACGTCTGGTACGACAACGAGTTCGGCTACAGCTGCCAGGTGGTTCGCGTGATGGAGGACATGGCCGGTGTAAACCCGCCAGCGTTCCCGCGCTAAGCCTTAGCTGCAATTGAAAACGCCCCGACTCTGGTCGGGGCGTTTTTGTTTGCGCGCGATTTGCCTTAGCGGGGGATGGCGGCTTGGGCCGTGCGCAGTTCGTGCCTGTTGCCACGGAATAGCACCAGCGTGGCGATCAGGCCCAATACGGCTGCGCCACTGAGCCAGATCCCCGGCGCCGCCTTGTTGTCCAGCACATGAATCAGATAAGTGCAGGCCGCCGGGGTAAAGCCACCGAAGGTCGCGGTCGCCAGGCTGTAGGCCAGCGAGAAACCGGTCGTACGAACTTCTACCGGCATGATTTCGGTGAGTGCCACCACCATTGCCCCGTTGTACGAGCCGTACAGGAAGGACAGCCACAGCTCGACGATCAGCAAATGGCTGAAGCTCGGGTTCGCCACCAGCCACGACAGCGCCGGATAAGCGGTCAGGATCGCCAGAATCGTCGCCGCCAGCAGTAGGGGTTTACGCCCAACCTTGTCAGACACCGCGCCCATCACCGGCAGCCAGAAGAAGTTCGACAGACCGATGCACACGGTCACCAGCAACGCATCGAAGTCCGACAGGTGCAGTTCCGCCTTGCCGAACGTCGGTGTGTAGGCCGTGATCAGGTAGAACGACACCGTGGTCATGACCACCAACGCCATGCCGGCGATGACGATGCCAAAGTTCTGACCGATCGAACGGATGATTTCCTGCAGGGTAGGGCGATGTTTGCGCGCCTGGAACTCCGGAGTTTCCTCCAGCGAGCGGCGGATGACGAAAATCACCGGGACGATCATGCAGCCGATCAGGAACGGCACGCGCCAGCCCCAGTCGCCCATCTGTTCCGGGCTCAGCCAGTGGTTGAGGCCGACCCCGAGCAGGCCGGCGAATACCACCGCCGCCTGCTGGCTGGCGGACTGCCAACTGACGAAAAAGCCCTTGCGGCCCGGTGTGGCGATTTCCGCCAGATACACCGACACACCGCCCAATTCGACGCCGGCCGAGAAACCTTGCAGCAATCGCCCGAACAGCACGATCAGCGGTGCAGCGACGCCCAGGGTGGCGTAGCCCGGCACGCAGGCAATCAGCACGGTGCCGGCCGCCATCATGGCCAGCGTGATGATCAGGCCTTGGCGCCGGCCGTGTCGGTCGATGTAGGCACCGAGAAAAATCGCCCCCAACGGACGCATCAGGAAGCCGGCGCCGAAAGTGGCCAAGGAAAGCATGAGGGACGCGAAGGCGCTGTCGGTAGGGAAGAAGGTCTTGGCAATGGCCGTGGCATAGAAGCCGTAGACCATAAAGTCGAACATCTCGAGAAAGTTGCCGCTGACAACGCGAAAAATCGCCTTGCCTTTGCCGGTCGTGGAAGACATGGATAGGTACTCGCTCTAAATCTTGTAAGAAAGCGTTGCGCTCGTAGCCCATAATGGCCGGCGCGGTTTTGCGGGGAGATGAAGAATTGTTAACTGGACGCTGGGTGATTCTCGTGCTGCTGACCGGGTTTTTGTCCGGCTGCGGCAACGGTGATTCCCTGGAGACTTTCGGCGGCCCGACGATGGGCAGCACCTATTCGATCAAGTACGTGCGCCACGCCAATCTGCCTGCGCCGCAGGAGGTGCGTGTCGAAGTGGAAAAAATCCTCGCGGACGTCGACCGGCAGATGTCGACTTACCGTGCGGACTCCGACATCTCGCGCTTCAATGCATTGCCGGCTGATCGCTGTCAGGTCATGCCCGCGCCGGTCCTTGAATTGATCCGCGTGGGCGAGCAGCTGTCGCAACAAAGCGAAGGCTCCTACGACCTCACCGTAGAACCGCTGATGAATTTGTGGGGTTTCGGCCCGCAAGGCCGTGAAGAAAAAGTCCCGGATGTGGCGGCGCTGGCCGAAGTGCGGCAGCGCGTCGGTCATCAGCACCTGCGCATCGACGGTGACCGGTTGTGCAAGGACGCGGCGGTCGAGGTGGATTTCAACAGCATCGCCGCCGGTTACGCGGTCGACACCATTGCCGCGCGGCTCCAGGCTCTGGGCATACATGATTACCTTGCCGAAGCCACCGGCGAGCTCAAGGCATCCGGCAAGAAGCCCGACGGTTCGCCATGGCGCATCGCACTGGAAGAACCGCGCGACGATCAGCAGCTTGCAGAGCGCGTCATCAATGTCGATGGCTACGGCCTCTCCACGTCCGGCGACTACCGCAACTTTTTTCAGCAGGATGGCCGGCGTTATTCCCACACCTTCGATGCCCGGACCGGTGCGCCGGTCCTGCATGACTTGGCGTCGGTCACGGTAATTCATCCTTCAGCGCTGATGGCCGATGGACTATCGACGCTGTTGCTGATTCTCGGCCCTGAAAGGGCCTGGGACTATGCCGAAAAACACGACATTGGTGCATTCTTTGTGATTCGTGCCGATAAAGGTTTCGTCACACGCACCAGTCACGCGTTCGAACGGCTCAGTGGCGCAAAAGTTGACTGAGAACAGTACGAAAGCTGGCGTTGTAGTGCATGCAAAAGTAGCCTACGACGCGACCAAGGGTTAATGTGCGCGGCGTTGACGCTTCTATAGACTGTGTCCGGGTTTTCTACTGGCCCCCAATTGTTCCTTCGCGCCGTCGTTCGGCGTGATTTAGCCGCCGGTGCTGCTGGCATCGCGGCCTGTTCTGAGGAGTACGCATGGCTGTCTACAACTACGACGTGGTGGTGCTGGGTTCCGGCCCGGCGGGAGAAGGCGCGGCAATGAACGCCGCCAAAGCAGGGCGCAAGGTGGCGATGGTCGACAGCCGTCGCCAGGTCGGCGGCAACTGCACCCACCTGGGCACCATCCCGTCCAAGGCCCTGCGTCACTCGGTGCGGCAGATCATGCAGTTCAACACCAACCCGATGTTCCGTGCGATCGGCGAGCCGCGCTGGTTCTCCTTCCCGGACGTGTTGAAAAGCGCCGAGAAAGTCATTTCCAAACAAGTCGCTTCGCGTACCGGCTACTACGCCCGTAACCGCGTCGACGTGTTCTTCGGTACCGGCAGCTTCGCCGACGAGCAAACCATCGAAGTGGTCTGCGCCAACGGCGTGGTCGAGAAACTGGTGGCCAAGCACATCATCATCGCCACCGGTTCGCGTCCTTATCGCCCGGCGGACATCGATTTCCACCACCCGCGTATCTACGATAGCGACACCATCCTCAGCCTCGGCCACACCCCGCGCAAACTGATCGTTTACGGCGCCGGCGTGATCGGTTGCGAATACGCCTCGATCTTCAGCGGTCTGGGCGTGCTGGTCGAGCTGGTGGACAACCGTGGTCAGTTGTTGAGCTTCCTCGACTCGGAAATCTCCCAGGCGTTGAGCTACCACTTCAGCAACAACAACATCACCGTGCGTCACAACGAAGAGTATGACCGCGTCGAAGGCGTGGACAACGGCGTGATCCTGCACCTGAAGTCCGGCAAGAAGATCAAGGCCGACGCCTTGCTCTGGTGCAACGGCCGTACCGGTAACACCGACCAGTTGGGTCTGGAAAACATCGGGGTCAAGGTCAACAGCCGTGGCCAGATCGAAGTCGACGAGAACTACCGCACCTGCGTGCAGAATATCTATGGCGCCGGTGACGTGATCGGCTGGCCGAGCCTGGCCAGTGCCGCCCACGACCAGGGCCGTTCCGCCGCTGGCAGCATCGTCGACAATGGCAGCTGGCGTTTCGTGAATGACGTGCCGACCGGCATCTACACCATTCCGGAGATCAGCTCGATCGGCAAGAACGAGCAGGAACTGACCCAGGCCAAAGTGCCGTACGAAGTGGGCAAGGCGTTCTTCAAGAGCATGGCGCGTGCACAGATCGCCGGCGAGCCGCAAGGCATGCTGAAGATCCTGTTCCACCGTGAAACCCTCGAAGTGCTCGGCGTTCACTGCTTCGGTTATCAGGCGTCGGAGATCGTGCACATCGGTCAGGCGATCATGAACCAGCCGGGCGAACTGAATACCCTGAAGTATTTCGTCAACACGACGTTCAACTACCCGACCATGGCCGAAGCCTATCGGGTAGCGGCGTACGACGGCCTCAACCGGCTTTTTTGACGGGCTCCGGCCGGTGGCCTGAGCCGGCCGGGGAGACCGATTTCAGCCATTCCCGAGGGTGGCAGTGGCCAAACCGGGAAAGTCTGTAATCAGGCTGTCAACGCCGAAGTCAGCGAGTCTGCGCATCAGCGCAGGCTCGTTGACGGTCCACACCGACACATGTAGCCCCTGACGCTGCGCCTTTTGCAGGCGTTCCGGCGTACTCAGCGTCCAGTTCAACGCCAGAATCTCGCAACCGTAACTCTGTGCGACCTTCAACGGGTCGAGCCAGGCGTATTCGGCCACCAGGCCGCGCGATACGTCGGGCACCAGATCCAGTGCAGCCTTCAACACTTCCCGCGAACTCGAGGTGATTGTCACTTTGTCGAGCAGCCCGTGTCTGACTGCCATTTCACGGATCGCCAGCACGGTGGTCGCGGCGCGGGTGCGAGAAGCGCTTTTGACTTCCAGCTGCCAGTGCTCGAAATCACACTTTTCGAACAGTTCTTCCAGCGTTGGAATCGGGCATGGCTTGATCCAGCCTGGACCGCCCTTGCGCGCGTCGTAGGTCACCAGCTCGGCGGCGGTGTGCTCGACTACCTTGCCGCGCCGGTCGGTGGTGCGCTTGAGGGTCGGGTCGTGGATGACCATCAGCTCGCCGTCCTTGGACAGGTGCAGGTCCAGCTCGCAACGGCGAACGCCGTGCTTGAGACATTCCTGAAAACTGCTCAGGGTGTTTTCCGGTGCTTCGCCCTTGGCGCCGCGGTGGCCGTAGATAAGGGTCACGGTTCTTCCTTAATTTAGATGCCTGATTCGTTCTGTTCGCGGGCCAAGCGTCGTTCCTGGGCCTGCTTCTGCAAGATATAGCGGGCGAGCAACTGGCGCTGGGCGTCGGTCAGGTGTTCGAACTCGGTGCCGACGTCGTAGCCGTCGCCCTTGCGGTCGCAATGGGTCACGCGGGCGCGCAGCAGCAGGCCAAGCGCCTGGGGCATCAGAACCAGTTTCACCGACAGGTGCACGCCGGTGGCGATCGGGGTAGGGTGCTGAAAGTCGATGC
Source organism: Pseudomonas sp. B16(2017) (assembly GCF_002113205.1). Classification (NCBI taxonomy): domain Bacteria; kingdom Pseudomonadati; phylum Pseudomonadota; class Gammaproteobacteria; order Pseudomonadales; family Pseudomonadaceae; genus Pseudomonas; species Pseudomonas sp. B16(2017). The sequence continues at coordinate 54,728 of NZ_NEKA01000012.1, forward strand.
CGCCCTCGGAGATGATCACCGGTTGCGGCTCGCCGATATGGCCGAGCACGGTCAGGGCGACCACCTGGCTGAGCAGGTCGATGCGTTTGTTCTGGGATTTCAGGAACGCCGCGATGGCGCGGTCGCGTTCACTGATCTGGCGCAGCAGGTGCTGCGACTCGAATTCGCTCAGGTGCAGTTCGCTGAGCAGGTTGAACAGTGGAGAAGCATCCTGCAACACTTCCTGGCCTGCGGCTTCGGGAGCGGACAGGGGCCGAATTTCCAGTGCGATCGTGTCCTCGATACGGTAGTATTCGCGGCGATCTTCTTCATCTAATGTCGACATGGCGAACCCATGGTAGCGGCGGTGGTCTGAGTGTAAAGCTGGTTATCGACCCCCGCCACAAGGACGTTCCTTTTCCCTCCGAACAAGCCCCGACATGTTCAGACCTCTCTTCGTATTTATCGGCACGCGTTATACCCGTGCAAAGCGTCGCAATCATTTTGTGTCATTCATTTCCCTGACTTCGATGATCGGGCTCGCCCTTGGCGTGGTCGTGATGATCGTGGTGCTGTCGGTGATGAACGGCTTCGATCATGAGATGCGCACCCGCGTGCTGGGCATGGTGCCCCACGCGACCATCGAGTCCGGTGAAGCCATCAACGACTGGCCGAGCCTGGCCGCCAAGGTCAAGCAGAACCCGCAGGTGGCGGCCGTCGCGCCGTTCACCCAGATGCAGGGGTTGCTGACCAACAACGGCCAGGTGTCCAAGGTGTTGCTCAATGCCATCGATCCGGCGCTGGAGCGCAACGTCTCGATCATCGACAACTTCATGAAGCAGGGCAAACTCGACGATTTGACGCCGGGCAGCTTCGGCATCGTAATTGGCGACAAGGCCGCGACCAAGCTCGGCGTGGGCCTCGGTGACAAGATCACCTTCGTCGCGCCGGAGGTCAGTGTGACCCCGGCCGGGATGTTCCCGCGCATGAAGCGCTTCACCGTGGTCGGCATCTTCCATGTCGGCGCCGGTGAACTGGACGGCTATCTGGGCGTGACCAACCTGCAGGATCTGGCGAAGATGCATCGCTGGAAGCCTGATCAGGTGCAGGGCCTGCGCCTGAAGTTCGACGATCTGTTCCAGGCCCCGCGTGAGGCGTGGAACATCGCCCAGCGCCTCGGCGAAGACCGTTACTACGCCCGCGACTGGACCCGTACCCACGGCAACCTGTATCAGGCGATCCGCATGGAAAAAGCCATGATCGGCCTGCTGTTGCTGCTGATCGTCGCGGTGGCGGCTTTCAACATCATTTCCACGCTGGTGATGGTGGTGAATGACAAGAAGGGCGATATCGCCATTCTGCGCACACTGGGCGCCACGCCGGGCACGATCATGCGCACGTTCATGGTGCAGGGCACGGTGATCGGCGTGGTCGGCACGGCCATCGGCGCCGTGGTCGGGATCTTCGCCGCGCTCAACGTCAGCGCCGCGATTTCCGCCCTCGAAGGCGTGATCGGACACAAATTCCTCAACGCCGACGTGTATTTCATCGATTACCTGCCGTCGCAGGTGCAGAGCCAGGACGTGGTCATGGTCTGCGCCGCTGCGTTGGTCCTGAGTTTCCTCGCCACCCTGTATCCAGCCTGGCGTGCCGCGCGCACCCAGCCGGCGGAGGCGCTACGTTATGAGTGAGTCGGGCATGAGTGAAAAAGCAATCTTGAGCTGCCGCAACCTGGGCAAATCCTACGAGGAAGGCCCGGAGTCGGTGGAAGTGCTGGCCAACCTGCAACTGGAACTGCATCCGGGCGAGCGGGTGGCGATCGTCGGCAAATCCGGTTCGGGCAAAAGTACCTTGCTCAACCTGCTGGGCGGTCTCGACACGCCAACCAAGGGCGGTGTCTGGCTCGACGGTGAAGAGCTTTCGGCGCTGAGCGAGAAGAAGCGGGGTCTGCTGCGTAACCGTGCCCTCGGGTTCGTGTACCAGTTCCACCACCTGCTGCCGGAATTCACCGCGCTGGAAAACGTCTGCATGCCGCTGCTGATCGGCAAGACCGCGATCCCGGAAGCACGTCAGCGTGCCACGGCGTTGCTGGAGCGGGTCGGTCTGGGCCATCGCCTGGAACACAAACCGGCAGAGCTGTCCGGTGGCGAACGCCAGCGCGTGGCCATCGCCCGGGCGCTGGTGAACAATCCAGGGCTGGTGATGCTCGACGAGCCGACCGGCAACCTCGACTCCCACACCGCTGAAGGCATTCAGGATCTGATGCTGGAACTCAGCACTTCGATGCGCACGGCGTTTCTGGTGGTGACTCACGACATGAACCTGGCTCGCCAGATGGACCGCGTCCTGCAACTGCAGGAAGGTTGCCTGACCCCCATCTGACGGCTTGAAACTCGATGCCTGAAAAGGCATCGGGTCTTTTATTTTTATACGGTGCCCCAGCGAATGTTCAGACCGTTATCGATCTTTATCGGCACGCGCTATACCCGCGCCAAGCGCCGCAATCGCTTTGTTTCGTTCATCTCGATGACCTCGATGATCGGCCTCGCCCTCGGCGTGCTGGCAATGATCGTGGTGTTGTCGGTGATGAACGGCTTCCAGCGCGAAATGAGCTCGCGCATCCTTGGCATGGTGCCCCACGCGACCATCGTCGGCGTCAAGCCGATCGACGACTGGCAGCCAGTGGCCGCCGCCGCGATGAAGAACCCGGAAGTGACCGCCGCCGTGCCGTTCACCGAGATGGAAGGCATGCTGTCCTACAAGGGCATGATGCAGCCGATCCAGATCAGCGGCGTCGACCCGGCCCAGGAAGGCAAGGTGTCGATCGTTGCCCAGCACATTGTTCAGGGTCGTCTCGATGCCTTGAAACCGGGTGAGTTCGGCGTAGTGCTGGGCGAAATCACCGCTCGGCGTTTTCGCCTCAACGTCGGCGACAAGATCACCCTGATCGTGCCGGAAGTCAGCACTGCACCGGGCGGCATCACCCCGCGCATGCAGCGTCTGAACGTGGTCGGCGTGTTCAAGGTTGGCGCCGAACTCGACGGTTCCATGGGCCTGATCCACGTCTCCGACGCCGCGACCATGCAGCACTGGGAGCCGAATCAGGTGCAGAGCGTGCGTCTGGCGGTGAAGGATCTGTACGCCGCGCCGAAGGTTTCCTCGGACATTGCCAGCGGCCTCGGCGCCGATTTCAAGGCTGACGACTGGACCCACACCCAGGGCAGTCTGTTCAGCGCGATGAAGATGGAAAAAACCATGATCGGCCTGTTGCTGCTGATGATCGTCGCGGTGGCGGCGTTCAACATCATCGCGACCCTGATCATGGTGGTGAACGACAAAGGCGCGGACATCGCGATCCTGCGCACCATCGGCGCCACGCCACGGCAGATCATGGCGATCTTCATGGTGCAGGGCACGGTGATCGGCATCGTCGGCACCATCATTGGTGGCGTGCTGGGTGTGATTGCGGCGCTGAACGTCAGTGAGATGGTGGGCTGGGTCGAGCGGGTGACCGGGCAGCACATCTTCAGTTCGGACGTGTATTTCGTCAGCAACCTGCCATCGGAATTGCAGGGCGGCGACGTGCTGCTGATCTGCTCGGCGGGCTTCATCCTCAGCTTCCTGGCCACGGTTTACCCGGCCTGGCGAGCGGCAAAGATCGAACCGGCGCACGCGTTGCGCTATTCGTAAGTTCCCCCATTGAGGCCGGCATTGCCGGCCTCAGTCGCTTTTCGGCAACTCAATCACAAACCGCGTCCAGCCCTGAGCCGATTCGCAATGAATCTGCCCGCCATGAGCCCGGATGATCGACTGAGTAATCGCCAGCCCCAATCCCGCATGCTCGCTGCTGCCTTCCTGGCGCGCCGGATCCGCCCGGTAGAACCGGTCAAACAAACGCGGCAACAAGTCCGCAGAAATCCCTTCGCCACTGTTCTCCACGGTCACCCTCAAGGATTTCGCCTGCTCGGTGACCCGAATGCGCACCTCGCCGTTTGCAGGGGTAAAGCGCAACGCGTTATCCAGCAGATTCGATAGCGCCCGGCGCAACATCGCGCGATCCCCCTCGAGCTGCCCCGCACCGTCACGGCTCAGGATGACCTGAGCGTCTTCGGCCAGCGGCGCAAAAAACTCCAGCAACGCATCGGCTTCTTCAGCCAGCTCCAGCGGTTCACGCTTGGGCACCAGCAAACCGTGGTCAGCCTTGGCCAGATAAAGCATGTCGTTGACCAACTGCGCCATCCACTGCAGCTCTTCGAGGTTGCTGTGCAGTGCCTCGCGATAGTCTTCGAGAGGGCGAGGGCGGGTCAGGGTGACCTGGGTGTGGGTCAGCAGATTGGAAAGTGGTGTGCGCAGCTCATGGGCGATGTCGGCGGAGAACGCTGAAAGCCGCTGAAAAGAATCGTCGAGGCGTCCGAGCATGGCGTTGAAGCTGTGGGCCAATTCCGCGAGCTCTGCAGGCATCCGCGCTTCCGGCAGTCGGGCATTCAGCGATTGCGCCGAAATCCCACGGGCCACGGCACTCATGCGCCGTAACGGGCGAAGACCGCTGCGGGCAGCCCAGGCGCCGAGCAGCGCGGTGGCCAGCGCGGAGAGGCCGACAGTTAGCCAGATCAGATGCTGCATGCGTTGCAGGAAGTGCTGGTGGTGGGTGATGTCCAGCAGCAAGGTCAATTGCGGGGAATCGGATTTTCCCGGTTCAAGCGCGGCGTTGAGCAGGCGATAGTCGGTGCCGTTGTCGCTGATGGTGGCCAGGCCGGGCTGTTGCGGCAGGTTTGCGGGGGTATGCAACGAGCGCCCAAACCAGCGCTGGCCCTCAGGGCCGCTGACGCGCAACGTGATATCGCCCTGCTGGCTCAACTCGTCGGTGATGTGCGCTGCGTCGCTACCACTCAGCAGTGTCTGACGCACGCTGAGCAGTTTTCCTTCGAGCAGTTGCTGGTCGAGCTCGATGAAGTGGCCCTCGCTGGCCCGATTGAAAACGACCCCGGCGACCAGCGAAACCACGGCGGTACAGCCTGCAAACAACAGTGCCAGCCGGCCGCTCAAGGACAGTCTGCGCATCAGTCGGCACGCTCTTCAAGGACGTAACCCATGCCGCGAACGGTGTGAATCAGCTTGTTGGGGAAGTCGTCGTCGATCTTCAGGCGCAGTCGGCGAATCGCTACTTCGATGACGTTGGTGTCGCTGTCGAAGTTCATGTCCCAGACCTGTGAAGCGATCAGCGATTTGGGCAGCACTTCGCCCTGGCGGCGCAGGAGCATTTCCAGCAGGGCGAACTCCTTGGCGGTGAGGTCGATGCGTTGACCGCTGCGTTCGACCCGGCGGCGAATCAGGTCCAGGCTCAGATCGGCCAGGCGCAGGCTGGTTTCCTGGGGCGTGGAACTGCCGCGACGCAACAGGCTGCGCACCCGCGCGAGCAGTTCGGAGAAGGCGAACGGTTTGACCAGATAATCGTCGGCGCCCAGTTCGAGACCATGCACACGGTCTTCAACGGTGTCCTTTGCGGTCAAAAACAGGATCGGCGTTTCCAGACCGGCGCTGCGCACCGCTTGCAGGATTTGCCAGCCATTGCGTCCGGGCAGCATCACGTCGAGGATCAGCAGCGCATAGTCGCCACTCAACGCCAATTGCTGGCCGGTGGTGCCGTCGGCCACCAGTTCGGTGTTGAAACCGGCCTCGGTCAGGCCCTGGCGCAGGTACTGGCCGGTTTTGGGTTGGTCTTCGACGATCAGCAGTTTCATGGGCGACTCGGGTAGCGGGAACGAGGACGTTATACCGTGGGCAAACGCGGTGAGCGCCAACCTGACAAAGTTGTAATCTGCCTGTCAGGTCGCTGCCAGCGCAGGCGGGCTAGAGTTTCCCACAGGCTGAACCTTGATTTGTTGGAGTACGACTATGTTTTTGCGCAACCGTCTGGCCCTTGCCGCGTGTCTGCTGGCGCTCAATTCGCCGCTGTGGGCAGCGCCGGCGCACACCTATGACTTCGGCCAGCCGGCCCCGGCGGCCAAGGCCAGCCGCAGCATTGAAGTGGTGATGGGCGACATGAGCTTCGATCCGAAGGCGATCGAGATCAAGGCCGGTGAGACCGTTCGTTTTGTGCTGGTGAATAAAGGCCGGTTGCTGCATGAATTCAACCTTGGCGACGCGGCGATGCATGCAAAACATCAGCAGGAAATGTTGCAGATGCAGCAAAGCGGCATGCTGACGCCGACCGGCATGAAGGAAATGTCCCACGACATGGCGGGCATGGATCACGGCTCGATGGGGCATGGCATGAAGCATGACGACCCCAACAGCGTGCTGGTGGAGCCGGGCAAGACCGCCGAGTTGACCTGGACCTTCAGCAAAGCGGTGAACCTGGAATTTGCCTGCAACATTCCCGGCCACTACCAGGCCGGAATGGTCGGCAAACTGACTGTCAGTCAGTAAGCACTCAAAGGCGGGAGCAAAGGCTGGTAGAATCCGCTGATTCTTCAGTCAGGTTTCCGCCATGCATCCCGCAGCCGAACATTCGCCGCTGGGCAAATCCAGCGAATACATCGCCACGTACACGCCATCCCTGCTGTTCCCGATTCCGCGCACTGCGAAATGGGCCGAGCTGGGCCTGACCGCCGAAACCCTGCCGTACAAAGGCGTGGATTTCTGGAACTGCTTCGAGCTGTCGTGGCTGCTGCCGTCGGGCAAACCGGTGGTGGCGATCGGTGAATTCAGCATTCCGGCGGATTCGCCGAACATCATCGAATCCAAGTCGTTCAAGCTGTACCTGAACTCGCTGAACCAGACGCCGTTCGCCGATATCGCGAGCCTGGAAGCGACGCTGGTCAAGGACTTGTCTGCCGCTGCCGGCAAACCGGTGGGCGTGCGGGTCCGCAGCCTGAAAGACGTCGAAGCCGAAGGCGTTGTCGCGCTGCCGGGCGTGTGCATCGACGATCTGGACATCAGCGTCAGCAACTACGAACACCCGCGTCCTGAACTGCTGCGCTGCGACGATTCGCGCGTAGTGGAGGAGAGCGTGCACAGTCATCTGCTCAAATCGAACTGCCCGGTGACCAGTCAGCCGGACTGGGGCAGCGTGGTGGTGGAATACCGTGGCGCGGCGCTGGATCACGCCAGCCTGCTGGAATACATCGTCAGCTTCCGTCAGCACTCGGACTTCCACGAGCAGTGCGTGGAGCGGATCTTCCTCGACCTGCAGCGCCTGCTGAAACCGGAAAAACTCACGGTGTTTGCGCGTTACGTACGCCGTGGTGGGCTGGACATCAACCCGTACCGCAGCACTGAAAGCGTGCAACTGCCGAACCATCGTCTGGTTCGTCAGTAACCCGCCTCGCGGACATGAAAAAGCCCTGCCAGTGATGGCAGGGCTTTTTTGCATTCGCGGGGTCTCAGATGCCCATGCTGACCAGGGAATTCATGATGTTGCGCAGTGTGCCGGCGATGGTGGGGTGATCAACTTCAAAGCGCTCAACGGCCAGGTTCACGCCATCGGCAATGTTGGAGTCCTTGGTTTTGGTTTCCAGTTCAAGTTCCAGTTCGATCTGTTCCATCAGGGCATGTAGATCAGCGCGCTCGGCTTCGGTCAGCGGAGGATTTTGATCCAGTTGCTCGCGCAGGGCATTGAGCTGTTTCTGCAGTTCTTGAGCGGGCATGGTTGTTTCCTTTTATCGAGAGGCACTTGCATAGACCGCAGCTGTGCGCCAAAGGTCTATGGCTCTCCTAAGACTAATCCACTCTTGGCCAACCTGCATGATCCCGGTCAGGGCTTTTCGCCTTTGAGGCGACGCAGGTTGATGTCCGCGAGGCAAGTGTCGAGCTCGCCCAGATGATCGATCACCGAGTGCACGCCGAGGCTGAACAGTTGTACGGTCGCCTTGCCGCGCAGTTGTTCGCGCTCCTTCTGGCTCAGGGCCTGCCATTCACTCGGCGCCAGGCCGCACAGTGAACCGCAGGACGCCAGGCCAATGGTCCACAACCCGGCATTGAGGCCCGATTGCAGCAGGCGCGGTTCGCCGCTGACCAGTACGCAACCGTCGAGGCGATCGACATTCAATCCCATCAACGCTTGCCAGCAGGCGTTGGGCGCTGGCCAAGGATTGATTGTTGCCGAATATTGCGATGGTTTGATCCAGTCTGGCAGCGCCGATGCCAGTACCTGAGTGCTCGCGGTGGACAACTCATCCAGCCAGGCGCAGGGAATTTGCTGGCGCTGCAGGCTGCGCAGGCTGTCGAGGGCGCCGGGTGTCACGTCGGCGTGTTCCGGGCCGATGCTGGTCTGATGGCGGGCGCGGGCGCCGAAGTCCACCAGACAGCCGCTGAGTCCGAACAGCACGGCGGTCAGCGTCGGTGCCGCGAGGGGCGAGGCTTCGGCTTGAGGCATGGAAAACGTCCCTGAAATAGCGATCAGGCTAGGCAACATCGGTGACAGTTGCATGACAGGCCAATGACGAAGCGTCCTACAGAGGGTTTCACCGGGGAACTGCCTAAAGCGCCGTTTCCGTCTTATACTGACGCACTAATCGCCGCGGCCCAGGTGCTGCGTCCGTACTATCCAAGGAGTTTTCTATGCGCTGGAGCCATCCTCTTGCTCAGCTTTGTGTATGTGCCAGCGTGATGCTGGTGCCGTTCGCCGCTCAGGCCGCAACGGAAGAAGACCCTTGGGAAAGCGTCAACCGTCCGATTTTCCAGTTCAACGATTTCGTCGACACCTATGCGCTGAAGCCGCTGGCGCAGGGCTACGAATTTGTTACTCCGCAATTCCTGGAAGACGGCATCCACAACATGTTCCGCAACGTCGGTGATGTCACCAACCTGGCGAACAACATTCTTCAGGCCAAACCGGCTGCGGCTGGCGTCGACACCGCGCGCCTGATCTTCAACACCACGTTCGGCCTGCTCGGTTTCTTCGACGTCGGCACCAAAATGGGCCTGAACCGCAGTGACGAAGACTTCGGCCAGACCCTCGGCTACTGGGGCGTGGGTAGCGGTCCTTACGTGATGCTGCCGCTGATGGGCCCGAGCACCCTGCGCGATGCACCGTCCAAATACGTCGACAGCTTCACCGGCCCGTACCGCTACATCAACGATGTGCCGGTGCGTAACTCGATTTTCGGCCTGAACATCGTCGACACCCGTGCCAGCCTGTTGTCCAGCGAGAAGCTGATCAGCGGCGACAAGTACACTTTCATCCGCAACGCCTACCTGCAGAACCGCGAGTTCAAGGTCAAGGACGGGCAGGTTGAAGACGATTTCTGATCTCGATTGATCGGTATGAAAGGGCGACCGCGAGGTCGCCTTTTTTGTGGGCGCGTCCAATGATCGGGTTACGGTAGAAGCCGTTCTTATAACTGCGAGTGATTTGACAAACAAAGTCTCCAAGCGACCATCGGCGCATGCTTGAAACGCTCGAAGGATGGGAGTACCGTCTGCGCCTTAGAAGGGCACCTCTGGTGCAACCGTGTGCGGCGCGAATGCTCCGAAGCGGTGCAGCAGAGAGGCTAGAAAGCGAATCCAGTAGTCTGCGCCGGGCCGTTGCCCCGCCTGCTACGCCAACCTAATTCTGGCGCCGTTTGCCCACATGCCAAAAACCAGTGCCACGCTGCTGATAATCGATGATGACGAAGTAGTGCGCGCGAGCCTCGCGGCCTATTTGGAAGACAGTGGTTTCAGCGTCTTGCAGGCCAGTAACGGCCAGCAGGGTCTTCAGGTATTCGAGCAAGACACGCCCGACTTGGTCATCTGCGATCTGCGCATGCCGCAGATGGGCGGTCTCGAACTCATCCGTCAGGTCACTGAGCGGTCGCCGCAGACACCGGTGATCGTGGTCTCGGGCGCCGGCGTGATGAACGACGCGGTCGAGGCCCTGCGCCTGGGCGCGGCGGATTACCTGATCAAGCCTCTCGAAGATCTGGCCGTGCTCGAGCACTCCGTGCGCCGGGCCCTGGATCGTGCGCGTCTGCTGCTGGAAAACCAGCGCTACCGCGAGAAACTGGAAAAGGCCAACCGCGAACTCGAAGCCAGCCTGAACCTGCTCCAGGAAGACCAGAACGCCGGTCGCCAGGTGCAGATGAACATGCTGCCGGAAAGTCCGTGGGCCATCGACGAATTCAGGTTTGCGCACCAGATCATCCCGTCGCTGTACCTGTCGGGTGATTTTGTCGACTACTTCCGGGTCGACGAGCGCCGGGTGGCGTTCTACCTGGCGGACGTGTCCGGTCATGGCGCCTCTTCGGCGTTCGTCACCGTGCTGTTGAAGTTCATGACCACGCGCCTGCTGTTCGAATCCAAGCGCAACGGCACGCTGCCGGAATTCAAGCCTTCGGAAGTCCTCGGTCATATCAACCGGGGGCTGATCAGTTGTAAGCTGGGTAAACACGTCACAATGGTCGGTGGAGTCATCGACGAGGAGACCGGTTTGTTGACCTATAGCATCGGCGGCCATCTGCCGTTGCCTGTGTTGTACACGCCTGACAGTGTTCGCTACCTCGAGGGGCGCGGTCTGCCGGTGGGGCTTTTCAACGAAGCTACCTACGAAGACCACGTGCTCGAGCTGCCACCGACGTTCAGCCTGACGCTGATGTCTGATGGCATTCTGGATCTTTTGCCAGAGCCCACACTCAAAGAGAAAGAAGCCGCTTTACCGCAAAAGGTGAAGTCGGCGGGCGGCAGCCTGGATGGTCTGCGGCAGGTTTTTGGATTGGCCACGCTAGGGGAGATGCCGGATGATATCGCCCTGTTGGTGTTGAGCAGGAATCTTTGATGAGTACCGGTAGAATCCAGTTCGCCGAGCAGGACGGCACCTTCGTCCTGAAGTTCGTCGGTGAAGTTCGCCTGACCCTGTGTTCGGCGTTGGATGCGACTATTGAAAAAATCTTCACCGCGCTGAATTTCAACGCGATCGTGATCGATTTGACCGAAACCCGCAGCATCGACAGCACCACCCTGGGCCTGCTGGCCAAGCTGTCGATCCTGTCGCGGCAGAAGGTCGGCCTGCTGCCGACCGTGGTCACCACCCACGAGGACATCACCCGTCTGCTGCAGTCGATGGGTTTCGAGCAGGTGTTCAATATCGTCAATCATCCCGTGCCGTGCCCGGAATGCCTTGATGACCTGCCGGATCAGGACCAGTCGGAAGAGGTGGTGCGGATCAAGGTGCTCGAAGCGCACAAGATCCTCATGGGCCTGAACGACTCCAACCGCGAAGCCTTCCATGACCTGGTGAATGCCCTCGAACGGCACTGATCAGCCAGACCGCAATGCACAAAAAAGGGCGAACCTGTGAGGGTTCGCCCTTTTTGCGTTTGCGCTCGGCCGATTACAGCTTGGCTTGCAGCAGCGCCTCGAGTTTTTCCTGGTCACGGGCAAACTGACGGATGCCTTCGGCCAGTTTCTCGGTGGCCATCGCGTCTTCGTTGGACAACCAGCGGAATTGCGCTTCGTTGAGGCTTAGACGCGCCTCGCCAGCGTGGCCCGGAGCGAGTTTGCGTTCCAGCTTGCCGGTGTCGGCTGCCAGTTTCTCGATCAGGTCCGGGCTGATGGTCAGGCGGTCGCAGCCGGCCAGTTGCTCGATCTGACTCAGATTGCGGAAGCTCGCGCCCATGACCACGGTCTTGTAGTCATTGGCCTTGTAGTAGTTGTAGATGCGCGTCACGGACTGCACGCCCGGATCGTCGGCACCGGTGTAGTCGTTGCCGTTGGCCTTCTTGTACCAGTCATAGATGCGGCCCACGAACGGCGAGATCAGGAACACGCCGGCATCGGCGCAGGCAGCGGCCTGAGCGAAGGAGAACAGCAGGGTCAGGTTGGTCTGGATGCCTTCCTTTTCCAGGATCTCGGCGGCGCGGATGCCTTCCCAGGTCGAGGCGATCTTGATCAGTACGCGGTCACGGCCAACGCCGGCCTTGTCGTACAGCTCGATCAGGCGGTGGGCGCGTTTGAGCACTGCGTCCTTGTCGAACGACAGGCGCGCATCCACTTCGGTGGAAATGCGGCCCGGAATGACCTTGAGGATTTCCTGGCCGACCGCGACGCCGAAACGGTCGCTGGCCAGGCCGACATCGCCCTTGCAGTCGCCGACGCTGGCGTTCAGCAGTTCAGCGTAAGCCGGGATGGCCGCTGCCTTGAGCAGCAGGGAAGGGTTGGTGGTGGCGTCGACCGGTTTGACCCGGGCAATCGCTTCGAAGTCGCCGGTGTCGGCCACGACGGTGGTGAACTGTTTGAGTTGTTCCAGCTTGGAAGTCATGAGCGTGCTCTGTCCTATGGGTCTGGTGACATTACCCGAGCGTCGACAGCCACTCAAGGGCATGTCGGCGTATCGAGCGCCCCGGCGGCAACAACCTGAAAACGGCTGTTTGAAAGGCGGGGCGCGTATCGATCAATACGATGTCAAAAAGAACCACAGGTTCAAAGCAACTGACCCGCTGTACGGCTTAATCGGCATTCAAATGCGTCGAGACCGCCGTCTGTGCCGGTTTCGGCTGGCCGTCGGAGGTCAGCAGGCCGAAATTCTTCTCCCGGTCGTTGCTGCCCGACTCGCTGTTCTTCCATTCGTAAATCGACGTCAGTGGAATGTTGAGTTTTTTAACATCGGCGATGAACGCAGAGATTTTAGTGGCTTGCCCTTCCGGCCCGCCGTTGGAGGCGAGCGCCGAGACGCCCCATTCACTGATAACGCCCGGCAGACGGAAGTTTTGCTGGATGAAGGTCTGCGCGTTACTGATCTGCGTCGCGGTCATGCCGTAGGGGTGATAGGAAATGGCGTCCAGGCACTCAGGATAAGTGCCGAGGATGCTGTTGAGGGCCACGGTCGAGGCGGAGCCGGCCGTTGGCGGACGGGCAAAACCGAAGCCCACCAGAGGCGTCGATTGCGGTTTGCCCTGCAGCGTCTTGCACATGGCCGTCATGAACGGCACGAAGGTGTTCTTGAAGTCTCCAGTGGGCCAGTAGGTGTCGAGGTCCGGCTCATTCCAGATTTCGATCCCCACCAGTTGCGCGCTCCAGGCTTGCTCAAGCCCGCTCACCGCGTTGGCAAAGGCTTCACCGGCGGTGGTCAGGTCACCGGTCAAGGGTTTGGTGGCGCGAACGGTCATCAAGACCGGCAACCCGGCGGACCGCGCCGTCGCAAACGCATCGCTGATCTGTTTCTGGTAGGCCTTGCCGCCGAGGCTGTCGCTCCAGACGCCGAAGCGCACAAAGCTGAATCCGGCCGCTTTGATCTGCTCGGCGTCCGCCGGGGTGAAGTTCTGGATCTTGACCTGAACGCCAATGGTTCGGGTGGGCAATGACGGGAACAGCGTACTGGCGTGAACCTGCGCGGTGGCACTGAGCGTCAACAGGGCGGCGGCACCCAGATGTTTGAGATGTGCTGATTTCATGTCGGCTCTCCTGATGAGAATGACATCTAGCGAAGGGTTATCTCGTTACACAGGTTTCGAGGGCAATAAGGATGCTAAGTGCACGAATGTTATTTTTTGTCGGAAAACTTTCGCCTGAAAATCACAGTTATTTTTAGTCCGGTAATTCTGGTTGGGGGACTTTTAGAGGCCGTGGTACTTAATGCATCGGTATTAAGGGTGAATCTATTTCCGAGTGAAGGAAGGTCTTGCGGGTTCATTCGAATTTGCAAGGCATGTTGGCCGATTGACATTACACGGGAAAGTAAACCTTGTTCAAAAAGATTCTTGTCGTTTGCGTAGGCAATATCTGCCGAAGTCCGACAGCGGAACTTCTGTTGCGCAATGCACTGACACCCTCGGCGATCAGCGTGACCTCCGCAGGCCTGTCTGCACGGGTCGGCGAAGGCATGGAGTCGACCGCGCGCCGGGTGCTGGAAGACCGCGGGCACAGTGCCGAAGGGTTCAAGGCGCGGCAACTGACAGCAGACATCGTCAATGAATCAGACCTGATTCTGGTCATGGAAAAACAACATGTTAATCAAGTACTGAAGATTGCCTCTCACGCCAGGGGCAAAGTGTTTCTGCTGGGCAAGTGGCAGAGCGAACGAGAAATACAGGACCCGTACCGTCAGGGGCAAGCCGCTTTTATTCATGCCCATGCATTGATTGAAGATGCTGTTAGCTCATGGGCGCAACGCCTGGCGCGTTGATGAATATTCTTCAGTTCAGTGAATGGTAAGAAAGACTTATGCAGTTACCGTCAGTAATAGGCACCCGCGACAACGATCAAGACAGTATTGATCTTCTCGGCATCTTCGGCAGCCTGATCGATCAGAAATGGTTGATCGGTGCGTTCACCGGCGCGTTCATGATGACCGGTGTGGCCTATGCGATTTTGGCCACGCCGGTGTACCTGGCCAACGCGCTGGTGCAGGTCGAACCGAAAAAGAACGACATGCTCGGTTTTTCCGACCTCAACAGCATGCTCGGCGGGCAATCGCCGTCGGTGACCGAAATCGGCATCATCAAATCCCGCGCGGTAATCGGCAAAACGGTCGACGATCTGCGCCTGGACATCGACGTCACCCCCAACACCTTCCCGCTGATCGGCGGCTTTCTTTCCCGGCGCTATCGCGGTGAGACCGAACTCAGCGTCGCGCCGCCGCGTTTCGGCCTGAGCAGCTACGCCTGGGGCGGTGAACGCCTGGAGTTTGCGAAGCTCAATCTGCCCAAGGAACTGCTGGGCAAGAAACTCACCCTGATTGCCGGCGAACAACATCGCTTTCAGCTGTTGGACGACAACGACAACCTGCTGGTCGAAGGCGTGGCGGGCGAAGCCTTCGCGCAGGACGGCGTAGAAGGGCAGGTCGCGCAACTGTTGGCCAATCCCGGGACCCGTTTCGAAGTGGTGCGCAACCCACGAATCGTGACCATCCAGGGTTATCAGGACGCGCTGGACATCTCCGAGCAAGGCAAGGAGTCCGGCATCATCCGTCTGGCCCTGGCCAGCAGCGACGCCGCCGAAGCGGTGAAGATCCTCAACAAGATCGCCGCGCTGTACGTCGATCAGAACGTGCGCCGCACCTCCGCCGAAGCGGCGCAAAGCCTGGCCTTCCTGCAAAGCCAGTTGCCGCAGGTCAAGCGTGACCTGGCCAAGGCCAGCGATGCGCTCAACGCCTACCAGACCCACGGCAAGACCGTGAACATCTCCATGGAAACCCAATCGGTGCTCGGCCAGTCCGTGGCGCTCGAAACGCGGATTTCCGAGCTGAAACTGCAACAGGCGGAGATGGATCGCAAGTTCACCAAACAGCACCCGGCCTACCGCGCGCTGATGACCCAGATTGGCGAATTGACCCAGCAACAGCGCTCGCTGGAAGGCAAGGTTCAGGACCTGCCAGCCACGCAGCAGGAACTGCTCAACCTGACCCGCGATGTCGAAGTCGCCTCGCAGATCTACACCCAGTTGCTGAACAAATCCCAGGAGCTGGACATCGTTCGCGCGGGCGCTGTGGGTAACGTGCGTCTGGTGGATACGGCGGATGTCGACCTGACCAGCCCGGTCAAACCGAAAAAAGCCCTGATCGTGTTGATCGCCACCTTCCTCGGCGCCTTCGTCGGCGTAGCGCTGGTGCTGTTGCGCAAATCCCTGAGCAAGGGCCTGGAGGGGCCGGAAGGCATCGAGCAGCTCGGCTTGCCGGTCTACGCGTCGATTCCCTACAGCGCCCTGCAACAGGAAGAGGACAGCAAAAAAGTCCGGGCCAAAGTCGCGGCGGACACGCCGGCGTATCTGCTGGCCCTGCGCAACCCGACGGACCTGTCTATCGAATCGATCCGCAGCCTGCGCACCTGCCTGCACTTCGCCGCACTGGATTCGACCAACAACCGCATCATGATTTCCGGCCCGAGCCCGCAGGTCGGCAAGACCTTCGTCTCTTCCAACCTCGCAGCGGTCATGGCGCAAAGCGGACAGCGCGTGGTGCTGATCGACGCCGACATGCGCAAGGGGCATCTGCACAAGACGCTGAACACGCCGATCACCAACGGCTTGTCCGATCTGCTGGTCAAGCGCTGCACCCTCGAACAGGCGATCAACAAGGTTGAAGTCGACAACCTGCACTTCATCAGCCGTGGCCAAGTCCCGCCCAACCCTTCCGAACTGTTGATGCACGCCAATTTCCGCGACCTGCTGGCGCAACTCAGCGAGCGCTATGACGTGGTGATCATCGACACGCCACCGCTGCTGGCGGTGACCGATGCGGCGATTGTCGGTCGCGAAGCCGGCATCAGCCTGATCGTCGCCCGGTTCGGGGTGAACCCGGCCAAGGAAATCGAGATGACGATCCGGCGTTTCGCCCAGAACGGTATCGAGTTGAAAGGCGCGGTGTTCAACGGCGTCGAGAAGCGCGCGGCCAGCTATTACGGCAACGGCAGCTATTACAACTACGAATACGCGTCCGACCAGTCCTGAAATTCAGCGACGGTTCTTACAGGCATGAAAGTGGGTGAGTTGTGAAAAAAATACTGCACGTGGCGGAAACGATCAAAGGTGGGGTGGCGACGGTCATCCGCACGATTTCGGCGGCTCCGGAAGACGGGCGCTATGAGCTGGTGTATCTGGTCCCGCTCGACCAGAAGAAAGAACTGCACGGCATCGATCCACAGCAGATCCGCACCTTCGCCCGAAGTGGGCGGAATGTGCGGTCGCTGCTGCGTTTTGCCTGGCAACTGGCGCGGGTCCTGCTCAAGGAAAAACCCGACGTGGTGCATTTGCACAGCACCTTTTCCGGGGTGATCGGCCGTTGCGTGTGCGTGCTCCTGCGGCCGTGGCGCAAGCCGAAAATCGTCTACTGCCCGCATGCGTTCTCGTTCCTGATGGAAAGTTCGCCGATCAAGCAGAAAGTCTATGCGGGGATCGAACGGGTGCTGCAGAAGGTCACGGACACGATCATCTGCGTCAGCCAGTTCGAGCTGGACAAGGCCGCGAAGTTTGGCATCGAGCGCAAGCGCATGACGCTGATCTACAACGGCATCGATCACAAGCATGAAGAACGCAAGGCCAACGATCCGGCACCGATTCATCTGCTGTTCGTCGGTCGCCTCGACTACCAGAAAGGCTTCGACGTATTGCTCAAGGCTTACAGCGAAGCAAAGCGCAGCGACCTGAAACTGACGGTGGTGGGCAGTGCAGTGAACGAGGACGTGGTCGAATGTCCGCCGCTGGACGGGGTGGAATACCTGCCCTGGGTGACCCCAACCGAAGTGCACGCGCTGTATCAGAAAGCCGATGCGCTGATCGTGCCGAGCCGCTGGGAAGGCTTTGCCATGGTGCCGCTGGAAGGCATGGCGCTGGGCCTGCCGGTGATTGCCAGCGACTGCACGTCGTTGCCCGAACTGGTCACCCATGGTGTGTCCGGTTACGTGTTCCCTGCCGGTGATCACCAGGCGCTGGCCGATCGCCTGAAGAAAATCCAGAAGCCTGCGTTGTCGGCCCTCGGCATCGAAGGTCGGCGCATCGTCCGCGAGCGTTTCAGCGCCGCGTTGATGATCCGCCAGACCTACGACGTGTATTCCGCTCCCTCTTATTAAGTAGAACTCCGCTCATGAACGTAACGATTTTGCATGGCTACAGTGCCTCCAACTCCGGTGATGGTCTGCTGGTCGATCTGGCCATTGCGCTGGTGCAGCGCAACTTTGGCGAAGACACCGCGATCAGTGTGGTGGCTTCCGACCCGGACTCTTTCAAGTACCTGCCGCACCCGCGCTTCGATGCGCCAGTCATGGCGGCCAAGGGCCTGGGCCGGGT
Organism: Pseudomonas sp. B16(2017); assembly: GCF_002113205.1. Classification (NCBI taxonomy): domain Bacteria; kingdom Pseudomonadati; phylum Pseudomonadota; class Gammaproteobacteria; order Pseudomonadales; family Pseudomonadaceae; genus Pseudomonas; species Pseudomonas sp. B16(2017). The sequence goes on from NZ_NEKA01000012.1 coordinate 72,404, forward strand.
CAAGCAGGCGGTGTTCCTCAATCAGTCCTACGCGGGGCTGGCGGATCTGTTGAAGAAAACCGATCTGATCGTCGGCGTCGGCGGCGGCTACATGCGTTCGAAGAGCGCCTTCGAGCACATCAAGCTGAAACTCGGCCACGCCAAGCAGCTGGAAACCGCGATCCTCAGCAAAGTGCCGTCGGTGTACCTGCCGCAAAGCATCGGGCCGTTCCACGGCGACAGCGACAAGATCGTCGGCCACTACGCCAGCGCCGACGCGGTGTTCGTACGCGATAACCGCTCCTCGGCATTGTTCGATGCCTGTGAAAATGTCTACCGCGCACCGGACCTCGCAGTGCAGGCCCTGGCCGGCAAGATCCTTCAGCAACCCAAGTTCACCCGCTGCGCTTCGACGCCGGCCACGGTGTGCGTGGTGCTGCGCAAACCGCCGGCGTGGAGCAAGGAAAAGAAGCTGGACTACGTGGCCAACCTGAAAGTGCTGCTGCAGCGCTTGAAGAACAAAAGCAAAGTGGTCTGTGCGGTGCAGAGCGCCGTGCGTGGTAACGATGACGGCGCGTTCTATCGCGAACTGGGCATCACCGAGGACCTGTTGCCGTTGAAGGCGACACTGGCCAAATACCAACCGGACCTGGTGATTTCCGTACGCCTGCACGGCGCGATCGAATCGCTGCTCTCGGGTGTCCCGGCGTATCACATCAGCTACGAGCGCAAAGGCTTTGGCGCCTATCAGGACATGGGCGTCGAAGACTGGGTCATCAACGGCGGCGACATCAATGTCGACACCATCATCGACACGGTTTACGCACCGGACGCCCTGTCGAATTTCGGCAAACGCCTGACCGACACCTGCCGCGAGATCGAGGCGAAAACCGTGGCCATGGACGACATCATCAAGGGCGTCATTCGATGATATTCCGGCTGTTGCTGCGCGGCGGAGCACTGGGCGCGAAGTTCTTGCTGGTGCTCGCCATCACCCATTACCTCGGTTACGAGGCGCTGGGTTTTTACGGCGTGGTGGTCGCGGCGTCGTTGATCGCGTCGAAATTCTACAGCGTCGGTTTCAGTTCCGAGATCAACCGGCTGATCAGCGTGGGCGGCAGTTCGCGCCGGGTCGTGGACAAGGTGCTGCTGCTGTACCTGGCCGTGGGCCTGGCGTTGTCGGTGCTGACGGTGGTGATTTATTCACTGTTCCAGTCGGTGGAAGCGACCACCGCGCTGATCGCCTGCGTGACGCTGGTGCTGCTCACCGAACACCTGTCATTCGAGATCAACTCGTTCGTGTTTTCCGCGCAGAAAGCTACACCGGGTGCCTTGCTGTTTTTCATCAAAAGCGGCCTCTGGGCACTGTTGGCCGTAGGTGGAATGATGCTCGGCTGGGTCTCGGGCATTGCCAGCGTACTGTGGCTGTGGGTCATCGCCAACGTGTCGGTGATCGTAGCCGGTTACCTCATAGTGGTGAGCGCTCACCGCGGGCGTGAGGAAGGGGAACTGGCGACGTCGACCGTGTGGAAGGCAGGTTTGCCGTTTTACCTGGGCACGGGTCTGGTTGCGCTCAGTCAATGTGTCGAGCGCTTTCTGATCGTCGACCTCGAACCTTACGCCAGTCTCGGTAAGTATGTGTACGCCTGGTCGGCGGCCAATACGTTGCAGGCGTTGTCCTACGCGGTGGTGGCAGTGGTCGGTATTCCGGTGCTCGCCAAGCGTTTTCAGGGTGATCAGCAAGCGTTCACGGTCAGGCACTTGTTTATCAACAAATGGGTCATGCGTTCGCTGCTCGTGTCAGCCTCAGTGGCGGCAGGGATTTATCTGTTCTTCAACATCGTTCTCGATTACGTCGCGACATCGGTGCCACGCCCGGACAATGGAGTCCTCGGTGTGCTGATCTTTTCCTTCGCTCTGCGCGCCATTGGCGACATCGTCTGGGGGGGGCTGATCGCTTCGAAAAACAGCCGGGTTTCCCTTGCCAGCGCGGCCATTTGCCTGCTGGTGTCGGTGCCGGTCAGTTACGTGTTGATCAAGCATTATTCGATTTACGGAGCGGCTTGGGGCAGTGTCTTCGGGATCACCGTGCAGCTCGCCGTGATCGCGCTGCTGACCCGTGCCACGCGGGCGAAAAAGGCTGTCGTGTCATGGGCCTGAAACTGCCGTGCATCGAGTTTCGTGGTCGGCGTCTCGATTCCTCGCTGTCGTTCCTGATCCTGTTCACCGGGCTGTTTCTGTCGGTGGCGATGCCGCTGCTGGTGCCGCGCGATCCGGGCCCGGACGCGATGACCCTGTGGTCGTCCTATGCCCGGGCCGACAATTGTAATTTCTGGAACCCGTTCTCGCCGGATCGCTCGTCCTACGAGTGTTCGGCGTTCCTGCTGCGGCCCACCGGGATCAACCTGACCAACGCCTGGGCCTACGGGATGTTCTGCAACTTTTTCCTCACGGCGATTCCCGTGGTGGTGTTCCGGCGCATGCCGCTGACCATCTTCGGCACCCTGTGCCTGTGGGGCATCGTGCGTTCGTTTTTCCTGGAAAACCTGACCAAGGAAATCATCGTGTCGGTGGCGGTGCTGAGCATTCTGTTCAGCTCGCTGACGCGCAAATATCGCGGCGGTTTTTTCCTCTCGGCGGTGATCTACGGCGTGCTGATCCGGCCCTACTGGATTTTGTTTTCGCTGTCCTGGGTCGGCGTCTGCGTGATGAAGAAATACGTCTCGCGCACCACCTTCTTCCTGATGCTGTTCCTGTTCTATCTCGCAGTTGCAATGGCGATCCAATTGGCGCTGGGCTTTCCGGTGTCGTCGATTCGTGCCAGCAACAACGAACTGCGCACGGCGGGCGAGGAGGGGTCCAAATCGCTGATCGTCTCGTGGCTCAGCGGCAGCGACTTCGTCTCGCAGGCCCTGGACTCGATGATCATTTTCTTCCGCTTGTCGTTCCCCGTAGAGCTGATTCTGCTGTCCGGGCCGGGTCAGGTGATCTTCGTCGCGTTGATGATCATGACCGCGCTGCTGCTGTTCAAAGTCATCACCTCGACCGATTACAAGGGCGCACCGATCCAGACCAAACCCAAGGAACTGATCGCGATTCCGCTGGCGTTTCTGCTGGTTCAAGGCTTGTTCGAGCCGGACTTCGGTTCGTTCGCCCGGCACTTTTCGATGGTGGTACCGGTGCTGTTCGTGGGCCTGGGGTTGATGTTGCGGGCGAACAAACCGGTGAAGGTTGAATCAAGAATTCTGAATTGAGGCGGGTGCTTTATGTCGAGCAAGAAAAAGTCCCTGGAGATCGAAACCCTGCGTGGCCTGGCGTGCCTGTTGCTGGTGCTCTATCACGTGATCGGACCGTTGGGCGGTGGTTTGAAAATCGACCTCGGCTCGCCGTTCCGGGTGATCGCCGATTCGATGGTGTACGTGCGCATGCCGCTGTTCACCTTCATCTCCGGCTACATCTATTCCCTCTACAAGATTCGCGGCAATGATTTTTCCGCGTTCTTCAGCGGCAAGGTGCGGCGGCTGATCGTGCCGCTGTTTTGCGTGGGGGTGCCGTTCTCGGTATTGCAGGCGGTGGGGCCGGGCGTGAACAAGGACGTCAGCGTGATGGATGCGCTGTTGTCGTTCTACGTGCCGATCAACCACTTCTGGTTTCTGCAGGCGGTGTTCATCATTTTCATGTTCGTCGGCCTGCTGGAGTGGCGCGGTTTGTTGCGTACACCGACGCGCCTGTACCTGTTGTTCGCCTTCGCGGCGGCGGTGTTCCTGTTGCCGCCGTTTCCCGTGGACGCGTTCGGCATCAACGGGGCGATTTATCTGCTGCCGTTCTTCGTGGCGGGCATGATCGGCCAGGAGAAAGTCAGCGAGCTTAAGCAGACGTTCAAGGTGATCGGACCGCTGGTGTTTGTGCTGATCTCGCTGACGCTGCTGTACGTGGCGGCGGTGGATCGCGAGCTGATTGTCGACCGCCGCAGCCTGATCGGCCTGACGGTGGGCTGCGTATCCTGCATCGCGTTACTGTCGAGTGACATGCGCTCGAAGACGCTGACCTGGCTTGGCGGTTACTCCTACGCGATTTTCCTCTTTCACGTATTGTTCGCCGCTACGTCGCGTTCGATCCTCGGCCGCCTGGGTGTGAAGGACGAAAGCGTGCTGGTGTTCTGCGGTTTGACGTGTGGCTTGCTCGGGCCTGTGGTGTTGTCGATGATTTTCAGTCGGTTCAACTTCACTTCCGTGCTGTTTCTCGGCGAACGTGCGGCGACGAAAAAGAAACCGGCGGCGACGATCGCTCCGGTGGCGCAGACCCGATGAAGGAAGCGATTCATGCTGGCTGTTGATGATGTGCCGCCGGTGGCGGCGTCGGTGGTGCAGGTCGGCGACGCTCGCGAGCGGTTTGGCCAGTGGCGTGAAGGCAAGGCCGGCAAGGTGTTGTCGATCTCGGTGATCGGTGACAGCTACAGCGCGGGGCAGGATTTCTACCTGAACAAACTGGTGCAGCGCGTGGCCGGGGAGGTCGGGTTCGCCGGGCCGGGTTATGTCGGGTTCAACCACGGCGCAGCGCTCGGCGGCACGCATTTCAAGTACACCCGCAGCAGCGAAAAATACTTCGGCGGCGACTGGCAGGTCTCCGGCCTCGGCCAGGCCAGCCCCGACAGCCGCACGGTGACCGGCCACCCCGGCGCCTGGCTGCAAGTCGAGGCCAGCCCGACGCCTGCCATCAACACCGCAGTCACTCAGGCGAAACTGCTCTACCTCGGCAACGGCGAGTCCAGTGAGTTGCGTTATCGCTGGTCACCCTCCGCCGACTGGCAGCCGTTGAAACTCGCGGGCGAGGGCGTACAGGAAGTTCCGCTGCCCGGTACGTCGGCCGCGACCGATTGGGCCTTCAGGCTGGAAGTGGTGAAAGGCGCGCCGACCCTGTTCGGTCTGTGGCTGAGCAACGATCAAAACGGGGTTCGGGTCTCGAAACTGGCGGCGTCCGGCGCGGCGTCCGCTGATTTCTACCACGACGATGCCCGCTGGCAGGCGCAGTGGAAAGCCGTGGTTTCGAAGATCCCCGCAGACATTTACCTGATCATGCTCGGTGGCAACGATCAGGGTTTTGGCGTGAAGCCCGAGCAGTATCTGCATAACGTTCAGGGTCTGGTCGGCATGCTCCGCGAGATTCAACCGGCGGCGAGCATCAACCTGATCCTGCGTCAGGACACCACCCGCTCCAGTGCGTATCCGATGTCGGCTTATGCGCAGGTCATTGAGCCCTGGGCCCGTGAGCAGCAACTGGGTTATGCCAATCTGCAATGCGCGTTCGGCACCGACGTCAAACGCTACGCGGCGGCCATGATCGGACCGGACAAGATTCATCCGGTGCCGGCCACGGGCGGGCGGGTGATTGCCGATTATTTCTACCGGTGGGTCGTGGGCGGGCAACAAAAAGTCTCGCCACAGGACAACTGTGGCGAGACTTCGAAGTAGCCGTCAGTTGTCGAACAGATCCAGATGGCTCAGCAGCTCTGCGGTTTTCTGCGGCATCAACTGCGTCACGCAACGGGTTTCCACGTTGATGATGATCGCCGGGTCGTTGCAGCAGATCCGCACCCGAAAACGCCAGTCGCTGAAGATCATCTTCAGGCCGTCGCGGTCATCGACCTCCAGCGCCTGTTCGCCGTAGATCCGTTTCAGGTGGGCGAGCAGGGGATAGGGATCGCGGATCGGTCGGCGTATGTCCCCGGACGAGGGAAACACGCCGAGGCGGTCGACCAGCAGCAGGGTGCCCAGCCACGGGCCATTGGCGCTGGGCAATGGCTGATGGCGGGATAACCAGCTCATCACCCCGAGGTTGTCCACCTCACGTTCAATCTCTGCGGAATGTTGTGCAATGTTCATGGTTGCCTCGTTGGATGTGCGTGCTGCAATGAATCAGTGGGGGCCGCTCAGCGGCCCTTCAGGTAGACGTTGTCGTAGCAGAAGTTGGTCGCCTGTAGGTAACCCTCGGCGTCGCCGCAGTCGAAGCGCAGACCCTTGAATTTGTAGGCCAGCACGCAGCCGTTCTGCGCCTGTTTCATCAGGGCGTCGGTGATCTGGATTTCGCCGCCCTTGCCCGGCTCGGTGTCGGCGATCAGGTCGAAGATGTCCGGCGTGAGGATGTAGCGGCCGATGATCGCCAGGTTCGACGGTGCGTCTTGCGGGGCCGGTTTTTCCACCATGTGGTTGACCCGGTAGATGCCCTCGGAAATAGCCTCGCCGGCGATCACGCCGTACTTGTGGGTCTGGTCGCGCGGCACTTCCTGGATGGCGACGATCGAGCAGCGGAATTTCCTGTAGAGCTCGATCATCTGCGTGAGTACGCCGTCGCCTTCGAGGTTCAGGCACAGGTCGTCCGCCAGTACCACGGCGAAAGGCTCGTCGCCGATCAACGGGCGGCCGCTGAGAATCGCGTGGCCGAGGCCTTTCATTTCCACCTGACGGGTGTAGGAGAACGTGCAGGTGTCGATCAGCTCGCGAGTACCGGCCAGGAACTTCTCTTTCTCGGTGCCACGAATCTGGTGTTCGAGTTCGTAGCTGATGTCGAAGTGGTCTTCCAGTGCGCGCTTGCCCCGTCCGGTGACGATGGCCATGTGTTGCAGGCCGGCGTCCCGTGCTTCTTCAACGGCGTATTCGATCAACGGCTTGTTGACGATCGGCAGCATTTCCTTGGGCATGGCTTTGGTGGCCGGCAAGAAACGCGTGCCATAACCGGCAGCGGGGAACAAACATTTACGGATCATAAAAGTTTCCTGGTCATTCATGGCGCACTGCCATCGTTTATTGCAATAACGAAGGTTGCAAGTTATTGAAGCTGTACTTTAATACCTGACTCGGGAGATGAGTGGCAAATAGCAATGAGTGTAAAACACGACAATGTTATGAGATGTCGGTTTGACAGTTATTGGTTATTTTTAGTCGGCATCCGTTGATAGTGATGAATGCGCGGGAGTGCTAATAAGTACCAGGCAATACAGTTTGGCTTGTAAAAATATTTATAGCCAGTGATTGAACTGTTTTTGTTTCTGGTTGTTGTCGCGCTGTTTGTGTGAATCAAGACACACATTAAACAAACAGCGCTTGACACGCGAGTTGGCACTTTTCCCACTTATGGACCGCGCTATGAAGATTCTGGTAACGGGGGGCGCCGGCTATATCGGCTCGCACACCACACTTGCACTACTTGAAGCAGGTTATGAAGTTGTAGTTCTGGATAATCTTTGCAACAGCAGCGACGCCGCCTTGCACGCGGTGGAAGCCATTTGCGGCAAAAGTGCGCTGATGATTCGCGGGGATGTTTGTGACCGGGCCTTGCTGGACCGGATTTTCCAGCAGCACGCTATCGACGCCGTACTGCATTTCGCCGGGCTCAAGGCTGTCGGCGAGAGCGTGCGCAAGCCGCTCCAATACTACGAAACCAATGTCAGCGGCAGCATCACGCTGTGCCAGGCAATGGCAGCGGCGGGGGTGTTCCGGCTGGTGTTCAGCTCGTCCGCCACGGTCTACGGCGAGCCGGCGCAGATGCCGATCCGCGAGGATTTCCCGACCGGCACTCCGACCAATCCCTACGGCCAGTCCAAGCTGATCGTCGAGAACGTGCTGCGCGACCTGTGCCAGTCCGAACCGCGCTGGAGCATCGCGCTGCTGCGCTACTTCAACCCGATCGGCGCGCATCACAGCGGGCAGATGGGCGAAGACCCCAACGGCATTCCGAACAATCTGGTGCCTTACATCAGCCAGGTGGCGGTCGGCAGCCTGAAGGAGTTGTCGATCTTCGGCGACGATTACCCGACGGTCGACGGCACCGGCGTGCGTGATTACATCCACGTCGTCGATCTGGCGGACGGGCACTTGAAAGCCCTGCAAACCATCGCCGACCGCACTGGCATTCATACCTGGAACCTCGGCACCGGCGACGGCTACAGCGTGTTGCAGGTGCTGCGGGCTTTCGAACAGGCCTGCGGGCAGCCGGTGCCTTACCGGGTAATGCCACGGCGTTCCGGGGATATTGCCGAGAGCTGGGCCGACGCCTCCAAGGCCGCCAAGGAACTCGGCTGGAAAGCCACACGCAACTTGCAGGACATGGTCACCGACACCTGGCGCTGGCAATCGAATCATCCCCGGGGTTATCAGGGATGATGGCGTTTTAGTGCAATGTTAGTTTCAGTCAGGTTGTTAGATATCGTCGGGAAATTAGACTGGCAATGCCTTTTGCAAGTCCGTAGATATAAACCTGCCGTTCGACTTTTATCAGTTGCGTAAGACTGTGAAAGAACAACGGATCTTGTTCGCGCTTTTTGCGACTTGAACTCTACCACCTCTAACCAACACCCGATGTTCAGGTGCGATGTTAGAAAGGAGTTGATATGAAGAAAGTGATGGCGATCGCCCTGTTGACGATGTTGAGCAACTGGGCCTCCGCAGCTGAAGCGCCGCTTACAGCAGTGACCAATGTATCTGGCAGTGTCGCGGCTTCTACAGCGCCTGCTGCCAGTACTGCCATGGTCGCCAGTGCTGTCGCGGCGTCCAACAGTGGTGGAAGTGCCAACGGCGGTACAACGGGTACCACCGGTACCACGGGTACAACCGGCACGCACAACTAACTGAAGTATCTGTTGGTGCAGTACAGGGTCGCCCGACGAAAGTCGGGTGACTTTGTTTTTGGATTCGCCCTTGAATAGCGTAGTGCCATTATGACCCGTCGTTTTTCTCTTTTATTGTTGGCAAGTATCGCTTTGCAAGGTTGCATGTTCTCCCCCGGCCAGTACCTGAGCACCAGTAGCATCACGCGCCAGGGCGCCAGCGAAAGCAGCCGGGTCGAGCTCATTCCGATCACCCCCAAGCTCATCGCCATGAACCGCGCCACGTACAAACGTGAGTCGGTGCCGGCGGAGTTGTTGGCGACCCCGGCCGAATACCGCATCGGCAGCAACGATGTGCTGTACATCACGGTCTGGGATCACCCCGAGCTGACCGCCCCTTCGGGTGCGCAACAGCAGATCGACGCCAACGGTCGTCTGGTGCGTTCCGACGGCACCTTGTATTACCCGTACATCAAGGAAGTCCAGGCCGCCGGCAAAACCATCCAGCAACTGCGTTCGGACATCGAGCAACGCCTCTCGGCGTTCATTGCCGAGCCGCAAGTGGATGTCGCGGTGCTGCGTTTCGCCAGCCAGAAAGTCGTGGTCTCGGGCGCCGTCACCAAGGCCGGCCCCCAGGCGATTTCGACCAACCCGCTGAGCGTGGTCGAGGCCCTCGGTTCGGCTGGTGTCGATACCAACAATGCCGACTTGTCCGGGCTGATGCTGACGCGCAACGGGCGGGTCTATCCGCTCAATCTCGACGCTCTCAATCAGCAGGATTCCGAATTGCAGAACGTCTACCTCAAGGGAGGCGATCAGCTGTATCTGCCGTACAACGACAACAAGCGCATCTACGTGATGGGCGAGGTCAACCAACCCCGTGCGCTGAGCTTCAAGACCGCCACCATGAACCTGTCCGACGTGCTCGGCTCGGTCGGCGGCTTGAGCCAGACCACCTCCAACGGCAACGCCGTGTATGTGATTCGCGGGGTGGAAAACCTCGACGTGGAGCCGGCGAAAATCTATCAGCTGGAAGCCGAATCGCCGACCGCCATGGCGCTCGCCTCGCACTTCGAAGTGCGGCCTCAGGACGTGGTCTACGTCGGGCCTGCCAACGTGACTCGCTGGAACCGCCTGATCAGCCAGTTGGTGCCGTCGGCATCGATTGTCGGGACGGGGGCTTCCGCTGCGAAGAACTGGAGCGAATACAGTAACAACAGCAAATAAGGCCGCCGACTGTGAAAACGTTGAAAGTGGGCGTGTGCCTGATGGCGGCCGTGTTGCTCAGTGGCTGCAATCCGCTGATGAGCGCTTCGTTGAACAACCTCAAGTCCGCCGTCATCGGGCCGGATGAACTGGACGTGTCGGCGGAGCAGGTCGCGGGGGTCAAGTATCCCCAACTCAAACTGACCACGCCGTCCGGGTCCGGGGTGTTGGCGCTGGTGCGCGAGCGCGAGGACCTGCAGTTCTGGGTCGCCTCCGGCAAGCAGGTGCTGCTGATGCGCGACGGCCTGGCCATGCGCACTGTGGGCCTGGGCGTGGAGGGTGATCTGGACGGCACGCGCCTGTCCGATGACTCGCCGTTCAAACAGGGCCTGCATCGCATCACCGACGGCTACACCAGCCGCCGCTGGATCGATCTCTACAAGGGCCAGGAAGTCGGGATCATCGTCAACAGCCGCTTCTCCCGAAAATCCCTGGAAACCCTCGACATTCTCGACAAGGAATACTCCGTGCTGCGCGTCGATGAGCAGATTGACGCGCCGGCTATCGGTCTGCGCGCAACCAACCGTTACTGGGTCGATCCGGTGGACGGTTTCATTGTGCAAAGTGAACAGCAACTGACTTCGCAGTTGCGGGTCAGGATCGTGCAACTCACCCCTGACCGCAGGCATGTCCCGTGAAGCGGCTCAGAGCGCTCTCGGCGTGCCTGTTGTTGCTTGCCGGTGCCAGCGAGGCCGCGGTCATCGTCAGCGGTGATGTCGCCAACCCGGGCCCGATCGAATTGCCGGCGGGCGGACGTTTGCGCGATGTGATCGGCGAGGCCGTGCCGAATGCCGAAGGCTACTGGCTGGCGGGTGTGCTGTTGCGTCAATCGTTGCTGGAGGAACAGACGCGGCTGAAGGTCGGCGTGCTGTTCGATCTGGATGTGCTGCAACGCATGGCGATGCTGTTCGACAAGCCGAGTCGTGCGGCGCTGGCACAACGACTGGCCGAGCAGGTCCGGCAGATGCCGGTGACCGGGCGGCAGATCGCCGATCTCGATCCGGTGGCGGTGGAAGTCGGTTTCGCCCGCAACATCCGTCTCGACGATGGCGATCAACTGATCTACCCGAAACGGGTCGACGAAGTCGAAGTGTTGGGCGCGGTCGCCGAGCCGTGCCGTTTGCCTTACCAGCCGTTGCAGGAGGCCCGCGAATACCTGCAGGGCTGCACGTTGCTGGAGGCCGACGCCGATGCCGATTACCTGTGGCTGATCCAGCCCAACGGCGAATCGCGGCGGGTCGGCATCGCCCACTGGAACCGCGAGAGCGGACAGATGCCGGTGGCCGGCAGCAAGATTCTGGTGCCGGTGAAAAACGATGATCTGGATCCGCCTGTCCCTGAACTGAATCAGCAGTTGGCCGAATTGATTGCCACGCAGTTGGCTGAGGTGGTTCGTTGAATTTGCGTTTTGCAGCTGTGTTGTTATTGCCGTGTGGCCTGGTGCATGCCGAGCCACGGATTACCCAGAATGACTTCGGCGGCGTCGGTCTGTTGCAGACCCCGACCGCGCGCATGTCGCCCGCCGGTGAGTTGAGCGTCAACGCCAACCGCACCGAACCGTACAGCCGATACAGCGTTTCGTTGCAGCCGCTCGACTGGCTGGAAGGTTCGTTTCGCTACACCGCCATCACCAACCGTCCGTACGGTTCCGAAGCGCTGAGCGGCAGCCAGAGTTATAAGGACAAGGCGGTCGACGCCAAGGTCCGGCTGTGGCAGGAAAGCCACTGGGCGCCGGAAGTGGCGCTGGGCTTTCGAGACATCGGCGGTACCGGTTTGTTTGCCAGTGAATTCTTCGTGGCCAACAAGCGTTATGACAACTTTGATTTCAGTGCCGGCATCGCCTGGGGTTACATCGGTAATCGCGGCGATGTCGACAACCCGTTGGGTTCGATCAGTGACCGCTTCAACACCCGCCCTGACCTGGAAGGCACCGGTGACGTCAACGCCGGCTCGTACTTTCGCGGCAAGCCGTCGTTTTTCGGCGGCGTGAGTTACCAGACGCCCTGGGACCGCCTCAGCCTGAAACTCGAATACGAAGGCAACGACTACAAGCACGAGCCCAAGGACAACATCATCAAGCAGGACTCGCCGATCAACCTTGGCGCGGTGTTCAAGGTGACCGATTCCGTCGATGTGAGTGCGGCCTGGGAGCGCGGCAACACGGCGATGTTCGGCATCACGTTCCACACCAATTTCGTCAGTCGCAAGGCCCCGGCCAAGACCTTCGACCCACCGGCCGAACCGCTGCCGGCGAAGGCGCCGAGCACGACGATGGAGGAGGTCAACTGGGCCGACGTATCCCGCCGCTTGCAGCAGAACGCCGGCTACAAGGTCGAGCGCATCACCCAGCGCGATTCCGAACTGATCGTGTACGGCGAGCAGCAGCGCTATTTCCATTCGCCCAAGGCCGTCGGCCGTGCGAGCCGGATTCTCGACAACAGCGTCAACGACGACATCGACTGGTTTACCGTGGTCAACAAGCGCTACGACCTGCCGCTGGAAGAAACCAGCGTGCCCCGGCAGACCTTCCGCGAAGTGATCAACAACGAAGAGCCGCTGGAATCGCTGCACCGCACCACCGAGATCAACCCGGCGATGCCGCGCAACGAGAAAACCCTCTACACCGAAGCGCCGCAGCACTTCAATTACGGCGTCGGCCTGGGCTTCAAACAGAACGTCGGCGGCCCCGATGGTTTGCTCTATCAGTTCACGGCGGATCTGGACGCCGAGTACCGCTTCAACCGCAACACCTGGTGGAACGGTCTGCTCAGTCAGAACCTGATCAACAACTTCGACAAATTCACCTACGACGCCCCCAGCGGCCTGCCGCGTGTGCGCACCGACTTGCGTCAGTACCTGACCACGTCGGACACCACCATGCCGCTGTTCCAGGTCAGCCACGCCGAGCAACTGGACAAGGATTTGTACGGCATGGTCTACGGCGGTTATCTGGAATCGATGTTCGCCGGGGTCGGGGGCGAGGTGCTGTTTCGTCCGACCGGCAAGCGCTGGTCGATCGGTGCGGACCTGAACTACGTGCGTCAGCGTGAGTTCGACCAGGGTTTCGGCCTGCAGGATTACTCGGTCTGGACTGGCCACATCACCGGCTACACCGACCTGCCATTCGACACGCTGGCCGCAGTCAGCGTCGGGCGTTACCTGGCGGGCGACTTTGGCGGCACGGTGGACATCTCCCGCGAGTTCTTCAACGGCGTGCGCTTTGGCGCCTGGGCGACCATCACCACCGCCGGCAGCGCCGAGTATGGCGAGGGTAGTTTCGACAAGGGGCTGTACCTGTCGATCCCGTTCGACGAAATGATGAGCATGTCGACCATGCGCCGCGCCAACCTGGTGTGGGCACCGCTGACCCGTGACGGCGGCGCGCGGCTCAACCGCAGCTTCCAACTGCACTCCATGACCGACAGCCGTGAAGGGGACATGTTCTACCGCAACTTCGGGAAGATTACCGAGTAGGTTCGGAAGAGCGGGAAGAAAAAGCGGGAGCCTGATGGCTCCCGTTTTTGTTTGTGGTGAAGGGGGATCTTGATCCAGCCATGATTGCTGTGGGAGTCGGTGTGTTCCAGGTTCATACCTGATGGTGAATGATCCGGCGCCTTCGCGGGCAAGCCCGCTCCCACAAGTTTCGAGGAGTGGCGAAGATTACGGCATCACCTAAAAACCTGTGGGAGCGGGCTTGCCCGCGAAGGCGTCCGCTCAGCCGACATCAAAACATCAGACTCTCCTCGGCCGCAGAGCCCTCCGCCAACCCCCAAACCCCGCCCACAAAAAAGGGGACTTTCGTCCCCTTGCGGTGTTGCCTTCTCAAGCCCTGCGTCTCAGTAAATATCCTTCGACAACAGCGTAAACGGCGTCTTCACCAGAATTTTCAGATCCAGCCACAGCGACCAGTTATTGATGTACTTCAGGTCGATCTCAACACGCTTTTCCATCTTGTCGAGGGTGTCTGTCTCACCCCGGCAACCGCTGATCTGCGCCAGGCCAGTGATGCCCGGTTTGATTCGGTGACGGGCCATGTAGGCGAGGATCTTGCCCGAGTAGTAGTTGTTGTGCGCCACGGCGTGCGGACGTGGGCCGACCAGTGCCATGTGCCCTTGCAGCACGTTGAACAGTTGCGGCAGCTCATCCAGCGAAGTGCGACGGATGAAGCGACCGACCGCGGTAATGCGCGAATCGTTGCGGCTGGCCTGCTTGACGTCACGGTCATCGTGAACGCGCATCGAGCGGAATTTCCAGACCTTGATCACCTTGCCGTTCCAGCCGTGGCGATCCTGCTTGAAGAACACCGGGCCCGGCGAGTTGAGTTTCACCGCCAGGGCCACGGCCAGCAGCACCGGGCTCAACAGGATGATGGCCAGCAGGGCGACGGCTTTTTCCACCAGGCTCTTGCTCAGCGCAGCGGTCGGGCGGCTGGTCAGCGGGCTTTCGTTGAGGTAGATCGCCGGCAGACCGTCCACGACTTTTACCGAGTGATTAAGCAGCGTCAGGCTGTTCAGATCCGGCACCCAGACCACGTCAACGTTGGCATCCAGCAAGTCCACATACATCGCCTCGATCTTGGCGGCTTCCGACAGCGGCAGCGTGATGTACAGGCGGCGGATGTCGTGGTTCTGGATCAGCTCAAGCAGTTCGTCCTGAGCGCCGACAACGCGCGGGGCGTCCGCTTCCAGCGACGGGGTATCGCCGTTGCTGACCAGACCAACCAGCGGCAGGTTTTCATGCTGGCTCAACTTCTTTGCCAGGCCCAGAGCCAGTTCGCCGGTGCCGACGATCAGGGTCTTGTGTTCGCTTTTGCGCGACCGCTGGTAGAACTTCGAGAACGCATGCAGCGGTGCGTACAACAGCGCCTGACCGAGGAAACCGTACACCGCCCATTCAAGAATGACCTGGCGGGAGAACAGCGCATCGGCCTTGCAGATGAAGGCGATGAACGCCAGCCCGGCCATGGTCATGAACCAGCCCATGAACAGTCGACCCAGCCCGGTCAGGTAATTGTCTCGCTTTCGATACGCGCCGCTGAAGGTATAAGCCGGCACCGAGGCCAGTACGGCCAGGATCGTGCACATCCGATAGTAGAACTCGACGGTGCCCGTGTGCTGTTCGGCCAGTATGAACAACAGGGAAACAATGAAACTCTGTGCCAGCGCCCATTGGCCCCAAAAGGTCAGTCCCTTGAGGCCGGTGTTTCGATTGATACGAAGAGAAAGATCCATACGATATCCCCAAAAGACGTCCGTTCAGGTTTCGACAGTAGAAAACCGAGTTGTTAAGCAGACTTGTTATTGTTGTTTGAGTCAGTGTCCTGAGGTAACAACGCCGGAATGCGGAACTGTCGTCAGTCAATAGACTAAGTTATTGCCGGGGATGCTGTCTGACGAGTTCTAACAAGATGGCACAGTGCCAACTTATTTAAATTTCCAATATGCAAACGTTAGAAAAGGTCGAAAGGCAGGGGGTGAATAATCAATATTGTGTTTGCTATCGTAGGTGGGTCAGGAGGCGGGTATAACCAGGGAGGGGTGAAACCAAACAGAGTGCTTTTTTATTTTTGTAATCGCACTTGTATCTGTTTGTCTTGTAGTGGGGGATGTTGTTTAGGCAACAACTTCCTGGATCAGGCAATAACCGCGATTGCGCACGGCACGAAACAATCGTTCACCGTTGCTGGCGTTCTTGAATTTGTCTTGAAGACGGCTCAGGCACATTTCCAGTCCCCGGTATTGCTCCGGCTCGCGGCCGATGCTGAGGATCAGATCGTCGCGACTGACAACGCGATCTTCATGGTGCAGCATCTTGCGGACCAGTGCGGTTTCAAGCCCGGTGAGACTGATTTCGACGCCTTCTTTCGTCAATGCACCCTGATCATTGTCCAGATGCCAGGCTTCGGTGCAGGGCGCGTCGGATTCGATCGTTCGGGAAGTATCAGCGGGGT
Source organism: Pseudomonas sp. B16(2017) (assembly GCF_002113205.1). Taxonomy (NCBI): domain Bacteria; kingdom Pseudomonadati; phylum Pseudomonadota; class Gammaproteobacteria; order Pseudomonadales; family Pseudomonadaceae; genus Pseudomonas; species Pseudomonas sp. B16(2017). Next base: position 88,201 of record NZ_NEKA01000012.1, read on the forward strand.
TTTCGGACATGGCCGTGGAATTGTGGAATGAATGCGCCGATTGTGCTGCCAGCCATTCCGATTCGAGGGTGGCCAATATGCGCTGGGTATCATGTTCGATGCTACGTGCGACATGCTTCCTTGTGCCGCGTGGGTAAGTGAACTCCATCAGCATCGGAGTGGAAGAGGGCGAAGCAACACCTTCAATAAACATTTGTGCCTGAGACGTGCCAAACGAATTGAAACGCTCACTGGAGAGAATGCTCTCGAGTTCGCGTTGCGACGCTGAGCTGTTAGTCACGACAACAAAGTATTTTCTTGGGAGGGTCGTGCTGGTTTCCATGTCTCTCTCCTAAAGTACACACCAAATTTGGCGAAAAAATAATGGCAGGCGAGCAATGTTTTCCTCGGAATTAATCGATCAGGCAGGGTCTGGGCCCAAAGATGGCCTCGATAAGTTCCACTCGGTCTGCGTTAGAGTAATGGTTTATTGTTATGTTTAAGTGTTGCAGCGCTCATGCAATTGACAGCTTTTTATTAGATATGTGACGCGGTTAAAACTATGAGAAAGCGGATGTTTGAAGCGTTGCATCAGACGTTCCCTCGTATGCTGCAAAAGAGTGTTTCCCTGAATCAAGGGGTTGAGATCAACCCCCTCATCAGACGATAGCCATACCCGCGAATGCTCTGTATGGCGTTCGTACCGTACACGTCCTTGATTTTCCCACGCAAGCGGCTGATGGATTTTTCCAGCGCCCGAGGGTCGTAGAATTGGGTGTTCAGCCCCATGATGCTGGCGATTTCATCGTGGCTGAGAATGTGATTGCCGGTCTGCGCAAAGGCTTGCAGGATCTTCATTTCGGCAAAGGAGATATCGAGTTTCTTGCTGGTGTCCGAGAGGCAGATGCGGGTGGGGTCCAGCACCAGGCTGATATCCCGCTGCCATTCTTCGCTGTCGAAGAACTCACCCAGCAGTTCCGCGCTTTCATCGGACAAGGTATTGAGTTTGATACAGAAGTCGGCACCGGCCAGAAAGTACTTGATCTTGTTGTGGGCGCCGCGACCTGTGATCACTGCACAAATAATCGGCTTCAAGTTGTCGTTGCGCAGGTTTTGCACCAGCGCAAGGTTATCTTCGAGTGCCTGAGGGCTGTCGATGATAATGAAGATCGCCCGATACAGGCCGTGATATTCGTTGTGCTGATATGAACTAATGTAGGCGTCGGCTTCAACAGCCATACCGCTCTGCACATGCTTCGCGATTAGCGCGCTAAAGTGTTCAGCCACGCCACGGGTACGACCCAGGGTGAGAACACCTGGTTCGTCGCTTGTGCGGCGCGGGCTTCTAGTCGCTAAGTTACCTGTGAGCATCATGCATTGACTCGAAAAGGTGCTGACATCGGGATGTTAAAGCACCGGTTCTCATCTGTGACTGACAATTGGTAACATTTGGACGAATTTTAGACGTGGCTCCCGAGTTTTCTAACAATAATTAAGCGATTCAAGCTTTTAGTTGATTTTTTCGGGGCTGTGAACTAACGGAATTGAGGCTGTTAGATGGTGGCAATATGGAATGGTGCCACCATTTTGTAATTATCGCGAGCTGTTTTTATGTCCCTTGGCCATCACTCAACTGCATACGTATCAGAGCAGTGTGAGGTGGGTCACATTTTATGGGGAGGCCTGTCTTTTGGCTATAACGTCGACAAGTTCACACACGGACGTTTATTAACATGCCTTGAGTGTGGCTTTTGATAAGACATATTCTCCGTCCCCGAGTCGGGCAATGGGTGTTCATCTGCCAATTGTTTTACTTCAGATACTCAATGCCTGAATGCATTTAACAGGGCGCCCGCAAAGAGCGCTCTGACGGAGGATTAATGGATTTACTGACCTTGTTCAAGGTGCTGATTCTTGGGGCGGTAGAAGGCCTGACCGAGTTCCTGCCCATTTCCAGTACGGGCCACCAGATTATCGTTGCCGACTTGCTGGAGTTCGGTGGTGAACGCGCCATGGCGTTCAACATCATCATTCAACTGGGCGCCATTCTGGCCGTGGTCTGGGAGTTTCGCCCGAAGATCTTCGAGATCGTCAAAGGCCTGCCGACCCAAAGCAATGCCCAGCGTTTTACCCGCAATCTGCTGATCGCCTTTTTCCCGGCGGTCATTCTCGGCGTGTTATTCGCCGACACGATTCATGAATACCTGTTCAACCCGATCACCGTTGCCGTTGCATTGGTCGTAGGCGGTATCGTGATGTTATGGGCCGAGCAGCGCGATCATGTAGTGAGCGTCGACCATGTGGACGACATGAAGTGGGCCGACGCGCTGAAGATCGGTTGCGTACAGTGCCTGGCGATGATTCCAGGCACGTCGCGCTCCGGTTCCACCATCATCGGCGGTCTGCTGTTCGGCCTTTCACGCAAAGCCGCCACGGAGTTCTCGTTCTTCCTGGCGATGCCGACCATGGTCGGTGCCGCAGTGTATTCCGGCTACAAGTACCGCGAACTGTTCCAGAGCAGCGACCTGCCGGTCTTCGCCCTGGGCTTCGTCGTAGCGTTCATCTTCGCGATGATCGCCGTGCGCGGCCTGCTGAAGTTCATTGCGAACCACAGCTACGCCACTTTCGCCTGGTATAGGATCGGCTTCGGCTTGCTGATCCTTGCCACTTGGCAATTTGGTTGGGTCAACTGGACGGCGGCCGCAGCCGCCTGACCCTCAGCCACGCAGGCCGGGCCTCAACGCCCGGCCAGCAATTCCGCCGCCTGATCCAGCAACGCCAGCGGATCCTTGGCCTTGTGGATATCCACCGACAACAACTGACGAAACTTGCGCGCCCCCGGAAACCCGGTGCCCAGGCCCAGCACATGCCGGGTGATGTGATGCATCGCGCCGCCGGCCAGCAAATGCTCGGCTATATAAGGCCGCAACTGCGCCAGCGCCTCGGCCCGGCTGATCACCGGCGCGCTGCTGCCGAACAACTGCTGATCCACCTCGGCCAGCAGATAAGGATTGTGATACGCCTCCCGTCCCAGCATCACCCCGTCAAAGGTCTGCAAATGCTCATGGCAGGCCTCCATCGTCTTGATCCCGCCGTTCAGAATGAACTCCAGCTCCGGAAAATCCGCCTTCAACCGCGCCGCCACGTCATAACGCAATGGCGGAATGTCACGGTTCTCCTTCGGCGACAACCCCTCCAGAATCGCAATCCGCGCATGCACCGTAAAACTGGTGCACCCGGCATCCCGCACCGTGCCGACGAAATCGCACAGCTCCCCATAACTGTCCCGCCCATTGATCCCGATCCGATGCTTCACCGTCACCGGAATCGACACCGCATCACGCATCGCCTTCACACAATCCGCCACCAACTGCGGATGCCCCATCAGGCACGCACCGATCATATTGTTCTGCACCCGATCACTCGGGCAGCCAACGTTCAGATTCACCTCGTCGTAACCGTGCTCCTGCGCCATGCGCGCGCAAGCGGCCAGGTCCAGCGGAACACTACCGCCCAACTGCAACGCCAGCGGGTGCTCGGCTTCGTTGTGACGGAGGAAACGCTCGTGATCGCCGTTGAGCAGAGCGCCGGTGGTGACCATCTCGGTGTAGAGCAGGGCGTTTTTCGACAGGATGCGTAGGAAGAACCGGCAATGGCGGTCAGTCCAATCCATCATCGGCGCGACGGAGAAACGGCGGGAGAGTGGGGCGGGTGTGGCGGTGATTGGGGGCATTTGGGGGTACGGAATCGGTGTGGCTGGGAGGTGGGGGAGTTTATCAGGAATGGGAGGAGGAGGGGCTTGGGAGCATCGGAAGAGTGGGCTGGCAGGTGCTGAGGCTGGTGAATACATCAGTCCTTCGGTCCCCATTTCTTTGCGATGTCGTTTGAGGGGATATATCGTCTTGTGGTATAAGGCTGTAATTTTTTTGGCAGGTTTTTAATGAAGGCTTCAGTCTCATCAATGGCTATAGAAAAAAATAAGACTGAAGGCAATAGCCTTTCATCTAATAATCACAAAGTTGTTAGTCTGTTTTGTGGGGCAGGAGGTCTTGACTTAGGCTTCATTAATGCGGGATTTGAGGTTTGCTTTGCTGCAGATTATGACTCCGCAGCAATCAAAACGTATAACAGAAATCACTCTGGCAAACTTGGCCGCGTTATCGATCTTCTGGATACCAGTGTTGAACAGCTATGTGACTCTGTTTCGGAAAGTTGCGGTGAGACCCAGCAGATCACTGGAATAATTGGCGGTCCGCCTTGCCAGGGTTTTTCGCGTGGCAACGTAGGGCGTCATGCAGACGATCCCCGGAATCAGTTGGCTTTAAAATATGCTGCCATAGTTAACTCTTTCTATCATAAGTTTGGGTTGAAGTTCTTTGTTTTTGAAAATGTTCCTGAAATACGCGCTCGGAAGAATGAGAGCTTTCTGAGTGGTCTGCGTGCGGAGTTATCTAAGCACTTTGATATTTATGAGCAAGAACTCAATGCTAGTAATTATCAAGTGGCTCAGGCGCGTCGTCGATTATTCATTGTCGGCATCTGTAAAAATGCGGGCATCGAAGATTTTAAATTTCCCGCCCCATCTCCACTTGAGGCGAAAGTTGTCAAAGATGTAATAAGTGATCTCCCTGAGCCCGTCTATCTCTCTAGTAAGTTAGTAGCGGAGTCGATTCCTTATCACCAAAATCATTGGACATCTCGACCTAAATCGAAGAGGTTTGAGACGGGGGTTATGCCAACAGGCGGGCGTTCCTTTATCCAATTAGATTGGTGCAAGCCTAGTCGAACGGTTGCTTATGGGAATCGAGAGATACACGTACATCCCAATGGCAAACGCCGCTTGAGCATCTATGAGGCTCTTCAGTTACAAGGTTTTCCTTTCAGTTACGTGCTTGAGGGGAATATGAGTCAACAAGTAAAGCAGGTTTCAAATGCGGTTCCGCCACCAGTTGCTGAAAGGATCGCACAATCAATAATCGAACAAGTACTGTAAAGCGAGTATGTTATGGAAGACGTAGCTGAGAACAGTAAACTTTCCGAAGAGGAGATTTCTCTTCGTAGTCAATTATCGAAAACCAAACTTTATGATGAGCCCGTTGTAGCGACGCTGAAAACTAACGAGCGTGTGTTTGCTCGCATTACAGATGGGATTTATCGCGAACCCGCTTCTGCGATACGGGAATTAATCGCGAACTCCTATGACGCTGATGCAACCGAGGTAAGAGTTTTTACAGATGCGCCTCGGTTTTCCCAAATAGTGGTCCGTGATAACGGGCACGGTTTAGATGAAAATACTCTAGCGCATATTATTTGTAATATCGGTGGAAGTCTAAAAAGAAGCAATGACGGTAAGGATCATGAGGTTACAAGCGAGGCTGATAAAAATCTTAGTCCAAATGGTCGGCGTCTAATCGGGAAATTGGGTATCGGGCTTTTTTCCGTCTCACAAATCACCCACCATATTGTGATAGTTTCCAAAGTTAAGGGTGCAAATAAGCGTTTGGTCTGCGATATTATACTTAGGCCTCAATCCGAAGTGGTTGCAGACGTGGATGAGGATACGTATGTTACAGGTCGGGCCGAAATTACTTATGTTCCTGCGGAAGATTTGGATTATTCTGGCACTGAAATTACGTTGCTGAAGGTAAGACCCTTCGTAAGAGAAAGTTTGCAGTCCAAGCTAACTTGGAACGCTATTCAGTATCAGCGGCAGGCAGAGGAAGAGCCTGAAGAAGTCGAGTTTGATCTTGAAGAAGACTTACAGGACTTGCCTCGAGTTCCCGACTTTCACATAGGTGAAGTAGATCCATCAGACAGTGAAAAGCTTATCACCACCGCAGTATTGCCTTGGTTGCCAACAGATACACCTTTAGAAAAATTTAAGAAATTCGTCTCTAAGGTATCGGAGTTGACTGTAGATGCTAAACGCGGAAACGTTAAGCTCAAAGAATGCGTAGATTCTTACTTAAGAATGATATGGTCAATTAGTCTCTCTGTTCCAGTGCGTTATATCGAGAAGCATCCATTTGATGTCAGCGCGTCTGATAATGTTGATGTCTATATTATTAGCAATGGAGGGCGAGGAAGCTCTGCTACTAAGGTAGATTTATTGCCTGGTGAAACGCTTGAGTCAAAGCTTAAGTTGTGTGCGAAGCGTACCGAAAGTGACTTGCCTTTTGATGTTTTTATTGATGATGTTGAATTGCGTAGGCCAATTTCTATTGCTGGAGAAGTTGATAATAAGAAAGGACAGCTAATGTTTGTCGGCGGCGCAAGCCCGTCGTTAAGTAGCGTTCCAGAAAGCTATCGAGGCGGTGAGCTCGAATTTGAGTATTACATGCTCTGGAATCACAAGGTAGTACCGTTGGAGCATAATGGCTGTTTAATTAGAATCAACGGGGCAACGGGTACTCTATTTGACGCAAGCTTTCTCGACTATCAGATTTCCGAGCAGACGCGGCTTCGGCAGTTAACCGGTGAAGTATTTGCTATTAAGGGGCTGGATCCTGCACTAAATATCGATCGAGAATCGTATAACGTTGCTCATCCACACTATCAATATTTGAAGAAGTGGATGCACAACGCTCTTCGTCAATTTATGAGCAAGAATAAGTCGTTAAGTAAGGGTAGCGCTGCAGTAAAAAATAAAGAGAAGGTTGACAAAATCAAGGAGGATATCAATTCCGTAGTTCAAGTTTTTACTGAAACTAAGTCGGTAAAATTTTATTCGTCTTCGAAGGGTGAGCAGCCGTCTCTCTTAGACTCTCCCGGCACTATTAATATTGATCGCGGCGTTGTTTTTTTGGGTGCACGGCCCGTATCCAGTACCGAGAAGGCGCGAATGGCGCTTCACGAAGATAAGCTTATTGCTGTTGCCAATATCCTAGAGTCTTACGGTCTCCTTTCAAGTTTGACTTCAACTGAAGTAGAAAAACTAATCAGTGCCATCGGTAATATATTTCTTTTGGATGTTAAGAAATGATAAGCATGGATCGCGGTGACGAGTTGGATTCGGGGCTTGGTTACGAAGATGTTAGCCATGCGAAGGTGATTCTTAAAAAGAAGTTTTTGCCTTGGCATAAACCACGCAAACAATTTATTCGTAGTAATCAATGGAATAAGGTAATCGCTAGCCTGATAGACTCGCTTGATTTGAAGTCAAAAGCTCGTTCATTGGAATATCTGAGTCTGCCTGGTCCTGATTTACTCGATGTAAGAGCTTTGTATTCGACTTGCGCGGAAAAGGCTGTGCGTATTAGATTCACCGGTCTGAATGCAATTCCGGTTGAGGATAAAGAGTCGACAATGGATCAGCTTATATCTCTTGATGAGCTGCGTGGACTAGAATTTGTCGATCCCTCTTCTGGTGTTCATCAAGATAAGCTCGAAAGATTGTCAAATAAGAGTTCGATTGCGTACCAAAGTATTATTAAGCAAGCGCCAACTTATGATGTAATAAATATTGATCTGTGTGGAAGCTTTTTGGAGTCTCCACCTATGGAATCTCAAAGTAACTACTATGAAGCGCTTTTTGAGCTCCTGAGGTACCAAGCTGACAATAGGACTGAAGATTGGCTGTTTTTTATTACCACTCGCACCAATGAGGATATGGTGCATGCTGATACATTTAAGCAGTTTGTAAAAGTTCTAGAAGGTATTTTTGATTTAGATAGAGCTGTTTATGATAAATGTATAGAGTTGAATATTTTTGGCGCGGAAGTTCTCGTTGGTCAGAAGATTGACACATCAAAAATTGACAGTGTTTCTTTTAATAATTTGGTGAGTGCTGGAATTGGAAAGTGGGTTCTTAGCGCATTGGCATCTCAGGCTCCGGCCTATAAGTCTAAAATGCTTAAGCTGTTCGGCTATAATGTTAAGCTAGACCCGAAGTCCACATGTGACATGATATCGTTCGGGTTTTGGTGCTCCAAGATACCAACTAAGGCTGTTGACGTTTTTGGACTGGCTGCGGGTGGTGTTAACCAGCAAAGCGAGGATGCTGCCGTCGCTGTTAGTAAATGCAGGATATCGGTCATTGAATCGATATCTAATATTCTCGATGTGGATCAGCATCTTAGAAGCGACGAAGCATTTGAGGAGGCTCTGACATCATCTGTAAGACTTATGAAGTCCGCCAGATATGATGTGGACTCGTACGTAGAGTGGGCGAGGGGTGAGCATGCCAAGGTGATTCAACTGCTGGCTGCTCGCGGTTAATTAGAGTTGGGTGCAGGTATGTTATTCTCTGCGCCCACCTTCGTCATCGGCCTATATTTTTTATGATCAGCTTCCGCTCTCGTCCGATGAATGTCTATATACATTGCTAAATCAGAAAGGTGAACTCCTAAAGCTGCCTTTTGAGACTTGGCACTCAACCTTATATTGGGGTGCCTATTTCTCCTGATGATTTTCAACAGTTAATCCCATGTGATCAGCGCAAACTTGACTTGGCGGCGCTACAGTTGGCACTGCGCGATGGATGGGTGCGATTTGACGACCTCAAATTCGTAGCATTGTTTTAAACAAAAAACTCGATCGTTTAAATGAGCCTTGTCGTAGTCATCCAAACCCTACACCACCTTGCGCCACCCCCTACACCTAAGACAGAATCCGCCGGCTTGTGCCTCTAGCACGGGGGTTCTATCGTTCCTGGGTCACTGAAATCCAGTGATCGGGTTTGGTAGCCCGGATTCCGTCAGAAGCACAAGACTACTGTCTTGCGGAGGCTTTCAGCGCCTTCGTTTTATGGTGGTCATGCGCAGGGCATCTTCGGATGCGCCGGGGTTCCTGACGGCCGGTCTACCAACCTGCGTATGGCCTCCACCCTAGTTTGGTAGCGAAGGTGGTGGCTCCTAACCTCTTATCCGTCGGGAGTTACTCCATGTTCAAACCAACACCCAACCCACCAGAAACCGATCCAGTCTCCCCCTACAAATTCCCCGATTCACGAACCCTGAACGAAGCCGCCGAGCGCGCCCTCGATCACTACCTCACCCCACAGCAACGGATCATGGGCAGCCACACCCAACATGACCCGATGTACTTCGCCAACCCGGCTTACGACACCGAATCCCTGCTCGCCAACGCCAGCGAATCCTTGGGATCAGCCTCCGAAATGCTCAACAACTTCGCCGCCACCCTGGAACCCGCCCACCGCAAAACCGCCATCGGCATTGCGCAGTTGGTGATGTTGGGGTCGTTGGCGGTGAATCAGGCGCTGGATAACGTCGAGCCGAAGTAGGTCGTTGCGGCCCTCTGTCGCGGAGGGCTGATTTTCTGTGCCTCAGGCACCAAAGTTAAACGCAACTGAAATCCTCGGCCTCGTCCCTTCAAACCGTCGAACCGAGTGCATCAACCACGACGGAAACATGATGAAGGTGCCGCTGCTGGCGGCGCAGGTGCTGCTGAAGCCGGCGGTTATGCAGTCTTCGACGCGCATTCGCAGTGCGGGGTTGTAGGTGGAGGCGACCATGCCGCGTGGGTCGGCGAATTCCAGGTCGCCGCCGACGGTCGGGTCGTCTTCTCGGCCGCCGGCGTCCACCCAGTAGACGCCTGACCAGAAGGCGCCCGGATGTCCGTGGAGGGCGTTGCTGTGGCCTGCGGTATTCACGTTGGCCCAGGCGTTGAGTTTCCATTCGAAACTCGGTTCGGTCAGTCCGAATTGTTCGCTGTGCACTGCGGTCATTTGCACGGCGAACGCTTTGGCGAACTTCACGAGAGCGTCGCTGGCTTCTTCGCCCCATTCATGGAAGTCGTTCGCGGACTGCCAGCCGCCGTCGTTGCTGCGCTGGGCGCCGCTGCGATCTTGCGCCATGCGGGTTGTGATGATGGTTTTCAGTTGGGAATTAAGTTTTGCGGCATCGGGGTACTGGATGCTGGCGAGGGGCGTTGTGAACAGCCGTCGAATCTTTATCAGGTCAGGATTTACCAAGTGGCTGGTCGACGGCATTGCGGGTTCTCTGGGTTGCTCAAGTTGCAAAAAACTATACCGAGCGAACTGAAAAGCCGATGTAAACCTTTGTGAAAGGCCGAACCTGAACCCACGCTGAAACCCCCGCAAGTTTCATCTTCCCGCCACCCACACAGGCCTACGATCCCTCTACAAGTTCCCGACCCCACCCGAGCGCCACCCACCATGAACAATCCACTCAAAGCGCTGCTGCTCGTCGCCACCATCTCGGTTCTAACCGCCTGCTCCGGCTCCGGTGGCTTGACCACCACCAGTTGTTTCTCCAGCGACTGTCAGTCGCCGCAGGCGCGGAACGTGAATACGTTGAAGTTCGGCGGGAGCAATATCGGTAACAGTTTCAACCAGTACAGCTCCGGCCTGATGCATGACGATTGAGGGTTACTGAGCTGCTGGTACGGCGATCCATTCGCTCAGGACTTTCTGGTATTTGCCGGTGACTTTGCTCAGGTGCAGCCACTGGTCGACGTAGAGTTTCCAGCTGATGTCGTCGCGCGGCAGCAGGTAGGCTTTTTCGCCGTATTGCATGAACTGGCTCGGGTTGACGGCGCACAGGCCGGGTTTGAGTTTCTGCTGATAGAGGGCTTCGGAGGCGTCGGTGATCATCACGTCGGCCTTGTTGTCGAGCAGTTGCTCGAAGATGGTCACGTTGTCGTGCAACGCCAGTTGCGCCTTGGGCAGAAAGGCGTGGACGAAGGCTTCGTTGGTGCCGCCGGCGGGTTCGACCAAGCGCACGTTTGGCTGGTTGATCTGGTCGATGGTCTGGTATTTGGACTGGTCGGCGCAGCGCACCAGCGGGATCTTGCCGTCGACGTCGAGGGTGTTGCTGAAGAAGGCTTTTTTCTGGCGCTCTAGGGTCACCGAGATGCCGCCGACGCCGATGTCGCATTTGCCGGCCTGCATGTCCGGCATCAGGGTTTTCCAGGTGGTCTGTACCCATTCGACCTTGACGCCGAGGCTGTCGGCCAGGGATTGCGCCATGGCGATGTCGATGCCTTCGAATCCGCCGTCCGGGCGTTTGAAGGTGTAGGGCTTGTAGTCGCCGGTGGTGCAGACGCGCAACTGGCCTTGTTGCTGAATGGTGTCGAGGTGCGAGGCCGGTTCTTGTGCCTGGGCGCCGCCGGCCATGGCCAGCAGGCCGCAGAAGATCATCGTGCTTTTTGGAATTGTCATTGTGATCGGGCTTGTGCAGTGGAGGTGCGGGCCAGTGTAGTGAATGGGTTTGCCGGGTGTCACCCCGGTTCCGGGCTCAACGTGCCCAGCCACGCCACCAGTCCCACGATCAGAAGCGCAATCATCAGCTCCAGTGCCACGCTGCGGCGCAAGGCGTTGGCCGCCATTTGATGCTGGCCGGCGCGCAACGATTGCTCAAGCAAAGGCCCGAGGTGGAAGCGGTTCAACGCGGCCAACACCAACATTCCCCCGAACAACACAACCTTTATCGCCAGCAGAATACCGTAGGTGCCGAGCAGGACTTCGCCCAGTGTCGGGCCGACGATGAACAGGTAATTCGCCACGCCGGTGATCGAGAGGATGAGCACAATTGCCGCGCCGACGCCTTCGAAGCGTTTGACGGAATCCGCCAGCGAACGAATGCGCGCTTCGCTGCACAGTGCATCGAGCCGCGACATCAAGATCAACGCGAGCATGGCGCCCAGCCACGCCCCCGCTGCGAGCAGGTGCAGGATGTCGCTGAGCAGGTGCCACGCGTTATCCATCGCCCCGTGTCCGCTCCAGGCCAGGGAGGCGAGGGCGACGGCGCCGGCCATCGATGCCAGCCACAATCCCGGCCAGATCACCACGGCGATCAGCGCAATCATCCGCAGCGTCCACGCCAACCCAACGTCGGTTTCCAGCACCATCATTTGCAGGTGCGGCCACAGCGCCGCGAACTCCGTTTCGCCACTCATGGCGCGGGTCATCAGCACCAGTCCCGCCACTGACAGCAGTGCCCCGATCAACGCCATCCCGCGCAGCAGCGGCCGAAACCGCAGCACCGCGTCAACGCTGTACAGCCCGAACAACGCGAGCCCGAACAACAGCAGCAAATCCACATACAGCGCCAGACGCAGGAGGATGTTGATCAGTTCAGCCATCGCTCACTTCACTTTGAACGTGACGTTGCCGGTGATCGGGTGCGTATCCGACGACACCGCGCGCCATTCGACCTTGTAGGTGCCGGCCGGCAAGGGCGTGAGCGGGGTGACGAGCATGGTTTTCGGGTCGCTGCCTGCGCTGACTTTGGCCTTCATCGGCATCGGCGAATGAGCCATGCCGGGCATTTCGGTCATCACCAGTTTGGCGCCGGAGAATTGGGTCAGCAGATCCTCCGAAAAATGCAGTTCGATCTTGCCGGGCGCCGCGCCGTCGGCACCTTCGGCCGGGGTCGACGACACCAGTTTCGGATGGGCCTGGGCCAGGGTGCTCAGGAGCAAACCGCTGGCGAGGATGAGGGAGATTTCCAATGTGCGCATGCAAGACCTCAGTGTTGTTTTTTTGATGGGATTCAGAACCACAGCCGCACGCCGAGGACGAGTCGCGCTTCGCTGCGATCCTCGCCTTCTTCCCGTGCGTAATCGGCGGTGTGGCCGTAGGTGCGGTTCCAGGTCACGCCGATGTAGGGCGCGAATTCGCGGCGGAATTCATAGCGCAGGCGCAGCCCGGCTTCGGTGTTCGCGAGGCCCGAGCCGATCCCGCGTTGCGGGTCGTTTTTGCCGTAGACGTTGAGTTCGGCGGTCGGCTGCAGGATCAGGCGATTGGTCAGCAGGATGTCGTAGTCGCCCTCCAGCCGCAGCGCGCTCTGGCCGTTTTCGCCGAGGAACGCCGTGGCTTCGGCTTCGAAGTTGTACAGCGCCATGCCCTGCAGGCCGAATGCGGCCCAGGTTTGCGGAGCACCGGGTTTGAAGTCCTGGCGCACGCCGCTGACCACGTCCCACCACGGCGAAATCGCGTGGCCCCACAGCGCCTGGACTTCCGCGTCTTCGGTCTTGCCGTTGCTGCGTTCGCCCTCGGAGCGCAGCCACAGCCGATCGATGTCGCCGCCGATCCAGCCGGACAAATCCCAGGCCAGGATGCTGGCGTCGTCGGCGTCCTGCCATTCGAGTTTGTCGGCGAGGAAGTACGTGTTGATGGCGCTGTCGTGGACCTGATGTCCGGCGTGGCTGGTGAACACGGCGGCGCGGTCGGCGTCGGTCAGTGCCGGGATCGGTGTGCGGCTTTCGGTCGGCGCGGCGGGCTGCATCATGCCGTCGTCCATGCTTTGCAGATCGCCCATCCGGCTGTGATCCATGCCCTGCATGTCGCTGGCGGCGAATGCCGGAGCCATCGACAGAAGCGACAACGAAAGCGCGGCAAATCGAGTCATGGTCGGCATCCTCATTCTTCCACCCGCACTTCGCGGAACATGCCCATTTCCATGTGGTACAGGAGATGGCAGTGATAGGCCCAACGGCCGAGCGCATCGGCGGTGACGCGGTAAGTGCGACGGGTGCCGGGCGGCATGTCGATGGTGTGTTTGCGCACCTGGAAATTGCCGTTTTCGTCTTCCAGATCGCTCCACATGCCGTGCAGGTGAATGGGGTGGGTCATCATCGTGTCGTTGACCAGTACCAGGCGGATTCGCTCGCCGTACTTCAACAGCAGCGGCTCGGCGTCGGAGAACTTGATGCCGTTGAACGACCAGGCGAATTTCTCCATGTGGCCGGTGAGGTGCAGCTCGAGGGTGCGGCTCGGGTCGCGGCCGTCCGGGTCTTCGAACGTGCTGCGCAGGTCGGCGTAGGTCAGCACGCGGCGACCGTTGTTGCGCAGGCCGAGGCCGGGGTCGTCGAGTTTTGCGGCGGTGGTCATGGCTTGCATGTCCACCAACGGGTTGTCCTTTTCGCTGTCGGGGTGCGCCTGCATCGGGCCCATGTTCATGCTTGAGTGATCCATGCTGCCCATGTCCATGGAGCCATGATTCATTCCACCAGAGCCCATGCCGCCCATGCCCATGTCGTCCATGGTCACCAGCGGGCGCGAGTCCAGCGCCGGCACCGGGGCCGACAATCCGGCGCGCGCTGCAAGGGTGCCTCGGGCATAACCGGTGCGGTCCATGGCCTGGGCGAACAGGGTGTAGGCGTCGGCGGCGGGCTCGACGATCACGTCGTAGGTTTCCGCCACGGCGATGCGCAACTCGTCGACGCTGACCGGTTTGACGTGCAGGCCGTCGGCGGCGACCACGGTCATTTTCAATCCGGGGATGCGCACGTCGAAGTAGGTCATGGCCGAGCCGTTGATCAGCCGCAGCCGCAGTTTTTCGCCGGGACGGAACAGGCCGGTCCAGTTGTCATCCGGGGCGTGGCCGTTCATCAGGAAGGTGTACGTGGCGCCGCTGACGTCGGCGATGTCGGTGGGATTCATCTTCATCTGCGCCCACATCGTGCGATCGGCGACGGTGGCGCCCCAGCCTTTTTCGCCGACGTCATGGATGAAGTCGCCGACGGTGCGCTTGTGGAAGTTGTAGTAGTCGGACTGCTTTTTCAGGGTATTCATCAGGCTGGCCGGGTCTTCGTCGGTCCAGTCACTGAGCATCACCACGTAGTCGCGGTCGTACTGGAACGGCTCCGGTTCCCGGGCGTCGATCACCAGCGGCCCGTAGACGCCGGCCTGTTCCTGCAAGCCGGAATGGCTGTGATACCAGTAGGTGCCGTGCTGGCGAACCTTGAACTGGTAGACGTACACGCCGCCCGGCTCAATGCCCTTGAAACTCAGGCCCGGTACGCCGTCCATGTTGGCCGGCAGCAGAATGCCGTGCCAGTGGATCGAGGTGCTGTCCTTCAGCCGGTTGCGCACCCGCAGCGTCACGGTGTCGCCTTCGCGCCAGCGCAGCAGCGGGCCGGGCAGGCTGCCGTTGATGGTCAGGGCGGTGCGAGGCTGGCCGGTGAAGTTGACCGGGGTTTCGCCGATGAACAGCTCGAAGTCGGTGCCGCTTAACTCGTTGACCTGGCCGGGGCTGTTCAAGGCCCAGACCGGCGTGCGCCACAGACCGAGGCCGCCGAGCAGACCGCCGGCGGCGAGGCCTTTGACGAAGGTGCGTCTTGAGGTGGTGGAAGGCATGCGCTGGAAGTCCCCGTTTGACCAATGACGGGGAGGCTAACCAGCGGCAGCTTTCAGCTGGCTGAGGCGCGGATTACAGTTGTGTCAGGTTCAACCTACAAACCGAGACCTTCCTGGACCACCAGCAGCAGGTTGTTTTCCGTCAACGCAATCGCATCCAGCTGTTGCCCGGTTTCGAGCGTCTGCAACCACCAATGGCTTTCACCGTGCTCATCGACCGTGCGCAGCAGCGATGCTTCGCGCCCCGGCAGGACGATTTGCACGCGCCCTGCGCCGTCTTCGGTGAAGCGGGCGATGGGATCGAACGTCAGGCTGTGGTGGTTGGCTTCGATGATCAACTGGTCGATGGCGTAGTCGTGGGTCTCGCCATCCGAAGAAGATTCGCAAACATGCGTAGGATTGCGCCGAATCTTCAGTCCTACTTCGGTGACCGGTTGCAACCAGCCCTCGATACGGTGATACAAGGCGTAGACCTGAGCCGGCCAGCAATCGATTTCCAGTTCGGCGCAGGTGATTTCGTCAGCATGGGTGTGCCGGGTTTGTTTGAGTTTCGCGGCGAGTTCGTCTGCTTTACTCATGTCGGTTCCCTGTGGTGATTTCAACTTCATCGTAGTCCTTTCAAAGTAATGCACGTTTTGCCCTGCGTCATGCGCCTGCAACACGGGCATGACTCAATCAGCGTCTGGCCAAGTGATGGTCAGACCACAGAAACCACGGACGCACGCGTCCCAAGGAACGGGAACATGAAAAAGCTTTTTACAATTATGGCGCTGATTGCGCTGACGGTCGGTAGCATCGGCCTGAGTTCGGCACGCCAGTCGTCTGCCAGCAAGGCGGAATCGGTGGCGGGGGTATTCGATTACTACCTCCTGACGTTGTCCTGGTCGCCGACCTTTTGCCTGACCCACAAGGATGACCCGCAATGCACCGGCAAGGGTTACGGTTTTGTCCTGCATGGCCTGTGGCCGCAATACGCCAAGGGCGGCTGGCCGCAATCCTGCCCACCGCTGACCAACCTGTCGGCCGCCGAAACAGCTAAAGGCCTGACGCTGTTCCCGACCAAGAAACTGCTCGATCACGAATGGAGCAAACACGGCACCTGCAGCGGCCTCGGCGCGATGGGCTATCTGGACGAAGCGGACAAGGCCGTGGCCGCGGTGAACATCCCGCAAGAGTTGCAACCGTTCAGTAGCTCTTATTACTTCGAAGCGCAGGAAATTGCCGATCTGTTCCGCAAGAGCAATCCGGGCATCCCGTCAGACGGCATCGCCGTCATCTGCAACGGCCCGGAACTCTCGGAAGTGCGCGTGTGCATGGGCAAGGACCTGCAATTCGGCGCCTGCGGCAAGGGCGTGAAAACCCAGTGCCGGGCGGGGGATATTCGAGTACCGCCATCGCGTTGACCGGAGCGGTTACCGGTCATAAAAAACAGGCGCCTTTTTAGGCGCCTGTTTTTTTTGCAATCGGGTTTGATCAATGGAAGGACTTTGTTCATGCTGCGCGCCCCACGGATGATGACGCGATACTGCAAGGAGCTTTTTCATGAGCGGAAAACCCGCTGCCCGAGTGACCGACCCGACGGCTTGCCCATTGCCGGGGCATGGCACCAACCCGATTGTCAGCGGTTCGCCGAATGTGAATTTCGACGGGCTGCCCGCTGCACGAATGACCGACAAGTCGGCGTGCGGCAGTCCGATTACCGGTGGCGTTGCCTCGACGGTTTTTATCAATGGCCTGAACGCCGCAACCCTGGACAGCACCGGTGGTCACGGGAATGTGGTGGTGGGCGGCTCCGGGACCGTCATCATCGGCGATACCGTGGTGAACGCTCCCTTCAGCGGCCTGCTGCCAATGCCGGTGCACTTCACCGACAAGTTGCAGTTGGTGAACGACACGACCGGCGAACCGATGCCGAATCATCCGTACATGATTCAGCGCGCGGACGGTCGGATGGAGCACGGCATGTCTGACGCCGCCGGTTTTACCCACACGATCAGTTCGCATCTTCCGGAAACCATCAAACTGTTTCTGGAGGAATGAGGCATGGGTGCGGAAACGGTTACGTGCGAGAAAGGCAACAATTACAAGCTGCACAAGGAACATACGCTGACGGACAAGAAGGATGTCAGTGTGAAGGCTGTTCCGGTGGAGAGTACCAAGGCGATTGTTTTTTTTATCGGCGGGGCGGGTGACAAGGAGAGCTATTACTTTTCCGGCCCCTTTGAAAACGTTAACCAAGCTAAATCTGGCTTTGATGATCGAAACGGTAAGCTGGAAAAAGAGGGCAAGTATAAATCCGAGTGGCTTGGGTACAACGAGGTTCGGGGGAAGAAGGATATTCAGAAATATGTTCTGAACCTGATTCCTTATAAATCCTGCCCTATCTATATAGTGGGCCATAGTTTGGGTGGATGGAACGGAGCCCACTTGACCCGTGTCATGTCTGAGTGGGGATACAGGATCAATATGTTGGTAACGCTGGATCCTGTGGGGGAGGGCACTCTGGTGTGGCTGGGATCTGATATATACGGAGAGAAACCGACGCCGGTGGCCGATTATTGGATCAATATCAAAGCCACACCCTCGAGGCCCGATCAGTCCGATTCGGTAGCCGACTTTGGAGAGAAGTGGCAAGTGGTCAGTGGACCCAATGTCAATGTGAATATGGATACGAACCACGCCAATGCCCCAGCGATGTTCACCAGGCCCATCGCTCAGGGAAAGTCAGCCAGTGACCTTATGTTTGAAGCTATCAACAAGGACGTTTGCTGATATGAAAAACGCTCTTTTACTTCTACTGATTACCTTGTGTTCAGCCTGCGCTAAAAACCATACGGTCCAGCCTGCAAATCTCAATTTTCTGGCGATAGAGAGAAAGCCCAACGGCCTGTATTACGAAATTTACTACGGCTCTGATGTAAATCTTTTGGATCTGTTTGGGAGAGGAATGAGGGAAGGCGCCGCTTCGACAACTCTGAAATGTGCGCTGGGTGACGATCAGGACTTCTCTATCACTAACCGCTTCAGGTATTCGGCGTACGGACTGATTGATGTAGATGAGGCCAACAAGGCAGGTGGGAAATACAACTACGTGACGAGTGCAACTTTAAGGCAGACCGTAAATAACGGTTCAACTCAGGAATTTCTTTCAACTCAGGAGTTGAATGGCCTGTTGTCCGGAAAGCTCCAGGTCCCCTGCAAAGTCGTCATTACCGCTTGGGGCTACAAACCCTACTACTCAAACACCATGAACCTCCCGGTCGCAGACCTGCTGCGCGAAGTCAACAAGCCCTGAGCTCAGCGCCCATCGGGGGGATCAAGCAAATCCCCCCGCATCCACCCCCAGTTCTCCCCGCAAAAACTCCACCAGCCCCCGCTGCAATCCACTCAACACCCCCTCGCGACTGACCAGCGCCAGTTCCGTCGGTGGCAGCGGCGGCAAGTCCGTGCACACCCGATGTTCCGGCAACACCGCCGACGCCGGTAGCACCGAAACCCCAAGCCCTGAGGCCACCGCCGCTTGAATGCCGGTCAGGCTGTGGCTGCCGAAGGCCACCCGCCAGGGGCGTTGCGCCACGTCGAGCAGGCGGATCGCCCGTTGTCGGTACAGGCAGCCCTGGGGAAACAGCGCCAGCGGTAACACGCCACTGGATGAGTCGAACTCAGCACCCTTGACCCAAACCAGTCGTTCCGGCCAGGTCGCCCAGGCCGGGCCGCTGTCGGGTTCGCGTTTGATCAGGGCGATGTCGATTTCGCCGCTGTCGAGGCGTTGGCGCAGGTCGAGGCTCATGCCGCTGACGGTTTCCAGTCGCGCTTGCGGGTGGCTGCGGGTGAAGCCGGCGAGGATCAGCGCCATGCGTCGGGCGTCGAAGTCTTCGGGCATGCCGATGCGCAGGATTTCCAGATCCAGATCGCTGGCCAGGGCTTCGCTGGCCTCGGCGGACAAGGCCAGCAGGCGGCGGGCGTAATGAATCAGCAGTTCGCCGTGCTCGGTGACGCTGACGTTCAACCCGGTGCGGTCGCGCAACAGCAGGGCGTGACCGACCAGGTCTTCCAGTTTGCGCACCTGTTGGCTGACCGTGGATTGGGTGCGGTGGACGCGTTCGGCGGCGCGGGTGAAGCTGCCTTCATCGACCACGCAGACGAAGGTTTTCAGCAGTTCCAGATCCAGCATGGCGGCGGCCTCGATATTTGTTTGGCAACTGACGGTCGGCTATTTATTTAATTTCACACTATCACCCCGAGTTCATAAGCTGAAGCCCTCACTTGCAGAGGAATGCCCCCATGACGTTGATCAACACACCGCGCCCGCAATGGCTGACCTTCGATTGCTACGGCACCTTGATTCAATGGGACGAAGGCCTGCGCGCCGTGGCCGAGCGGATCCTCAGCGAGAAGGGCGAACACCGGGTCGACGCCGGGCGCCTGATCGAGGTCTACGACCGCCACGAACATCGCCTGGAACAGACACCGCCGCACCGCTCGTTCCGCGAGCTGAGCACTCTCGGCCTGCAACTGGCCCTGGAAGAACTGGGCCTGGCGAGTGCCAGCCAGGACAGCCAGCGCCTGGCCGCTGCGATCCCGCAGATGCCGCCGTTTCCCGAAGTCGTTGAGACCCTCGCGCAGCTCAAGGTCCAGGGTTTCAAGC
The DNA here is from genome assembly GCF_002113205.1 of Pseudomonas sp. B16(2017). NCBI lineage: Bacteria > Pseudomonadati > Pseudomonadota > Gammaproteobacteria > Pseudomonadales > Pseudomonadaceae > Pseudomonas > Pseudomonas sp. B16(2017). Next base: position 107,889 of record NZ_NEKA01000012.1, read on the forward strand.
TGTGCATCGTCTCCAACACCGATGACGACATCATCGCCGGCAACGTCGCTCAACTCGGTGGCCACATCGACCGGGTGATCACCGCGCAACAGGCCGGTGCCTACAAACCGGCGCCGCGGCTGTTCGACTACGCTCATGAGCAATTGGGCGTCAGCCGCAATCAGGTGGTGCACATCTGCGCCAGCCCGATGCTCGACCACACGGCGGCCCGCGATATGCATTTTCGTTGCGTCTGGATCGATCGCGGCACCGGTCGTCAGTTGCTGCCGGACTATCGGCCCGACGCGATCCTCAACACGCTGGACGAAGTGCTCCCGCTGTTCTCGTCCCTTGGCTGGTAAGAAACCTCGCCCGTCATCAAGGAGTTTCGCCATGGCCCATACCCTGACCGGCAGCACCCGACCCGCGCATTCCAGCTCGTTGAACCTCGACAGCGAAGCCATCATCACTGCTCGCCAAGAGCTGGCGGCGTGCTTTCAACTGGCGGCGCTGCACGGGCTGGAGGAGGGGATCTGCAATCACTTTTCGGCGATGTTGCCGGGGCACGATGACCTGTTTCTGGTCAATCCGTACGGCTATGCGTTTTCCGAAGTGACGGCGCATAACCTGCTGGTCTGCGACTTCGCCGGCAACGTGGTGGACGGCGAGGGTCAGCCGGAAGCGACTGCTTTCTATATTCACGCGCGCCTGCACCAGCGGCTGCCTCGGGTGAAGGTCGCGTTCCATACGCACATGCCGAACGCGACAGCGTTGTGCCTGCTGGAGGGGCCGCCGCTGTTGTGGCTGAGTCAGACCGCGCTGAAGTTCTACGGGCGCACGGCGGTGGCCGAGCATTACAACGGGCTGGCGCTGGATGAGCGTGAAGGCGACCGGATTGCCGAGGTGATGGGCGAGGCCGACATTCTGTTCCTGAAGAACCACGGAGTGATTGTCGCGGCGCCGACCATCGCCGAAGCCTGGGACGATCTGTATTACCTGGAGCGTGCCGCGCAGGTGCAACTGCTGGCGATGGCCACGCAACGGGAGTTGAAACCGGTGCCGCACGCGGTTGCGCAACGGGCTTACGAGCAGATGCGCGAGGGCGATCCGGAAAGTGCGCGGGCGCATCTGCACAGTGCAATGCGGCGGTTGGCGAGCCGGGGGTAAAAGCGAGGAAAACGGGCAGGCAAAAATAATTCGCGTCGCAGGTCATCCAATTGCCCTGCGCGCCGATAGCAACAGGGTCGGGATTGTCTCGGTGGCACTTGGTTGCCCCACACAACCCGGTGGGCTACGCTCACAAAAACAAGGGTTTCGGGCTTTTGCCCCTGTCGTACCTGCCCAGGACACGCTTTTGCCTATCCCCATTCACGATCCGCACCAGGCCCCCGGCGGCACCCTCAAGCGTTTGCCCCTGCGCAAGGCGGCGGTGTTGTTCATCGTGGCTGTGTGTCTGAGCCTGTCCGGCCTGTTGTATTTGCAGATCGAACAGTCGCGGCGCCAGGATCTGGCCAACGCGCAGGTGTCGTCGGCCAACCTGACCCGGGCCATGGCGCAGCAGGCTGAAGACACTTTTCTGGCAGCGGATCTGGTGCTGACCAGCCTGGTCGACTGGGTTCAGGACGATGGCTATGGCGCGGAGCAGAAGCCGCGTTTGCAGAAAACCCTCGCGCGGCGGGTGCAGCAACTGGAGCAGTTGCACGGCATGTTCCTGTTCGACCGCGAAGGGCAGTGGGTGATTACCTCGTTCGCGGATCTGCCGCGCGGCCATGGCGTGGCCGATCGCGAGTACTTCAAGTTTCACCAGCAGAACGTCTCGGCCGTGGCGCACATCGGCCCGGCGATCCGCAGCCGTGAGAACGGCGAGTGGATCATCCCGATCTCGAAACGGGTCAACGACCACGCCGGCAATTTTCAGGGCGTATTGCTGGCCGGGATCAAGATGTCCTACTTCGACCGGTTCTTCAAAAGCTTCAGCCTGGACGACAACGGCACCATGTTCCTCGGTCTGACCGACGGCACCTTGCTCGCCCGGCGGCCGTTCGACGAGGCCCTGATCGGCACCTCGCTGGCCAAGGGCGAGATCTACCAGAAGTTGCTGCCCAGTGCGTCCGCCGGCACCGCGATGATCGATTCGGTGGTCGACGGTGTCACCCGTCTTTACGGTTACCGGCAGCTGGAAAGCTACCCGTTGGTGGTCGCGGCGTCTTCGTCCCGGGACACGATCCTCCAGGGCTGGTATGACCGGGCGTTCCAGTCCAGCGTCATCGTGGCGCTGGTGATGCTCGGCGTCGGGCTGTTCGGCTGGGTGTTCATTCATCAGGTGCGCGATGGTGAGCGGATCGAGAAAAACCTGCGCAAGGCCCAGCGGACGCTGGAGCAGATCGCCACCCATGACAGCCTGACCGGGCTGGCCAACCGGCGTCTGTTCGAGCGCTCGCTGGAGGTGGAGTTTGCCCGGGGCGCGCGGCAGTCGAGCCCGGTGAGCCTGATCATGCTCGATATCGATTTCTTCAAAAGCTACAACGATGCCTACGGCCACGTGGCCGGCGACCATTGCCTGACGCAGGTCGCGCAGGTGGTGAAGAACTGCTGCCAGCGCAAATCCGATCTGGCGGTGCGCTATGGCGGGGAAGAGTTCGCGGTGTTGCTGCCGGACACCGACATCAACGGCGCGCTGGCGATTGCCGGGCAGATCCGCCGCAGCGTCATGGACAAACACATCACCCACAGCGGCTCGCCCACCGGTTATCTGACGGTGAGCCTGGGCTGCTACTCGTTTATTCCACTGGGCAACGACAGCCCTGAGCTGTTCATCCAGCGCGCCGATGCGGCGCTGTATCAGGCCAAAAACGCCGGCCGCAATCGCGCGGCCGTGTTGTCGATGGACGTCGGTTTCGGCGAATTGCTACGTTCGGATCGCTGACAAAAAACGATAGGGTTCAGACACAGGCCATGGCGTTCACCACGGCCTGCTCTTGTTCGTTCAGCCGCCAGTGCCACCGCCGGCACCGCCCGTGCCGCCACCGGCCGAACCAGTGCCACCTCCTGCTCCCGAGCCTGAACCGCTGGCACCGCCGTTGGTGCCGGTGCCGCCCCCCGCGCCGCTGCCGCCGGACGGCGAGCCCGGCGTATTGTCCGGTGGCATCGGCGAGCCATTGGTGGTGCCGGATTTGGTGCCCGTGGCATCGGCGCCGTCGTTGGCGGCGAATGTCGCGGCTGAGCCTGTGGCCAGCAGGCCGATCAACAACAGCGAGGTGAGTTTGCGCGTCATCATGGTCTGTCTCCGGAAAGGGGATTACCTGATATTGGTCAAACGCGCCGAACCCTTGGTGCCGGCCGGATGACGAGCGGTCAGAAGTCCACGGTGGCCGACACCTTCAGCGTGCGCGGTGTGCCCTGGGTCAGGTAACCGCCGTTGGCCGAGGCCCAGTAAGCTTCGTTGGCGACGTTCTCCAGATTGGCGCGCAGGGTGATCTGCTTTTCATCCAGTTTGAAGGCGTAGCGCGAGCCGAGATCGAAGCGGTTCCACGCCGGAATGCTCTGGGTGTTCGCCGCGTTCAGGTACTGGCCGCCGGTGCGCAGCATGCGCGCGCTGAGTGCGGCACCTTCGAGACCCGGAATGTCCCAGTCAGCGCCGAGGTTGAACTGGAAGCGCGGCACCCCGACGGCGCGATTGCCGTCATTCACGCCGTTGCTGCTGCCTTCCAGTTCAGTTTTCATCACGGTTGCGCCGCTGAGCAGGCGCAGGCCGTCGAGCGGTTCGCCGTAGACGTTGAGTTCCACGCCTTTGTTGGTCTGCTGGCCGTCGACCCGGAAGATCCCGTCCTGGGTGTAGCTCGACGGTTGCTCGATGCGATAGACGCCGAGGTTGGCGCCGTAGCTGCCCATGTCCAGCCGCACGCCGGCCTCGATCTGTTTGCTGCGCACCGGGGCGAAGGTTTCGTCGCGATTGATCGCGGTGGTCGGCGGCGTCGGGCCCTTGGCCAGGCCTTCGATGCGGTTGGCATAGAACGACACATGCTCCCACGGCTTGATCACCAGGCCGTAGACCGGGGTGGTGATCGACTCTTCATAACTCGAGGTGCGGGCGCCGGTGGCGGTGCTCCAGCCGTCGACTTTCAGCTCTTGGCGACGCACGCCGAGGGTCAGCAGGATGCGGTCATCGACGAAGCCGAGGGTGTCGGAAATCGCCTCGCTGCGCAGGGTGTTCTTGCCGGTGATGCGCGGGTCGTTGATGTCGCTGGCGAACGAGGTGGGCGCCGGGCGCGGTTTGTCGGTGACGTTGTACAGGTTGGTGCTGTAGCGCCCGGCGGTGCCGATGGTTTCGAACGCCGAGCGCTGCTCGCCCCAGATGCCCGCCCAGCCGAGGTTCAACTGGTGCGTGACGGGGCCGGTTTCGAAACGGCCGTTGAGCCCGGCCATGGCGCTCTGGTTGTCCTCGTCGTGGGGCGAATAGAGCATGCCGCCACGGGCGCTGCCGTTGAGGTCGGTGACGGTCAGCGACGAGTAAACCCCGTTCTCGCGGGTGTGCTTGGCGCCGCCGGACACGTAGGCGGTCCAATTGTCGTTCAGGTCATATTCGGCGCGGGCCATGCCGAAGGTGTCTTCGAGTTGCGAATAGCTCCAGCTCTGGGCATAGCTGGCGTTGGCGTGCGGCACCTTGGGGGCTTTGGTCAGGCTCGAATCGACATAGACCACCGAGCGGCCCTGGTTGATGACCTGCTTCTGATAGCCGAAATCGGTCGAGACCCGCAGGCGATCGCCGCGATAGTCCAGGCCGACGCTGAACAGCGACGAGCGCTGGTCTTCGTCATCGACGGCGGTGTCGCCTTCGCGCTGCATCAGGTTGACCCGCGCGCCGAAGCGGTTGTCCTCGCCAAAACGCTGGCCCAGATCCAGATGCCCGCCGACCCGACCGTCGGCGCTGTAATCGAGGGTGACGCTGCGGGTCGGCGTATCCATCGCGCGTTTGGGTTGCAGGTTGATCCCGCCCCCGATGCCGCTGCCGCTCGGGGTCACGCCGTTGACGAATGCATTCGGGCCCTTGAACAGTTCGACCCGGTCCAGCGCTTCGACGGCAATGATCTGCCGGGGCAGCACGCCATAGAGGCCGTTATAGGAAATGTCATCGGAGGCCAGCGGCAGGCCGCGGATCATGAACATCTGCGAGAAGTTGCCGAAGCCGTTGGACTGGCGCACCGAGGCATCGTTGAGCAACACATCGCCAACGGTCTGGGCCTGTTGGTCGGCCATGGTCTTGGCGGTGTAGCTGGTGACGCTGAAGGGCAGGTCGTTGACCTCCTGGTTGCCGAGCATGCCGATCTGCGCGCGGCGCGCGACCTGTTCGCCGCCGTAGGTATCACCGCTGTCGTCGCGCAGGGCGCTGACGTTGGTGGCGCCGAGTTCCAGCGCGCCGTCCGCCGCGACTTTCGGCGCCACGGTGTAACCGTTGTGGCCGGTGCTGATCAGCTCGAAACCGCTGCCTTCCAGCAACCGGGCAAAACCGCTCTGTGCGGTGTAGCTGCCTTGCAGGCCCGGGCTCTGGCGATTGCCCAGTTGCGCCGGATCGAACGACAGCGGCACGCCGACGCTGACCGCAAATTGCGCCAGCACATGGCTGAGCAGGCCGGGGCCGATGTTGACGGCGCGGCTGGCGCTTTCACTGACGCTGTCGGCGGCGTGGGCGGCGCTCGGCAGCAGTGCGCTGAGGGCCAGGGCCAGGCTCAGGTTCAGGGCCTTGAGCGCAAACGTGGCGGGGCGGGGCGATGGCATTGCGGTCATTCGGTGTTCCTGTCGGGGGCGTGGAATCGGAAGGTCTATCCACTCACCGGACGAGACGCGAAAAGGTATCAGTGAATACGGAAAATATTTTCCGAGGGCTCAGACACGCGGTTCCACCGACAGCCAATAACGGGTCAGGCTGTTGATGTTCAGTGGCAGGGTATCGCTGAGCAAACGCAGGCTGGCGTCGGTGTCGCGCAGGGAAAACGCCCCGGACACGCGCATCGCCGCGACGTCCGGATGACAGCGCAGCACGCCCCGGCGATAGCGGCTCAGCTCGCCGAGCAATTCGTCTAGGCGCATGTTGCTGGCCAGCAGCATGCCTTTGTCCCAGGCCAGGGAGGCGGTGTCGAAGGTTTCGGCGCTGTCGAAGCTGTTGAGCTTGAAGCGCTGGCGCTCGCCCGCCTGAAGAATCGCACTCTGCTTGAGCAGTTGCGGGGTGATCTGAACCTGGCCTTCGAGCACCGACACCTGGCTGCGCGAACCTTCGGTGCGCACGCAGAATCGCGTGCCCAGTGCGCGGGCCACACCTTGCGGGGTTTCGACAATGAACGGACGGGCGCTGACATCTGCGGCGGTGTTGATCAGCACTTCGCCGTTGAGCAGCAGGACGCGACGCTCCACCGGGCTGAAAGCGATGTCCACCGCGCTGTCGGTGTTGAGCACCAGTTGGGTGCCGTCCGGCAATTGCAGGTTCTTTTGTTCGCCGACGGCGGTGCGCTGGTCGGCGGTCCATTGCTGCCACGGCACATGCTGCGAAGCGATGCCCAGCGGTCCGGCCATCAACAGCAAGCCGAGGCGGGTGAGGGTCTGGCGACGGCTCAGGCCTTCCTTGCGGGAGGCGCGTTTCAAGGTCTGGAGCGCGACGTTGGCCGGCACGCTGCGCAAGTCCCCCAGCAACGCTTCGGCCCGTTGCCAGGCAATGGCGTGCTCGGCGCTGCGGGTGCGCCATTGGGCGATGGCCTGGTGGTCGGACGGGGTCGCGGTGCCGGAATGCAGTTGCACCAGCCAGTCGGCGGCTTCGCCGAGAATCTGCGGATTGATCATCGACGAATTCATCAGGCGACACTCAGGCAGGCAATGAACGCGGCACGCATGTGCCGTTTGACGGTGATCAGCGAAACATTCAGGCGCGTGGCGATCTGCGCGTAGGTCAGGCCTTCGATCTGCGACAGCAGGAAGGTCTCGCGGGTTTGCTCGGGCAGTTCGCGCAGCAGCGCTTCGATGCGCCACAGGGTTTCCAGAATCAGGTAGCGGGTTTCCGGCGACGGCACTTCGGCGGCGGGCAGGTGCGCGATGGTTTCCAGGTACGCGCGCTCCAGGTCCTGACGCCGCCAGCGATCGATCATCAGGCCTTTGGCGATGTGCGTCAGCAGTGCCCGGGGCTCGTTGCCCAGCGGCTTGATCACCTGCCGGGTGAGCAGGCGCAAAAAGGTATCGTGCGCCAGATCGGCCGCCTCGCAGCGGTTGCCCAACTTGCGCTGCAGCCAGCCCTGCAGCCACCCGTGGTGTTCGCTGTAGAGCGTCTGGACTTGCTGATTCAACGGCTGATCGAGGGACGACATGGAGGGCAGGTACTCGTTTCGGGCGTCCGTTGCCAGAGATGCAATCGAGAGTGCGATTAGGGTGCAATTAAGAATTGATCGCATTCTAGTGGCGCGCAACGAGTGATGGCAATTGTCCTTTCACACTTTCTTTTCTGACACCCGCGCAGTGGCCTACCCATCTTCCGGGAGATTGGCTATTTGCCGGTCCGGACGCCGGGACTAACGTAGCCCCACATTCACTTGCCCCGGAGAGTCGCCATGAAACCTCGTATCGATTTCTACACCGCGTCCCCAGATGCTCTGAAAGCGATGATCGCCCTGGAAACCGCCGTCTCGAAATTGCCGCTGGAAAAAAACCTGATCGAACTGGTCAAGCTGCGCGCTTCGCAGATCAATGGCTGTGCGTTCTGCATCGACATGCACACCGCCGACGCGATCAAGGGCGGCGAAACCCCGCGCCGGTTGTTCGCCGTGACCGCCTGGCGTGAAGCGCCGTTTTTCACCGAACGTGAACGCGCCGCGCTGCTGTGGACCGAAACCCTGACCCAACTGAGCCTGACCCACGCCCCGGACGAAGACTACGAAGTGGTCGCTGCGCAGTTCTCGCCCCAGGAAATGGTCGACCTGACGGTCGCGATCAGCACCATCAACAGCTGGAACCGTCTGGCCGTGGGCTTCCGTAAAACCCCACAGGCCTGATCGATCAATGTGCGTCGGCACTCGGCGCGGCCGGTGGTTGCACCTTGCGCATCAAGGGCACCATCGCCGTGGCGATGCCGAAGCACACCATGATCATCAGGAACGTGTCGCCGTAGGTTTGCGTCTGCGCTTCACGGTAGGTCAGCAGCCACAGCTGACGCAGGCTGGCAGTGAGGCCGACATCGCCGCTCTGACCCAGTGCGGCAAAGTTGCCGCCGACCTGGGCCAGCCACTGATTCACTGCTTCGTTGCTGCTGTTCAGATGCTCCGCCAACCGGGTGAAGTGCAGGTTGGTGCGGTCGTTGAGAATGGTCGCGCACGCCGCAATTCCGATTGCACCGCCCAGATTGCGCATCAGGTTGAACAGGCCCGACGCATGCTTGAGCCGCGCCGGTGCCAGGCCACCCAACGTCAACGTTACTGCCGGCGGCACCGCCAGTTGCTGGGCGATTCCGCGCAGGGCTTGTGGCAGCAGCAATTCTCCGGCGCCCCAGTCATGGGTGATCGGACTGAATTCCCACATCGACAACGCAAACAACGCCAGGCCCGCCATCATGATCCAGCGCAGATCGATGCGATTGGCCAGAAAGGCGTACAGCGGAATCGCCATGATCTGGAACACCCCGGTGGAGAAAACTGCCAGACCAATGTCCAGTGCCCCGTAGCCGCGCACCCGGCCGAGAAACAGCGGCGTCAGGTAAATCGTCGCGAACAGGCCGATCCCGGTGACGAAGGAAAAGAAGCAGCCGAGGGCGAAGTTGCGATCCTTGAGGGCGCGCAGGTCGACGATCGGGTTGGCCACGTGCAGCGTGCGGCCGATGAAGGCCAGGCCAGCGAGGCCACTGATCCATGCGGTGGTCAGGATGGTCTGGTCGCTGAACCAGTTCCAGCGCGGGCCTTCCTCGAGGGTGTATTCCAGGCAGCCGAGAAACAGCGCCAGAAACACCATGCTCAGATAGTCCGCGCCCTTGAGCAGCGACAGTTCCGGCTGGTCGATCTTCACCAGCATCGGCACTGCCACGGCGACGAAAATCCCCGGTACCAGATTGATGTAGAACAGCCAGTGCCAGGAGGAAATGTCGGTGATCCAGCCGCCGATCACCGGGCCCAGTGTCGGTGCCAGCGAAGCCACGGCGCCGATGGTGGCAGCGGCGATCACCCGCTGTTTGCCGGTGAAGAAAAAGAACGCGGTGGTGAACACCAGCGGAATCATCGACCCGCCGAGAAACCCTTGCAGCGCGCGAAAGGCGATCATGCTCTGGATGTTCCAGGCGATGCCGCAGAGCAGGCTGGCGAGGGTGAAGCCGACCGCCGAGGCGCAGAACAGCCAGCGCGTCGAAAACACCCGCGACAGCCAGCCCGACAATGGGATCACGATGATTTCGGCGATCAGGTAACTGGTCTGCACCCACGCCGTTTCATCGGTGCCGGCGGACAACCCGCCGCCGATATCGCGCAGCGAGGCCGAGACGATCTGGATGTCCAGCAGCGCGATGAACATGCCGATGCACATCGTGGCGAAGGCGAACACTTTGGTCGCCGTCGCCATCTCGGCGGCGTTGAATGGCTGCGCGGCAGCGGTGAGGGCGGTGCTCATGGCGCGCTGGCCACAGCCGTGGTTTCAGGTTGGGCGCGGGTGTCGACTTCAGCCGTCACCGACAGGCCCGGACGCAGGTGGCCGAGCACGCCGTCCGCCGGGTCGAGCAGGATCCGCACGGGTACACGCTGGACGATTTTGGTGAAGTTGCCGGTGGCGTTTTCCGGCGGCAGCACACTGAACTGCGAACCGGTGGCCGGGGCGAGGCTATCGAGGCGACCGTGGAATTCCTGGCCGGACAATACGTCGGCGCGGATGCTCACGCGCTGGCCGGGTTTCATCCGCGCCAGTTGGTCTTCCTTGAAGTTCGCATCGACCCACAGGCCGCTGGCCGGCACCACCGACAACTGCTGCGAACCGGCCTGCGCATAAGCGCCGACTCGCGCGCGGCGGTTGCCGATCACGCCGTCGACCGGGGCGCGCAGCTCGGTGTAGCCGAGGTTGAGTTGCGCCAGATCACGTTCGGCCCGGGCTTGCTGGAGGGCGGCGCGAGCCTGTTGTTTCTGGGTTTCGATCACGGTGAGTTGGCGTTGCGCGGCCAGCAGTTCGGCCTGGGCTTTGGCGCTCAAGGCTTGCGCGGTCTTGAAGGTGGCGTCGGCCCGTTGCGCGCTTTCCACCGAGACTGCGTTGGTGGTCACCAGACGTTTGTAGCGCGCGTTGTCGTCCCGCGAACGAGCGGTTTCAGCGCTGGCGGCATCAATGCCGGCGCGGGCCTGACCGATCACCGCTTGCTGCAGTTGTTCGGTGGCATCGAGGTTAGCCAGCAGCGCTTCCTCAGCGGCGACCGCGCCTTCAGCCTTGGCCAGATTGGCGCGGTAGTCGCGGGCATCGAGGCGGATCAGCACGTCGCCGGCCTTCACCTTCTGGTTGTCGCTGACCAGCACTTCCTCGATGTAACCGGCGACTTTCGGTCCGATCACCGTGACGTCGCCGCCGATGTAGGCATCGTCGGTCTCCTCGAGAAATCGCCCCGTGCCCCACCAATGCACGGCATACAGGCCGGCGAACACCAGCGCGGCCAAACCCGCAGTGGGCAACAGCAGGCGTTTGAGCAGAGGAGGTTTGGGGGCGCTGACCGGAACGGCGAGATCGGGTTCTACGGTGGGCATGCTGGTCATGGCGTAATACCTGAAGAAGCGGAATGGCTATTACGACCGTAATATGACGCGAGTAATATTTTGTGGCAATTGATTTTTATCGCCGGTCGTCAGTTGCTTACTTGAGCCAGGCGCCGGGTGTGCTGCCGGTCATGGATTTGAAGAACGCAATGAATGCGCTGTCGCTGGCGAAGCCCAGTTCAAACGCGCAGTAGCCGAGGTTGCGCCCAGTGGCGAGCAATTCCATGGCGCGCATCAGCCGCCACTGTTGGCGCCATTGCTGATAGCTCATGCCGGTTTCGCGCTGGAAGATCCGGCCGATGGTACGGCTGCTGGCGCCGATTTGTTGCTCCAGCACTTGCAGTTCTGGTGGCAGTTGCTCGGGGCGTGCAAGCAGGGGGGCGAGACGCTTGTCTTGCGGCAGAGGCAGGAGCATCGGTTGCTGCGCCGCGTCACGGATTTCACTCAGACACAGCCCTAGCAGATGGGCGAATTTGCCTTGTTGCCAATCGGTGGCGAAATCGGCAATCGCCATCGGTTCCAGCACCGCGCGCAGCAACGGGCTGACCTCAATCACGCAAACCTGTTGCGGCAGCTCACAGCACAACTCGGGCGTCAGGTAGAGGGAGCGGTAATCGACGCTTTGCTGCATCACCGCCCGATGCGTGACGCCACCGGGAATCCACGCCGCCCGCGACGGCGGCAGCAGGCAAAACTGCTGCGCCAGCGTGATGCGCGTGCAGCCCTGTCGGGTGTAGAGCAGTTGCCCGCGCTGATGCCGATGCAGGCCGGAGTCGTGATCGCCGAGGGTAGAGGCGATGCCGATCACCGGCGCCGGGAAGCGATCAGGGTCAAAACGATCGTGGGCTTCGAGCCAGGCCATGGGTTGTCCGATTTCAACGATAAATTGTCAGGATTCGGATAATACGGCAGTCACGACTTTTTAAACTCCTCGGCGTTTTTGTTGAGGAGTCATGGTGATGAACCCTGGAAAGTTGTTGATGTTGGCGATTGCACTGCTGATGTTCCCGCAGATCGCCCAGACCTTGTTCAGCCCGGCGCTGGGGGATATAGGCCGGGCATTCAGCGTCGGTCCGCAAGCGGCAGGGCAAACCCTGTCGGTGTACTTCCTGGCTTTTGCGTTGGGTGTGGTGACGTGGGGACGAGTGTGCGACCGGATCGGCCGCCGGCCCTCGATGCTCGCCGGTCTGGCGATTTATGTTTTTGCCTGCGTGCTTGGTTTGAGCGTTCGCAGTTTCAACGGTTTGTTGATGGCTCAGGCGCTGGCGGCATTCGGCGCTGCGGTTGGCTCGGTGGTGACCCAGACACTGTTGCGCGATCGTTTTCGCGGGAGCGAACTGGCCCAGGTCTTTTCTCTGGTGGGCATGGCGCTCGCGGCCAGCCCGGCCATCGGACTGTTCAGCGGCGCGAGTCTGGTTCAGGGCTTTGGTTATCGCGGCGTGCTTGCTGCGTTGTTGCTACTGGCGTCGGCCTTGTTGCTCTGGAGTTGGCGCGTCTTGCCGGAAACCCGTCCACCACAACTGACCCCCGTCGGTCTGTTCGCAACCATGGGCGATATGCTGCGCGATCCCGGCATCTGGCGTTCGGCTTTGTGGATCGCAACGTTCAACGTTGCGTTGTTCAGCTATTACAGCCTCGGACCGTTTCTGTTCGAGCGGCTTGGACTGAGCAGTTCAGCGTTCGGCTACAGCGGCGTGATGCTCGCGTTGGCCTCAGGGTTTGGAGCATGGTTCAACAAACGCTTGCTGCAAATCGGTTGCAGTCCGCTGCAGTTGATTCGCCTTGCGGCCGTCACCGGTTTGCTCGGTGGCTTCGGCGTGTGGCTGTTGCAGGCGTACGTCTGGTTCGTGCTGCCGATGCTGCTGGTGGTACTGGCGTTCGGCATGGCGATTCCGAACATTCTGGGAGCAGCCTTGAGCAATTACACGGATCGTTTGGGTACCGCCGGCGCCTTGCTGGGACTGTTTTACTACCTGTTGATCGGCGGAGGATTGATGTTGGCAGCCTGGTCTCAGGCTCTCGGGGAAACCCTGATGATCTGCAACTTGCTGGCGTTATCGCTGGCGATCCGCGCTAAAAGGGCATTTGTTTAAGAAATGTAAGCAGCGTAGGAAGCGTCTTGCATTTGTGTAGGAAGGCTCTGACTATCACCGCAATTGATGGGGTGGCATTACGCCAGTTGATTGCAAGGATGTTGAGTGCCGTATTCGCTTTGCGCTGTTTCTCGTAGTCGTTCCCTGCCGCGCCCGCTGTTGTCGGCCTTGTTGTTGAGTGCGTGTGCGCCCGGCGTTCTCGCCGCCGAAGCGCCAGCCCCTGGCCAGGAAGTGCTGCGCCAGCAACAACTGCAACAGCGTGACCTGCAACAACTGCAACTCGAACAGCGCACGCGCCAACTGGAGCGCGGCGCGTTCGGCCCGACGCCTGCTGCCCCGGCCATTCCTGAGTCGATCAACCCCGACGAACGCTGCTGGCCCTTGAGCGGCACGCGCATCGGCGGTGTGACGCTGATCGATAAAGACAAACTCAACGCCCGGATCAAACCGTTGCTGGCGCCGTGCATGGGCGTCGGCCAGATCAACCATTTGCTGGCGACCATCACCGCGCTGTACGTGGAGAAGGGCTACATCGCCAGTCGGCCGTACCTGAGCGGTGCGCCGGCGGCGGGGCAGTCGCTGGATATCCTGATCGACGAAGGCTACATCGAGTCCATCGAACTGGCGGATCAAAGCCTGCCGGTTTCCCTCGGTGGCGCGTTCCCCGGAATGCTCGGCAAGCCGCTGAACCTGCGGGATCTGGAGCAGGGGCTGGATCAGTTGAACCGCCTGCGCTCGCTCGATCTGACCGCCGACATCGCTCCCGGCAGCCAGCCCGGCGCGTCGAAAATCATCCTGCGTTCGCGGACCTCGGGGCAGTCGCGCTGGGCCCTCGGTGCCGGTTTCGACAACCTCGGCAGTGCCAGCACCGGTCGCGATCGCGACACGCTGAGCCTGACGCTCGACAGTCCGCTCGAACTCAACGATCTGCTGAGCCTCAGCGCCAGCGACACCCTCAATCAGGGCGACCGCTACAGCCGCAACGCCAGCCTCTATTACGCGATTCCCTACGGTTACTGGACGTTCAGCACCTTCGCCAGCCACGCCGAATACCGCGCGCCGTTCAAGCTCAGCACGGCGACCCTGCACAGCACCGGCATCACCGATCAGCTCAGCCTGCGCGCCGACCGGGTGTTGTGGCGTGACCAGAGCCATCAGCTCAGCGCCAACCTGCAACTGGCGCACAAGGACGTCGACAGCTATCTGGAAAATGTCCGCCTCGGTATTCAAAGCCCGACTCTGACTGTGGCCGAAGCGGGGCTCAATCTGTTCTGGCTCGACCGCGCGGTGTGGAACCTCGACGTCAATTACGCCCAGGGTTTAAGCGGGTTCGGCGCCGACGACGATGCCGATCGCCAGGTCAAAAACCTGCCCAAGGCGCAGTTTCGCAAGTACCGCGCCGGCCTCAGCCAGTGGCGCAACGGCCAGCTCGGCGCGCAGGCCTGGCAATGGCAGAGCCAGCTCAATTTGCAGTACAGCCCGGATCCATTGCCGGCCATCGAACAACTGCTCGGCACCGATGATTCCGCCGTGCGCGGTTATCGGGTCAGCAGCGCGTCCGGCGCCAGCGGCGCGATCTGGCGCAACACCTTGCGCCTGCCGCTGCGCAGCGATCTGCCGGTGCAGCTCACCCCGCGCGTCGGTCTCGACCACGGCTGGATCAAGGCCGATCACGGTGCTCCGGTTCAACGTCTGAGCGGCGCCAGCGTCGGCCTCAACCTGGGCTGGAAAAACCTACGAGTGGATGTCGATTACCAACGCAGCCTCAACACCCCGACCGGCCTGCACCGCGAGCCCGAAACCTGGCTGATGCGGGTCGGATTACAGATATGAACGTCAGTGAACAACAGCCATCGGACCTGAGCGCGACAGCCGTGGCCTTCAACTCAACGCGCAACGTGATGCCGCACTACATGGAGAGTTTTTTATGCCAATGAACACCTTTGCGTTTCATCTTTCCCCACGGGGCAAACTGCGCTGGGCGATTGCCAGCCTGTTTCTGGTCGCTCATCTGCCGGGCGCCATGGCCGGCGGTGTGGTGGTTGCGCCCGGCCCCGGCGGCACCGCGCAACTGCACACCCAGGGCGGCGTCCCGATCGTCAACATCGTCGCGCCCAACGGCTCAGGCCTGTCGCATAACCAGTTCCTCGACTACAACGTCGACCGTCAGGGACTGGTGCTGAACAACGCCCTTCAGGCCGGGCAATCGCAGCTCGCCGGGCAACTGGCGGCCAACCCGCAATTGCAGGGCCAGGCCGCGAGCGTGATCCTCAACGAAGTGATCAGCCGCAACCCGACGGCCATCAACGGCGCCCAGGAAATCTTTGGTCGCGCCGCCGACTACGTGCTCGCCAACCCGAACGGCATTTCGGTGAACGGCGGCAGTTTCATCAACACGCCGAACGCCAATCTGCTGGTCGGCCGTCCCGAGCTGAACGACGGCAAGCTGCAAGCGCTGAGCACCCGCGACGCCACCGGTCAGCTGCAGATCCAGAGTGGCGGGCTGCGCAACGGTGAAGGCTCGATCAACCTGATCGCGCCGCGCATCGACAGCCAGGGCGCAATCAGCGCTCGCGATCAACTGAATCTCACCGTCGGGCGCAATCAGGTCGACTACGCCAGCGGCCAGGTGAAAGCCGTGGACCCGGCGGGCAACACCACCGATCAGCGGATCGACGCCAGCCTGTTCGGCGCGATGCAGGCCGGGCGCATCAACATCGTCAGCACCGCAGAAGGCGCGGGCGTGAAAGTGGGCGCGGTGCAAGTCGCCGGACGTGACGGCGTGCAGATTCGTTCGGCGGGCGACTTGAGCGTCAGTGGTCAGGCGATTCCCGACAGCCTCGACGTGACCCGTGCCGGCATTCGCAGCAGCCAGGGCGACGTCGGCCTGCACAGCGGCAAGGACCTGACGCTGGCCGCCACCGATGTCAGCGGTCGCGACGTGAAGGTCGAGGCCAAACGCAACCTGACCCTGACCACCGTCGAAAGCCGCAAGCTCCAGGAGCAGCGCGAGAACTGGAACAACAGCACCATCGGCATCACCTGGGAAACCTACGAACGCACCAGGACCGACAGTGATTCGCGCCAGCACGGCAGCCAGATCGTCGCCAGCCGCGACGCGCAACTCTCGTCCGGCAAAGACACCGAACTGAAAGCCGCCAAGGTCGAAGCGAAGAACAACCTCAGCGTGCAAAGCGGCGGCGATCTGCGCCTGACCGCCGCCACTGAAAGCCACACCCGGACTGATCAGGGCAAGCACCGCAAACACCTGTGGAAAGCCGATTGGGACAGCAGCAGCGAAGAGCAGCGCAGCGTCACCAGCCAGTTGAAGGCCGGCAACATCGCCCTGCAGACCGCTGCACTGTTGCGCGCCGAAGGCGCCGAGCTGAACAGCGCCGGCGATCTGCGACTGGCCGGCAAACAAGTGGAAATCACCACCGCGACCCGCACCCATCGCAGCAGCGACAATCGCTACTCCGGTGATCTGGTCGGCGGCGGTTTCTTCGGCAAGACCGGCGACGCCGACAAGGGCCAGACCCAGCATCAGGGCAGTAAGATCAACGCGGCCGGCAAACTGGTGGTCAAGGCTGACGACGTGCGCATCAGCGCCAGCCAGGTGCGCGGCGGCCAGGATGCCAGCGTGATCAGCGACAACGGTTCGCTGACCATCGACGGTGTGCAGGACACCTCGCACAGCAACAACCACGACAAGGACAGCAAGTTCTTCGGCATCACCAAGGACGAGTCCCGGCAGAACAGCAAGGACAGCACCACGGTGCGCAGCGAGCTCGCTTCCGACAGCAACCTCAAGCTCAAGAGCGCCAAGGACATCGAAGTCGCCGGTTCCACGGTCAAGGCTGGCGGCGCGCTGGTGGCCGATGCTGCGGGCGATGTAAATGTGCATTCGACGCAGAACACCCACGACAGCAGCAAGAGCACGCAGACTCGTGGTTTCGACGCCTACGCCAAGGAGCAGACGGCGGAGCAATATCGCGCCGGCGTGCATTACGCAGACAAGGCGCAAACCGTCACCGCCAACGACGTCACGCAGCAGGGTTCCAGCCTCAGCGGCGGCAGCGTGCAAGTGAACGCGGGCGGCGATCTGACGCTGAAGGGCGCCGAGGTGAAATCCACCGCCGGCGACACCACCCTGAGCGGCAAGAACGTCTCGCTGCTGGCCGAGCAGGACAGCCACAGCACCTCGACCGAAACCCGCAGCACCGGCGGCGGTTTCTACTACACCGGCGGCCTCGACCGCGCGGGCAGCGGTGTGGATTTCTCGCACAGCACTTCGCAGGACTCCACCGGCAAAACCATTGCGCAAACCACCGGCGTGCAGAGCAGCGGCAGCCTGAACATCAACGCTGACAAACTCGCCACCGAAGGCGCGCAACTGAAGTCCGGCAACGGTCTGAACGTCGCTGCCAACGAAGTCGACAACCGTGCTGCGAGCAACACCGAACGCAGCACCCACAGCGAGAGCAACTGGTCGGCGGACATCGGCGCCAACGTCGAGTACAAAGACATCGCCCGGCCGATTGCCGGCGCGGTGAAAGACGTGCTCGCCGGCAAAGTGCCGGACAAGGACGCACTGGCCAATCTCGGCCAGCCGAACGTCGGGATCGACGTGGCGGTCGGCCATGCCAGCGCCGATAAAACCGAGCAGGGCAGCAACGCCGTGGTCAGCCGGTTCGACGGCCAGACCTTGGACGTGAAGGTCGGCGGCACGCTGCACGACCAGGGCACCCAGTACAACGCCAGCGCCGGCCAAGTGAACATCAGCGCCGACAAACTGGTGGCCGATGCCGCGAACAACACCCACAGCAGCACCGACAACTCGGTGGATGCCAAGGTCGATGTGCGCGTCTACACCAAGACCGGCGAAGACGTGAACGTGGCCGGCAGCGGCGCGGGTGGCAACAGCCAGTCGAGCAAGGACAGCTCCATCGCGGTGGTTGGCGGTTACGCTGGCAATCAGGGTGTGAACATCCATGTCGGCGGCGATGCGCGGTTCGAAGGCAGCCGTTTCGATGGCGGGCAGGGCGGTGTCAGCGTCAAGACCGGCGGGGATCTGGCACTGAATCAGGCCAACGACCGCCAGAGCAGCGACGGCTCCAGCCTGCGCGGCAACGGTTCGCTGACCGTCGGCACCTTGCCGGGCACCGACGGCACCAATGTCGATCTCGGCGCCGGGTTCCAGCTCGATCACAAAGGCAACCAGACCGCCGACAGCCAGGCGCACGTCGCCAGCCTCAGCGGCAACGGCCCGGTGCAATTGAGCAGCGGCGGCAATCAGGTGCAGCAGGGCACGAAGATCGACAGCGCTGGTGCTATCGACCTCAAAGCTGACGGCAAGCTCGACCTGCAAGCGGCCACGGATTCGCACGTCGCCACCGGCAGCAATCTCGGCGGCGGCCTGAAGGCCGGCGGCAGCAAGACCAGCAGCGAGAAGAGCCGCGATCAGGGCGGCAACCTCAGCGGCAATTTCAACCTCGGTCGGGTCAACGAGAACACCCAGACCCTCAACGGTGGCCAGCTCAACAGCCAGAACGGCATAGCGTTGAGCGGCGATTCGGTGCACCTGCAAGGCACTCAGGTCAGCGCGCCAAACGTCAGCATCGACGCGCAGAAGGGCGGTTTCGTTCAGGAGTCCGCGCAGTCCACCGACGACCGCAACAACTGGAATGTGGCGTTGAACGCCGGTGGCAATCTGAGCAAAAGCACACCGACCGCCGCCGATGAAAAAGTCAGCAGCGATCACGGCTTCAATGCCGGGGCCAAGGTCGGCGTGGATTACCTGCAAGGCACCACCCGGCAGAACAGCCAGATCAAGGCTGACACGGTGGTGTTGAACAGCGCCGGTGATGCGAGCCTGAGCGGTGCGCGGATTGATGCGCGCAATGTCAGCGGCAACGTGGCCGGTGATCTGTCGGTCGAAAGCCGTCAGGACTCCAGCACTCACGCCAAGGTTGACGTGGATCTGGGCCTGACCGCCAAGAAGACCCCGGCCGACGACAAGGGCAAACTGGCTGGCACCGACTACAAGCCAACGCTGAAAGTCGACGGCGAATACGCGCACAAGGACAGCGTCAAACAGGCTTCCGGTATCAGCGCTGGTCAGGGTGTGAATCTCACCGTTGGCGGCGCTACGCAGCTGACCGGTGCGCGGATTTCTGCAACTGAAGGCGGGGTCGATCTGGGTGGTTCGAAGGTCAACAGCAGCGACCTGAGCAACCGCGACTACGGCGTGAAAGCCGGGCTGGATCTGCCACACAAAACCGAAGAAAACGCACCGAAGGTGTCCCTTGAAAACGGCAATCTGAAAGTCGGGCCGGTGACCCTGAGTGGTCATTTCGACAGCCATGTAACTCAAGCGGGTATATAGACGAAAGAAGCTGACGTCGCCTCCCGAGTGCGTGTGAGCGAGCGGGTTTGCTCACACGCACTCGGGGCAGGCGTTGCATAAACGTGCCTTCTCGAGAGAAAGCATTCACCCGTTTGGATTACAACACCACGGATTTGGATTCAGATACCGTTGTTTGTGTAAACCCGACTAGTTTCGAAAGAATCTCCAGTTTCTCCAGCATTTCCTTTTTGGGTGGATGGCTGCTATCAAGTCTGTTTTTCAGTAGTGTTTCGATACTCTGTTTGATGAGCTTGCAAGATTTGCTGTTTTTTCGAAAGTGACGCATTGCTGACCAGGTAGCTATCAGTGCATCCGGCTTCATTGAGTCGATTATTTCAGTGAGTTTGTTCGAGGAGTGAAGTTCTTGAATAAACGTGTTGCACTCCTGGTTGCGAGTGTCAGCGTAGTATTCCATGATCAAAGAAAACTGGGCTTTGGTGTAACGATTCGGTTTTTTGATATTGTCTTCGGAAAAAATAAAGTCAATGGACTGTTTGATCAGTTTTTCGGTTTCGAAAGTTCGAGTATTGCTGATTATCAGCTGACGTAATGACTGGATTTTCTTTGTTGCAAAGGCAATTGCAATCACGGACTTGGTGTCATTTTTTAGCGTTAATTCCAGTAATATTGGTCGCTGCAGCCATTGTTTCATGATCTTGTTGTTTGATTTGCGAAGGTTGTTGAGAAACGGTGTCGTCAAGTTTTCATTACCAAGCTCGGCCCGTAAGAGTTTGAATAGCTCAGGGGCCAGGCGCTGAATGGTGTTCAATGTGTTTTCAGCTGGGTGAGGGTCGACAGAACTCAAACGAATCGCCATGGCGGTCGCATTCTGCTTCGATGTCATCGCGGGAACAATCCAGTCAAGGACCTTTTTTCCATGTTTTTCTGCATGAACCAAAAGTGTCCCCAGAGATTTGGCCGAGGAAAGTTGGCAGGCCATTGAAAAGCGATTGGAAGAGTTGCTTTGCTCCAGCTTGTCCCAACAGGCCTTGGTCAATTCAGGACGGTCGGCAACGAAGGTTAGATAGCTAGGAATGCCTTTCAGGAAGTTGGTGTTGCTATCTATGTATCGGTTGATGCGTTCAGGCAGAATATCCCAAAATCCGATCTCGACTTCGGCTTCTCGGTACATGCTGGCAATGGGCGTGACATAGTTGGGAGAGAAGTCTTTTGAGAAGTTCCAGAGTTTGCTGTCGATATTGCGCAGAACGCTGGCTGCAATTCCTTTCTGACTGGAGTCCAACCGCTCTCGATCAAGTTGCCGGCGTACCCAGAAGCTGGCTTGAAAGGGATCGCGCTCAAATGTTTCTTCAAGCAATAGAGTTGGGTTTTCGTCGAGTGCTTCAAGTATTAATTTGCCCAGCTTGTCGTGGGCTATTTTGTAACGGATATAAGCGCCATCTTTTGTTGAGGTTTTTGTTATCAGTCCCAAATTTAAAAGTTTATCACTGGGTTGAGTCGGTAGACTCATTTCAGATGTGACCATTTCATACGTCGCCAGCGTTGCAATGGTTGCCAGGTTTTTTCGCTCTTCCAGTGAGCAGTGACTGATGTAGTTTTTATTGATGAAGTCACGAGTTCCTTTCAGACTCAATTCTGGGCGCATCCCACCAATGATGTATTCTTTTTCGTTTATCAAGGCCATGCAGAACGTTAGTATGTCTGGCGCGAATAGAATCCATTGACTCAGATCAGCCTTGTCAGGTTTGTAGAAGTTTGAAGATTGTGTGATTCGCTTGCAGATAAATTTATACGCAGACTCGATGTCTGAGGTTTCCAGGGATATAGGGATTATCGCGTTCTTCAGTTGTTTTCCATCGGGTAGTGTGTGACTTGTTTTAGCGGGTGTCGTGTGGCTGATCATGAGCAGCTTCGGTTTGTTTTCAGCACGATAAAATGAATTTTCGATTTGGGCGAGTGGGCGGGGGTTCAATAAGTGAGTGTTGTCGATGATAAATAATGTATTTTCGTCGCCAAATACTTTCACCAGGGTGGTAATGCTTTCGACCAAGGCGGAAGGATCCGGTGTGTCCCGGAAGTCAACGTACATCGCCGTTCTGTTTTCATAGTTTGCCCATTGATGGGCGGCCGCAAACGCCAGAGTGGTCTTTCCTACACCAGAACGTCCTGAAATGCATGTGATTGGATGATTTTCCAAGCACTTTTTTACCTTGTTGAGTCGTCGCTTGTACACAATTTGTTTGTTTTTATATTCGTCTCGCGAAGGCTCCATTTCCGAATAAGGTAACAGGTCAATATTTTCGAAAGGCGTGACGCTGACCGGAAGATTCAGGGAGTAGAGTATTTTGGCAAAGCGCGTTTGTCGAAGCTCGCTAACGAGTTGATTCATGAAGAAGAATCGAATGCCTTCGTTCGGAATTCCCAGTTTCTGAAGTTCTTGTCTGAAGTATTCAACGTCAGGTTTTGTAGTTGTTGGGTTAGCATTAGCTTGTGGTCGTGTGGGGTCTGCATCTTGCATCGTGAAAAACGCGATTTCGGCGACACCGGGAGATGGCAGACTTTTCAGTTTTTCGAGATCTTCTGCTAAATGCGTACGCCAGTCCCCTACTGTGGCTTCTACAACAAGAAGGCGCCCATCAGGCAATCTGGCGTATGCGTCCGGATAGCCTTTGATCGTTTGATCATTGTCTTTTCGCCCCTGTGGAATAAGGCTGGTGTATTGCCCTGCGAATTTAATGCACATGAACATTTCTGCCAGTCGTTGAAATGTTCCTGGAGAAGGACGGGTTCTTTCTATAGCCGCTCTGATTTCGTACTCGCTAGCCACGATTGTCATACACATAGTCCCTGATGCGATGGGGGCGTTTTGCCTTGAATGCGCTACACGCTAACGGAAACGGTGCCGCGCGTCCTTCAATCTTTCTCTCAGTTTTGCGAGGTCACAGGTCCGAAAGTTCGTGAAAGACTCGTGGTTCCCCATTGTCTTGTATTAATAGGAAGCATTACCATTCATGCCCCTTTCCTCAGCACGCCGCAATGATCCCCATGCTGCCCCGCAGACCCGGCTTTCTCGAGCATTACGAAGAGTTGATCGGCACCTGGACCCGTCGCCTGCGCAATCGCTCGCAGGCCGAGGATCTGGCGCACGACACTTTTGTGCGGGTGCTCGAATCCGATTCGTCGGCGGTGCAGCAACCCCGGGCGTATTTGCACCAGACCGCGCGCAACATCGCGGTCGACGGCTATCGGCGTGAGGACCGGCGGGGCGCCATGGAGTCGGAGGCGATCGATCTCAGTGAGGCGCCGACCGGCGACCCGGAGCATTACATGCATGCGATCCAGCTGGCCGATTCCATCGAACGCGCGCTCACGGAGCTTCCGGTCAACTGCCGACGGATTTTCGTCTGGCAGAAGATCGAAGGCCTGACCCAGGCGGAAATCGCCGAACGCCTGGGCCTGTCCAAGAACATGGTGGAAAAGTATATGATCCGCACCCTGCGGCATCTGCGTGATCGCCTGGACGGGGCGCAATCATGAGCCGTGGCGTCTTTTCATCCCCAGCCAAACAGGACATTCCATGATGGATACTCGTGATTGCGCGTGCGGGCAAACAACGGTGCGCGATGACGCGGCACGCTGGTTTGTGCGTTTGCAGGAGCCGGCCGTCAGCGTCGACGAACAGCAGCGCTTCGACGCGTGGCTGGAGGAACATCCGCAGCACCGTGACGAATTCCAGTTGCTGCAAGGCTTGTGGACGGCCGCAGATCTGCTGCCGGTGCCACGGCTCAAGGCCTTGTGCGAAACCCCGCCGACGCGACGCGAACGCCGTCAGTTGTTGCGTTACGCCGTGGCGGCCAGCGTGGTCGCGGTGGCGCTCGGGCTCGGCCTGTTCAGCGGTCTGAATCACCCGCAAGGTTACAGCGCCGAGTTCGCCACGGCGCTGGGTGAGCGCAAGCATGTCGCGCTGCCGGATGGTTCGGTGATCGACCTTAACAGCCGCAGTCGTTTGCAGGTGCGTTTCGAGAAGGATCGGCGGCTCATCGAGCTGACCGAAGGTGAAGCGATGTTCAGCGTCGAGCACGACACGTCCCGCCCGTTCGTGGTCGAGGCCGGCAGCGGCAAGGTCACGGTCACTGGCACCCGCTTCGATGTGCGCCGCGACGTAACTCAGACCCGGGTCGCCGTTGAGCAGGGCACGGTCAGGGTACAGGGCCGTGATGCGGCCGATGCCGATTTCATCAGTCTCACCGCCGGCCTCGGCACGCGGATCGATGCCCAAGGCAAAGTGGCGCCAGCTTATGCGGTCAACCCGGCGGAGCTGACGGCCTGGCGCAGCGGCAAACTGGTGTTCAACAACGCCAGCCTCAGCGAAGTCGCCGAGGAAGTGTCGCGTTATCGCGACAAGCCGCTGAAAGTCGCCAACTCCGCCGTGGCCAATTTGCGCCTGACCAGCGTGTTCAAATCCGACAACACCGATGCCTTGCTCAAGGCCTTGCCGAACATCCTTCCGGTGGCCGTGCGCACCCTTGCCGACGGCAGCCAGGAAATAATTTCAAAATAAAATTCAGGTTTTTTTCGAGTTCGTCGTCTTCCTGTTCAACTGCAACTGGTTTGCATTAACAGCCGCACACTCTTGCGATCCACAGGACTCCGTTCGACGTGAAAAACTCCACCGCCAAAAACAATAAATCTCCTTGGTTGCCGCTGGCGCTCGCGCTGGCGGTCAACGCCGCCATGCCGATGGCCTTCGCCGCCGAAGCCATTCACATCCGCGCCCAGCCGCTGGGTCAGGCCCTGAGCGAACTGGGCCAGCAAACGTCGTTGCAGGTGTTTTTCAGCCCGGACCTGGTCGCCGGCAAACAGGCGCCGGCGGTGGACGGTAACCTTTCTCCGGAGCAGGCCCTGCGCCAATTGCTGCAAGGCAGCGGTCTGGATTACCAGATCAATGAAGGTTCGGTGACGCTGTCGCCGGCCCCGACTTCCGCTGCCAACGGCCCGCTGGAACTGGGCGTGACCGACATCAAGGTGGTCGGCGACTGGCTCGGCGACGCCGACGCCGCCGTGGTGCAGAACCACCCCGGCGCGCGCACGGTGATTCGCCGTGAAGCGATGGTCGAGCAGGGCGCGATGAACGTCGGCGACGTACTGCGCCGTGTGCCGGGTGTGCAGGTGCAGGAAGCCAACGGCACTGGCGGCAGCGATATTTCGCTGAACGTCGGCGTACGGGGTTTGACGTCGCGCCTGTCGCCACGCTCCACCGTATTGATCGACGGCGTGCCGGCCGCGTTTGCGCCGTACGGCCAGCCACAACTGTCGATGGCGCCGATTTCGTCCGGCAACCTCGACAGCATCGACGTGGTCCGTGGTGCCGGCTCCGTGCGTTACGGGCCGCAGAACGTCGGCGGCGTGATCAACTTCGTGACCCGCGCGATCCCGGAAAAAACCACCGGTGAAATCGGCACCACCCTGGAAACCTCCCAGCACGGTGGCTGGAAACACATCGATACCGCGTTTCTCGGCGGCACCGCCGACAACGGCATCGGCATGGCACTGTTGTACTCGGGCGTCAACGGCAACGGTTACCGCGAGCGCAACAACGGCAACGACATCGACGACGTGATCCTCAAGACCCACTGGGCGCCGACCGATCAGGACGATTTCAGCCTCAACTTCCACTACTACGACGCCAGCGCCGACATGCCCGGCGGCCTGACGCAGAAACAGTACGACGACAAACCGTTCCAGTCCGACCGCGACTACGACGGCTTCAGTGGCCGCCGCAAGGACGTGTCGTTCAAGTGGATCCGGCAGATCGACGAGCGCACCCAGGCGGAAGTGCTGACCTACTATTCCGACAGCTTTCGCGGCAGCACCATCGCCGCCCGCGATCAGAAAACCCTCAGCTCGTTCCCGCGTTCCTATTACACGCTGGGCATCGAGCCGCGTGTTTCGCGTGTGTTCGACGTCGGCCCGACCACTCAGGAAGTCAGCGTCGGTTACCGTTATCTGAAAGAAGCGATGCACGAGCAATCAAGCCGTCTGGCGCTGGTCAACAATGTGCCGGTGGTCACCAAGACCTCCGACGGTCATGTGTTCCAGGATCGCACCGGTGGCACCGAGGCCAACTCGGTCTACATCGACAACAAGATCGACGTCGGCAACTGGACCGTGACCCCGGGCATTCGCTTCGAGCACATCAGCACTGACTGGCATGATCGCGCTGTGCTCGACACCGCCGGCAAACGCGTGCCGGAGAAAAACCGCAGCATCGAAAGCAACGAGCCGCTGCCGGCCCTGAGCGTGATGTATCACCTGTCCGATGCGTGGAAGCTGTTCGCCAACTACGAGACGTCGTTCGGCAGCCTTCAGTACTTTCAGCTCGGCCAGGGCGGCTCGGGTGACCAGACCGCCAACGGTCTGGAGCCGGAGAAAGCCAAGACCTACGAAATCGGCACGCGCTACAACGATGACGTGTGGGGCGGGGAAGTGACGCTGTTCTACATCGACTTCGACGACGAACTGCAATACATCAGCAACGACGTGGGCTGGACCAACCTCGGCGCAACCAAGCACCAGGGTATCGAAGCGTCGGTGCACTACGACATGGCGGCGCTCGATCCACGCCTGGATGGCCTGACCGCCAACGCCGGTTTCACTTACACCCGCGCGACCTACGAAGGCGAGATCCCGGGCTTCAAGGGCCGCGACCTGCCGTTCTACTCGCGTCAGGTGGCGACCGTCGGCCTGCGTTACGACATCAACCGCTGGACCTACAACATCGACGGCTTCGCCCAGTCCAAACAGCGCTCGCCGGGCACCGGCGTGAATGCTGATGGCAGCTTCAATGGCAATTACATCACCGAAGGCACGGCGGACGGGCAGTACGGCGACATTCCGGGTTACGTGACCTGGAACGTGCGCGGCGGCTATGACTTCGGTTCGCAGCTGTCGAACCTGAAGCTCGGCGCCGGGGTGAAGAACATCTTCGACAAGCAGTACTTCACCCGCTCCAGCGACAACAACTCGGGGATCTACGTGGGCACGCCGCGGACGTTCTTCGTGCAGGCCAGCGTCGGTTTCTGATAGACCGAGGTGGCTTCATCGCGGGCAAGTCGAATCGTCGAACCGCAGCTCCCACAGGGATCGTTTGTATCTTGTGGGAGCGGGTTCGCTTCGGGGGCGTTCAGATGATGTTTTTCAGACTTTGAGCGCTTTGCCGCCAATCGCCACCGCCACCAGCAACGTCGCCATCAACCCGAAGGCAAAACTCAGGCTGCTGGCGTGGGCGACAAACCCGATCACCGCCGGGCCTGCGAGAATCCCTGCATAACCCAGTGTGGTGATTGCCGGTACGGCGATGCTTTCCGGCATCACCGTCTGCTTGCCCACCGCCGTGTACAGCACCGGCACGATGTTCGAACACCCGGCGCCGACCAGCGCATAACCCAGCAGCGCGGCTTGCCAGCTCGGGGCGAAGGTCGCCAGAAACAATCCCGCCGCCGCCAGCAGACCGCCAAACAGAATGATCCGGGTTGCGCCCAATGCCCGGACGATCCGGTCACCGGTCAAGCGGCCGGCCGTCATGGTCAAAGCGAACGCTGCGTAACCCAGCCCCGCATAGGCGGTGTCGATCCCGCGTTCCTGGGCCAGGAACACCGCGCTCCAGTCCAGCGCCGCGCCTTCGGTGAGGAACACGATGAAGCACATGCCGCCGATGAACAGCACGATCCCGTGGGGCACCGCGAACGCCGGCCCCGAGCTTTCACTGCCGTAAGGCAGCATGTGCGGCACGGCTTTGAACAGCGCCGCAATCAGCACTACAACCACCACCAGCATCGCCGCCAGTGGCGACAGCCCGAGACCGAGCAGGGCGCTCACGCCCGCCGCGCCGACGATCCCGCCGAGGCTGAACAGGCCGTGAAACCCCGACATCATGTTCTTGCCGCTGGCGCGCTCGACGATCACCGCTTGCAGGTTCACTGTCGAATCCACCGTGCCGAGCCCGGCGCCGAACATGAACAGCGTGGCGATCAACGCCGGAATCGACGACACCGTCGCCAGCAACGGCAATGCTGCACAGATCAGCAGCGTGCCGCCGGTGGCCACCTTCCGGCAGCCAAACCGCGTGGCCAGAATCCCCGCCAGCGGCATCGCCAGAATCGAACCGACACCCAGGCACAGCAACAGCAACCCCAGCGTCCCCTCATCGAGACCGGCGCGCGCCTTGGCGTAGGGCACCAACGGCGCCCACGCGGCGATGCCGAGCCCGGCAATGAAGAAGGCGATGCGCGTGGACATCTGTTGCAGACGTCCGGGGGCGAGGGGCGGCGGGGTGTTGATGGCAGTCATGAAGCGTCCTTGGTCTTGCGGTCAATGGCGTGATGCAGGGCAACATCGTTGCACATCAGTCCATGGGCCGCGACCTTGAGTTCCCGTTTCGGCTGATCGGTGACAGCGTTTCACTGCTCGCGGATGCTTCGCGTCAACTTCAAAAAGCGCGGGACAACCGCTTCGGGCGGTGGCACCAGATCTTTCAGGCCGTCGGTGCCTTTCTGGAAAGTGAACATCTGCGCTGCGATCAGCGGGCTCGCCAGACCGCCGACATGGGCGATGGCGAACCAGGCGCGATCCTGTTCGGTGGTTTCCGGACGAGGGTCCAGACGCCAGCCTTCGAGGGTGGTCATGCGATCGCCGATGTAGAACTTCTCCATGATCTTCGACTTTTTCCAGATTTCGGCGTCGTAGCCGGGGCGGTAGTCGGTGTCGTAGGTGCCGTCGGTGGGTTTGGCGTGGTTGCCGAGTGAGGCGTTGATCAGGCTCATGATGACGTTGGGCGTGCTGGTGAAGCGCAGGCTGTTCTTGACGTTGAAACCGGTTTTGCCGTCGTCATGGATAAAGCCGTAAGGCATACAGACGCCGGGGCCTTCGGGTACTTCATAGAGGTCGCGGGCTTCGAAGCGGGCGGCGAGATCCTTGATCCTTTGCGCGGAGTTCTCGGCGGGTTTGTTCATGTTGAAGTAGAACACCCGGTTGTTGCGCCAGAGCAGGAATTCGTAGGGCGTTTCTTTGCTGCCCAGGACATAGGAGTCGGGGATGCCTAGATCGTGTTCGTAATTTTTTACTTTGGGTATTTGCTCTTCCAGTTTTTTTATTCGTTCCTCCTGCTTTTTCACCTCGTCATGGGAATAGTTCATCTCCTTGATCGATACCAAAAGGTCCTTGTTGGTTTCAAGCTTGTCCTCGAGGCGCTTTTTGTAGAGTTCGGTTTCGTGAACGATGGCGTTGCGTTGTCTCTCAAAATTTTCACGTGTCGTGGCATCGCTGACTCTGATGGTGAGTTCGTCGAAGTCATAACTAACGTAGTCGCCCACCGCATGCACATTCTTGGAAAATACGTGTCCTCCTGCACCTTTCATGTTGCTACGTTCGATAGCAAACGTTGCCCACTCGAATGCTTCCGGTGACTCGAATCTGGTACGTCCCAGACATTCGTGCAGGGCAGGCTCAGCAAGGGCTGATTGGGTGCCCAGCAACAAGCCGGCGAAGGTGGCGATGATTCGTGTCATGAACTGTGCTCATTTCGATTGGACGTTTCGCTCACACTTGCGATGTGTACGTCGCTCTTTCTGTCTTCGTTGTGAGCGATGATCGTCAGGTTCAATCCTGAGTCATTGTTCTCACCTTTCGTCCAGCCGATTGGTAGGGCAGTAATGAATCCCTTGATGCCCATGGGAGCGGAATAGGTTTTCACCCCAGTCCATGTCTTGCTCTCCCAAAATCCCTCTTCATGTGGCAAACAGTCTGCCAGTTTTCCACCACGTTTATGATCATCTGGGGAGCGATATGTCCACGTTGGCCAGATTGATGCTGGCATGTCCCCGGCAGGTTCAGACGCTGTCGTTGGATCAACAAGTATTTGCACCTGACTGATGTTCTGAGGAATGAAGTTGAATGACTGCTCGTAAGCTTCCGAATTATTCTTCGCGCGCTTCTGAATATCTCGCCAAGTTTTTTCTGCAGCCGGCTGATCGAGAACTTCGTCCGAAACAGTAAAGTGAGCCACAGGGCCATTTTGCTTCGCCTGACTCATTCCGAAGTGCTTCTTCCACAAATCCTTGCGCAATTTATTGATTATCTTCCCTACCTTCTGGTTGTGCTTGCCGTCCAGCTTGGCTTCAGTCGATTCGCTATCGCGCACAATGACTGCCAGCTCAGAGTCACGTGTCCCGCATTGACTGCGGTCATTGATATTGGCGCTGCCGAGAATCGCCACCCGATCATCCGCAATCAACAACTTGCTGTGCACGTAGATCTGTTCAGTGACCACGCGGTCGCCAAGCGTATCCCAAGTGCGTAGGTTGAGCAGGGTCAAATATTTTGACCAGTCCTGCTGTACGTAAACGGGATCTCCATTCGTATCCACCCGCTCAATAATCTTCCCGGCCTCTTCCTTGCTCGCCCCGCGATCCATCATGTCCTTTATCGCCATGTGCCGTTGAATGCGTTTGACCAGACTCTGTTCGCCAAACACCAGACTTTGCATGGTCAGGTGAACCTGGTGCATAAGGTTCAGCACGTTCAGCGCACCTTCCGGATGCACCGGCAAAATCAGGTACACGTGAAAAGGACGGTTTTCGGCAATCGCCCGACCGATGCGGTCGGCCAGCGCTTTGCCGATGGTGTTGGTGAGCTTCTGTTCTTTCCCCAGTTTCTGAGTCAGCCAGCCCTGTGCGTTGGTCTGCCAGATCATGAGGAAACTTTTGAGAAAGGTGCGGGCCTCTTCACCGGGTTCCTTGCTGATGGCGTTGACTTCTTTCCAGTCGATCCGGGTGAAGTCCTGGTCCTCCATCGCTTCACGCAGTTTGATCCGGGCGACGAAATTCTCGTTCAAGGTAGACGGGTCTCGCAGGCTGGCCATCGGGCCGGACAGTGGCCGACCTTCTGCCAGTTCGCCCTCGTCACCGAAGTCGGTCTGGAAGAACTGGTTCTCGATGTAGATGAAGTGCTGGGCACTGGAAATGGTCTGCAGCATGGCGCGCAGGCAGTTGTCCTGGACGCCGCCCACGTTGAAACCCTCGGGCAGCGGCAGGTTGACCCTGGCCATGTCTCGACCCTTGGCTTCCTGAGTGGTCATCGCGGCTGAAGCGCTGCGCAACACTTGCACGCTGACTCCGCCTTGCGCTGTCTGCGGTGGCGTCGGCAGGGTCGGGGCCTGATCGATCCAGACCGGTTTGGGCATGGGCAGCTTCAGGTTGATCTGATTGTTGAGATCCAGGTGATGGGGCAGGCCGGCGTCCCTGACCAGCGTGTTGACCCACTCCATCAGGGCGACGATGACGGTGGTTTTTTCCAGGCTCTTGATCTCGGCGATGTAAGCCTGTTGGCCGTTCCAGCGGTCGATGAAATTGCGCGACAGGTCGTACACCGATGGCCCCTCGATGCGGCT
Organism: Pseudomonas sp. B16(2017); assembly: GCF_002113205.1. Classification (NCBI taxonomy): domain Bacteria; kingdom Pseudomonadati; phylum Pseudomonadota; class Gammaproteobacteria; order Pseudomonadales; family Pseudomonadaceae; genus Pseudomonas; species Pseudomonas sp. B16(2017). Next base: position 138,519 of record NZ_NEKA01000012.1, read on the forward strand.
GTGAACGTCTTGCCACGGCATGCGCGGCTGGTCCTTGTCCAGCCGGCTGTAATCTGCCGAAGCCAGTGGCTGCGGTTGGTGTTTGAGATATTCAAAGGGCTCCCGGTGATTGGCCACGCGGTCTTGCAGCAATGCGTAAAAGTGCCCGAGCAATGAAGTGGTCAATTGGCCGATGTTGTTAAGCCAGCCCATTTTCTCTGCGGGCATGGCGTCGTAACCCTTGTCGCAGAACATCGCGACAAGGCGGCCGAGATCGGTCGAGTTCGTCCAGTTGTTGATCAGCTCGTAACTCTTCAGACGCAGCGAAGCCTGCAAATTGCCGGCGCTGGTTTCGACTTCGCGAATCCACACTTGAGCCTGGCCTTTGAGCGGTTCGGCAAGCGGCAGGCGCGTCCAGTTGTGTTTGATCAGCGCGGTGATATTGCGGATGGCCGCGTCGGTCAGATACTCCCTGGGCCTGGCCAAAGGATCGATGGAGGACACGGACTCCTTCAGGCTTTTGCCGGCCTTCATTGCCCGGTCCAGAACGGGCAGGGGGGGACTTGCGAAGAAGTTCTGAATCGCCGCGACGGCGTTGATCACGCTGGCGCGACGGGGCAACGCCAGTTTGATGTTGGTGTTTTCTGTGCCGATGGTCGTTTCGGCCAGCGGTTTGGACAGGTCGAACAGCGTGCCCAACAGCAGGCCGGCTCGACTGACGTGCTTGTTCATGTCCATCCAGCCCAGGTGCGGAATCCCAGGGTTATACGCATCGTTACCCTGGCGGTCGACGGCGCTGAGGCTGAAGTTGTTGTCATCCCGACGACCGTAGGCCAGGTCGATACCGCCGACATAGCCGATCTTGTTGTCGATCACCACGCACTTTTGGTGATGGGAAAATGTCGAGCCCAGGCCCTTCATGTCGCTTTGCTGGATGGCCGGGGTGCAGAAGGCGCGCGGCACTTTCAGCCCGGCGTTGAGCTGGAAAACCGCCAGCATGGTTTCGAAGTCATGGGTGCCGACGCTTGCCGCCGGGCTCAGCCACGGCATGACAAACACTTTCAGTGTCGGGTGCGCCTGGAGGGCGTTGTACAAGCACTCCCACAAGGTCTGCTTGCCGTCCAGGGTCACATCGTAGTTGACCTGCCAGCCCGTGATGAAAATCGAGGTTTCGGCCTTGGCGATTTTCTTGGCCAGATCCTTGTAGTAATCCTCGCCAGTGGTGAAAAAACGTACCTGGTTGCCACTGCGCTTGGGCGCAAAGGCGGACTTGTCCTGAATGAAAAAGTCCGGCGCATTCACGGCGGGCAGGGCTTTACCGGCGGCCGTGTTGATCTGGCTGACTTCCTTGTGGCGAACGCCGTTGTAGGGGGTAGCGGAATCCGTCATGGTCATTCGTCCGTGCTGTGCAGGCGGCTGTACAAGTCGCCGTCGGTGAGCAAGTCCTGCTTGCTGCGTTCGTTGCTGGCGGCGTTGATGGTGCGGTGGTGAGTGCTGTCATGGAAGTCAAGGGCAGCCAAGGCGAAGCGCTCCTTGTCCGCATCCGCCGGTTCGTCATGCAGGGCCACTGGCACGCGTTGCCCTGGATAGCACAGCCACAACGGGCCGGCTTCGGCATAGGCTTTGGAGAGTTTCAGGCGTTGCGGTTCGTCGATATTGACGCGTCCGTTCTCGTCGGTCTGACCTTCGAGCAACGGCTCATCCACGCCGTCCTGGACGATCTGCCACAGGGTGTGGGCCAGCGGGAAACCTTCATCGCCGGGCACATCGGTCAGGGTAATGTCGAAGAAGTATTCCCGTGGCTCGGGCTTGGTCGGCAATACGCCCGGTTGCGCGGGCGCCATGAGATTGCCGGCCTTGGCCGACGGTGCTGGGATCGGCAACAGCGGCTTCAGGATCGCAATCCCGGAACCCGTTCCCGCCGAGCCACCTGCGTTGATCTTCACCACCGGCCCGACCACCGTGATGCCACCGCCATCGAGTTTGATGAAGCTGCCGCCCGCCTGGAGAGTCAGTTCGCTGCCGGCCTCGATGACCATTTTGTCCCCGGCCTTGAGGTGGATTTCCTTGCCAGCGCTGGTCAACTGAGCGGTGCCGAGTTTGATGTGCTGGTCCTGGTTAACGGTCAGGTGATCGCTGGCTTTCACTTCCACTTTGCGATCGGAAATCGTAGTGCGGTGTTCTTCAGCCTTGAGCTCGGTGTAACTGTTCTTAACCACGGTGTCATGACGTTCATTGCCGACCCGAATCTTCTGATCGTGCTCAACGTTTTCATCCCAATCCCGCTGGGCGTGGATGAAGATTTGTTCGGCGCCTTTTTTGTCTTCGATGCGCAGTTCGTTGTAGCCACCGCCGCCCGGGGAGCTGAGGGTTTTGAAGACGCTGCGGGTTTTGTTCGCCGGCAAGGCGTACGGCACCGGGTTTTCCTTGTGGTACAGGCAGCCGGTGACGAGGGGCTGGTCGGGGTCGCCTTCGAGGAAGGTGACGAGGACTTCCATGCCGATGCGCGGGATGGAGATGGCGCCGTAGCGGTCGCCGGCCCAGGAGCTGGAGACGCGCAGCCAGCAGCTGGTCTTGTCGTCGGCCAGGCCTTCGCGGTCCCAGTGGAATTGCACCTTGATGCGGCCGTACTGGTCGCAGTGGATTTCTTCGCCTTTGGGGCCGGTGACCATGGCGGTCTGGCTGCCGAGCACGCGGGGCTTCGGGTGTTCGAGGGCCGGGCGGTAGAACACGTCCCACGGGGTGGCGAGGAAGCGGTTGCGGTAGCCCTGGTGGAAGTCGTCCTTGTTGTCGGTGGTGTCGCTGGTGACCGACTCTTCGAGGACTTGCGGCTGTTTGCCTTCGTGGAAGATTTCGGTGAGCAGCCACAGGTCGTTCCACTCGCTGCGCGGGTGGTCGGACATTTCCATGAAGTGGCCGCTGACCAGTCTGGTCTGGTCGCCGCGACCCTCGGCCTGACGGTAGTCGGCGCGATGACGTTCGAGGGCGCGCTGGCTGAGGAACTTGCCGCGGGCGCGGTCGATGAAGCGGCCGGGGTAGTCGTAGTCTTCCAGATCCGGTTCAGCGTCTTTGCTATCGAGAGCGCCGTCCGGTTTGTACGCCGCCTCCATTTGCAGGCGCGGTTTCTCGAAATCGTAGTCGCGGCGGGTGGTGCGGCTGGTGCGGGTTTCCAGGCGCAGCTTGAAGCCTTTGATCACCGGTTCTTCGGCGACCATGCCACTGCCCTGCACATACGCGGTCGGCTGGCCGAGATTCGGGAACACGGTCTGGTCATCGCCGAACACCAGCAGATGGCCCTTCTTGCTGTGCTGAAAGTGGTAGTGAATCCCCTCTTCTTCGCACAGACGCTGGACGAAGTGCAGGTCGGTTTCGTCGTACTGCACGCAGTAGTCGCGATCCGGGCACGGCTGGCTGAGCTGGAAGCTGTAGGCGTTGCCCTTGATGCCGTGCTCGTCGAGGATCAGCGCGATGATTTTCGGCGCCGACATCTGCTGGTAGATGCGCTGGTTGGTGCGGTGATGCAGGTATTGCAGCTGCGGCACCAGCGAAACCTTGTAACGGGTCAGGCGCTTGCCGGCATCGCCCTGGGCGACTCGGTAAATCTGGCCATGAATGCCCGAGCCTTGTGGATCGAACGCCAGGAAGGCTTGCTTGTGCAGCAGTTGTTCGAGGTCCAGATCCGGTTTTTCGCTGACCAGTTCCAGGTCGAAACGGAACGGCTGGCTGATGCCTTCGGTGCCGGTGAACGACAGGACTTGCAGGTCGCCCACCTGCCCGCCTTGAGAGCCGTCGACCGTCAGGCTGAAGTGCGTTTCGTTGGCTGGACTGAACATTTGACGCTCCTTGAGGTGAAACGAAATCTCCTGAAAGTTCTAACCTCGGCGAAAGCCTGATCCAGAACCGAGTCGGATCATAAAGGCTTAAAGTTGCGCAAAAAGTTGCGCACATGCCCGGAAAGCCACGGTTCATATGGTCTTCTTGAAGTTGCTACTAAATGTTTCGTGGCGAAGTGATATCGCTTTTGCTGATATTTCCACGTGATTGACGATCCCGTCAGGCGATACAGTGGAGCGCTGACAGCAACCTGAACGCAGGAAACGAGATGGCAAAGTTCTACGATGCGCGCGGCAATATCTATGGTGTGGTTTCACCCCTGCAGGTACGTGAGGTGGGTATCGACCTGCCGACCAACGCACAGGAGGCGGCGTCATCCAGAGCCATCTGGAGCGAGCACGCTATCGCGACATTCTGCCAATGGCCGGATGGGATTCGCCCCACCGGCGTCAAGCATCATCGCAGCGATGGCTTGCTGATCGGCCCGTTTCAATCCTCGCCACCCTTCGACCTGCTGATCGTCAACACCGACGGCACGCTGGCCGAGCGCAGCGGCAACGGCCTGACGATCTTCTCCCAGGCGCTGCTCGAACAGGGGGTGATGCCGGAGGAGGGCGCGGCGCTGCGGGTGCATCACGACAAACAGGACGCACTATCGCCCGTGCCGACCTCGGTGAAACCGGCGCAAGTGGCGGGCGTGCAGGGCTTCTGGCTGGACCTCGGCCAGCCCGGTTTCGGCCCGGCGGCGGTCGGTGCGCTCGGGGTTGAGTCGCACCCTTTCAATGGTGTGGAAGTCAGCGGTGTTCGACCGCTGGCGCAACTCGATCCTGCCTGGGCGCACAGCCAGTTCGTGCGCATCGGCAATCCGCATTGCGTGACCCTGGTGCAGGATGAAGCCGCATTGCCGAGCAACGCACAGATGCTTGAATCGCCGCTGGCAGACTGTCTGACCGCCATCGCCTACGCCATGCCCACCGGCGCCGGCCAGCCGTGCCCGGCCGGGATCAACCTGCAATGGGCGATGCGCGCTGGCGATCAACGCATTGTGGCGCGGGTGTTCGAACGGGGCGAGGGGCCGACGGCGTCCTCCGGCACCAGCGCCAGTGCGGTGGCGTCTGCGGCGTGGTGGGTAGGCTGGGTGTCGGCGGGAGAGGTGCAGGTGGTGATGCCAGGCGGGACGGCGCCGATTTTACTGGAAGAGCGCGATGGCGAGCTGCTCGGCGTGCGTCTGTTTGGCACCGCACATCGGACAAAAAGGTGAAGTCCCTTTCATGATCGTCCCCCCGGGAACGATTGATCCCTTGGGACTTACTGTGGGCCGGCCTGCGGCGCTTGTCGCCTGTCAGATCTGACAGGTCGGCTCTATCGTTTGGCGATAAAGCCGCCCCGATCCATAACCATGAAACCGTTCATTGGCCCTTGAACAGTTTTACGGCGACAACAGTGTCATCGTCCACCGTCACATACAGCAGGGCTTTGGGCTGCGTTTCGGGGCTTTGAAAACACTCGACGATCACAGCCTTCGCCGAGCAGGCTTGCAGCGCCAAACGGTCTGCGTGCCGCAATTGGCGTTTCACGGCGGCACTCAACGGAATTGGTGAATGGCCCTCGCGAACGTCAGAGCAAAATCTCGAAGTGACTTCTCTCGGGGTAGGGGGCGGTGGTGATTCAAGGCCCGCGTCTGCAAACAGATGATTGAGCTGCTCCGCAGCGCTGACCGCTCGGGGGAAACCGGCGAAGGCCGAAGCCTGCAGCAGTATTTCAGTCAATTCACCCGGTGCGAGGCCCGATGCCAGGCCGGTTTTGAGGTGCACGCTCAGCGGTGGTCCGACCATGCCCGAGGCGACAATGGCGGCAAATGACACCGCTTCGCGTAATCGCGGATCAAGACCGGGACGTGAGTGTAAATGTCCGTACACCACGCCAACGGCAAGTTCGCGCAGTGCGGGAACGGTACGAAACAAGGCGTCGAGCCTGTCCCCGCCATCGGGTACGAGTTCGACAAACGTATGGCGGCCTTCCTGGTAAAGCGTGGCCTTGGGATCGGAAGTGGTCTTTTGATTCATGTCGCGTCCTCACGGATCAATGAGGATGGCAGCGGAGCAACTACGCGCGAACTACGGCATGACAGTGCGTCCATCGGAAGAAGTCGGCGCCGTTGCAGCGCCGACTTCTACACCTTAGACGAATTCCACCACCGGCATCTGCCGCTTCATCAGCACCTTGCCGTTGCGGATCGAATACAGCGGCAGGCCCTGGCTGCGGATGACTTCGTAATCGCTGTCCGCCGACAGGATCAGCAGGTTCGCCGGGCGGCCCTGTTCCAGGCCGTAGCGCTCACCGAGGTGCATGGCCTTGGCGCTGTTGTCGGTGACCAGATCCAGCGCGCTCTGCAGGTTGCGATAACCGAGCATGTGGCAGATGTGCAGGCCGGCTTCGAGGACCCGCAGGATGTTGCCGTTGCCCAGCGGATACCACGGATCGACGATCGAATCCTGGCCGAAGCAGACGTTCATGCCGGCTTCGAGCAGTTCGTTGACGCGGGTCACGCCGCGGCGTTTCGGGAAGTTATCGAAGCGACCTTGCAGGTGAATGCTTTCGGTCGGGCAGGAGACAAAACTGATCCCCGAATGGCCGAGCAGGCGGAACAGTTTGGCGCAGTAGGCGTTGTCGTAGGAGCCCATCGCGGTGGTGTGGCTGGCGGTCACGAGGGCGCCCATGTCGCGGCTGCGAGCCTCTTCGGCGAGCACTTCGAGGAAGCGCGAATGCGGGTCGTCGGTTTCGTCGCAGTGCACGTCCACCAGGCAGCCGGTGCGCTCGGCGAGGTCCATCAGGAATTTCACCGAACTGACGCCCTGATCGCGGGTGTATTCGAAATGCGGGATCCCGCCGACCACGTCCGCGCCCATGCGGATCGCTTCTTCCATCAGCTCGCGACCATTACGAAACGACTCGATGCCTTCCTGGGGGAACGCGACGATCTGCAGGTCGATCAGGTGACGGCTTTCCTCGCGTACTTCAAGCATCGCCTTGAGCGCGGTGAGTTGCGGGTCGGTGACGTCGACGTGGGTGCGCACGTGCTGGATGCCGTGGGCGGCGAGGGTTTGAATGGTTTTCCTGGCCCGGGTTTTGGTGTCTTCCTGGGTGATGGTGACCTTGCGCTCGCCCCAGCACTCGATGCCTTCGAACAGCGTGCCGCTCATGTTCCAGCGCGGCTCGCCGGCGGTCAGGGTGGCGTCGAGGTGAATGTGCGGCTCGACGAAGGGCGGCACCACCAGATTGCCGCCGGCGTCGAGGTCGTCGGGGCCCAGAGTCGGCGCTTCGGTCTGGCGCGCGATGCTGCGGATCAGGCCGTCTTCGAGGTGCAATTCGTGCAGACCTTCCTGGTTGCGCAGTCGGGCGTTGATGATGTGCATCGGGCGAATCCTTTTATAGATCTTGTAGAGGGGCGGCCGCGTTGCGGGCGCCGAGCAGGCCGGTCACTGCGATATACGTTAACGCGGCAACGGCGATGCCGACCAGCGGCGCGACCCACGGCGAGCCGAACGCGGCGACGGTTCCGGCCGCGTAAGCCGCCAGCCCCGGCCAGTTGAACGCCGGTAACCGTGCGTCGGCCAGACGCGGATAACGCCCGCGCCAGCGGAAGAAAAAGTCCGCCATGATCACCCCGCCAATCGGTGGGATGACCGTGCCCAGCAGGATCAGATAAGGCACCAGCATGTCGTACATGCCCAGCAGCGCGAGCGCCGTGCCGATCACGGCACCGGCCAGGGTCACGGTCTTGCGGCGCCCGGTGCGCAGCAGGTTGCAGCCGGCGACGGCGAAGTTGTAGATGGTGTTGTCCTGGGTACTCCAGATGTTCAGCAACAGCATGGCCATCGCCGCCATGGCGAAGCCTTGCAACAGCAGCACTTCGACCACGTCGGGTTGTTGGTAGACGATTGCGCCGTAGGCGCCGATCAGCACCATCAGGCCATTGCCGATGAAAAAGCCGATCAGGCTGGCCAGCACCGCAATGCGCGCCGAGCGCGAAAAACGCGTCCAGTTGGTGGCCTGGGTCGCACCGCTGACGAAGGTGCCGAACACCAGCGTGATGGCCGTCGACCAATCCAGCGAACCGCTGGGCACGACGCTGAGCAAACCGTCGAGGCCGCCGACTTTCACGGTGGCGACCCACATCGACAGCATCAGCAGCAACATCATCGCCGGTACCGCGATGTACGACAGAATCTCCAGTCCGCGATAACCGACATACGCCGTGGCGCAGAACACCAGGCCGAACAGCACCATCAGCCCCAGCACCGTGGCTTCATTCAGATCGAAATATTTGCCGAGCACCACCGCCGCCGTCGCGGTGCCCCAGGCGTACCAGCCGATCTGGGTGAACCCGAGGATCAGGTCGCTGAGCTTGCTGCCGACTTCGCCAAAACAGAAGCGCCCCATCAGCACCGAATTCAGCCCGCTCTTGAAGGCGATGTAACCCAGGCCTGCGGCGTACACGCCGAGCAGCAGATTGCCGATGACGATGACGGCGAGCATTTCGCCGAAGTTGAACGCCACGCCGAGCTTGCCGCCGGCAAACATGGTCGCCGTGAAGAAGGTGAACCCCAGCAGCACCATCGCCGTGGAGGCCAGGCCTTTGCGCGCGTGCATCGGCACTTCGCTGAGGGGGTAATCGTTGCCGGGATCGTTTTGCGTCATGGGGCGTTCCTTGCTGGAAAGGGGAGGACGCGAAGTGGTTGCAGCGGTCGTGCCAAACGCGATGTTGCGGGTATTTATAGACGAGACACGGATGATCGGCGCGAAAGCAGTGCATCGGGCGCCGCACCGAACCATGTGGGAGCAGTTGTTCCCACAGGGTCACGGGATTGGATCAGAGGAACCGCAGCAGCGCAGCGACGATGGCTTCAGGCGCATCCTCCTGCACCAGATGCCCGGCATTCGGGATCGGATGAAATTGCGATCCTGGAATCATCCTGTGCAACTCGCGCCCGCGCTCAATGGGTATCCACTGATCCTCTTCACCCCAGAGAATCTGCACCGGGCAACGGATCGTCGGGTACAGCGGCTGTGCCTCCAGCGTGTAGCGCTGATCCATCTGCGCGATCTGCCGGTAGAACGCCGCTTGCCCCGGATCGCCCAGCCACGGCTGCACGTAGGGCGCCAGTTCGTCATCGGGAATCTCCCGGTGAATCGCCCCGCGAATGTAGGTCGGTACGATGGCGCGCTGGATGTAATCCGGCAGGCCGCTGAACGCCGCTTCGTGCTGGCGCACGTGCTGCACGAACGGCGAACCCCAGGGTGTCAGCGCGACCGGGTCGATCAGGGTCAGGCTGCGGTAATCCTTGCCGTTGAGCAGATGAGCGCGCAGCACGGTGGCGCCGCCGAAGTCGTGGGCGACCACGTCCGGGCGTTGCAGATTCCAGTGATCGAGCAACTGAACGAGCAATTCGTTCTGCACGCCGAGGGAAACGTCGGCATCCGGTTGCTCGGACTGCCCGTAGCCCAGCAGGTCGAAGTAATGCACCCGATGCGTGGCAAAAAAGTGCGGCGCGATGCGGTGCCACACATAGGAAGAGAAGGGCGTGCCGTGCACGAATATCAGCGGCGGGCCGTCGCCGCGTACCCCGTGGCGAATCTGTCGCCCGTTGAAATCAAAGACCTGATCCAGCAGCCAGTCCGTCATGGGCCTGTCCTCTTGGCGGGTTCGAGCCAAAAAGCATAGGCGTAAAAAAACCACCGGTCTCGGTGGTTTTTTTGTGTCGCGGGAATTACTCGCCGCGATAGATGCAACCGCTGGTGCAGGTCTCGTGGATGCGGATCGCACTGAGTTCCGGCAGCAGGGGCTTCAATTCATTCCAGATGAATTTGGCCAGCACTTCGCTGGTCGGGTTCTCAAGGCCCGGAATGTCGTTCAGGTAATTGTGGTCCAGACGCTCGTACAGCGGCTTGAAAATCGCCTTGATCTCGGAGAAATCACGGATCCAGCCAGTGTGCGGATCGAGGTCGCCGCTCAGGTGAATCGCCACTTTGAACGAGTGACCGTGCAGGCGTCCGCACTTGTGGCCGTCCGGTACGTGGGGCAGGCGGTGGGCGGATTCGAACGTAAATTCCTTGAAGATTTCCACAGTGATTTCAGCTCTGTTCAGATGGCGTTCGCCGCAGCGAATTCGGGCAGGCGGCGAGTTTATCAGCTTGTTCCCGGCTGTGCTGACTAAAGGGTCAGCAAGCGCTCGGCGAGGCGACCATTGGCAGTCAGTTCAAGGAATTCGTCACCCATCCGGCGGCTCTCGTCCATCGCCGCGCGCCAGTATTTCTGTCGGCTCGGCGCATCGCCCATGAATCGCTTGAAGTCGTTACGGTCGGGGAGTTTGCCGTAGGGCAGACGCGCCAGGTATTCCTTCGACGGCGCGAGCAGCAGCACGTCCTGCAAGCGCTCCACCGAAGCTTTGCGCCACGGCAGAGTCTTGTCGAACCAGCCCGGGATCACTCGGTCGGTGAAGTGCGGATAGAGCACGATGCCGTCGCCGCTGTAGGGCAGGTCGAGGTGGTAGTCCAGCAGACCGCCGTCGCGGAAGGTGCCGGCACCGGCGCCCGGCAGGTCGCGCACGCCTTCCATGACCATCGGGATCGAACCCGATGCCAGCAGCGCCTGGCGCAGGTTGCCGGCGTCGAGGGCGACGAAACGCGACGGGAAGTCGTTCAGCGCATGCACCGGCGGCGCGAGGCGCGGGTCGTGGATGATCAGCCGTTCGAAGTGCCGCGACAGCCGCGCACGGCCGCGCAGGTTATCGGCGATCACCGAACCCAGCGCCAGCCCGAGCCGGCCGCGATGATCCTCCGCCAGCCCGCCGTGGCTTTTGACCACCATGATGTTCAAGCGGTAATGGGCGTTGGTCAGAAGGCTCGTGTCTCGGCCGTCGAGCAGGTCATCGAGCATGCGCTGCGAACTGCGGCTGACCTCGGCAATGGTCACGCCTTTGTTGAAGTTCTGCTCGGTGTACAGCTGACCGAGGCGGCGGATGCCTTCGGCGGCGTCCGGCAGGCAGGCACTGGCGAAGCGCCAGGAACCCACCGACGCACCGATCAGCGAACGCTCGCGCGGCGCCGCCGGCAGCCACTCGCCGAACAACGCCAGATCCAGCCCCTGAATCCCCAATGCCTTCGGCCCACCGGCAGCGCCGGGCAGGGTGCCGACGTCGGCGGCGTTCAGGCCTTGGGCACGAATGCGCGCCATGGCCCGCGGGCCGGCCTTGAGGGTGAGGGACGGGAACTTGATGTGAATGGCGGTCATACCGGTCTCGATCGTTAGCAAGCGAAAGATTATAAGCACATGTTGCCGTGGCTGCAGGAGCAGGCCCAATGATGGCAATTCAGTTTCAGTTAAGTTCGCACCGTTAAGGTGCGGCCCGTAGCGACACATAAAAATACGGAGACACCATGAAAACCCTGACTGCCCTGACCATCGCCTCGATCATCGGCCTCACCGCCAGCACCGTTCACGCCCGCGATCTCGGCCCGGATGAAGCCCTGCGCCTGCGCGACGCTGGTACTATCGTCTCCTTCGAGAAGCTCAACGCCACCGCGCTGGCCAAACACCCGGGTTCGACGATCACCGACACCGAGCTGGAAGAACAGTACGGCAAGTACATCTACCAGATCGAACTGCGTGATCCGCAGGGGCTGGAATGGGATCTGGAACTGGACGCGGTGAGCGGGCAAGTGCTCAAGGATCATCAGGATACGTAATGAAGGTGAATGTTCGCGCCACCCGCCGTACGGCATTGGCGCTGGTGATGTTTTGCTCGACGGCCATGGCCCGCGACCTGGGTCCCGACGAAGCCCTTAATCTGCGCAAGCAGGGTGTGATCCTGCCGCTGGAGCAGGTATTGCAGCAGGCGATGGACCGTTATCCCGGCGCGAAACTGCTGGAAGTCGAGCTGGAAGAAAAACACGACGTCTACATTTATGAAGTCGAGTTGCTGACCGTCGAGGGTGTGGCCCGCGAGCTGCACTTGAAGGCCGATACCGGCGAACTCGTGAAAGACAAGGAAGATTGACCGATGCGCTTGCTTCTGGTGGAAGACCACGTACCGCTGGCCGACGAACTGCTCGCCGGCCTGCAACGTCAGGGCTACGCGGTAGACTGGCTGGCGGACGGGCGCGATGCGGTCTATCAGGGCAGCAGCGAGCCCTACGACCTGATCGTCCTCGACCTCGGTCTGCCCGGCGTGCCGGGGCTGGAGGTGCTGGCGCAGTGGCGTGCCGGCGGTCTGACGATTCCGGTGCTGATCCTCACTGCCCGCGATTCCTGGGCTGAGCGTATCGAAGGCCTCAAGGCCGGTGCCGACGATTACCTGACCAAACCCTTCCACCCGGAAGAACTGTATTTGCGCATCCAGTCGCTGCTGCGCCGTTCCAAGGGCCAGGCCAACCAGCCGACGCTCAAGGCCGCAGGACTGCACCTGGACGAGGGCCGCCAGTGTGTCGTGCGCGACGGCGCCGACATTCAACTGACCGCTGCCGAATTCCGCCTGCTGCGCTACTTCATGCTGCACCCGGAACAGATCCTCTCCAAAAGCCACCTCGCCGAGCACCTCTACGACGGCGAGACCGAGCGCGATTCCAACGTGCTGGAAGTTCACGTCAATCACCTGCGACGCAAGCTCGGCAAGAGCGTGATCGAAACCCGTCGCGGTCAGGGTTATCTGTTTGGCGGACAGGCTTCGTGAGATCGATCCAGCGCCGCTTGAGCCTGGGGTTGATCAGCGTGCTGGTGGTCGTCGGTGTGCTGCTGGCGCAAACCAGCCTGTGGCTGTTCGAAGTGGGATTGCAGCGCTATCTCGAAGCCGGGCTGCGCAACGACAGCGAGAGCCTGCTGGTGGCGCTGGTTCGCGGGCCGCAAGGCTTGCAGCTGGATGAGCGGCACCTGTCACCGGCTTATCAGCGACCGTTTTCCGGGCATTACTTCCGCATCGACTTCGCTGACAGCCATTGGCGCTCCCGCTCGTTGTGGGATCAGGACCTGCCGTTGCTCGAACGCTCCGGCCTGCACAGCAACTTGCAACTGGGGCCGGACGGCCAGCAATTGCTGGTACTGCGCTCGGACTATCGACGGCTCGGTCAGTCGATTTCCATCAGCGTGGCTCAGGATTACACGCCGGTGCGCGAGAGTTTCCAGCGCATGCGCCAGATCGGCCTCGGCCTCGGTTTGGCCGGGTTGCTGCTGATTCTGTTGTTGCAACGTCTGACCGTGCGCCGCGCGTTGCGGCCGCTGGAAAAGGCCCGCGAGCAGATCGCCCAGTTGCAGCAGGGCCAGCGTTCGCAACTCGATGAACAAGTGCCGGCGGAACTGGAACCGCTGGTGGCGCAGATCAACCATTTGCTGGCGCACACTGAAGACAGCCTGAAGCGTTCGCGCAACGCTCTGGGCAATCTCGGGCATGCGCTGAAAACCCCGTTGGCGGTGCTGTTGAGTCTGGCGTCGAGTGAACGGCTCGAGGCGCACCCGGAACTGCGCAAGATCCTCAAGGAACAACTGGAGCAGGTTCAGCAACGGCTGAACCGCGAGCTCAACCGTGCGCGGCTCTCTGGCGATGCGTTGCCGGGAGCGCTGTTCGATTGCGACGCCGAGCTGCCGGGGTTGCTGTCGACGTTGAACATGATCCATGGCGAGCATCTGGAACTGAGTTACGTGGCCCCGCCGGGCCTGCAATTGCCGTGGGATCGTGAAGATCTGCTGGAACTGCTCGGCAACCTGCTGGACAACGCCTGCAAATGGGCGGATGCCGAGGTGCGGCTGAGTGTGGTCGAAACGGCTGATGGTTTTGTGCTGAGTGTGGAAGACGACGGGCCGGGGATTCCCGAGGCGCAGCGGGCTCAGGTATTCAGCCGGGGGACGCGGCTGGATGAGCAGACCGACGGGCATGGCTTGGGGCTGGGGATTGTGCGCGACATCGTCGACACCTGGGGCGGGGTGCTGGTGCTGGGCGAAAGCGAGTGGGGCGGGTTGAAGGTGGAGATTCAGTTGCCTCGACGGTGAGCCCGCCCCCACGAGGTTTGTGGTGAGCGGGCTTGAGCGTCAGACCCGAAACTGATCCATCAGACTCTGCTGCTGATTCGCCAGACTATTGAGCGACTGACTCACCCGCGCCGATTCATTCGCCTGCCCCGACAGCGACTCCGTCACATCACGAATCGTCGCCACGTTGTTGTTGATCTCTTCAGCCACCGCGCTCTGTTCCTCGGCGGCGCTGGCAATCTGCAGGTTCATGTCGCTGATCACCGTCACCGCATCACCGATCTGGCGCAGCGCCGTCACGGCCTGGCCGACCTGTTCGACGCTGCCCTGGGCCTGGCGATGGCTGTTGCCCATCGAACCGACCACGTCCTGGGTGCCGTTCTGTAATTGCTCGATCACCTGGCGGGTTTCTTCCACCGATTCCTGGGTGCGGCGGGCGAGGTTGCGCACTTCGTCGGCGACCACCGCAAAACCGCGCCCGGCTTCACCGGCGCGGGCGGCTTCGATGGCGGCGTTGAGGGCCAGCAGGTTGGTCTGTTCGGCGATGGCGCGGATGGTTTCCAGCACGGTGCCGATCTTCTCGCTGTTGGCGGCCAGGCCTTCGACCTGCACCATCGCTGCACTCATGTCGGCGGCGAGGGTGTCGATGCTGGCGGTGGTGCGGTCGATCACGGTCAGGCCCTGACGGGTGGCGCGGTCGGCATCCTTGGCCGCTTCGGCGGCTTGTGCCGCGCTGCGGGCCACGTCCTGGGCGGTGGCGCTCATTTCGTGGGACGCGGTGGCGACCTGATCGACCTGACGGTATTGCTGCTCCATGCCGGCGCTGGTCTGGGTCGCAATCGCTGAAGACTGGTCGGCGGTGTTGCGCGCGTCCTGCACCGAGCGTTTCACCTCGGCGATGATCGGTTGCAGCTTGTCGAGGAAACGGTTGAACCAGCCAGCGAGTTGACCGAGTTCGTCTTTCTTGTCATAGGCCAGGCGGCGGGTCAGGTCGCCTTCGCCGCTGGCGATGTCTTCCAGCATGTGGGCCACGCCGAGGATCGGTTTGGTCACGCTGCGCGCCATCAGCCACACCAGCAAAAGGCCGATCAGCGCAGCGAGCACGCCGAGGCTCAGTTCGATCAGGGTGCCTGAGGTGTTGCTGGCATCGAGTTGCTGCTTGAGTGCTTCGGCGCGACTGACCAGAACCTTTTCCGGCACATCGAGCAGTACGCCCCAGGACGGGCCGCCGGGAATCGGCTGGAACGGCGACAGCACTTTCAGTTGCGCGTTGCTGTGCAGGCTGCTGACGGCGTTGCTCGAGGCGAGCAGACGCAGCAGTTCGGCGCCGCTGGTGGTGTCCACGGCATCCAGGCGCTGGCTGAGTTTATTGGCGTTCGGGCTGTAACCGGCGAGCAGGCCGGCGGGGCTGACGATGCTCACGGCGGTCTGGCCGTCGTAGAGCTTTTTGCTGGCGCTCTGGCTGATCGCTTGCAGGCTGTTGAGGTTGATGTCCACCGACAGCGAGGCGATGACTTTGCCGTTGACCATCAGCGGGAACACGATGCTGGTCATCAGCACCTTTTGCCCGTCGATCACATAGAAGTAGGGTTCGATCACGCATGGCTTGAGCGTGGTGCGCGGGCAGGTGAACCAGGCGTTGGCGGCCTGACCGCTGGGGCCGGTGCTGGTGTCGCTCATGTCGCTTTCCGGCAGGGCCATCGAGGTCACTTTGCCCGGAGTCGGCTGCGACCAGTACAGGGCGAAGCGGCCCTTGTCGTTGCTGCCTAATTCACCTTGTCCGGCAAATAGCTCGTCCTTGCCGTCCAGCGCGTTGGCTTCGAACACCAGCGACAGGCCGAGCAGATCCGGATTGGCCTGCAAGGCCGATTTCACCTGACGGGTCATGTCCTCACGCAGATCGAAGGCATCAAGGAAGCGCTTCTCGGCCTGCTCACGCAGGAACAGCACCTGACGCGAGAAACCGTGGCCATATTGATAGGCATCCATGAACTGCTGGCGAATGCCCGCTGCCTGGACTTCGCCCTGGGATTCGATGCGGGCCTGGGCCGACTCGGTGAGCATTTCCATGCTCGAAGCTTTCACCAGTTCGGAACTGTGCTCCATGCGATACAGCGAAAGACCTACCAACAGGGTCACGATACCGGCCAGGCAGAGCCCGGCGAGCAGGGTGATTTTCCATTGGATGGAAAGTTGTCTGAGTGACATGGAAACGTCCTTATTCGATAAATATCTGAGACTTTGCACTGTAACGGCCGCGTTTCGGCTTTCTTTATGGCGTAAATGCAATAGGGCGAATTGACGCATGTTGTGGCGGATATGCCCTGTTCAGCGGATTGATCATGGAAAGTTACACAGTGTTGCGACCAGTCGCTTTGACACTGCGCCCGCGCTGCGGCACAGTGCGCGCCCTTCTAATAAGACCCTCTATGCAAATCCGCTGGCGACCCTCGTGGCTTGTCGGCCGGACTCATCCTGTCTGGCGGTGAATGGTTTTACCGTCGTGTTTTTGAGGTAGTGAAATGAATGCAGTGATTGCTGCGGTCGGCGTCATGCTGATCCTCAGCCTGTCCCGGGTGCATGTGGTGATCGCATTGATCGTCGGTGCGCTGGTTGGTGGCCTGACCGGTGGTCTGGGTATCGACGCCACGCTCAAGGCTTTCAACAGTGGCCTGGGCGGCGGGGCGACGGTGGCGTTGTCCTACGCGTTGCTCGGCGCTTTCGCCGTGGCGATTGCCAAGTCCGGCCTGGCCCATGCGCTGGCCGACAAGGCTCTGGCGATGGTTGATCGCCAGCATGCGACCGGTGGCGGCAGCGTCAAATGGCTGCTGATCGGCCTGCTGTGGGTGGTGGCGATCGCTTCGCAGAACATCCTGCCGATCCACATTGCGTTCATTCCGCTGCTGGTGCCGCCGCTTCTCTATGTACTGACCAAGCTGCAACTGGACCGCCGGTTGATCGCCTGCGTCATGACTTTCGGCCTGATTACGCCGTACATGTTCCTGCCGGTGGGCTTCGGCAACATTTTCCTTAATGAAATCCTGCTGGCCAACGTTGCCCGCAGTGGCGTTGACATCAGCGGGATCAACGTCACCCATGCCATGGGAATTCCGGCGCTGGGCATGCTGGCAGGGCTGGGTATCGCCTTTATCAGTTACCGCAAGAAACGCGTCTACGACCTGGGAAAAATCGAGCAGGTCGAGCAGGTGGCAGTGCAGTACAACCCGCGCAGCCTGTTGATCGCCGGCGTCGCCATTGCCGCAGCCTTCATTATTCAGTTGCTGCTGGATTCGATGATTATCGGGGCGCTGGCCGGTTTCCTGATCTTTTCGGCGTCGGGCATCGTCAAATGGCGCGAAACGGATGACCTGTTCACCGAAGGCATGAAGATGATGGCGATGATCGGCTTCATCATGATCGCCGCCTCCGGCTTCGCCGAAGTGATGAAGGCCACCGGCGAGGTGCAGACGCTAGTCGAGTCGTCGGCGTCGTGGATCAACCACAGCAAAGGCATCGGTGCCTTGCTGATGCTGCTGGTCGGGCTGCTGGTAACCATGGGCATCGGCTCTTCGTTTTCCACGGTGCCGATCCTGGCGGCGATTTTTGTGCCGCTGTGCGTGCAACTGGGCTTCAGCCCGATGGCGATTGTCTGCATCGTCGGCACGGCCGGTGCCTTGGGCGATGCCGGTTCGCCCGCGTCGGACTCGACCCTCGGCCCGACCTCCGGGCTGAACATCGACGGCCAGCACCATCACATCTGGGACACCGTGGTCCCGACTTTCCTGCACTACAACCTGCCGCTGCTGGCGTTTGGCTGGGTGGCTGCGATGGTCCTGTAACCCCCAAATTCCCTGTGGGAGCGAGCTTGCCCGCGATGGCGTCCGCCTATTCAATATTTATGTGACTGAAACACCGCTATCGTCGGATCGCCGCCCGGGGCAAGCCCGCTCCCACAAGGACATGAGGTGTCTCCAGGCTCAACTTTTGGTTCCGCGTGCCGTTAAAGCCTTTAACCACGCCAATAAAACCAAAAGAGTGAGCCCCCATGCGCCTGAGTCTCAAGGCTAAAGTCCTGTCCCTTGCCGTCCTTCCGGTGCTGCTCTTTGCACTGGTGATCAGCCTGACCACGCTGTTCATCCTTCAGGAACAGGCGCGCAATGAAGTCCAGCAGACCCGCGAACGCTTGCTCGGCGACGCCAAAGCTACGCTGGCCAGCTACGTCGCCGTCGCCATGACCACCATCAAACCGTTGTACGACGCTGCCGCTCCCGGCGACGCCGAGGCGCGGGCGCAAGCGATCAAACTGCTGTCGAGCATCAAGTACGGCAAGGATGGCTACTTCTTCGGCTACGACTCCGAGACCGTGCGCCTGTTCAAGGCCAACGACCCCGAAGGCGTGGGCAAAAGCTTCAAGGACAACCGCGACCCGAACGGCGTCTACGTCAACCGCGACCTGGTGAAAGTCGCGAAGGACGGCTCCCACTACCTGCAATACAGCTCGCCGCTGCCGGGCAACGCGAAAGTGCTGGTGCCGAAACTCGGCTACACCGAATACCTGGCGAAGTGGGACATGGCGGTGGGTACGTCGGTCAACCTCGATGGCATCGAAGCGCAAGTGGCGGTGGTCGAGGCCAAGGTGCAGGAGCGCATGCAGGGCGTGGTGCTGAGCATCGTCGGCGTGGCGGTGGTGGTGCTGCTGGTGATCGCGGCGGCGGGGATGCTGCTGGCCAACACCATTCTGCGACCGCTGACCCTGATGAAAGCCAACCTCGATGATATCGCGGCGGGCGAGGGCGACCTGACCCGGCGCCTGACCATCACCAGCCAGGACGAACTCGGCGAACTGGCCGGCTCGTTCAAC
Organism: Pseudomonas sp. B16(2017); assembly: GCF_002113205.1. Classification (NCBI taxonomy): domain Bacteria; kingdom Pseudomonadati; phylum Pseudomonadota; class Gammaproteobacteria; order Pseudomonadales; family Pseudomonadaceae; genus Pseudomonas; species Pseudomonas sp. B16(2017). The sequence goes on from NZ_NEKA01000012.1 coordinate 157,214, forward strand.
CGTTTCGTCGACAAGATCCACGGCCTGGTGCGGCAGATCACCGAAATGACCTCGCAACTGACCGGGCTGGTGACGCAAGTGTCGGATCAGGCCCAGCGCTCCGATCAGGCCATGGAGCGTCAGCGTCACGAGACGGATCAGGTCGCCACGGCGATCAACGAAATGTCTGCGGCCGCACAAGAAGTCGCCAAGAGCGCGCAGAACGCCGCCGTCGCCGCGCAGCAGACCGACGAAGAAGGCCAGACCGCCAAGCGCGTGGTGGCCGGCAGCATCAAGCAGATTCATGCGCTGGTGGACGATATCCGCAGCAGCGGCGTGTCCCTCGATAGCTTGCAACAGGACGTGTCGTCGATTGTCGGCGTGCTCGGGGTGATCCGCTCGATCGCCGAACAGACCAACCTGCTGGCGCTCAACGCTGCGATTGAAGCGGCGCGGGCCGGCGAGGCCGGGCGCGGGTTTGCGGTGGTGGCGGACGAGGTGCGGGCGCTGGCTTCGCGCACGCAGATCAGTACGCAGGAAATTCAGGGAATGATCGACCGCTTGCAGGCGGGGACGCAGTCGGCGGTCGAGGCCATGCGCCGTTCCAGCGAGGCGGGTGACGGCACGTCGGCCCAGGCCAATCAGGCGGGGGCATCGCTGGATGCGATGGCGGATCTGATTGCGACCATCAATTCGATGAACGCGCAGATTGCCAGTGCCGCCGAGGAGCAGACGGCGGTGGCCGAAGAGATCAACCGCAGCGTGCATCAGATTGCGGTGGCGGTGGATAACGTGGCGGATGAGACCCAGTTGGGGGCGCAGACTTCGCGTAGTCTGGCCGAACTTGGCCAGCGACTGGGCAAACTGGTGGGCCAGTTCCGTATTTAAAGGTTGCTGCAAAAACGTTGTGGGAGCGGGCTTGCCCGCGAATGCGCTGTGTCAGATACAGAATGGCTGACTGACACGACGCCTTCGCGAGCAAGCCCGCTCCCACATTGGGTTTTGTGTAAGGCTCATGCTCTGTCCCAGTAGGGCACTTCGCCGAAGCATTCCATGAAGAAATCAATCACCGTCCGCACCTTCACCGACAACCGCCGGCTCCCCGGCCACAGCACCGAAATCTGCTGCGGCTCGACACTGTTCGACACCTGATAATCCTCCAGCACCTGCACCAGCGTGCCCGCACGCACCGCCTCGCCGATCAGCCATGACGGAAACATCACCAGCCCCAAGCCTTGCACCGCGGCCTGGGTCAACGTGTCCGCGTGGTTGCCGGTGATCGGGCCCTTGACTGAATACGGCGTCCACTCGCCCTGATCCTGCCGGAAGAACCAGCGCTGCAGGCCGGTCGCGCCCTTGTAGGCCAGGCACTGGTGGCGGGCGAGGTCAGCGGGCTGCTGTGGCGTACCGAAACGCTCGAGATACGCCGGGCTGGCCGCGACCTGAAAGCGATGCGGTGCCAGGATCCGCGCCTGCATGCTCGAGTCGTGCAACGGGCCGATGCGAAACAGCAGGTCGGCGCCTTCCTGCAACGGATCGATGTAGTGGTCGGTCTGCTGGATATCCAGTTGCAGCTTCGGATAACGCTCGCACAAACGACCCAGCCATGGCGCCAGATGGCGCTGACCAAACACCACCGGGGCGTTGATCCGCACCAGGCCGGTCGGTTCGCTGTGCTGTTCCTGCAAGGCCTGTTCGGCTTCTTCCAGTTGCACCAGCACCAGCCGCGCGTGGTGGCCGAGCATGCGCCCGGCTTCGGTTGGCGTCACCGCACGGGTGTGGCGGTAGAGCAATTGCTGGTTCAGTGCCTGCTCCATCAACTGGATCTGTCGGGAAATCGAGGAGGGCGCCACGCCCTCGCGGCGGGCGACTTCGGAAAAACTGCCGTGGTCGAGCACCGCTACAAATAGCCTTAGCGCCTTGAATCCCAGTTCGTTGAGCCCATGCATCGTCTGTCCTGCTGTGCGAATTGCGCAAAAGTGTTGTCCGGATGCTCCCATTTATCGCACAGCTGCGCCAGCCGATAATCCGCGCCATCGTTTCCTTCAGAGGTTTTTCAGATGCAGTCGTTAGATGAAGTAAGTGCCGCGCCGGCCCCGGTCGCCCGGCCCGGTTTGCGGTTGTTGCTGTTGCCGCTGGTGATCCTGGCCGGCATGGGGTTGTCGGTGGAGGCGGGGTTGCTCGGGCCGTTGGGTGAGCAGGTCGGGCATTTGTGGGCGACCTTGAGCATTTTCGGGGTTGGGTCGGCGATTCTGTTTTTGCTGTTGTTGTTTGCGGGGCCGCAGAAGGGGCCGGCGCTGACGGATCTGCCGCGCTGGCAGTTGATCGGCGGGTTTCTGGGGCCGATGTATGTGGTGGTGCTGACGCTGGCCACGCCGCATATCGGGATTGCGATGACGATGATTGCGATTCTGTCGGGGCAGGTCGGCAAGAGTGTGTTGATTGACCATTTCGGGTGGTTTGGGGCTACGCGCAAGAAGGTCAATGCCGAACGTTGGCTGGCCTTGGTGTTGATTGTGGCGGCACTGATTTTGATTGCGCGGGGGTGATGCGATGAGTCTGGTTATTTTGTTGGCGGTCGTAGTGTTGGCCGGTGCGGTGTTGAGTGTGCAGGCGGCGATCAATGGGCGTCTTGGTGAAACCGTTGGTGTGTTGCGCAGCAGTTTGTTGACGTTTGTCGTCGGCGCTGTTTCTACGGGGTTGTTGATTTTGTTTTTTGAGCCTGCTCAGGCGGTGAGTTTGCTGGAGGTGCCGAAGTGGCAGCTTAGTGGGGCGCTGTTCGGGGTGGTTTACATGATGGTCATGGTTGGCGCAGTGCCGCGCGTTGGTGCGGCTGTGGCGACGGTGGCGGTGATTGTCGGGCAGCTTGGGATGGGGATGTTGATTGATAATTTTGGCTGGTTGGGGAATCCCGCTATTGAGTTGTCTTCGAGTCGGGTTTTGGCGATGGTTTGTCTCGGGTTGGCACTGGTTTTCATGTATCGCAGTAGCGTGCGGCAGGCTGTTTGAACTTGGCGGCCGTTGGGCCGACCAGGTTCCAGGGTTATTGAGTGCATATCCGTTTCTTCGGGTGCGGCCGCTGGCGGTTTCGCTCTTACAGCGAGTCACTTTGGCAAACGCCGGAATGCCGGCCCAGCCCAAAGTAACCAAAGGTCTGGGCCCCGGCGTACGGCCCGCTCGCTGGGGCTCGGGGTTCCTTCGTTCCGGGATTCATCCGGGGGCATCGCCTACGGTTTGCTTCGCTGCACCTCCTCTCGATGCATGCGGCTTCGCCGCACGGTCGCTGCGCTCCCACCCCCGGATAAATCCCTCCACTCAGCCTTCCGAAGGGGCCGGCACGGCAAAAGCGTTTCTCGAGCTAACGCTCATCGTGACCAGCACCTTCTACACTGGTAGCACGGCTTGTTCTTTCGGCCTCAGACAACCACCACCAGAGGAGTCTGTTTCATGGCAGATAGAAAATGCGATTGTCCGGGATGTCGTTGCACGATCAAGGAGGGTGAGCATTCTTATGTGGCGCACGGTAAGCATTATTGCTGTGAGGCTTGTGCGCATCATCACAAGAGTGGTGAGGAATGTTCGGGCAAGGGGTGTCAGTGTGCGCATCCCAAGTAATCTCGGGTATTGAAAAGGTGGAGCCTAATCAGGCTCCACTTCCAGTTTCAGGCTGTCGTCGTCCAGGCGTTCGGTGTGGCGGACGTTGCCGTGCAGGCGGCGGCCTTCGACGTTGACGACGATGGTCTTGGCCTGTTCAAGGTCTTCCGGCAAGGGCGCCGGGACGCGCAGGGCGAAGCGGTAGGGGTCGTTTTCGACGGGTTCCAGGCCAACCGCGCAGTCGACGCTTTTGGTGATGCGACCGAACAGGGTGTCCAGGCCGTAGTCCAGGTGTGCCGGGCTGTTGATGGTTGTCATGTGAGTTCCCCCGAAAGTGTCCCCGCCTGCGCGCAAGCTTAGCTGGCCGGTCGCCATGTGACGTTTTCCACGCCGAATTTTTCTGCCATCGGCTTGCTGGTCTTTTGCACTTTCTCCCGGCCAAAACGGGGGATGCGGCCGACCCCTGCGTCGCAGCTTGCCCAGTGCCACGCCTCGGTGTTGTCCATTTTGTCCGAGCGGATAATGAACGACTTTGGCGTGCCGTGAAGGGTGTAATCGATGACGTACAGTTTTGCGTTGTTCATAAAGCCCATCTTCCTCCCTGTGGTAATAGAAGGATCGCTGGGCTGCGGGAAAATTCACTCGGATTGTCCGACGGTATCTATCAATGGCAAGGGACGAGGCGCACTGGTTACCATGGCGCTCTCACCAACCCCGATGAATGTTCGCCATGGCCCTCGCTGCGCCCCCTGATCTGAGTGATACCGATGTGCCGGTGCAACCGCTGGCGCGTACGTATCCGCGTGGGTTGTTTATCGAGCCGCACGAACATGTCTGGGGGCAGTTGCTGTACGCGATGAGCGGGGTGATGTGGGTCGAGACGCCCCACGAGGCGCTGGTGGTGCCGCCGCAGCGGGCGGTGTGGTTGCCGCCGGGGGTGCCGCATGGGATTCGGGTGGTGTCGGATTTGCAGATGCGCAATATCTACTTGCGCCCGGCGCTGGCGGCGACGCTGGATGAGACGGTGCAGGTGATCGAGGTCGGTGGTTTGCTGCGTGAGTTGATCGTCGGGCTGGTGGCGCAGGGCGACAACGGTGATGCCGAGTATTACGAGGCGCTGGTCGGACTGGCGCTGCTGGAGCTGAAACGCGCAAGGCGTTCACAGCTGAAGATCCCGTTGCCGGACGATGCCGACCGGCGGCTGATGAGCCTGTGTCAGGCGGTGATGGCCGCGCCGTCGCTGGATATTCCTTTCGAGCAGCATGCCGAAAACGCCGGGGCCAGCGTGCGTACGCTTGCACGGTTGTTCAAGGAAGGGCTGGGCATGGGCTTTGCCGAATGGCGGCGTCAGGTGCAATTGGCGACGGCGGTGGCGGAGTTGATCCAGGGTGTGCCGGTCAGCGCGATTGCCCGCGAGCTGGGTTATTCGCCGAGCAGTTTCAGCGACATGTTCCGCCGGGAACTGGGTGTCGCCCCTTCGCAATTCAGCACGACTTCCTCCTGACACCATAAAACCCATGTGGGAGCGGGCTTGCCCGCGAAGGCGTCGTGCCAGTCGATACATTTACGGCAGATGTACCGCTATCGCCGGCAAATCGAATCGTTGCACCGCAGCTCTCACAAGGGAAGCGGTGCCTTCCGGTGATTTGGCTGAAATTCAGAAGTCCTTGGCCGATGCCGGTCGCCGCCTTTCCCTAGACTTTGCCCATTCCCTTTGTGTGGCGGAGTGATCCCATGAATTACCTGATTTCACTGGCCGTCGGTCTGGGTGTCGGCCTGCTGTATGGCGCGCTGGATGTCCGTTCTCCGGCGCCGCCGGCCATCGCGCTGGTGGGTCTGCTGGGCATGCTGGCGGGCGAGCAGTTGTGGCCGATGGGTCGGCAACTGGTCAGTGGCTGGCTGTCCTGAATTCTGTCTTTTCCCTTCGGTGGAGATTTCCATGAAAGCATTGCAATTCGATAAAACCGGCGACCTGTCGTCCCTGCGCTTGGTCGAGGTGCCGACGCCGGTGCCGGGCGCTGACGAGGTGCTGGTGCAGATCAAGGCTGCTGGTCTCAATCCCAGCGACGTGAAGAACGTGCTCGGGCGTTTCCCGTACACCACGCTGCCGCGTATTCCCGGTCGGGACTTTGCCGGTGTCGTGGTCGAAGGTCCGCAGGCGTTGATCGGTCAGGAGGTCTGGGGCACCGGGCGTGAGCTGGGCTTCTTCGCCGACGGCTCCCATGCGCAGTTCGTCAAACTGCCGGCCAATGGCGTGGCGCACAAGCCTTCGCATTTGAGTTTCACCCAGGCCGCCAGCCTCGGCGTGCCTTACACCACGGCGTGGGATGCGTTGGAGCGCAGCCTGGTCAGTGCCGAAACCCGTTTGCTGGTGATCGGCGGCGGGGCGGTGGCGACGGCGGCGCTGGCGCTGGCCAAAGTGCGCGGTGCGCAGTTGCTGGCGGCGGCGCGGCGGCCGGAGCAGGTCAAGGATTTGCAGGCGCAGGGTTATCAGACGATTCAGCTGGATAAACCCGAGGATCTGGGTGCGCAGGTCAACGCGGTGTATCGCGGCGGCGCCGACGTGATCTTCGACACCACCGGTTTCTGGCTGCCGGCTTCGGTGGCGGCATTGGCGACCTTCGGCCGGATCGCGATCATCGCCGCGCCAGTCGATGGGCATGTGCAACTGCCGGCGCTGGCGCTGTATCGCAAGGGCGGTTCGGTGGTCGGCATCAACTCGTTGCTGTATGGCGTTGAAGCCTGCGCGGCGATGCTGGAACAGTTCGGCCGGTTCTTCGACGAAGACCTGCTGCCACTGCCGCAAGGGCTGGTGGAAGCGCCGCTGGCCGAAGGACTGGCGCGGTATGCCGATGTGAATCAGGGCAGTGGCGACAAGGTCATCCTGATTCCTTGAGTCTGCAGAAATAGTGACAAACCCTGTGGGAGCTAGCCTGCTAGCGAAAGTGCTTGTTCAGTCGAAGAAAATATTGACTGTGCTGACGCCATCGCTAGCAGGCTAGCTTCCACATTTTTTTTTCGGCGGGTTTGCAATCGCATCAGAACTGATACCCAACCCCCGCGTAATACCCCCAGCCATTGGAACGCGCACGGAAACTACCGTCGCCGAAGTTCAGCTCGCTGCCGTCCTCCCAGTTGCCGCCGTTGTGGAAATAACGGCCGACCAGGGTGAAGCGCAAGTGGGTGAACGAGTAAAGCAACACGTTGGTCGCCACCGTGGCATTGGCGGTGCGCGCCGGATTGTCCTTGTGCAGGTCCGAGCCAAAATCGAAGTTGGTGAAGCCGATGTAGGTCAGCGAGGCGCCGTTGCTGAATGTGTCGATCGGCACGATGTACTTGAGCTGCGCGCGGTAGCCGTCCCACGAATATTCGTTGCTGGCGCCGTAGTTTTCCCACTGGTAGCGCCCGTACAGGTTGGCCGACAGATTGACCCTTGAATGGGTGTCGATGTCGGTGCCCAAGCCGCTGTACAGCGTGTTGGCGCGGTTCTCTTTGCGGCTGCCGTGATCGTAGATCCAGTCGAACGCCACGTACCATTCCTTGAACGGCCCGATGGCCAGGCTGCGGCCAGCGAGGTAGTCGATGGAGATGCGCGGTTCGTGCTCCATGAACACCGGCGAGCCATGGTCCCACACGCCTTTGTCGTGGCTGTTGCCGATGTTGAAGATCTTCGGGATGTCGATGTAGCCGTACAGCTCGAACGGGCCCTTGCGTCCGAAGTATTCATATTCCAGGTAGATGTCGTCGGCCGGTTGCGGGCCGAAGCTGATGTCCTTGCTGCCGATCAGCATCAGGTCCTGGTTGTACCAGTCCGACAGGTACGCGCCTTTTTTTGGCGGGCTGGCTTCGGAGCTGAGGGCTTCACCCTGGGCGGATTCATCCGGCAGGGCAGGTTGCGCCAGCGCGGTGTGGCTGAGAACTCCGGTAACGCCGGCCAGTAGCAGGGAAACAGCAAAAGTGCGCGCACCGCGAAGGCGGTGGCAGGAAGAAGCGTGCATTCAAAGTCCTTTTTGCGGATCAAGACCCGGATCATGGGGCCTGTACGGTTTTGTAACGAAAAGGCGGTCAACAGCGACTCGCAAACGTTTGCATAAGCCGTACCAGTTTCTCAAGTGGCTGAAAAATCGATTGATTGGTGGGATTACCTGGCGACTCGGTCAACTCCCCTCAAAAGCGTCTCAAATCATCCTCAAGCCCTTGCTCAGAACAGCCGGAAGTATCGACGCAGGGCCTTATCGCACAAAAGTATTAACACTATTTAACCGGTGTCCCATCGCAGGGCATCAACTAGCGTGTGTCTGGAATAGGACGGTTTATCTGATGACCGTCATACGCTTGATACGCGTGTTGGATCTTGCAGCTGTTACACGCCTTCAAGGACGAAATCGGCCACGAAAGGAGTAGCCCGTGGAAGCAAGGTTTGGTGTCGCCCTCGTTTCGCGTTTTTCCCCACTTTCCCTCGCCGTGCATCTGAGTGTCGCCGGCTTTCTGTTCGGCGGGATGAGCACTCCAGCGTTGGCCACGTGTTCCACGGCCGGTTCGACGGTCACCTGTACCGGTGTGCCGAGCCTGCCGCTGTTTCTGAACAATTTCAGCAGTGCTACCAACGGTCTGACGGTCAACGTCAACTCCGGCGCGCAGATGAACGCCACCCTCGGCGGCAAGGTGCTCAGCCTGACCGGGGTCAACATCAACCTGAACAACTCCGGCACCCTCGACCCGGCATTGCTGGGTCTGGTTTCGGTCCTCAGTGGCGGTGCATTCATCGGCACCGGCGCGACCAGTACGGTCAGCGTGGTCAACAATGCCAGCGGAATCATGCGCGGCACCGGGATGTTGCTCGGCCTCAATCTGACCAGCATCGACGGCCTGGCCATCGGCGTTAACAACGCGGCGGGGGGCACCACCAGTATCACCAACGACGGCACCATTACGTCCACCGGGCTCTCGGTCGGCGGCATCACCCTGGCCGATACCCCGGTGGTCGGGGTGTATGGCGGTTCGCAAGTCAACATGACCAACAGTGCCAGCGGCACGATCAACGGCCGGATCGCGTTCGAGACGTCGGCAGCAGGCAACATCTTCACCAACGCCGGTAACATCACCGGCGGTGTGTCGATGGGCGCGGGCAGCACCAACACCTTCTACGCGATCACCGGTTCCAGCGTTAACGTCGGTGACGGTGTGCAAGTGTCCGTCGGCCTCGGTGGCCTGGTCGGCATCAACCTGACCTTCGCCCCGACCGGCACCATCGATGGCGGCGCGGGGGGCACCAACACGCTGATCCTGCAAAACCCGATCGGCGTCGGTGGTGGCGTCACCGGGACCGGCACCGCGTCCAGCGCGACCTACGTCAACTTCAACAACCTGACCCTCAACAGCGGCACCTGGACCTTGCAGGGGCCGTTGGTCAGCGGGGCGACCACACTCAATGGCGGTGTCGCGCAGTTCAACGACAACGCCGCGTTCGGCAGCGGTGTGCTGACGTCCAACGGCGGGATTCTTCAGGCCAGCAATGCCGGTTTGTCGCTGGCCAACCAGATCAGTCTGGGCGCCGGTGGCCTGACCCTGCAGGGCATCAACGGCACGACCCTCAACGGCGTGATTTCCGGTACTGGCGGTCTGACCAAGATCGGCAGCGGTCAGCTCAACCTCAACGGCATCAACACTTACACCGGCAACACTGTGCTCAACGGCGGCACAGTGCTAGTGGGTAATAACTCGGCATTCAGCACCGGCGGCATCACCGTTGGCGGCGCTTCGAGCATCTCGGCAACGACGCCGATTTCGCTGGCCAACGCGATCACGCTCAACAGCACCCTGACCGCAACCGGCACCGGAGCGCTGACCCTGGGCGGGGTGATCAGCGGTGCCAGCAACCTGACCAAGACCGGCAGCGGCAGCCTGACCCTCAACGGCATCAACACCTACACCGGGAACACCAGCCTCAGCGCCGGCACCTTGCGCGTCGGCAACAACAACGCCCTGGGCACCGGGGTGCTCAACACCAGCAACGGCACCAGCCTCGACAGCACCGGCAACGTGACCCTGGCCAATAACGTCGGCATCACCGGTGCGTTAAACGTGCTTGGCAGCAATGCCCTGACCCTGGCCGGCATCGTCTCCGGCACCGGCGCGATCACCAAAAGCGGCAGCGCCAGCCTGACCCTGACCGGCAACAACACCAACAGCGGCACCACCGCGCTCAATGGCGGCAGCTTGCTCGTCGGCAGCAACACCGCCCTCGGCACGGGTGCGTTGAACGCGGCGGCCGGCACTACGCTGGATGCGACCACCGCCGTGACCCTGGCCAACGCGGTGGCGCTGGCGGCGGATCTGACCATCGGCGGTACTCAGGCGCTGGGCTTGAGCGGGGTCATCAGCGGCGCCGGCAACCTGATCAAGAACGGCACCGCGAACCTGACCCTCAGCGGCAACAACACCTTCTCCGGCGGCACGGCACTGAATGCCGGGACGCTGATCGTCGGCTCCAACACCGCGCTGGGCACCGGCGCGCTGACCACGGCGGCGGGCACCACCCTCGATGCCAGCACCGCCGTGGCGCTGAGCAACGCGGTCGCACTCGGAGGTAACCTGAACATTGGTGGCAGCGCCAACCTGACCCTCGGCGGCGTGGTCAGCGGCAGCGGCGGGCTGACCAAGAACGGCGCGGCGAACCTGATTCTCAACGGCACCAATACGTTCCTCGGTGCTGTTGCGTTGAACGCGGGCACCATCACAGCGGGTGCCAACGCTGCGCTGGGCAGTGGCAATATCACCGTCGGCGGCGCGGCGACCCTCGACAGCAATACCGCGGTGACGCTGAACAACAACGTGATTCTCAACAACAATCTGGGGATCGGCGGCAGCAATGCACTGACCCTTGGCGGGGTGATCAGCGGCGCCAGCCAGTTGATCAAGAACGGCACGGCCAACCTGACCCTCAACGGCGCCAACACCTTCACCGGCGGCACCGCGCTCAACGCCGGCAGCCTGACCGTCGGCAACGGCGCGGCGCTCGGCACCGGCACGCTGACCGTGGGCGGGGCGGGCGGCACGCTCAACAGCAGCGCCAACGTGACGCTGACCAACGCCATTGCGCTGAACGCCAACCTCACCACCGGCGGCGCCAACCCGCTGACCCTCGGCGGTGTGATCAGCGGCGGCAGCAACCTGATCAAGACCGGTGCTTCGAGCCTGACCCTGACCGGCAACAACACCTACACCGGCGCTACTTCGCTGAACGCCGGGACGTTGGTCGTCGGCTCCAACACCGCCCTCGGCACCGGCATCCTCAACGCCGCCAACGGCACCACACTGGATGCCAGCACGGCGGCGAGCCTGGCCAATAACGTGAACCTCGGCGGCAACGTGACCATCGGTGGCAGCAATGCGCTGACGCTCGCGGGCGTGGTCTCAGGTGTCGGCGGCCTGATCAAAAGTGGCCCGGCCGATCTGATCCTCAACGGCGCCAACACCTACTTCGGCAACACCGCGCTGAATGTCGGCAAACTGATCGTCGGCAGCAACACCGCGCTGGGCAGCGGTGCACTGAACGCAGCGGCCGGCACCACGCTGGATACCAATACCGCCGTCACTCTGGGCAACCAGGTCAACCTCGCCGGGGCGCTCAATGTGGGCGGCAGCGCGGATCTGACCCTCACCGGAACCGTCGCCGGCGCCGGTAGCCTGGTGAAAGACGGTGCCGCCAATCTGAACCTCAACGGCACCAACACCTACGCCGGTGGCACCACCCTGAACGCCGGCACTCTGACCGTCGGCAACAGCTCGGCGCTCGGCACCGGCGCCTTGACGGTGGGCGGTGCGGCCACCCTCGACAGCAGTTCGCCGCTGGTCAGCCTGGCCAACGCGGTCGTGCTGAATGCGGCGCTGAGCGTCGGCGGCACGCAGAACCTGACCCTCGGCGGCGTGCTCAGCGGCACCGGCCAACTGGTGAAAGACGGGGCGGCCAACCTGACCGTCAACGGCACCAACACCTTCAGCGGCGGCACCACCCTCAACGCCGGCACCCTGACCGTCGGCGCGCCCGGCGCATTGGGCAGCGGCACGCTCACCGTCGGTGGCGCCGCGACGCTGGACAACAGCAGCGCTTTCACCCTCGGCAACAACATCACCCTCGATGCCGGGTTGACGGTGGCCGGCAACAACGGCCTGACCCTCAGCGGCGTGATCGACGGCGCCGGCAGCCTGACCAAAACCGGTCTGGACGACCTGGCCCTCAGCGGCACCAACACCTTCACCGGCGCGCTGAACATTGCCGCCGGCAGCGTCACCACCCTGAGCAGCGGGGCGCTGGGCAACACCTCCGGCGCCAACATCAGCGCTGGCGCCAGCCTCAACCTCGGCAGCAGCGCCAGCCTCGACGGCCTGAGCGGCAGCGGCAGCGTGCAGATCGGTGGCGGCAATACCCTCACCGTGGGCGGGGTGAGCAGCACCAGCACCTTCGACGGTGATCTCAGCGGCAACGGCGGTCTGACCAAGGTCGGCACCGGTACCCTGAACCTGACCGGGATCAACGGCATCGTCGGCAACACCGCCGTCAACGGCGGCACCCTGAACCTCAGCGGTTCGCTGGCCAGTGCCCAGGTCAACGTCAATACCGGCGGCACCCTCACCGGTAACGGTTCGGCACTCGGCGCGATGACCATCAACAGCGGCGGTCACCTGGCCCTGTCGTCGGGTAATACACTGTCGGCCGGCTCGTTGACGCTCGCGGCCGGCAGCAATGTCGATGCGGCGCTGGGGACGCCATCGACCACGTCGCTGATGAACGTCGGCGGCAACCTCACTCTCGACGGTAATCTCAACGTCACCGATGCCGGTGGTTTCGGCGTCGGTGTGTATCGTCTGTTCAACTACACCGGTGCCCTGACCAATCTGGGCCTGGACGTTGCCAGCGTGCCGGTCGGTTATGGGCTGGGCGATCTGGTGGTGCAGACCGGGGTCGCCAATCAGATCAACATTCAGGTCTCGGCGCCGAATTCGGACATTCGTTACTGGGATGGCAGCCAGACCATCGCCAACGGCACTGTCGATGGCGGCAGCGGTACCTGGAACGGCGCCGGCACCAACTGGACCGACGCCAATGGTCTGGTCAATCAGACCTGGGCCGGCGACTTCGCGGTATTTCAGGGCACGGCCGGTACGGTATCGGTCAACGGCACGCAACTGTTCACCGGCATGCAGTTCCTCACCGATGGCTACAACGTGGTCAACGGTACCTCGGGACTGCTGACCGCCGTCAACGGCGCCGGCGGCACCACGGCGATGCGCGTTGATCCGGGCGTGACCGCCACAGTCGGCGTGAACATCAACGGCAGCGGCATTCTCAATAAGCTCGACAGCGGCACCCTGGTGCTCAATGGCGCCAACAGCTACACCGGCGGCACGCAACTCGATGGCGGCAAAATCGTGGTCGGCAGCAACACCGCGCTGGGCAGCGGTGCGTTGATCGCCAATGCCGGCACGCAACTGGACAGCAACACCGCCGTGACCCTGGCCAACGCGGCCACGCTCAACGGTAACCTGACGATCGTTGGCAGCAATGCGCTGGCCCTCAACGGTGTGATCAACGGCACCGGCGGGCTGATCAAGAACGGCTCGGCCAACCTGACCCTTGGCGGCAACAACGCCTTCCTCGGCCCGGTGGCATTGAACGCGGGCGGACTGGTTCTGGCATCGAACAGCGCGCTGGGTTCGGCCACTCTGAACGCGGCGAACGGCACTACCCTGGATGCCAGCAGTGCTGTCACGGCGGGTAACGCGATCAACCTGGCGGGCAACCTCGGCATCGTCGGCAGCAACGATCTGACACTCAGCGGTGCGATCAACGGCGCCGGCAGCCTGACCAAGAATGGCGCGGCCAACCTGATCCTGAGCGGGGCCAACAACTTCCTCGGCGGCGTCACCCTCAACGCCGGCACCCTGACCGCCGGCAGCAACGGCGCCCTCGGTCTGGGCAACCTGACGGTGGCCGGTGCTTCGGCGCTGGACAGCAACACTTCGGTGTCGCTGGGCAACAACGTGGTGCTCAACGCCAACCTGACCAACACCGGCAACAGCGACGTGGCCCTCAGCGGCGTGGTCAGCGGCACTGGCGGTTTGATCAAGAACGGCGCCTCCAACCTGACCCTCAACGGCATCAACACCTACAGCGGCGGCACCACCCTGAACGCCGGCACTGTGACCCTCGGCACCGCGGCGAGCCTGGGTTCCGGCGCGGTGACCGTGGCGGGCGCGTCGACCCTCGACACCACGGCGCCGGTGGTGCTGGCCAACAACCTCAACGTCAATGCCAACCTCAGCGTGGCCGGCAACAACAACCTGACGCTTGGCGGCGTGATCGCCGGGGCGGGCACCCTGACCAAGAACGGTCTGGCCGACCTGACGCTGTCCGGCAACAACACCTTCAGCGGCACCTTCGACGTGCAGTCCGGCAGCCTGACCACCCTGGGCAACTCGGCACTGGGCAGCAACGCCGGAGTCAATCTCGGCAATGCCGCGACGCTGAACCTCGGCGGTTCGGGCAGCCTCGCCAGCCTGACCGGCAGCGGCACCGCACTGATCGGCGGCGGTAACACGCTGAGCATCGGCGGCAACAACGCCAGCAGCATTTTCGGCGGTGTGCTCACCGGCACCGGCGAACTGAGCAAACTCGGCACCGGCACGCTGACCCTGACCGGCCTCAACAGCCTGACCGGCAACACCACGGTCAACGCCGGCACCTTGAACGTCAGCGGCTCGCTGGACAGCGCCAGTGTGCTGGTCAACAGCGGCGCCACCCTGACCGGCGGCGGCTCGCTCGGCGGAGCCGTGACCGTGGCGGATGGCGGTCATCTGGCCGGCGCCACCGGCAGCACGCTTTCGGTGAATTCGCTGGTGTTCAACGCCAATTCCAACTTCGATGTCGGCCTCGGCACACCGGTCTCCGGTGGCGGCAACCCGCTGGTCAACGTCGGCGGCAACCTGACCCTGGACGGCACCCTCAACGTCAGCGACATCGGTGGATTCGGCAGCGGCGTGTACCGCTTGATCAACTACACCGGCGGCCTGACCGACAACGGCATGCTGATCGGCACTGTGCCGGGCAGCGTCACCCCGGGCGACCTGACCCTGCAAACCGCACTGGCCAACCAGATCAACCTGCTGGTTACCGCACCGGGCGTTACCGTGCAGTTCTGGGACGGCAACCAACTGGTCGCCAATGGTTCGGTGGATGGCGGCAGCGGCACCTGGGGTACCGGCACCACCAACTGGACCGACGTCAACGGCACCACCAATCAGGCCTGGACCAACAACTTCGCGGTGTTCCAGGGCACGGCGGGCACCGTCACCGTCAACGGTGCGCAAACCATCACGGGCATGCAATTCGTCACCGATGGCTACAGCCTGCAGAACGGCACGGCCGGGTCGCTGAATCTGGTCAACGGATCGCTGGGCAATGCCACCGTGCGGGTCGATCCGAACGTCACCGCCACCGTGGGCGTGGCGCTCAATGGCGCCGGCACACTGGGCAAATACGACACCGGCACCCTGGTGCTCAACGCAGCCAATGGCTACACCGGCGGCACTGCACTCAATGGCGGCAAGATTGTGGTCGGCAACAACGCGGCCCTCGGCACCGGTGTGTTGACCGCCGCCAACGGCACGGCGCTGGACAGCAACACGGCGGTCAGCCTGGCCAACGATGTGGTGCTCAATGGCGGACTCACCGTCGCCGGCTCCAACGCGTTGACCCTCGACGGTGTGGTCAGCGGCAGCGGCAGTCTGATCAAGACCGGCGCGTCGAGCCTGACCCTCAACGGCAGCAACACTTACAGCGGTGGCACTCAACTGTCTGGTGGTTCGCTGATCCTGGGCAACAACAGCGCCCTCAGCAGCGGCGCCCTCAGCGTGCTGGGCAACGGCACCCTCGACAGCACCAGCGCACTGCAACTGGCCAACGCCATCAACCTGGGGGCGCAACTGACCCTGGCCGGCAACCAGAACACCACGCTGATCGGGGCGATCACCGGCAGTGGCAGCCTGGTGAAAAACGGCAGTGGCGACCTCGTCCTCAGCGGTGCCAACACCTACAGTGGCGGCACCACGCTGAACGGCGGCAGCACTCGTGGTGACACCAGCAGCCTGCAAGGCGCTATCGCCAACAACGCGACGCTGACCTTCGAGCAGAACAGCGACGGCAGCTACACCGGCAACCTGACCGGCGCCGGCACACTCAACAAAACCGGCACCGGCGCCTTGCTGCTGACCGGCAACAACACCTTCACCGGCAACACCGCCGTGCAGGGCGGTTCGCTGAACGTCAACGGTGTGCTCAACAGTGCCAGCGTCAACGTGGCCAGCGGGGCGAAGGTCGGCGGCAGCGGCGTGTTCGCCGGCGCCGTGCAACTGGCCAACGGTGCGACGCTGACCGGCGGCGGCACTGCAACGCCGTTGTCGGTGGGTTCGCTGGCATTGTCTTCAGGCACCAACCTGGACTTCAGCCTCGGCTCGGCCGCCAGCTCTACAACGGTGGTCAACGTTGCCGGCAACCTGACCCTCGACGGCACGCTGAACATCAGCAACGCCGGCGGCTTCGGCACCGGGGTCTATCAACTGTTCAGCTACGGCGGCAGCCTGACCAACAATGGTCTGGTCTACGGCAGCCTGCCGGTGTCGGCGGCCAACCTGACCCTGCAGACCGCGCTGGCCAATCAGGTCAACCTGCTGGTGCAGAACACTCCGGGTGAAGTGCAGTTCTGGAACGGCGGCACCACCAACCCGGACGGCAGCATCGGTGGCGGCAGCGGCGTGTGGGGGCCGGGCACCAACTGGACCGATCCGAGCGGTACTCAGGCGCTGGCGTCGAACGGTCAGTTCGCCGTGTTCGGCGGGCAGAGCGGGACGGTCACCGTGCAAGGCAATCAGAACTTCACCGGGTTGCAGTTCCTCTCCAGCGGCTACAGCCTGGTTCCAGGCGCTGGCGGTACGCTGACCCCGGTCAACGGCCCGGGCGGCAGCCTTGCGCCGGTACGGGTGAATGCCGGTGGCAGTGCGGAAATCTCCGTACCGCTGGTGGGCAGTGGCGGCATCGAGAAGCTGGATTCCGGCACCCTGATCCTCAGCGGCGCCAACACCTACAGCGGCGGGACGACGGTCAGCGGCGGTACGCTGATCGGTAATAGCACCAGCCTGCAGGGCAACATCCTCAACAACGCATTGCTGGTGTTCCAGCAGAACGTCAATGGTCAGTTCAACGGTGTGCTCAGTGGTACCGGCGCATTGGCCAAGCGGGGGGCCGGAACCCTGCTGTTGACCGGTAATCAGCCGTTCAGTGGCACGGTGGCTGTCGATCAAGGCGTGTTGCAGGTCGGCAGCCGCTCGGCTCGGGCTTCGCTCGGCGGGCAGGTCACCGTGGCCAACGGCGCCGGGTTGAGCGGTAACGGCAGCGTCGGTTCGTTGGTCAACCATGGCGTGGTGCAATCCGGTGCCGAGGCTGGCACCTTGAGTGTCGCCGGCAACCTGAGCAACGCCGCCGACGGTGTGCTGGCCCTGACCGTCAGCTCGCCGACCGCCACACCGCTGGCGGTCGGTGGTACCGCGACCCTGGGCGGCGGTCTGCAGGTCAACAGCCTGGCACCGTTCACCGGCAATACCGTGTACTCGCTGATCACCGCCGGTGGCGGAGTGACCGGCACCTTCAGCGCCGCCGACCTGCCGCAATATGCGTTCCTCGACACGGCGCTGGTGTATGACCCGAACGCGGTGAACCTGGTGGTCAGCCGCAACGGCAACTCGTTCGTCGACGTCGCCGCCACCCGCAACCAGCGCAACACCGCTTCGGCGTTGATGCGTAACGGCGCGGCGGGCAGCGCGTTGCAGGCCGAAATCATCAACCTCAGCGTGGCGGGCGCACGTAACGCCTTCGACAGCCTGTCGGGGGAAATCCATGCCAGCACCGCCAGCGCGATCCTCGAGGATTCGCGCTACGTGCGGGACGCGGTCAACGACCGTATGCGCCAGCCATCGTGCAGTGCGCCGGACGATCCACGCCGCGCCCTGGCCCCGAGCGACAACCAGCTGAGCAGCAACGGTTGCCACGGCGAAATGGTCGGCTGGGCCCGCGCACTCGGCGCCTGGGGCGAGTCGGATGGCAACAGCAACAGTGCGAAGCTGGATCGCAACCTGAGCGGCTTCATGCTCGGCACCGACAAGCAGCTCGACGACCAATGGCGCGTCGGCATGGCCGCCGGCTACACCCGCAGCGATCTGGATGCCCATGATCGTCGCTCGGATGCCACGGTCGAGAGCTACCACCTGGCGGCGTACCTCAACTCGCAATTCGATGCCCTGGCGGTGCGCCTTGGTGCGGCGTACAGCTGGCACGACATCGAGACCAAACGCGACGTCAGCGTCGGCGCCTACAACGATCGGTTGAAAGCCAATTACGACGCCCGCAGCGCCCAGGTGTTCGGTGAAGTCGGCTATGCCATCGAAGCGGCCGGGATTGCCCTGGAACCGTTCGCCGGTCTGGCCTACGTCAACTACGACAGCGACAAGGCCAAGGAGAAAGGCGGGGTGGGGCGCCTGCGCGCCGAGTCCGATCAGGACATCACCTTCTCGACCCTGGGCGTGCGCGCTGGCAAGGTCATCACCCTGGCCAACGGCGGGCAATTCACTCCGCGCGCGGCCCTCGGCTGGCGGCATGCCTTCGGTGATACCAAGCCTGACGCCGACCTGACCTTCATCGACGGCGGCGCCTCGTTCAACACCCAGGGCGTGCCGATTGCCAAGGACAGTGCGGTGGTCGAAGCGGGCGTGGACTTCCAGATCAGCCCGACCGGTAAACTCGGCATCGGCTATTCGGGGCAGCTGTCGAACGAGAGCAACGACCATGCGATGACCATCAGCTTCAGCCTCGGATTCTGATTCAGGAGCGAAGCACTTCAGCCGCCCGCAAGGGCGGCTTTTTTTTGCCCGCCGACCCCTCTGCTAAAATCCCTCCCACCGCCTCCCGGAGACTGCCCCATGACCGAGCCCATCCGTCTGACCCAATACAGCCACGGCGCCGGTTGTGGCTGCAAGATTTCGCCCAAGGTGCTGGAGGTGATTCTGGCCGGCAGCGGGGCGCAGAACCTCGATCCGAAACTGTGGGTCGGCAACGCGTCGCGCGATGATGCGGCGGTGTATGAAATCGATGCCGAGCGCGGGGTGGTCTCGACTACGGATTTCTTCATGCCGATCGTCGACGACCCGTTCGGCTTCGGCCGCATCGCCGCCACCAATGCCATCAGCGACATCTACGCCATGGGCGGCGATCCGTTGATGGCGATTGCGATCCTCGGCTGGCCGGTCAACGTGCTGGCGCCGGAAGTCGCGCGGGAGGTGATTCGCGGTGGCCGTGCGGTGTGCGATGCGGCGGGGATTCCGCTGGCCGGCGGGCATTCGATCGATGCGCCGGAGCCGATCTTCGGTCTGGCTGTCACCGGGCTGGTGGAAAAGCGCTTCATGAAACGCAACGACACCGCCACCGCCGGTTGCCTGCTGTACCTGACCAAACCGTTGGGCATCGGCATCCTCACCACCGCCGAGAAGAAGGGCAAGCTGCGCCCCGACGACATCGGCGTGGCACGGGACTGGATGTGTACGCTGAACAAGCCCGGCAGCCGTTTCGGCAAACTGGCCGGGGTCACCGCCATGACTGACGTCACCGGGTTCGGGCTGCTCGGGCATCTGGTGGAAATGGCCGACGGCAGTCACCTGACGGCACGGGTTTTTTATGACCGGGTGCCGCGGCTTTCGAGCATTGAGTACTACCTCGAACAGGGCTGCGTGCCCGGCGGCACTCTACGTAATTTCGACAGTTATTCGAGCCGCGTCGGGCGGGTGCAGGAATTGCACAAGCGCGTGCTGTGCGACCCGCAGACCAGCGGCGGGTTGCTGGTGGCCGTGACCCCCGAAGGCAATGCCGAATTTCTCGCCGTCGCTGCCGAACTCGGCCTTGCGCTTGAGCCGATCGGTGAATTGATCGCGCGACAGAGCCACGCGGTCGAGGTGAATTGATGGCCGCCGACTTCACCGACTACCGCGACATCTTCCTCAACGACCGCCCGCTGATGGACGCCCGCGCGCCGGTCGAATTTCACAAGGGCGCGTTTCCCGGGGCGGTCAATCTGCCGCTGATGAACGACATCGAGCGGCAGCGGGTCGGCACTTGCTACAAACATCACGGTCAGCAGGCCGCCATCGAACTGGGCCATCAACTGGTCTCCGGCGCGGTGAAGGCCGGGCGTCTCCAGGCCTGGGCGGAGTTTGCCCGGACGCATCCCGAGGGTTATCTGTATTGCTTTCGTGGCGGCCTGCGTTCGCAAATCGTCCAGCAGTGGCTGAAGTCGGAAGCCGGCATCGACTACCCGCGTATCGGCGGTGGCTACAAGGCGCTGCGGGGTTTTCTGATCGACACCCTCGAATCAACCTTGGCCGACTGTGATTTCGTACTGCTGGGCGGCATGACCGGCACCGGCAAGACCGAAGTGCTGGTGCAACTGCGCAACAGTGTGGATCTGGAAGGCCATGCCAATCACCGGGGCTCGAGTTTCGGCAAACGCGCCACCGGTCAGCCGTCGAACATCGATTTCGAGAACCGGCTGGCCATCGACTTCCTGAAAAAGCGTGCCGCCGGCATCGATCAATTTGTGCTGGAGGATGAGAGCCGGGTTGTGGGGAGCTGCGCGCTGCCCTTGCCGCTGTATCAGGGCATGCAGCAATACTCGATGGTCTGGCTGGAAGATCGTTTCGAGCAGCGCGTCGAGCGAATCCTGCGCGATTACGTGGTGGATTTGTCTGCCGAGTTTCAGGCTGTGCATGGCGACGAGGGTTTCGCGCGGTTTTCCGAGCGCTTGCTGGAAAGCCTCGACAACGTGCACAAGCGCTTGGGCGGCGAGCGGCATCGACGGATGCGGGGGTTGATGGAAGAGGCGCTGGCGGAGCAGGGCCGCAGCGGGGCGGTGGAGTTGCACCGCGCGTGGATCGAAGGTTTGCTGCGTGAGTATTACGACCCGATGTATGTGTTTCAGCGCGAGAAGAAGGGCGGGCGGATCGAGTTTGCGGGGGAGCGGCAGGCCGTTATCGAGTACCTGCGTGAGCGGGTCAAACCCAAGGCCTGACGGGACCCGAGCGGGCCCCGGACAAACTCAGGTCGGACAGCTTTCCTGGCCGTTATCCAGTCCCTGTTTGTAGCTGTGGCTCTGCAGGCTGGCCTTGCCGTTGTGCCAGGTCAGGGTCAGCACATACAGCGAGTCGTAATCGCTGGATTCCCAATCCTCTGTGATCTTCTGCTTCCCGCCGACCGCCTTGTCCGCCACCTTGTTGATCAGCTCCGGCAGGTAGCCATGGGACCACGCGGTGTAGATGGTCGAGTTGTGGTACTTGTCGTCGATCAGCTCCCGGGCCAGGTCACTGGTGTCGTTGGCCGAGAACTCGATGTTCACCGGCAGGCCGAGTTTGATCGCGGCGGGGCTGATGGTCATCAGCGGGCGGATGTAGCTGTAGGAGTTGTCCAGTTCGCCTTCCTCGACGTTGCGCGTCGGATTGGCGGCGAACACGTAGTCGGCCTTGCCGAATTTTTCCGGCAGCAGGGTCGACAGGTCGATGGCCCGGTTCAGGCCCTGGCAGTTGAGCTGGCCGAGACCACCGGCCGGTTTCTCCGCATGGCGCAGGAACACCAGGGTCTGGGTGCCGTCCACCGGTTGCGCACGGCTTTCGCTGGATTCCAGCGACAGGAACAGCGCGCTGACTGCCAGCAGGGTGGGCAGGGCCACATACGCGCGATGCTTGAAGCGGTTGGCGACTTTCATCAAGTTCGTCATGGGATAAGGAGTCTTCAGTCTGTTCGGTTAAGGCTGACAAACCTCTGCACCGGTGCCTGTGCGCCGGCTGTTTTCCCTGTCATCACTGGCTTGCTTGGAGCCCCCTGAGGCCCGTTTGGTTCGATCCGCTTGAGTGCGCCGCACTTTACCGTTGAGGCTGTGCGGTTGGAGGGAAGGTTAACCACAGGATGTTGCGGATTTAAGTAAGCCGGCGGGCGAGGGTGTAAAGAACCCGAGCCAGAGCGCTGATCGTGGATTATGCTCAGGCCTTTCATTTTGTGACTGGATGCTACACATGACTGATCTGTCCGCGTTCCCGATCACCCAGAAATGGCCGGCGCAGTACCCTGACTGGATTCAGCTCTATTCCCTGCCGACCCCCAACGGCGTCAAGGTCTCGATCATGCTTGAAGAGATCGGCCTGCCCTACGAGCCGCACCGCGTGGGCTTCGACACCAATGACCAGATGTCTGCGGAGTTCCTGTCGCTGAACCCGAACAACAAGATTCCGGCGATCATCGACCCCCACGGTCCAGAGGACAAACCGCTGCCGTTGTTCGAGTCCGGCGCGATCCTGATCTACCTCGCCGACAAAAGCGGCCAGTTGCTGGCCCAGGAAGGCGCGCTGCGCTACGAAACTCTCCAGTGGCTGATGTTCCAGATGGGCGGGATCGGGCCGATGTTCGGCCAGCTCGGTTTCTTCAACAAATTCGCCGGCAAGGACTACGAAGACAAGCGTCCCCGTGACCGCTACGTCGAAGAAAGCCGCCGCCTGCTCAGCGTCCTGAACACCCGCCTGGAAGGGCGCGACTGGATCATGGGCGAGCGCTACACCATCGCCGACATCGCCACGTTTCCGTGGGTGCGCAACCTGATCGGCTTCTACGAGGCGGGCGATCTGGTCGGCATCGACAACTTCCCGAACGTCACCCGGGTGCTGGAGCGCTTCCTCGCGCGGCCGGCGGTTGTGCGCGGGCTGACCATTCCTTCCTGACCCGGCGGGAACCGGGTGCGCAGATTGTTGCGTGCCCGGTAACGCACTGTTGATTGATCCAGGTTTGTACCCCGATCCCCGCAAGGCATAAGCTTCGCCCCCTACGACTTTCGTCTCATCCGCTGTTTTCAGGAAAGGCCCCATGTCCAGTCAGTTCCCCGAAGCACGTCCACGCCGTCTGCGCCGCAATGCGAGCCTGCGCAGCCTGTTCCAGGAAACCGAGTTTTCCCTCAACGATCTGGTGCTGCCGATCTTCGTCGAAGAAGAGATCGACGATTTTGTGCCGATCAAGAGCATGCCCGGCGTGATGCGCATTCCCGAGCGCAAACTGGCCGGCGAAATCGAGCGTTACGCTCGGGCCGGAATCAAGTCGGTGATGACCTTCGGCGTGTCCCATCACCTGGACGCCAACGGCAGCGACACCTGGCGCGAAAACGGCCTGGTGTCGCGCATGTCGCGGATCGCCAAGGACGCCGTGCCGGAAATGATCGTGATGTCCGACACCTGCTTCTGCGAGTACACCGACCACGGCCACTGCGGCGTGATGCACAACCATGAAGTCGACAACGACCAGACCCTGATCAACCTCGGCAAACAAGCGGTGGCGGCAGCCCGTGCCGGTGCCGACGTGATCGCGCCGTCGGCAGCGATGGACGGCCAGGTGCGGGCGATTCGCCGGGCGCTGGACGATGCCGGCTTCACGCAGATTCCGATCATGGCCTACTCGACCAAATTCGCCTCGGCGCTCTACGGCCCGTTCCGCGAGGCCGGTGGGAGCGCGCTGAAGGGCGATCGCAAAAGCTATCAGATGAACCCGATGAACCGCCGCGAAGCCCTGCGCGAATCGTTGCTCGACGAGCAGGAAGGCGCCGATGCGCTGATGGTCAAACCGGCCGGCGCGTACCTGGACATCATCCGCGACATCCGCGAAGCCTCGACCCTGCCGCTGGCGGCGTATCAGGTCAGCGGCGAGTACGCGATGATCAAGTTCGGCGCCCAGGCCGGGGCCATCGACGAAGATCGCGTGGTGCGCGAAAGCCTCGGCGCGATCAAGCGCGCGGGTGCGGATCTGATCTTCACCTACTTTGCGATGGACCTGGCACTGGCCGGGATCTGACCTTTCAGGGGCAATTGAAAAACGGCCGGATCCCGTGGTCACGGAAATACCGCTCTATCACCTTCGGATCCGCGCTGTTGTCGGCAATCGCCACGTAGGTATCGGGGCGTAGCAGGTAAAAGCCGTTGCGCCCCAGGCCCGCCGTTTCAAACGCCGGACGCCAGTCGAACACGTGCAGCGGCAAGTGATGTTCATTGCACCAGGCGATCATCTCGTCGCTGGTGTCGCCGTACACATGCACCTGCCAGCACGGCTGGCGCAACGGCTCGTAATTGTCCCCCTCGCCATCATGGGCCCACGGCAAGCGGTCGCCGCCGTGGACGTGCCCGGCCACGCCTTCGCTCAACGCCATGCCCCGATAGTTGACGGTGATTTGCGAGACGGTGCGAAACAGGAATTCGCGGCTGCTCTCGAATGAGGCCATTTTCGGAATCAGGAACGGCGCCAGCCGTGTGCGCAACAGGTCGGCCATGCGGCCTTCGGCGGTGACGAAGCTGAAGACCTTGTCGGTGGTCGACACCAGTCGCCGGGCGAAGGCGATGCGTTCGGTTTCGTAGCTGTCGAGCAGCCCGGGCGTGGCTGCGCCGCCGAGCACTGCCGCGAGTTTCCACGCCAGGTTGATCGCATCGCCGATGCCGGTGTTCATGCCCTGACCGCCGGCCGGGCTGTGCACGTGCGCCGCATCGCCGAGCAGAAACGCCCGGCCCTTGCGAAAGTGATCAGCCACCCGGTGATGCACGCGGTAGGTGGAGAACCAGTTGACGTCCTCGACGTGCACGTTCAAATGTTCGATGGCGCGATTGCTGACGTCGGAAAACTCGAGGGTTTCGGCGCGATCCGCACGCTCGTCGCGCACCGTGCCAATCAACCGCGCGCGGCCTTCGCCGGCCAGCGGGAACACCGCCAGAAAATCCGCTTCATCCAGATCCAGATGCAACTCGCCATTGAGCGCCGGACCGCTGGCCCGCACATCGGCGACATAGAAAATCTGCTGATAGGTGCCGCCGGGAAAACCGGTGTCGAGGGTCTTGCGCACGATTGAACGAGCGCCGTCGCACCCGGCCAGATAGCAGGCCTGGCAGATTTCCTGCTCGCCATCCGGCAGGCGCAAGTGCGCGGTGAGGCCGTCACCGTTTTCCGTGAAGCTCTCCAGCGTCGTGTTGCGCTCGACGGTCACGTCGTAGTCTTCGAGTCGGTCGATCAACAGCCGCTCGTGTTCGTCCTGCGGGTACATTTCCAGAAAGGCATAGGGCGTCAGGCCTTCGCCGATCCGGTTCAGCGGCAGCTGCGCCACCGGTTTGCCCTTGACCCAGAAATTCGCCGCGGCCACCCGATGACCGTTGCGCACCACCGTATCGGCCAGATCCAGTTGCCGGTACAGCTCAAGGGTGCGCGCCTGCACCGCCAGCGCCCGCGAGGTGGTGCCGGGGGCGGAGGTCCTGTCGATGATGCGTACGCGCACGCCCAGTTTGCTCAGCCACAGGGCCAGCACCAGCCCGGTGGGGCCCGCGCCGATGATCAGAACATCACTGCGGTTCATGGTCTGTCCTCCTCGCGTGTCCTGATCCGAGACTTGCCACTGCAGCAGCAAGTATGGATCAGACGGCGAGGGCGGCCAGTCGGCCTGCCAAACGGGACGATGGAACAGCGCCGCCGGCCCGCAGTCCTATCCTGCACCCTGCGATTGAGCGTAGGGTTAACCCGGCTCAACGGACTGGATGAAGCGTATGCACACCCCTCGATTATTCGTCAGCCTCGCCGCGCTGCTGGTGCTGGCCGGTTGCGCCGGTCAACGCAGCGAAGAACCGGCGCCGCGCCCGCCCGCCGAGGTCAAGGCGCAGATCGTGCGCCTGCTGCCGGCAAAAACCGCCGACCGTCAGGGCTGGGCCACTGACATCTACGCCGCGTTCGCCGCCCAGGGCATCAGCCCGACTACGCAGAATCTGTGTTCGGTGCTGGCCGTCGCCGAGCAGGAATCCACTTTCCAGGTCGATCCGCCGGTGCCTGGCTTGGGCAAGATTGCCCGTGACGAAATCGATCGCCGCGCCGCCAAGGTGCATATCCCGAGCCTGTTGGTCAGCGGTGCCTTGCAGGTGCGCTCGCCCAACGGCAAGACCTACAGCGAACGCCTGAGCGCCGCCCGCAGCGAAAAGGAATTGAGCGCGATTTTCGATGATTTCATCGGCTCGGTGCCGATGGGCCGCACGCTGTTCAGCGGTTTCAACCCGGTGCACACCGGCGGGCCGATGCAGGTCAGCATCGAATTCGCCGAGCAGCACGCCAAGGACTACCCGTACCCGGTGGACGGCACCATTCGTCGCGAGGTGTTCAGCCGTCGGGGCGGCATGTACTTCGGCATTGCCCATCTGCTGGGGTATCCGGTGAGTTACCGCGAGCCGCTGTACCGCTTCGCCGACTTCAACGCCGGCTGGTACGCCAGTCGCAACGCAGCGTTTCAGAACGCGGTCAGCCGGGCGTCGGGCATTCCGCTGGCGCTGGATGGCGACCTGATCCGCCCGGGTGCGATCATGCCGGGCAGCACTGAACTGGCGGTGCGCACCCTCGGCAAATCCCTGGGTATGCGCAATCCGGTGATCCGCGATCAACTGGAGAAGGGCGATAGCCTGGCCTTCGAGGAGACCAAACTGTATCAACGGGTCTTCGAACTGGCGGAGCGTGCGGAAGGCAAGACATTGCCCCGTGCGGTGTTGCCGGGCATCGTGCTGCAGAGCCCGAAGATCACCCGCAAACTGACCACGGCGTGGTTTGCCAAACGGGTCGACGAGCGTTATCGGCGCTGCATGGCCAAGGGCTGAGGACGATCAAAAAGGTATAAAAAAACCCGGCTGACGGGAGCCGGGTTTTTTCTGGGTTGTTGCGGTCAAGCCATTCATTCAGGCAACGCGACGTTCAATCAGACGATCCGAACCACCTTCAGCAACGCGACGTTCAATCAGACGATCCGAACCACCTTCGGCAACGCGGCGTTCGATCAGTCGATCCGAACCACCTTCAGCAACACGGCGTTCGATCAGACGATCCGAGCCACCTTCGGCAACGCGACGTTCGATCAGACGATCCGAACCACCTTCAGCGACGCGGCGTTCAATCAGACGATCCGAACCACCTTCGGCAACGCGACGTTCAATCAGACGATCCGAACCACCTTCGGCAACACGGCGTTCGATCAGACGATCCGAGCCACCTTCGGCAACGCGGCGTTCAATCAGACGATCCGAACCGCCTTCGGCGATCATGGTGTGGGCCGGTTTGGCGGCAAATGCGTTGAAGGCCAGAACCGAAAGGGCAATGCTGAGGATGACTTGGCGTTTCATGATTTTTGCTCCGGGGGTGTTGTTTGTTTGGTATGGAGCGGATGTTACGCCCGGGATTTTTTAAGAGAACTTCATTGACGTGATGGTGAACATCGACGCCGATGATGGTTTGTCACAGCACCTTCACCGCGCGGCCAATCGCCTGGATCGGCCCGGTAGGTTTGCCGATCGGCGAACCGTTGGCGCCTTCCAGCGTCAGCTCGAACAACTGGTTGGGTTGCAGCGGCGGCAGTTTGTCCAGCGGGATCGATAGCGCCTGGCCCGGTTTGACCAGCCCCAGCGACACCGGCCCCTGCCAGCCGTCGGCCTTGGTCCAGAACTCCAGCGCCTTGTCAGCCGGCACTTCGACCACGCCCAGCGGAATCAACTGAATCTCCCGTGGATTGCTGGCCTGGATCACCCAGCCCGGCGCCTTGTCCTGCGGGGCGACCAGCACCACCAGAAAGCTCGGTTTCGGCGTGGTCTGGGTCAACAGGATCGAGCCCAGCAACAAGGTCGCGGCCAGCCCCGCAGCGCTCAAGCCGCGCCACAGTGACAGGCGGTTCCACCAGGAAATCTCTGGCGCCCTCTTGTGGGTGAGTTGCCCGACACTGCGCTCGATGCGTTGCCACAGCTGCGAAGAAGGTTGATGCGCCGGGGCGAGGTCGGTCAGTTCCAGCAGACGTCGCTCCCAGGCATCCACGGCCGCTTGCAGCTCGGGCTCGTTGGGCAAGCGTCGTTGCACTTCGGCGCGCGCTTCGGCCGAGAGGGTGCCGAGCACGTATTCGCTGGCCAGTTCATCGCGGTCCTGCGCCGATTCGGTGGTCATCCCATGCACTCCCGCAACGCATTGAGGCTGCGTTTGATCCAGGCTTTGACGGTGCCCAGCGGGGTGTCGAGGCGCTGGGCGATCTGCGCGTGGCTGTAACCGTCGACGTAGGCGTGAAGGATGCAGCGGCGGCGTTGCGGTTCCAGTTGATGCAGGCAGCGATGGATGCGGGTCGATTGCGCCAGCGCCTCGAACCCGTCATCAATCGCCGGAAATTCGTTGCTGTCGTTCAGCGGCGTTTCCTGATGGTGATTGCGCAGCACATTCAGCGCCAGATGCCGGGTCACGCTGAACATCCAGCCCCGGGCCGAACCGCGCGCCGGATCGAAACCCGCCGCGCCGGCCCAGATCTTCAGGAACGCATCGTGAACGATGTCTTCGGCCAGTGCCGTGTCACGCACCAGACGCCGGGCGACACCCAGCAGCCGCGGGCTTTCCTGCACATACAATTCGCGCAGGGCCCCGCGCTCGCCGCGGGCACAGGCGGCGAGGCGGGCTTCATAATCGAACGCGGTTTCGGGCAAGGGCATGTCCTGCAATCTAGCAAGCATCGACCAAACGTCCAGTCAGGCTCAGTTCGCCGCCCAGAAAATGTAGTCGGCCTGGTACTTCACCACTTCCTGTTTGCCCTTGTTCGCTGCCGTGCATTCGCTGCCCGGCGCCACGCCGCCCTTGAGCGCGACGCGCTGGATGTAGCTCACGCCGCTCATCGCGCCTTTGCCCTCTGCGGGGTTGGCCTTGACCAGTTGATAGGGCAGGTTGCCCGGGCTCGAGGGGGCTACGGCCAGTTGCGTGCCGGTGACTTTCGAACCGTCCTGCGCCTGCCAGGTGGCGGGCGGGCCGAAGTAGGTGCCGACCTGTTTGCCGCTGCGATCGTTGAGCACCGCTTTCGGGCCGACGAACACCCACTCGGTCTGGCCGGCGGCATTGGCCTTGTCCCGGCATTCGTAGGTGATCTCGCCGACCCCGGTGGTTTCCATCGCGATCTTGTGGCCGTCCGGCACCTTGATCGCGTCGGGATAACTGCTTTGGGCAAAGCTTGTCGAGGCGACGGCGAGCAAACCGGTGAGGCCGATCAGTTGGGTGATGTTCATCAGTGTTTCTCCGAAAAGGGTAAACCGCTGACAGCCGAAAGAGGGCTGTTACAGGGACTACCCGTGACGGAGGCATTTGGATGCAGTGGCCGGAAAATAAATCTGAGAGCACTGAAAGTCAGATTGTTGTAACCAGCTCTTTCCCGGTTTTTGCCAATGCCAGGCCGGAGGCTTTCAGCAGTTCCTGGGTATAGGCATGCTGCGGCGCCGCAAAAATCTGGCGCGAGGCTCCCTGTTCGACCACCTTGCCGTCCTTGATCACCATCAAGTCGTGCGCCAGCGCATGCACCACCGCCAGGTCATGGCTGATGAACAGGTACGTCAAGCCATGGCGGATCTGCAACTGCCGCAACAACTCCACCACCTGTTTCTGCACCGTGCGGTCCAGCGCCGAGGTCGGTTCGTCGAGCAGAATCAGCGCCGGTTCCAGCACCAGTGCCCGGGCGATGGAAATGCGCTGGCGCTGGCCGCCGGAAAATTCGTGGGGATAGCGATGGCGGCTCTGCGGGTCGAGGCCGACTTCCTCCAGCACGCGGATCACCGCTGCCTCACGTTCTTCGGGCGTGCCGATACCGTGGGTCAACAGGCCTTCGGCGATGATCTGCTGTACCGACATTCGAGGGCTGAGGCTGCCGAACGGGTCCTGGAACACCACCTGAATCTGCCGGCGCAACGGGCGCATCAAGCGCTGATTGAGCAGGCTCAAATGCTTGTTGCCGAAGCGAATATCGCCCTCGGATTCCACCAGTCGCAGAATCGCCTGGCCCAGCGTCGACTTGCCCGAACCGGACTCGCCGACAATCCCCAGGGTCTTGCCCCGTTGCAGTCGGAAACTCACGCCGTCCACGGCCTTGATGTACTCCTGAGTGCGACTGAACAGCGCCCTGGGCAGCGGGAACCAGACTTTCAGATCGTCCACTTCCAGCAAGTTGTGATCGTAGCGGCTCGGCACCGGCGCGCCCGACGGTTCTGCCTCGATCAGCAGGCGGCTGTAAGGATGCTGCGGGGCGCGGAAAAGCGTTTCGCAATCGGCCTGTTCGACGATTTCCCCGTGGCGCATCACGCACACCCGTTGGGCGATGCGCCGCACCAGATTGAGGTCGTGAGTGATCAGCAGCAGCGACATGCCGAGGCGTTGCTGCAACTCGATCAGCAGCTCGAGAATCTTCTGCTGCACGGTCACGTCCAGCGCGGTGGTCGGTTCGTCAGCGATCAGCAATTGCGGCTCGTTGGCCAGCGCCATGGCGATCATCACCCGTTGCCGCTGGCCGCCCGATAGCTGGTGCGGATAGGCCTTCAAACGCTGCAACGGCTGGCGAATGCCGACCAGTTCCAGCAGCTCCAGCGTGCGCTGGCGCGCGGCGCGGCCCTTGAGTCCCTTGTGGATTTCCAGCACTTCACTGATCTGTTTTTCCACCGTGTGCAGCGGGTTCAACGAGGTCATCGGCTCCTGGAAAATCATCGCGATGCGGTTGCCGCGCAAGCCGCGCAGCTGCTGTTCGCTGGCGTGTAGCAAGTCCACGCCGTTGTAACGGATGCTGCCCGTGCTGCTGACGGTCTTGGCCGGCAGCAAACGCAGGATCGAGTGGGCCGTCACCGACTTGCCCGAGCCGGATTCGCCGACCAGTGCCAGGCACTCGCCACGGCGGATGTCGAGGTTCACGCCGTGCACCACTTCGTGCCCGGCGAAGGCGACGCGCAGGTCGCGGATTTCAATCAGGTTGTCGGTCATTTCAGCTCCGGGGATCAGGATCGCGGATCGAACGCGTCACGGCAGGCTTCGCCGGTAAACACCAGCAGGGACAGAATCAGCGCCAGGGCAAAAAACGCCGTCAGCCCCAGCCACGGCGCTTGCAGATTGCGCTTGGCCTGGCCGATCAGTTCCCCCAGCGACGCCGTGCCGGCGGGCATGCCGAAGCCGAGAAAATCCAGCGCGGTGAGGGTGGCGATGGCACCGGTCAGAATGAACGGCAGGTAGGTCAGGGTGGAGGTCATGGCGTTGGGCAGAATGTGCCGGCGCATCAGCTCGCTGTCCGTCAGGCCCAGGGCCCGCGCGGCCTTGACGTATTCCAGGCTGCGTCCGCGCAGGAACTCGGCGCGTACCACGTCCACCAGTGCCAGCCAGGAAAACAGCGCCATGATCCCCAGCAGCCACCAGAAACTCGGCGAGACGAACCCCGACAGAATGATCAGCAGGTACAGCACCGGCAATCCCGACCAGATCTCCAGCACCCGTTGCCCGAGCAAGTCGACCCAGCCGCCGTAATAACCCTGCAACGCCCCGGCGACGATGCCGATCAGCGCACTGACGGCCGTGAGAATCAGCGCAAACAGGATCGAAATCCGCGTGCCGAAAATCACTCGCGCCAACACGTCCCGGGCCTGATCGTCGGTGCCCAGCCAGTTGCTCGAGGACGGCGGGCTCGGCGCCGGTTCGGTGAGGTCGTAATTGACCGTGTCGTAGCTGAACGGGATCGGCGGGAACAGCATCCAGCCACCCTGATCCTCGATCAGTTTGTGCACGTACTGGCTGGCGTAATCCGGCTGGAACGGCAGTTCGCCGCCGAAATCGGTTTCCAGATAATCGCTGAGGATCGGGAAGTAGAAGGCGTGGTGATAGCGGATCACCAGCGGTTTGTCGTTGGCGATCAGTTCGCCGCCGAGGCAGATCAGGCACAGTCCGATGAACAGCCACAGCGACCAACGCCCGCGACGGTTGGCCTTGAATTGGGCGATGCGCCGCCGGCCCAGAGGGGAGAGTGTGAACATCAGGCAGTCCTCGCCGAGAAGTCGATGCGCGGGTCGAGCAGGGTGTAGCAGAGGTCGCCGATCAGCTTGATCAACAGGCCGAACAGGGTGAACAGAAACAGCGTGCCGAACACCACCGGGTAGTCCCGAGACACCGCCGCTTCGTAGCTCATGCGCCCGAGGCCGTCGAGGTTGAAGATGGTTTCGATCAGCAGCGAGCCGGCGAAAAACACCTCGATCAATGCTGACGGCACACCGGCCACCACCAGCAGCATCGCGTTGCGAAACACATGGCCGTAGAGCACGCGCCTTTCGGTCAGGCCCTTGGCGCGCGCGGTGATCACGTACTGGCGGCTGATCTCGTTGAGGAAGCTGTTTTTGGTCAGGATCGTCAGCGTGGCAAAACCGCCGATCACCAGCGCCGTCACCGGCAACACCAGGTGCCAGAAGTAGTCGCCGACCTTGCCCCACAGGCTCAGGCTGTCGAAGTTGTCCGAGACCAGCCCCTGTACCGGAAACCAGTTGACGTAGCTGCCCCCGGCGAACACCACGATCAACAGGATCGCGAACAGAAACGCTGGCATCGCGTAACCGACGATGATCGCCGTGCTGCTCCAGACATCGAATGCGCTGCCGTTTTTGATCGCCTTGCGAATGCCCAGCGGGATCGAAATCAGGTAGGTGATCAAGGTCGCCCACAGGCCGAGGGACAGCGACACCGGCAGCTTCTGCACGATCAGATCGGTCACCTTCGCACCGCGAAAGAAGCTGCTGCCCAGGTCCAGTTGCGCGTAGTTTTTCAGCATCAGCCACAGGCGTTCGTGCATCGGTTTATCGAAGCCGTAGTGGTGCTTGATCTCTTCGATCAGCGCCGGGTCCAGGCCACGGCTGCTACGCCCGGCACCGCCGATCGCGGTGACCTCGCTGGCGCCGCCCATGCTGTGCCCGCCGAAGCCTTGCAGGCGGGCGATGGCCTGTTCCACCGGGCCGCCGGGCGCGGCCTGCACGATGACGAAGTTGACCACCAGAATGCACAGCAGCGTCGGGATGATCAGCAACAGACGTCGACTCAGATAACGCCACATGTCACTGGCCCCCCGCGAGCTGGCGCAGGGCGCTCATCTGCTGGTTGGTCAGCGGCTTGGCCGAAACCTCCCACCAGGTATCGAGGCCTTCGCTGTAGATCGGCTGCACCGGCGGCCTGCCGAAGCGGTTCTGAAACACCGTCGGCGTGCCTTTGGAGTAGTAGTTGGGAATCATGTAGTCACCCCATTGCAGCACCCGGTCGAGGGCGCGGGCGTAACGCACCATGGCGTCGCGGGTATTGGCCTGAACCAGGCCGTCGATCAGCCGGTCCACCGCAGGGTCCGCCAGCACCATCGAATTGGAACTGCCGACCTGCGTGGCGCTCTGTGAGGCGTACAGGCTGTACAACTCGCGGCCCGGCGAGACGATCGGATCGCCGCTGCGCGGGAAACTGGTGACGATCATGTCGTAGTCCCGAGCGTTGAGTCGGTTGATGTACTGCGCCGAATCGATGCGTCGCAGATTGAGGGTGATGCCGATCTGCGCCAGGGTGCGTTTGTACGGCAGCAGCATGCGGTCGAAGCCGCCCTGGCCGTCGAGGAAGGTGAATTCGAAGGGCTCGCCGGCGGCGTTCACCAGCCGATTGTTTTTCGGCGTCCATCCGGCCTCGGCCAACAGCTTCAGTGCTTGCAATTGCTTGTCGCGGATGTAGCCGCTGCCATCGGTTTTCGGCGCCCGATAGACATGGGTGAAGACCTCGTCCGGGATCTGTCCGCGCAGCGGTTCGAGGATCGCCAGTTCTTCGGCGTCGGGCAGTGCGGTAGCGGCCATTTCACTCTTCGGCCAGTAGCTGTTCTGGCGCACGTAGAAGCCGCGCATCATCTGCTTGTTGGTCCACTCGAAATCCCACAGCAGGCTCAGCGCCTGACGCACGCGGTGATCCTTGAACAGCGGGTTCTGCAGATTGAACACGAAACCCTGGGCGCTGGTCGGTTTGTCCGGGGCGAGAATCGCCTGTTGCAGGCGACCGTCACGCAGGGCCGGGCTGTCGTAGCCGACCACGTAGCCGGACGAGGAAAACTCGCGGTTGTAGTCGAATGCGCCGGCCTGCAGCAGTTGCCGGGCGACGTCGGTGTCGCCGTAGAAATTCACGGTCAGGCTGTCGAAGTTGTACATCCCGCGACTGACCGGCAGGTCTTTGCCCCACCACTGCGGGTCACGCTGGAAACTGATGCTGCGTCCCGCATCGACCTTGCTCACCCGGTACGGGCCGCTGCCCAGCGGGGGTTCGAAACCGCCGCCGTTGGCGAAGTCGCGGGTTTTCCACCAGTGCTCGGGCACCGGTCGCAGCGACGCCAGATCCAGCGCCAGGGTGCGGTTGAGGTTGTTCTTGAAGGTGAAGCGAATCTGCCGCGGGCCTTCGATCAGCACGTCCTGCACGTCGGCGTATTGCTGGCGATAACTCAGGCTGCCCTTGGTCATCAACAGTTCGAAGGTGTAGCGCACGTCCTCGGCGGTGATCGGCGTGCCATCGGCGAAACGCGCCTCGGGATTCAGGTTGAAACGC
The DNA here is from genome assembly GCF_002113205.1 of Pseudomonas sp. B16(2017). Taxonomy (NCBI): domain Bacteria; kingdom Pseudomonadati; phylum Pseudomonadota; class Gammaproteobacteria; order Pseudomonadales; family Pseudomonadaceae; genus Pseudomonas; species Pseudomonas sp. B16(2017). The sequence goes on from NZ_NEKA01000012.1 coordinate 191,346, forward strand.
ACCCACAGACCGTCGGGATCGCGCTCCATGGTTTGCGCCACCAGACCGTAGACGGTGTAGGGCTCGTCCAGCGAGCGGAACGCCAGCGGCGAATACACCCAGTCGTTGACCTGCACCACGGAAATGCCCTGATCGGCGTACGGGGTGATGTAGTTGTACTGACCGATCTCCATCGAAGCGCGGCTGAGCGAGCCGCCCTTGGGGGCGTCGGGATTGACGAAATCAAAGTGCTGGAAACCGGCGGGGTATTTCGGCGCCTCGCCGTACACCGTCATCGCGTAGCTGCCGCCGGCCAGCGCAGATGCGGCGTTGCACAGCAGCGCGCTGCCGAGCAGCAAGCCGGCCATGTTGCGCATGAATGTCATGAAGTCGTTCCTCTGAGCCGGAAAAACCCGAAGCGGCGGCAGGCCGCTGCGGGATGCGAATTCGCAAGGGGAAGGGGCCGGCCGGAGTCTTGCGCGGCCCCGACCGGGACTCAGAAGTGGTACGTCATGCGCGCAAACAGCGTGCGGCCCAGCGGATCGGTGTAGCGCGGGTCATAACCGCTCTGGAAGTTGTAGGCTTGGTTGGAGAACGGCGGATCGCGGTCGAACAGGTTCTTCACCCCGGCATCGACGTCCAGCACCTTGTCGAAGGTGTAGCCGGCCGACAGGTCCCACACTGAATACGACGCGACCCGCGCGTTGGTCTCACGGTCGTAGTCGTTGTAGCCGGTGGTGAAGCGGTTGGTCAGCGCCGCACGGGCCGCGCCGAAGGTCCAGGAACCGGTCAGGTTGTGTTTCCAGCGGGCGATCACACCGTCACCCCGGAAGTCGCCGACCTTGTCGGTGAACGGGCCCTTGATGGTGCTCTGGAAGTCGTACTCGTCGACATAGGTGCCTTGCAGGCCCAGACCGAACTGACCGTACGGCGTGTTCGGGAAGCGATAGTCCAGCGATACATCGACGCCGTTGGTTTCAACGATGCCCAGGTTGGCGTTGCCGGTGACGATGTAGTTGAGCGTGCCGTCGGCGTTGCGCACGAAGCGGTCAGGGTAGCTGCCGGCCTGATCGAACACGGTGGATTCCGGAAACGGCTGGATCTGGTTGGAGATGTGAATCCACCAGAAATCCAGGCCCACGGACAGGTTGCTGACCGGCTGATAGACAAAGCCCAGCGTCACGTTGCGCGCCTTCTCCGGGGCCAGGTCTTCGTTGCCGCCGATCTGGTTGAGGAACTGCTGACCGCAATCGCGCCCGCCGTTGCCGCCCGGTTGCACCACGCCGCCGGTACACAGTACCGGGTCGTTGTAGTAGCCCTGGGTGTAGGTGATGCTGCGCGGCGAATACAGCTCATACAGCGACGGCGCGCGGAAGCCTTCACTGTAGGCGCCGCGCACCACCAGCTCCTTGAGCGGCTGATAACGGAACGAGTATTTCGGGTTGGTGGTGCTGCCGAAGTCGCTGTATTTGTCGTGACGCACGGCGGCGGACAATTCCAGGCTGTCGAGCACCGGCACGTTGATTTCCGCGTAGGCGGCTTTCACGCTGCGGTCGCCCTCGACGCTGCCGGCCGGGTCGATGCCCAGGCTCTGGATGTCGCCGGCAAAGGCTTCGAAGTCCTGGTGGAATTTCTCTTTGCGGTACTCGCCGCCCAGGGCCAGGCCGGACGGACCGGCACCAAACCAGTCACCGATTTCGCGGCTGATCCGCCCGTCGAAACCGGCGACCCGACCGACCGCCGTGGAATAGGCGCCGTGGTACGCGGCCTGATCGATGTACTGCTGACCGGCGCTGCTCTGCGGGCCGAACGGGTTGAGCAGACCGCTGGCCAGACCGTCGATCATCGCCTGATCGCTGACGTAGCCGCTGGTGACGCTGGAGACGATCTTGTTCTGGTTGTACGAGGCGCCGACGTTGTAGTCCCAGCCGCCAACCAGACCGTCGAAGCTCAGCAAAAAGCGCTGGCTGGTGTTCTGGTCTTTCGATTCACGCGGGCCGGCGGCTGTTTCGCGCCAGTTCACGTCCACCGGTTGCGTCGGGTCGAGGGCAAAATCGGTGGGCGCCGGGGTGATGCCGTTGCCGGGGTAGTAGGGCGAGGACGAATCCAGGCTCAGGCCGGTCAATGGCGCTGGGCCAATAGCGGTGGCGTTGTTGTTGCGCGACCAGAAGTATTCGAGGTTGACGTTGTGGTCGTCGGCCAGTTTGCCGGTGGTCTTGCCGAAGAACGACGTCTTCTCGGTCTGCGGCACCAGGTCGATGAATTCCCGGGTGCTGAAGCGGCAGAGGCCGTCGCGGGCCACCAGGTTGGGGCCGTTGCAATTGCTGTTGGCCAGCGGGTTGGTGGCATTGCCGTTCTGGCTGTAGTTGCCGGGGAACGCGGTGCCGGAGGTCTGGTCCAGACCTCGGCCGGGCACGTAGTCACGGGCGAAGGAGCGATCGTTGGCGTCGAGGTTCTGCTGCTTGTTGTAGTTGAACACGCCGAGCACGTTGAAGCGGTCCTGCTCCAGGTCGCCGTAGCCCCAGCTGGCGCTCATGTCCTTGGTCGCACCGCCGCCGCTGTGGGTCGGTGTTTCACCGCCGAGGGTGAGCTGGCCGTCGGTCATGGATTTCTTGGTGATGAAGTTGATCACGCCACCGATGGCGTCGGTGCCGTACAGGGCCGAGGCGCCGTCGCGCAGCACTTCCACGCGCTCGATCGCGGCAAACGGGATCATGTTCAGATCCACCGCGCCGCCGGCCGAGTTGGTGCCCGACAGGGCGTTGTTGGCCAGTCGGCGACCGTTGAGCAGCACCAGCGTCTTGTTCGCGCCGATGCCGCGCATGTCGGCGAACGAGGCGCCGCCGGTGGCCGCGCCGACCGAGCCTGCGCTGTTGTTGATCGACTGGCTGCCGGTGATGCGCTGCACCAGTTCGGCGGTGGTGGTCACGCCCTGTTTGCGCAGTTCATCGGCCTTGAGCACGGTGATCGGCACCGCGGTTTCCGCGTCGACCCGACGGATCGCCGAACCGGTCACTTCGACCCGTTGCAGTTGCGTGGTCGGCGCGACCACCGCCGCGGCGGCCGGGACGCTGTTGTCGTCCTCGGCGGCCTGAACCCCGGCGCCCATCCCCATGGCCACCAGGTACAACGGAACGAAACGGTGGCGGGAAATCGTCGCCACCAAGGGTTTGAGCGTGAAGCGTGGAGTGTTCATCAGCATGGTTGTTTCCGACTTTGTTAGACGTTTATCGAAATGGCCTTGTGAGCCCTCTTTGCACGGAGCACGGTGGTGCCGCGCCGCGAAAACCACTTTCTTCAAGCAAGCCGATCCCCTCCGAAGACGCGCTGCGTTTTTTCGGTCGGCCGATTGCGACGGGATTCAACGAACGGTGTCGGGCGCGTCCCTCACTGCGCGCCCGGCACCGCCGTCAGCGGGTGGTCATCACCGATATCTTGGTGATGCCCGAGCGCTCGATGGACGCCATGGCTTTGGCCACCTGGCCGTAATTCACGGCGGAGTCGGCCTGCAGCTGCACGCGCACGTCAGCATCCTTGGCCTTGACCTCCTTGAGGCTGGCCTCCAGTGATTCCGGCGCCAGCTCGGTCTTGGCCAGGAAGAATTTGCCGTCCTGATCGACGCTGACCACCACCGGATCCTTCTTTTCGGCGGGGGCGACGGCGTCGGTCTTCGGCAGGTTGACCTTGATCGCGTTGGTCATCAGCGGCGCGGTGACGATGAACACCACCAGCAGCACGAGCATCACGTCCACCAGCGGCGTGACGTTCATTTCGCTGAGCACTTCATCGCTGTCTTGAGTGGAAAAGGACATCAGCTGGCCTCCCGCACGGCGGCCGTGGTTTTGGCAATGGCCTGGCGGCTGATGGAGAAAGCGCTGCGCGAGGCGAGGGCGTCGAAGTCGTGGGCGAAGTCATCCATGTCCGCCGAGGCCAGCTTCAGGCGCCGCAGGAAGAAGTTGTAGATCAGCACTGCCGGCACCGCGACGGCAATCCCCACACCGGTGGCGATCAGCGCGTGGCCGATCGGCCCTGCCACGGTTTCCAGGCTGGCCGAACCGCTGGCGCCGATGCTTTGCAGGGCTTCCATGATTCCCCACACGGTGCCGAACAGACCAATGAACGGCGCGGTGCTGCCGATACTGGCGAGGATCGCCTGGCCGTTTTCCAGCGAGCGACGTTCCTTCTGGATCTGCTGGCGCAGGTTGCGTTCCAGGCGGTCGGCACGGTTGATGGTGTGCGCCAGTTGTTGGGTGGTGCGAGGGGATTCTTCCACCAGCAAGGCTTCGAAACCGCTGCTGGCGATCCGCGCCAAGGAGCCCGGATACTGGCTGGCGTGTTCGGCGGCGGTGAGCAGGTCCGGCGCGCCCCAGAAGGCTTTGCTGAACTGCTTGTTCTGGGTTTTCTGACGCAGGTATTGCGCCGACTTGACCAGCAGGATCGCCCAACTGACCACGGAAAACAGCACCAGCCCCCAGAGCACGCCGGGGACAATCATCGAAGACAGGGAATCGTTCATGGCTACACCTCGCTTGCGTTAATCGGTTGTGAGTTCGGTTGTTGTGCCGTCATTGCGGCAATTTGAAATCGATGGTCTGGGTGGCGAAGCCGTCGATCGGTGTGTCGCCGCGTTTGGCCGGGATGAACTTCCAGGCCTTCACCGCCGCGACCGCCGCGTCATCCAGTTGCGGCTTGCCGCTGGATTTGGTCACCGTCACTGAGCCTGCGCGACCGTTGGCCAGCACCTGAATCCGCAGCACCACGCTGCCTTCCCAGTTGCGTCGCAGGGCCAGCGACGGGTATTCCGGCGGCGGGTTGCCGAGGCTGGCGAGGCCGGAAATTGCCGCCGACTCTTTCACCGGGCCCGGCGCCGCAGCAGGCGCCGGTGGCGCGCTCGGGGTGGCCGGAGCAGCAGGCGCTGCCGGTTGCGCAGGGGTGGGCGGCGCTTTCGGCGGCTCGGCCTTTTTCACCGGTTTGGGTTTCTCGACCGGTTTCGGTTTTTCGATCGGTTTGGGTTTCTCCACCGGTTTGGGCGGCGGCTTGACCGCGTCCTCGTCTTCCACCGGTTGTTCCGGTTCGGGAGGGGGCGGCGGTG